>NZ_BDMA01000090.1:0-71033 GCF_002003485.1 Metapseudomonas resinovorans
GTCTCCCGACACCCGTTACCTATGTCCCCCGGCTGAACACGCAGCGCACCCTACCGTCAGCCGTTGAGCAGGCCATCCAGGCGCTGGCGAAGCGGCTCGATCTCGTCGTCCGTGAGGTTCAGCAGGAAGTCGTTTCTCAGCACCTCGACCAGTTCGGCCGCATCCTCGATCCGACGGCTTTCCACGCGGCCATCGCGGTGGCGCTTGTTGAAGGTGCCGTTGGCCAGGGTCAGGCGCCATTCGCCTTCGCTGCGAGCGGTCATCAGCATCTGCCGGAATACGCTGTTCGGGTGGGTGGAGGTGTACCAGTTGCGCGGAATGCAATCGACCCAGGCGTTCACCTCCGGTCCGAAGCGATAGCAGGCCGCCCAGCCGCTTTCCGTGCGGAAGTTTTCCAGCTGCACCTCACCGGTTCCATCCTCCTGCGGGCGCAGACGGTAGGGAAGGTCGTCGGGCATCTCACCCACCAGGGGCACGGCGCGCCAGGGCGTGGCGGAGCCGAAGCCGACGTCCGCCAGGTAGGGGCCTTCGGGCAGCAGCACACGCAGCATCAGGTGGGAAAGCATGGTCTGCGGCGCATCCAGCGGCAGGCCCCAGCGCACGCGGCCCCCCAGCAGTTCGAGCTGGTAGCCGAGGGCGAGCAGCAGGCGCGCAAAGAGGTTGTTCAGCTCGTAGCAGTACCCGCCGCGTTGGCGCTCCACCACCTTGGCGAATACCGCATCGGCATCGATGTGAACGGCGCGGTCGAGCAGGACATCGACGTTCTCGAAGGCCACCCGGCGCTGATGGGCGGCGATGAGGCGGTCGAGGCTGGCGAGGTCGGGCTGCTGCGGAGCGGGGATGTCCAGGTGACGCAGGTAGGACTCAGTCTGTTGCGGGTTCAGCGCGTACATGCACGAAGGCTCCATGACGATGACGCCTGGATGCTAGCAGATGACTTCCTGTTGACGATGAACGGTAGTTTGGTGTCGTTCTTAATAAACAGTGCATGTAAAAAATAAAAAACTGACGAGTCACAAGCTGACGTTACGACGCCTTTAAATTCAAGGCTTTGTGAGTCTGGCTGCTCTGCAATGAGGCACGCATCCTGTCGATTTTTTTGCTCATCGGCGCGGTAATTGTTTGACATATTTTACGTCTTTGGCAGACTGCGCCTCCGTGGTACCCGCCTGCCTCGCGCTGTATCGGGCCCTTCCGCGTCAATAACAAAAACTCCGTCAGTCGAACTCCGGACTCCCAGGTTTTTTCCGGCCTCGACGAGCGTGCCTCTGGAACAAGAACAAATGCTTATCTGGTTTGTTGCGATCTATCTGCTGATCACTGTCGCTGTCGGCTTCTACGCCTCCACTCGCGTCAAGAACTCCACGGACTTCGCTTCCGGCGGCCGGAGTATGTCTTTCCCCCTGGTCGTGGCGATGGTGTTCGCCACCTGGTTCGGCTCGGAAGCCGTGCTGGGCATTCCCGCGACCTTCCTCGAAGAAGGCTTCGCCGGGATCATCGAAGACCCCTTCGGCTCCTTCGGGTGCCTGATGCTGGTGGGCCTGGTATTCGCCCGTCCGCTCTATCGCCTCAACCTGCTCACCATCGGTGACTTCTTCCGCAAGCGCTTCGGCCCGAACGTGGAACTGCTCACCAGTCTGGTGATCATTGCGTCCTACCTCGGCTGGGTCGCTGCGCAGCTCACCGCGCTGGGCGTGGTCTTCAGCGTGCTGTCCGACGGCGCCCTGACCACCACCCAGGGCATGATGATCGGCACCTTCATCGTCCTGCTGCACACGCTGTTCGGCGGCATGTGGTCGGTGGCAATGACCGACTTCCTGCAGATGATCATCATCGTCGTCGGCCTGTTCTACCTGACCTGGCTGGTCGGTGACATGGCGGGCGGCCCTGCAGCCGTGATCAGCCAGGCCGCGAACGAAGGCAAGTTCGCCTTCATTCACGGTACGTCGGCCAAGGACATCGTCGCCTTCCTCGCTGCCGCAGTGACCATGATGTTTGGCTCCATCCCGCAACAGGACGTGTACGCCCGCGTGATGTCGGCCAAGAGCGAGAACATCGCTGCCCGCGCCTCCATGACCGGTGCCTGCTTCTACCTGTGCTTCTGCATGTTGCCGATCTTCCTCGCCTACTCGGCCAAGATGATCGACCCGGCGATGGTGCAGCATTGGCTGGCCGAGGATTCGCAGATGATCCTGCCGCGCCTGATCCTGGAACGCACCCCGCTGTTCGCCCAGATCATGTTCTTCGGCGCCATCCTCTCGGCGATCATGTCCACCGCCTCCGGCACCCTGCTGGCGCCGTCGGTGACCTTCACCGAGAACATCCTCAAGCGTTTCATCCCCGACATGACTGACCGCCAGGCCCTGCTGGCCATGCGTTGCAGCGTGCTGGCGATGACCTTCGCCACTGGCCTGTTCGCCCTGAACTCCAACTCCAGCATCTACGAGATGGTCGGCAACGCATACAAGGTGACCCTGGTCGCCGCCGCCGTGCCGCTGTTCGCTGGTCTGTTCTGGAAGCGCGCCACTACCCAGGGCGCACTGCTGGCCATCTTCGCCGGCCTCGGCTCCTGGGGGCTGCTGGAAATGACCTATCAGGAAACCGATTTCTGGCCGCCGCAATTGGCTGGCTTGCTGTTCAGCTGGATGGGCATGGTCGTGGGTTCGCTGCTGCCGCAACTGGTGCGCAGCCGGGCCGAGATCATCGGCGTGGCTCCCGCCAGCGCCTGATCGCTCCCGCGATGAAAAAGCCCCGCCAAGTGCGGGGCTTTTTCTTTGGGGGAATGCTGCTGAGGCTGATGGGTTTCGCTTCGCTCTACGCCATCCTACGGAGGAGGAGTCGTAGCTCGTTGAGGTAGGTTGTGGCTGAGCTACGCGAAGCCCAACGCAAAGGTCGCTTCCGAATGTTGGGCTTCGCTGCGCTCTGACGGAACGCCGCCCGCACCAACCTACGGGATACCGCGCCGAAGAGATCAGGCCACCAGTTCGACGAAGCCGCGCAGCACCGTGAGGCCGACGAACACGGCCATGGCAATCGAGCTGTTGCGGGGCACTTCGTCGCAGAGCTTGCGGTAGTTGATGGGGGTGATGAAGAGCTTCGGCCAGCAGGCGAAGGCGGCGCAGAGGGTGATCAGGGAAAGCAGCGCCAGGCTGGCGGAGAAGTCGAAGGATTCGTCGGAGAACAGGCAGCTGAAGGGGATGATGATGCCGAGGGCGATCCAGGCGCTGGAGACCAGTTTCTCACCGCGGGTGTGCGAGGAGGCTTGGGCGCTGTCGCTGGCCATCGGAACATTCCTTTTCTGACTGCAGGCTGGGACTGCCGCGCATTCTCCACCCGCCTTTTCCATGGCGCAAGACAGAAGGGCCCGACAATGTGCCGGGCCCCGCAATCATCAGAAGTGCACCTTGGCCAGCAGGCTGAAGGTGTTCTGGTCGGTGCCACCGAGGATGTCGTCGCCGAGGAAGCTGTTGTCGTCGATGGCGTACTTGTTCTTCCAGTAGTCGTACTCGACGCCGACGTAGAAGTGCTTCACCGCGCTCCAGCCCATGGCCTTGCCCAGGTCGTACTTGATCTGCGGGTTGAAGTGCAGGTTGGCGTGCAGGTCGTTTGGACGGTCGGAAGTGGCGTCCTTGTTGTTCCACACCCAGTCCATGAAGCCGTCGATCACGACGTCGGAATTACCCACCGGAATGGTGTAGGACCACACCGGGGTGACCTGCCACTGGCCGGACGGGTAGTTGGTGATGCCGTCGGGCTTGCGGTAGTAGAAGTTCAGCTGGAAGTAATCGAAGCCGGGGAGCTTGAGGTCGAAGCCCGGGCCGATCAGGTAGTTCTGGTTGCGGTTCTCGCCGCGCTCGTAGGTCGCCGCCAGCAGCACGTCGCTGATGGGGCCGAATTCCAGCTTCTGGTCGAAGATCTTGCCGAAGGACAGGCGCGGGGAAATCTCGCCGTAGTAGGTGTTCTTGCCGGCGTTGGCGTCTTCCTCGCCGTTGTAGTTGATCTGGTCGACGAAAATGAACAGGTCGCCGAAGGTCCAGCCGCTGGCGTGCTCGAAGGTGAAGGTCTGCTGGATTTCAGGGTTGATCTGGAAATCCTTGCCATAGAGGTAAGTCAGGCTGTTGTCCTGCCAGAGCAGGGGGCCGTCGGCCATGGCATTGCCGGCTGCCAGCAGGCCGCCAGCGAGCATCAGGGAAGAAAAGACGCGGTTCATCGGGTTTGGCTCCAGTGGTTTTTAGCTGTGTCTATCTGCGTAGAACTTGTCTGATTGGTCAGGTCTGCCGGCGAGCAAAAAGGGCGCCAGGATGCTCTGGGCAAACGACCGGGCGCGCGATTATCGGGCGATGGCGGGGTTTTTCAAGCGGTTGTGCGAAGTTCGCCAGGATTTCCCGACTGCTGGAAGCTGACCATGTGCACAACTATGGGGCGGTTTGGCAGGCATAGCGCCGCTGGTGGATGGAAAAGCGCCATCCACCCTACAGGGCCAGTCAGTGCGTAGGGTGGATAACGCTCTTTTTATCCACCATCGGTGCCGGGCCGAATATCCAATGCATCAGGATTCCTCAGGCCTGTCCGGCGGCAGAACAAAAAAATCCCCCAGCCGCATGGCGCGGCAGGGGGCAACTGGAGCTGAGCGATCAGCGTACGGAAATGGTGCCGGTGCGCACTCCGCCGAAGGTGGAGCGCACGGTAACGCTGGGGTTGGCCGCGGGAACGACGGCGGTGGAGTTATTCACCGACAACCTCCACTTCCCATTCGGCCCCGGCGCGGCGGTGCCCAGCGGGACGACGCCCTGGGCGCTGGCGACTTCAATGCGGATCTGGTTGCCCGCAGGCCGCGAGGTCGTGCCTTCGAAGTCCCAGGAGAAGCGGTTGTTGGAACCTGCCTTCACGTCAGCCTTTGTGATCGCCAGGGTGTCGGCGGCTGCGGCCGGGTTCACCGTCACGGTCACCGTTGCCTGGGGCGAGGTGGCACCAATGGAGTCCTGCGCCTGGTAGTTGAAGGTGACGGTGAAGGCGGTGGTCACCGTTGCCGGTGGGGTGTAGGTCACCGTGGTGCCGTTGGTGCTGGTCGTGCCGCGACCTGTGGGCGGCGCGGTCAGGTTCACCACCGTCATCGGGTTGGCTTCCGGGTCCGCGTCGTTGGCCAGCACGTTGATCGTCACCGGTGCGCCGGCGTTGGTGGTCGCGGTGTCGTTGGCAACCACCGGCGGCAGGTTCGGCCGCACGGTGAGCGTCACCAGGGCCGGGACGGAGAGAGCGCCGAGGTTGTCACGGATCTGGTAGGTGAAGGTCAGCGTCTGCGTCGTGGCGACCTGCGCCGGCGGATTGTAGATCACCGAGCCGTTGCCGCTCTGCACAAGGCCGCCGAGGGTGACGCTGCCAAAGTTGTCGATGATCAGCGGCAGGTTTCCGTCCGGGTCGCTGTCGTTGGCGGTCAGGGCCAAGGTCACCGGTACGCCGGCGGTGGTATTGGCGCTGTCCGGGTTGGCCACTGGCGGCTGGTTGGCCGGGACATTGGCCGGCCGTCCTTCGATGACCACGAACTCCGTGTCGCTGCCGCCGGCAGCCGATTTCACCGTGACCTTCGCCGGCGGCTGTTCGATGCCGGCGGCCACCAGGCGCTGGGTCGCGCCGCTGACCGGCAGCAGGCGGCCGAAGCCTTCGGCGACCATGGACGGGATTTCCACTTCGTCACTGGAGCGCGCTTCCACCGTCAGCGTCTTGTTCGGCCAGGAATAGCGGGCCTGGCTGATCTTGACGATATCGGTCAGCTGCTGGGTCTGCGTGGTGGCCGACGCGTTGGTGTCCGTGGCGGTGATCAGCACGAAGGGCGGCAGGCTGGCCGGTGCCAGGTCCTGGCCGAAGAACAGGCCGCTGCCATCGCCGGTCATCTCGAACTGGCAGGGTGACGGCGGGTCGCCCACCAGGTCGAGGCTTTCGCGGAAGCACAGCGTTGCGCTGGCGCTGGAGTTGGCGAACACCGAAATCCAGGTGCGTTGGGCGTCGCGGCTGTAGGTGGCGCGGTCGACGCCGACCTTGCTGGCGATGCCGCCGGTGAACAGCTTGCCGGACAGGTTGAACAGGCTGGTCTCGATGGACAAGCCATTGGGGCCTTCGATGCGGATGAAGTTGGTCCCGAAGGGGCTTCCCACCACCGGCTCGGCCAGGTTGGGGTCGCCGATAAAGGTTTCCACTTCATTGGTTTCCGGGTTGGTTTCGGTGTACAGCGGCCCGTCCCGATGAAGGAACGGACCGATATTGCCCGCCAGGGCGCCGCTGAAGTCGCCGGGCGCGCCGATGCCGATGTCGCGGGTCATGTTGATGGCGCGGCGGCCGGGCGCGGTGACGGTGAAAGTGTCCACGCCATAGGGATGGATGACCTTGTAGGTGCCGGCCACCGGAACCGTCACGCGGATGCGGATGCGCGCGAAGCTCTGTTGATCGCCCAGGCGCGGGACTTCGGCGGCGAAGGCCGCTTCTATGCCGGCCACGTAGGCATCCAGCTGCAGGCCATTGCCGGGATCGTCGATGCTGGCTTCGGCGAGCATCCAGAAGCTTTCATCCGGGAAGTTGCCGGGGAAGGCGACGGGCTTGGTGTCGTCGAAGATGCCGGGGGTCGGCAGCAGGGTGCACATGAAGTTGCCGGGCGCGCGCGAGCTGCGGGCCTTGGACAGACACAGCTCCAGGGCCGCGCCCTCGGTGTCCTGGTACCAGCGCGGGAAGTAGCCGCTGGCGGCGGTGAAGGGACCTGGGTCCACCGCCGCCAGTTGCGCCTCGGCAACGGGGGCGCCGATGAGCACACCCAGCAACAGGGTGAGTATTCCTGGCCATCTGAACATGACTGCCTCCGTTCACCCGCCTGCGGCAGGTGAGTGTTGTTCTCAGGGGAGAATCAGGACTTCTTCGGTATCGGAGCCGCCATTGGCCGAGTTCACGTGGACGGTCGCCGGTGGAATGAGGCCGGCCGGGAGATCCAGGTGTCCGGCGATCAACTGGCCCAGTCCCTCGGCGGTCAGCACCGGCTGGCCGGTCTGGTCGCTGGAGCTGGCGTCCACCGTCAGGCGGCCGGTGGCCAGGCTGTACTCGGCGCGGCTGATGGTCACCAGGTCCACCAGCGGGGCGGTCTTGGTGGTGGCGGTGCTGCTGGGAATGGCTGCGCTGTTGTCAGCGGTGAAGGACAGGTTGCCATTGGCCGTCGGGGTGGCCGCGGACTGGCCGTACCAGGCACCGGTGGCGCTGCCCAGCATGGCGCCGCTGGCGCCGGCGGTATCGGTGTAGCGCACGGTGGCCGGAGCGGGCGGGGCCAGGGTGAAGAAGTCCTGCTGGGTGGCTCCCCCCGTGCCGCCGGTGGAATAGGTGGCGCGCTCGACGATCAGCGGCGTCGGCAACGGTACCTGGGACAACTTGCCGGAAATGGCGAACTGCCGTGTTTCCGCGCGCAGGCCATTGGGGCCTTCGATGCGCACGAAGTTGGTCCCGTAGGGGCTGCCGGTGACTTCCTCCAGCACGTTCGGGTCGCCGATGAAGGACTCCGGCAGGCTGGTGACCGGATTGACCTCCACATAGGGCCCGTTCACCGAGCGCAGGAAGGGCCCGACGTCGCCTTTCAATGCACCGCTGAATTCGCCCGGCGTGGTGATGCCGATGTCGCGGGTCAGGTTGATGGCGCGAGTCCCGGGCGTATCCACATCGAACACTTCCACGCCATAGGGGTGAGTGATGGTGTAGGTACCGGCCACCGGCACCGTCACCCGGATGCGGACGCGCGCGAAGCTGATCTGCTCGCCTACCGCCGGCAGCTCGCCGCTGAAGGCGGCCTCCAGGGCGGACACGTACAGCAAGTCGATGCCGGTGGTGGCGTCGGTGATGGCGGCATCGCCAGTGAACCAGAACGCCTCGTCCGGGAAATTGGTGGGGAAGACGATCGGCTGGGTGTCGTCGAACACCCCCGGATTGGGCAGCAGGTTGCACATGAAGGAGCCGGGAACGCGGGTGCTCTGTGCCTTGGAGAGACAGAGGTCGAGGGCGCGGCCGTGGGTGTCCTGGTACCAGGCCGCGAAGAATCCGTTCGCCTCGGTGTAGGTGGTCTGGTCGACCGCGTAGAGACCGGCCTTGGCCGGGACGACCGTGAGTCCGAGCAATAGCGGGAGCGCGAGTTTCGGCAGTGCGTTGTGCATGGTGTTGCCCTTCCAGTCGATGAACTTCGCCGTTTGTCAGGCTCCGATGGGCAAGGGGCCCGTCGTTGACCGGAAGAGGGCGCAAACCCCATGCCAGAGCGGTTCCGGCGCTCTGGTTCGGGGTTGGTGTCTGAAACATCTTGAAATAAGTCGTGGGGAGGACTTCCCGGCTCTGGGGGCTGGTAACCCAGAAGTGGGTGAAAAGTGGGTGGGGAAATGGGGAATTTCCGTCCCTACCGTTCGGCGACCGCTGAACGGTAGGACCGCGAATTACGGGGCCTGCGCTATAACTACCCGCAGTCGGCGCAGGAGTTGCCGACCCGGCCGGAGGCCCCTTTTTACGCCCGCCTTGCGAGCGATCCGACGGTCAAACACGGGGAGGTTTCGATGAAGATGGCGCTGGTGAGCAAGCCCTTCAATCTGTTCCGCTGGTTTTCCCTGGTGAGCCTGGTGATCATCGTCGTGGTGGCCGTCCTGCTCGGCTCGGCGGCAACCCGCTTCCTGATGCGCGAGAGCATCGACCGCGATGCCATGCTCAGCGCCCAGTTCATCAAGTCCATCGCCGATGTCGAAGTCATCCACGGCAATTTCTCCCCCGGCCTGACCCTCGGTGAATTCCTCGACAAGCGCGTCGATGGCGCGCGCCTTGGCGTCTCCCACGAACAGCTGGTGAAATCCCACGAAGAGTTCTTCGACCACATCGTGCGCCTGCCCGATGTGCTGCTGGCCAATGTCTATGCGCCCGATGGCGTGGTGATCTGGTCGACCAATCCGAAGCTGGTGGGTGGCCATTCGCTGGAGCGCGCCAAGCTGAGCGAAGCGGTCAAAAGCCGCAACACGGTGACCACCGAGCATCACGGCCCCGATGCCTGCCCGGCCGAAGCCTATTTCATGCGCGTGCCGCACAGCCTCTATCTGGAAAGCTTCATCCCGCTGGTGGACAGCCGGGGCGAAGTGCTCTCGATCATCGAGATCTACAAGGAACCGGTGGACCTGATCGCCCGCATGAACCGCGGACTCGTGCTGCTCTGGATCGCCACGGCCGTGGGCGGCGCGGTCATCTACCTCAGCCTGTTCTGGTTCGTGCGCCATGCCTCGCGTCTGGTGGACGACCAGCAGCGGCAACTGGTGGAGAACGAAACCCTGGCCCTGCTCGGCGAGATGTCCACCGCCGTCGCCCATAGCCTGCGCAACCCGCTGGCGTCCATCCGCTCCAGCGCCGAGCTGGCGCTCGAAGTGGACCCGGGGCCGTTGCACAAGAACCTGGGCGACATCATCACCCAGGTCGACCGCATGTCGAAGTGGGTGCGCGAGCTGCTGCTGTCAGCGCGTCCGCTGGCCGGCGACCAGGAACCGGTGGACCTCACCAATGCCCTGGAAGAAACCCTCGCCGCCTACGAACCGCAGATCCGCCATGCCGGCATCGAGGTCGACTGGCAGACCCGCCACGCACCCAAGGTGGTCAGCCACCCGGTACTCCTGCAACAACTGCTGGGCAGTGTCCTTTCCAACGCCATCGAGGCCATGCCGCGCGGCGGTCGACTGGCCATCTGCCTGGAGCCGGATACGCAGCGCCGGTTGCTGACCCTGACCGTCAGCGACACCGGCAGCGGCATGTCGCCGGCCATGCTGGAGATGGCCTTCAAACCGTTCCATACCACCAAGCGTGGCGGGCTGGGCGTCGGCCTGGTGCTGGTGCGCAAGATCGTCGAGCGCTTTGGTGGCGCAGTCAGCATCGATAGCCGGGAAAATTCCGGTACCAACGTGCACCTGACCTTCAGGGCCACGGCAGGGGGATAACAACAAATGGGCAATAGCATTCTGATTGTCGAAGACGACGAAATCCTGGCCGACAACTTCTGCACTTACCTGCAACGGCGCCAGTTCGACGTCATGGTCTGCAGCTCGGCCGAAGAGGCCCTGCCGATCATCGAGGCGCAGCACCCGGACCTGGTCCTCACCGACTACTGCCTGCCCGGCATGAGCGGTTGCGACCTGATCAGTCGGGCCCGCGCGATGGACGAGCAGCTCAAGGTCATCATGATCACCGGCCACGGCAACGTGCAGGGCGCGGTGGAAGCCATGAAGGCCGGCGCCACCGACTACCTGACCAAGCCGGTGGCGCTCGCCGAGTTGAAGCTGGTGGTGGACAAGGTGCTGGAGGCGCGGCGACAGGAGCAGCGCCTGTCCTTTTACCAGCAACGTGAAGCCCAGGACTCCGGGCTCGCCGGGCTGATAGGCGACTCCGAACCCGTGCGCGCCATGAAAGACATGGTCCGCCAGGTACTCGGCGCCGAGGAACGCATGGCCGGGGAAGACCTGCCGGTGGTGCTGATCGAAGGCGAGACCGGGACCGGCAAGGAACTGGTGGCTCGCGCGCTGCATTTCGATGGTGCACGCAGCAAGGGCCCCTTCGTCGAATTCAACTGCGCCTCGATTCCCTCGCACCTGCTGGAGGCCGAACTGTTCGGCCACGAGAAGGGCGCCTTCACCGACGCCAAGGACCGCCGCGTGGGCCTGGTGGAAGCGGCTGATGGCGGCACCCTGTTCCTCGACGAGGTAGGCGAGATCGACCTGCTGCTCCAGGCCAAGCTGCTCAAGTTGCTGGAAGACCGCACCATTCGTCGCCTGGGTTCGGTGCGCGAGCGCAAGGTCAACCTGCGCATCATCAGCGCCACCAACTGCAATCTCGAGCAGATGGTCCAGGAGGGCAAGTTCCGCCGCGACCTGTTCTTCCGCCTGCGCATCATCACCATCAAGGTGCCGCCGCTGCGCGCCCGTGGTGAAGATGTCCTGACCCTGGCCGAGCATTTCGTCGCCCAGCATGGCAAGCGCTACGGCAAGCCGGGGCTGCGTTTCAGTGCGGAAGCCCGGGCTGTGCTCAAGGGCTACAGCTGGCCGGGGAACGTGCGCGAGCTGCGTAACATGCTGGAGCAGACGGTATTGCTGGCGCCGGGCAACCTCATCGGACCGGACCAGCTCACCATCTGCCGCGGCCTGCTGGCCGGGGTTGGCGTCACCGAATCGGCTCCTCCGCAGATGGTCGGCGGTCCGCTGGGGCTGGACGACGAGAACATGAGCCTGTCCGATGCCGAGCGCGACCTGGTGGTGAAGGTCCTGGGCAAGACCGACTGGAACATCTCCAAATCCGCCCGCATGCTCGGCCTCACCCGCGACATGCTGCGCTACCGGATCGACAAGCTTGGCCTGGAACGGCCCGACCGGCAGCAACATTGAAATGGCCCCGATCCAGGGGAATCCCCCGGCCAACGTAGGGGGTTATGGGGATGGTGAAACTTTTCCGCCGATCTAGACTCTAGGAATCATCGACCCGGGCGGGTCGATGCAGCCTTGGCTCGGAATGTGCAGGGATGCAATCAGCGGTCAGCCTGGCCGTCGTCCGATCTCCTGACAGGGGAGCAGCCGCAGTGACGAAGAAAGTACTGATAGTCGACGATGAAGAAATCCTTGCCGCGAATTTCCAGACCTACCTGGAAATGCTCGGTTGCGAAGTGCGCACTGCCGCCAACGGTGCCATCGCCCTGGAGGTCGTGGTGAACTTCAAGCCCGACCTGCTTGTGCTCGACTATCGTTTGCCCGACATGACCGGTTTCGAGGTCTTCGATGCCATGCGCACCCTGCACAGCTGCGAAGCGGTGCTGATGACCGCGCATCCCAGCATCGAAGTGTGCAACCGCGCCATCGAGCGCAAGATCGACATCATCCTCCTCAAGCCATTCCCCCTGCATGAACTGGGCAACGTGGTGCTCCACGGCCTACCGACTGCCGCCCTGCGCGATCAGGAATCGCCGGCCGAGCAACCCGTCCAGGTGGACCGCCGTCGCGGTGGCGAGGTGAACTTCCCGCTGAAGCTGTATGACGGCGCCTGGGTGCTCTCCGACCGCCGCCGCCCCGCCGCAAGCTCCGAAGAGCCCCTGAAGCAGATCAAGAAAGGCACATAAAGTCCCCTCAGATTCAGGCCGCTGCCTGCCCTCAGGATTGCTTGTGCCTCACCCGCGCGAGTCACCCCTCTCCTCTTCAGGGAGAGGGGCTGGGGGAGAGGGTTGCTTCAGGCTGGCACCGAGGCCAGACAGAAACAAAAAGCGCAGGCACTGACCTGCGCTTTTTCGTTTTCGGCCTACCAGCGCGCTGCTGAGGCGCCCACTACAACCACTTCGGCACGTCGACCCGCGAGTAACTGCGAAGCTTGTCGATAAGCGCATGGGCATCGGCATCCACCGAAATCGAATGACGATGCGCTGCTGGCAGGAACCGCGTGTCGACCATGTGATCGATGAACGTCAGGAAGGCCGTGAAGAAGCCGTCGGCATTCAGCAGCCCCACCGGTTTGTCGATTTCCGCGAGCTGGTTCATGGTCCAGACCTCCATCAGCTCCTCGATCGTGCCGATGCCGCCGGGCAGGGCGATGAACGCATCGGCCAGCTCGACCATGCGTTCCTTGCGGCTGGGCAATGTACGGGCGATTTCCTGCCGGGTCAGGCCAGCGTGTGACTGTCCACGCTGGTGCAGGCTTTCGGTGATCACGCCATGGACGCTGCCACCGGCTGCCAGCGCGGCATCGGCCACCACCCCCATCAGGCCCTTGGTGGTGCCGCCGTAGACCAGGTCGATTCCAGCGCTTCCCAGTGCCTGGCCGAGTGCCCGGGCCGCTTCAGCGAACGCTTCCGACGCGCCATGGTTCGACCCGCAAAATACGGCGATGGTCCTGATTGCACGTTCACTCATGCGACACGACTCCCCTCGGAAGCAGGTAGGTGGAAAGAGGAAAAATACGCCTGCAGCGCACGGTCCGATTCTATGAATTTCATGGATCATCCCGTAGAACCATGAATACACTTCAGGACTGAGCCATGAGGGCGGTCCGCGCCGATTTGCCGGAGCCATCGCGCAGGGTCACTATGGCCCACCTGTTCTGGCTCAACTTGCAGGGCGTACCCGTCCATGACCGCCGTAAACCCTCCCAGCATCGCGCCGTTGGACCCAGCGGCGGGCGATCCCTTCTACCGGCAGATCTACGACCGCTTCCGCGCCGCCATTGCCAGCGGCGCGTTGAAGCCGGGCGACCGCATTCCCTCGGCCCGGGCGCTGACCCGGGAATTGGGGCTGGCCAGGGGGACCATCGACGCCGCGTATGCCCTGCTGGCGGCTGAAGGGTACATCCAGGCCCGTGGTCAGGCGGGGACCATCGTGACGCCGGACCTCAAGCCCCGGGTGCCGGTTGCAAGCCCGCCGTTGCCGACCGTTGGCGACACTGCCGTGCCGAGTTTCCGACCGGACTCGATCCTGCCGTTCCAGATGGGCTTGCCCGCCCTCGATGAGTTTCCCAGGAAGATCTGGGCACGCCTGGGCGCGCGTTGCCTGCGTGCCATGCAGCCGGTGGACATGGTCCATCCGCCCGTTTACGGCTTGCCGGCCTTGCGTGCCGAGATCGCCGCCTACCTCCAGGTCGCTCGTGGCATCAACTGCTCTCCCGCCCAGGTGTTCGTGACATCGGGCTTTCGCCACACCATTGCCTTGATCGCCCATGCGCTGTTGAAGGCCGGCGACCGCGTGTGGGTCGAAGCCCCCGGCTATCCACCGACGCGCGAGCTCCTCGCGCAGATGAAGATCGCCGCCGTACCTGTGCCGGTGGATCGGGACGGTATGCGGGTGGCCGAAGCAATCCGGGCTGTGCCAAGGGCGCGCGCGGCCGTGGTCACGCCAGGGCACCAGAGCCCGACCTGCGTGTCGCTGTCCCTGCCACGACGCCTGGCGCTACTGGATTGGGCGGGACGCAATGACGCCTGGATCATCGAGGACGATTACGACGGCGAGTACCGCTATGTCAGCCGTCCCCTGCCGTCGCTGAAAAGCCTGGACCGGGATGGACGCGTGCTCTATGCCGGCACCTTCAGCAAGGTGCTTCTGCCTAGTCTTCGCCTGGCCTACCTAGTGGTGCCGGAAAGCCAGGTCGAGCGTTTCGAGCAGGTCATCCAGATCGTTGCCGGGGGCAGCCCCGAGCTGATGCAAGCCGTGGTGACCGCCTTCATTCGGGAAGGGCACTTCGCGCGGCATATCCAGCGCATGCGCAGGCTGTACGCCGAGCGGCGGGAGGTCACCGCAGCAGGCCTGGAAAACGTGCTGGGGAAACGGGTGCGAATCGATGAGCAGCCGGGAGGGATGCATCTGATCCTGCGGCTGCAGGGCCAGCAGTCGGACCGGCACCTGGTTGCGGCCATGCGCAAAGACGGACTTTACGCAGAAGCCCTGAGCGACTGGATGAGCGACGGCGAGGAAGCCTCGACCCTGCTGCTGGGATTCACCAACGTCGATTCCCAGGCCACGGCCGAGCGGCTCGGCAAGCGCATCCTGAACTTGATGGAGTGATCATGGCCTAGCACTCAAGCCGGATCATGGATCTTCTTGGGTAGGCCAAGATGCTAGACGATGAAGTCCTTGATCAATCAGCTCGAGGATTCACCATGACTCATCGCATCGACTACGCCACCGTCGCTCCCGAAGGTTACAAGGCCTTCGGCAACGTCTACGCCACCTTGCAGAACGGCAGCGTGCCAAAGGCACTCGTCGACCTTGCCTACCTTCGGGTTTCGCAAATCAACGGCTGCGCCTTCTGCATCGACATGCACTCCCGCGACCTGCTCAAGTCTGGCCTTGCGGTCGACAAACTGGTGCTGGTGCCGGTGTGGCGCGAGGCCGGAGCGGTGTTCAGCACCCGCGAACGCGCCGCGCTCGCCTGGGCAGAATCCGTAACCCGCGTCGCGGAGTCCGGGGTTTCTGATGCGGACTATGCCGCCGCTACCAACGAGTTCAGCGAGAAGGAGCTGGCCGACCTCACCTATGCCATCGGCCTGATGAACGCCTTCAACCGCTTCGGTGTCGCCTTCCGCTCGACGCCTGCGGCTGCCAAGGCCTGATCACCCACTGCGCCGGCCACGGGTCGGCGCCCCTTCCATCACGCAACGGATGTGGCAGTCATGGCATGGGTACTACTGGGCCTCGCCGGCCTTCTGGAAATCGCCTTCGCGTTCGGCATGAAGTGGTCCGAAGGGTTCACCCGATTGACGCCTGCGCTGTTCACGGTCGCCACCGGTGTGTCGAGCGTCGTGCTGCTTTCATTCTCCCTCCGCAGTTTGCCGGTGGGCACCGGCTATGCGGTCTGGACCGGTATCGGCGCTGCGGGTACGGCGGCGCTGGGGATGATCGTGCTGGGCGACTCCGCCGCTCCGCTTCGGGTCTTCTGCATTGTCCTGATCCTCGCCGGCGTCATCGGGCTCAAGCTGCTCTCGAGTAACTGAGGAGCATCTGGCGGGTTGGGCGCGCTCATCACTGAATGCTCGATGCCAGCTCGAAGATCGGGATGTACATCAGGATCACGATCACCCCGATGATCAGCCCGATGAACGTCATCAGCAGCGGCTCGAACAAGCGCACGAACCATTCGATCCAGCGGCCTGTTTCCTCGTCATGGAAATCGGCCGTGCGCTCCATCATCTCGCCAAGGTTGCCGGACTGTTCGCCGGCCCTGAGCATGCGCAGCGACACCGGGGTCGACAGCCCATGTTCTTCCAGCGCACGCGACAACGCCTGGCCTTCGCGAATGCGCGCGGCGGCCTGGTCCAGACGTGGTCGCGACGCGGCGCCGAGCAGGCCACGGACCATCTCGATGGCGGTGAGGATGGGAATTCCGCCCTGCAGCAGGATGCCCAGGGAGCGATAGAAACGCGCCAGCTCATAGACCTGGATGCGCTCGCGGATTGCCGGCAATCGTTCTATCTGGCGGCCGATGGCGCTGCGCACATTCTCCTGGCGCAGCAGCAGCACCAGTGTCACCAGGGCCAGTGCGGCGCCACCGAACACCTCCGCCTGATGCGAGTGGAGGAACAGGCCGCTGTGCAGCAGGACCCGGGACAGCCAGGGCAGGTTCGAACCCAGGCCTTCGAACACCAGGCTGAAGCGCGGCACCACGTAGCCCACCAGGAACAACAGTACGCTGCAGCCGACCATGAACAGCAGCACCGGGTAGACCGAAGCACTGATGATCTTCTGCCGCACTTCATCCATCCGCGTGCGATAGGCCACGTAGCGCCCCAGGGCATCACCCACTGCGCCGGTCTTCTCGCTGGACTGCACCAGCGCCACGTAGAGCGCGGGGAACACCGAGGGGAACTGCGCCAGCGCCTGGGACAGCGACTTGCCCTCATAGAGCAGCCGTACCAGGGCACCCAGCACCTTGCGCGCCTGCGGGTCGGCCTCCTTCTCCGCCAGGCTCTCCAGCGCATCGATCAGCGCCAGGCCGGCATTCAGCAATGTGGTCAGCTCCTGGCTGAACAGGAGCAGCGGGAATACCTCGCGCCGCCGCCAGCTCCGTGGTGACCAGCCGCGCTCGGCCTGTAGGGTCAGCACCCGCAATCCCTGGGATTCGGCCTGGCGACGGGCGTCGTCATCGCTAACCGCCTCCAGCGTCAGGGCGACCACCCCGGCCTGGCCACGCACCGCCTTCACCTGGAAGCGCATGGCGGTCACTGCCAACTGGTGACTTCGGCGTTCTCGCCGTCGCCGCCAGGCTGGCCATCCTTGCCCAGGGTGAGCAGGTCGAAATCGCCGTTCTCACCGGGCGCGCGATAGACATAGGCGCGGCCCCAGGGATCCTGCGGCACTTCCTTCTGCAGATAAGGACCACCCCAGCGCGGCTCGTCGGACGGTGCGCTCACCAGCGCTGTCAGACCCTGCTCGGTGCTGGGGTAGTGGCCCACTTCCAGGCGGTAGATATCCAGCGCCTTCACCAGCCCCTCGATCTGCGCGCGGGCCACCTTGGTTTCGGATTTGCCGAGTTGATTGAAATACTTTGGCGCCACAATGCCGGCCAACAGGCCGAGCACCACCAGCACCACGAGGAGTTCGAGAAGGGTGAAACCCTGTTCGGGTCGACGAAGCATCTTCATGGGAGCCTCCGCTGCAGGTCAGTGCGAAGGGCTATGCAAGAGGTGTGCACGACGAGCGGGCGAGGGGGGGCGACACATCACCAGTTGGATCTTCCGGCACGTGCTTTGCTGACGGTACAGCACCCAGCAACCCAAAGGGCATCGGCCCTCACAGGGGAGAACAACGATGAAAGTGCCCGCCCTGGTGCTGCTCAGCATCCTTGCGACCATCGCTGACGAAGCCCGCTCCGACATCTATCAGGTGGTCTCCGCCAACGGCAGCATCACCCTCACCAACATCCACCGGACGGACCGCAAACTGGTCCGCGTGGCTCGCGAAAGACCCGCGTTGGCGAAGGCTCCGAGCCAGGTCAAGCCGATTCGCAAAGGCGTTGCCAAGGCCCCGCGCTACGCCCTGATCGTCGCCCAGGCGGCCTTCGACTACGACCTGCCCGCTGAGCTGCTGCACGCGGTGATCAAGACCGAATCCAACTACGATCCTTTCGCCCTCTCGCCCAAGGGCGCGGCCGGCCTGATGCAGCTGATGCCCGATACCGCGAAGGATCTCGGCGTGCAGGACGTGTTCGACCCGGCCGCCAACGTGCGCGGCGGCGCACGCTACCTGAAGCGCCTGCTGAAGATGTTCGACAACGACCTTTCCCTCACCCTGGCCGCCTACAACGCGGGTCCCGGCACCGTGCTCGCCCATGGCAGCGCCATTCCCCCCTACCCGGAAACCCAGCGTTACGTACCCAGCGTCCTGGGTCACTACCAACGCCTCCAGGCCGACGCAAAACGACCCCGCTAGTGGGGAATTTCCCCAGATGCGGGGGCGTTTTTCTGCGAATCCTGTGGGAGCGAATTTATTCGCGAATGAATTCGCTCCCACAGGAGTTGCATTCGGGCCAGGGATTCTTCTGTGGGGGCGACTTCAGTCGCTAGACCAGTGGCTGGATCGATTCTGCCTGGTGGACGAAAAAAGCGTCGTCCACCCTACAGGTTCGCGCCGGTTGCAAACGCATTTCTGCAAGGAATGTAGGGTGGATAACGCTCTTCTTATCCACCGTCGGCTGCCTGGCCGAGCACCCTGTGGGAGCGAATTCATTCGCGATTGAAATCGCTCCCACCACCCCTCCGTCCAACCCCGGTCAAAACCGGGGAATTGGGTGGGAATCGGGTGGGGGAAATACTGGCACTTCCCCCATTAGCCATTCCAACCGTCTGATTTAAAAAGCTTTGTGCTGATGGCACAGGCATTGCTCGGTCAGTCCTGCCCTCTATTGGCATCCGTGCACCTGATACCGAGGTCAGCCAAATGAAACGGACGAATCCTTCGCGCAGTGCAAAAAACATTTTCGATGGTGCCCCGAGGGCATCTCTTTACCTGGGCGGCGCCCTTCTATTGTTGGGCGCGCTCTTTCCCACCGAGGAGGCGCGGGCGGCCGTGCAGTGCACGCGCAATTTGGTGGCCAATGTCGTGGCCCTGGACCAGCCGCTGATGTTCAACCGCCTCGGCGCGCAGAACATCAACGGCATGATGTTCGCCCTGCGCCGCGACGTGGTGGACAAGAATGAAGTGCCGCTCACCCAGGGCGGCGCGGCGGTGCCCGGTGAAGTGGCGCTGCGTCC
This sequence comes from Metapseudomonas resinovorans, assembly GCF_002003485.1. Lineage (GTDB taxonomy): Bacteria > Pseudomonadota > Gammaproteobacteria > Pseudomonadales > Pseudomonadaceae > Metapseudomonas > Metapseudomonas resinovorans_D. The sequence goes on from NZ_BDMA01000090.1 coordinate 18,749, forward strand.
CGACAAGCGTCCGCGTCCGCTGGTGCTGCGGGTAGCCGCGGGCGATTGCCTGACCATCAACCTGCAGAACCTGCTGGCCTACCAGGCCAACCCCCGGAACCCGGACGACCCGCTGTTCAAGAAGGACGAGCAGGTTGCCGACCGCCATGTCGGCTTCCAGGTCAACGGCATGCAGGCGGTCAATGACATTGGCGACATCGCCACCAACGCCGGGCGTAATCAGAACAACCTGATCCCGCCGGGCGGCAGCCGCTCCTACACTCTGTACGCCGAACGCGAAGGTGCGTTCGCCGCCAGCAGCTACGGCGCCACCTTCGGGGGTGAAGGCACCGGCGGCAATACCGCCAACGGCCTGTTCGCCCAGGTGGTCGTGCTGCCCAAGCTCTCGCGCACTTACCGCAACGTGGTCACCGAAGAAGAGATGCGTCTGGCTACCACCGGACGTACCCCGGCCGGCCAGCCGATCATCGACTACGAAAAACGTTATCCACAAACCTCGCCCTGGAACGAGGAAGGCAAGGCCGGCCTGCCGGTGATCGCCATGATGTACAACGGCGAGATCATCTCCAGCGACACCGATGCCGTGGTCATGGGCCCCAACCCCGATGGCACCTTCCCGCAGAACACCTACCCGCTGGAAAGCTACGGCAAGCGCAACCCGGCACTGCCCAATCGCCTGGAACCCTTCCGCGATTTCTCCTCCGTGTTCCATGACGAGAACGCCGTGGCCCAAGCCTTCCCCGGCTACTGGAATGACCCGGTGTTCGGCCATGTGCTGGAGCCGACCCGCGACTCCTTCATGATCAACTACGGTGCCGGTGGCATCGGTGCCGAAGTGGTGGCCAACCGCCTGGGCGTGGGTCCGATGCATGACTGCCTGTCCTGCGCCTACGAAGAGTTCTTCCTCAGCGCCCACGTCGTCGGCGATGCCGCCATGCAAGTGGATGTGCCGGCCAACGTCGGCCTCGAAGCCATCCTCCCCGGCCAGGTCCCTCCGGAAGGCACTACCGGCGTAAAAGCCACGATGGCGCTGTTCCCGGCCGAGCCGTCCAACGTCGCTCACAGCTACATCGGCGATGCCGTGCGCATCCGCAACACCCACAACGGCTATGAGCAGCATGTGTTCCACCTGCACGGCCACCAGTGGCTGTTCAACCCCAATGACGACAACTCCGACTACATAGACGCGCAAGGCATCGGGCCGGGCTCGGGCTACACCTACGAGATCGCCAACGGCGGCTCCGGCAACCGCAACCGCACCTCGGGCGATGCCATCTACCACTGCCACTTCTATCCGCACTTCGCCCAGGGCATGTGGGCCATGTGGCGCATCCACGACGTGTTCGAGGAAGGCACCCGCCTGGCGGTATCCGAAGAAGGCGACGGTGGCTATCACAAGAAAGCCTTCGAGCTGCGCAGCGGCCTGCCTGCACAAGGCGCCCGCGCCCTGCCGGACGGCGAGATCGTCGCCGGTACACCGATTCCCGCCATCATCCCGCTGCCGGGCAAGGCCATGCCGCCCATGCCGGGCAAGGTCACCGTGGTCGCCAAGTACGGCGAAGAGCTGGTGGCCGCGAACGACGACGACGAGCACGAAGAAGGCGATGACGATTCCAGCCACGAACCCGAGCGCAAGGCCGTGGGTTCGGTGGCCCTGGTGGATCGAGGCTGGGCCAACCGCAATGCCGACGGCACCCTGAAGAACCCGGGCTTCCCGTTCTGGATCGGCGGCATCGAGAGCACCGTCGGCCAACGCCCCAGCACACCGCCGCTGGACATGCTCGACGCCGCTAAGGCCGAGAGCCTGCGTGATTCGGGCAAGGCCCTGTGGGCGAACATCGACCCGGCGCAGGCCGGTGGTTGGGACGGCGGTCTACCGCGTCACACCCTCGACGGTGTGTCCGCCGGCGGCGAGGCGGAAGTGGTCACCAGTGCCCTGGACTTCTCCAAGGTGGTCCATCGCGCCAAGGCCGTGTTCTTGCCGGAAGAGGGCACCGACGTCGAACAGTCGGTCATGGCCTTCCATGCCAAACCCAGCCATGCGAGCTTCGCCGTGTCGCCGACCGGCGCCGTGCAGGCCAAGGACTTCCGTACCAACGGCGCCCTGCCGGTGGGCGGCGCGCCGTACTACGAACCGTGCATGGACGACACCGGCAAGCGCCTGACCCAGGCCTCCGCCCTCGGTCGCTACAACAGCGGCGACACCATCAATGGCCAGTCCTTCACCGGCAGTTCGGCCTACACCGCCGACCGCCCGCGCGTCTACAAGGGCGCCAACATCCAGTTCGACGCCGTGTTCAACAAGGTCGGCTATCACTTCCCGCAGACCCGCATCCTCGCGCTCTGGGAAGACGCCTGGCCGGTGATCAACAAGCAGCAGCCGCCGGAACCGCTGGTGATGCGGATGAACACCTTCGACTGCACCATGTACCAGCACACCAACCTGATCCCCTCGGTGTATGAACTGGACGACTACCAGGTGCGCACGCCCACCGACATCATCGGCCAGCACATCCACCTGCCGAAGTGGGACCTGACCGCCTCCGACGGCTCGGCCAATGGCTGGAACTACGAGGACGGCACGCTCTCGCCGGCCGCCGTTGTGGAGCGCATCCACGCCATCCGCGAATACAACCACTGCGTCGAGGCCGACCCGCGCGACGGCACCCAGGAATGCCCGGTGGCCAAGGAGCACCCCTACTTCGGCCAGTTCGGACGCGCCGACTGGCTGGGTGCCCGCACCACCCTGCAGCGCTGGTTCGCCGACCCGCTGATCAACACCTACAACGTCGACCGTGGCCTGGGGAACATCTTCACCCACGACCACTTCGGCCCGTCCACCCATCAGCAACTCGGCCTCTACGCCACCGTGCTCACCGAACCCGCCGGCTCCAGCTGGTACCACGGTGAAACCGGCCAGCCGCTTTACAGTGGGCGCCCGGACGGCGGCCCGACCTCCTGGCAGGCGGTGATCGCCACCGGCGACCTGGACGGCGACGGCAAGAACGACAGCTTCCGCGAGTTCTTCATGGAGTACAGCGACTTCCAGCATGCCTACGAGGCGGGCGTCTACGTTGGCGCCGGTCCTGACGGCGTTCCGGATGCCGGTGCCTATCCGACCTCCATGGACAGCTTCCGCTACGCCATCAACCCGCCTGTGCGCCAGTCCGGCCCGAATCTCTTCGAGTCGGTGCGCGAGGCCGCTGGCGGCCAGGTCCTGGGCTGCCCGAGCCGTCCCTGCCCGCAGGCGATCTCGGTGGATGATCCCGGCATGTTCGTCGTGAACTACCGCAACGAACCAGTGGGCCTGCGCATCTACGACCCCTACAAGGTGGCCCCGGACGGCAAACCCGGCATGCAGGCCGACGGCCTGGCGGGTGATCTCGCCTATGCCCTGCAGACCCGTACCGACCGCGCCATCCCGGCGCTGAACCTGGCGCCCAGCGCCATCAGCTCGGCCACCGGCCCCACCGGTGCCAGCACCGAGTTCCCGCCACACATCAACGCCGGCGGCGACCTGCCCGGTGACCCCTTCACCCCGTTGCTGCGGGCCTACTCCGGCGACAACGTGCGCCTGCGGATGCACGCCGGCGGCCACGAGGAAGAGCACAACGTCACCCTGCACGGCGTGAAGTGGCTGTACTCCGGCACCGGCTTCGGCAACAGCGGCAACTCGGGCTGGAAGGCCTCGCAGATGGTGGGCATCTCCGAGCAATTCGGCTTCGTCGCCCCGGTGACCATGATGTCCGGCAACACCACCTATGAAGCCGCCGACTACCTGTACAACATGGACGCCTCCATCGAGGGTTACTGGAATGGCATCTGGGGCGTGATGCGCAACTACACCCAACCGCGCGCCGACCTGTTCGCCCTGCCGAACAACCCGCGCCCGGTATCGTCGCGCAACACCACTCAGTTCGACGGCGTGTGCCCGCGCACCAGCCCCAACCCGAACGGCATCGGTACCCGTACCACGGTGCAGCGCAACTACGAGATCGTCGCGGCGCTCGCCAACGACATCCTCGGCAATCCTCTGGGCCTGACCATCGGCGACCCGGCCGGGGCGGGTATGCATGCCGGCGGCCCGCTGAATCCGCAGGGTGGCACCCTGGTGTACAACTCGCGGCCAATGACCATTCCGCAGGCCACTGTCATCGACGAGGAAGACGGCGAGGTGTTCACCATCGGCGGCCAGGCCGGCCCGCTGCATGACCCGACCGCCATCCTCTATGTGCGCAAGGCCGACCTGGACCCGCTCACCGGCAAGCTGAAACCCGGAGTGCCCATCGAGCCGCTGGTACTGCGCGCCGCCGCTGGCGATTGCGTGAACATCACCCTGGAAAACCGCCTGCCGCAGGTAATGCCGGACCTGCCGACCTACGCGGTGATGCAGGGCCTGGTCAAACGCGACCGCAACAGCGCGCAGGGCCCAACCACCTTCAACAACAACATGATGCGGCCCTCCAGCCATGTCGGCCTGCACACCCAGTTGCTGGCCTACGACATCACCAAGTCGGATGGCTTCAACGTCGGCATCAACCCGGTGCAGACCGTGGAACCGCGTGCCGCCGCTGGGGGTGCCTGGCCGTCGAAGAGCTACAAGTTCTACGTCGGCCACCTGGAGCGTGAAGGCAAGCCGGTGACCCAGCTCGGCCGCAGCGTCGACAACATCACTGCGACCCCCATCGAGTTCGGCGGCTTCAACCTGCTGCCGGCCGATCCGGTCAAGCAGGGCCAGAAAGGCCTCGCCGGTGCGATGAGCATCGCGCCCCAGGGCGCCACCTGGGTCGAGGACGCCAACATGCGCGCCGCCGCCACCGTGACCCCGTTGTCCGGCACGCCGTACCGCGACTTCTCGCTGGTGCTGCACAAGTCGCTGAACATGCGCTGGGCCAACGGCCGACCGGTGGAAAACATGGCCTCCGAAGGTTTCGGCGTCCCCGCCGATCCCAAAGACAACTCCGGCATGGCCGTGAACTACAAGAGCGAGCCGCTGTGGTACCGCTTCGGCAAGGCGCCGGACGCACCCTTCGGCCACGCCCAGGGCCACGGCTGGGGCGACGTGCCCAATGCGCACATGGCGTACAACAACGAGCTGGTGGGAGGCGACCCGCTGACCCCGATCATGAAGGTCAAGCCCGGTCAGCCGTTCCGTACCCACGTGACCATGCCCTCGGGCGGTAGCCGTGGCATGACCTTCCAGCTCGATGGCCATGTCTGGGCGTTCAACCCCTACCTGTCCGAGAAGCTGGATGTCTGGGGCTATCCGCAGAAGAACGCCGGCATCGGTTCGCTGCGCTTCGGCATCAACCCGGCGGCGCTATACATCGGGGCCCAGGAAAGCGTGTTGCCGGCCGCGCACTTCAGCCTATCGATCCCCAGCGCCGGTGGCGCCAACGCGGTGCCGGGGGACTACCTGTACCGGGACTACGCCGCCTTCGGCAACGTCGGTGGGGTCTGGGGCCTGCTGCGGGTGACCAACGAGCAGTAGGGGGCAGGATGGCGTTGAGCGCGGCGACACCCCGATGATGGGTATCGCTTCGCTCAACACCATCCTACGAGTCTGTCTGCGTAGGATGGGTTGAGGTACGAAACCCATCATCGGAGCCCACCTGAACACTGAAATCGCAGGCCAGAAATGTCCTGCGATTTTCTTTTCCGGGGAGGCAGGACTGCGTCCTGCCTGGCGATTGAAATCGCCCCTACAGGACGGTGCCCAGACTGAACGCCGGCACGGACAGCCCCCTCTCCCTCTGGGGTGAAGAGGCACGCTTCTGGAAGCACCGCTTCCTGTGCCGATGAACGCTTGAGCGCGCAGCGATCAGGCCGGGGCGCAGAGCGGGGTTGGGGTGAGGGCAGCCTCCGGTTGGCACGGTGCATTGCCATTTCGCGAATGAATTCGCTCCTACAGGGCAGGACTGCGTCCTGCCTGGCGATTGAAATCGCCCCTACAGGACTGTGCCCAGACTGAACGCGGGCACGGACAGCCCCCTCTCCCTCTGGGGTGAAGAGGCACGCTTTCGGAAGCACCGCTTCCGGTGCCGATGAACGACTGAGCGCGAAGCGATCAGGCTGGGGCGCAGAGCGGGGGCCGGGGGTGAGGGCTGCATCAGGCCGGCTCAGACTTGCCAGTTAGCATTCCCCAAAAGAGGGGGAAATGGGTGGGGAATATTCCGGGGGTCACCCTTGCCCAGTTCGCAACCCATTGAATCCATAGCCCTTCCCCGGCTGGCACAGGCATTGCTCCTGCATCAGGGCGAGGTCCAGACGAGAGGAAGGACGCCAGATGAAAGCCCTGCACAACGCTTCCAGCCTGCTGCTGCTCACCGGTCTGCTGGCCGCCCAGTTGCCTGCCGCCGAAGCACCGGCCGGCGTTTCCCAGCGCCTGGTGCGCGATGGTGTCGCCATCGAGTTCGAGGCCCGGCCGCTGGGCAGTGATGGCGTGCTGACCGAGGGCATGTTCGCCGACGTCCGCCTGCGCATCACCGATGCCACCACCGGCCAGCCGCTGGCCGGGCAGGTGCCGGGGGCCTGGCTCGACCAGGCGTTGCCGGAAGGCCAGGCCGACCAGTGCAAGGTGCGCATCGGCACCTACCTCAAGGGCGTGCTCAGTGCCCGTCCGCTGGTGGACCTGAACAGCTACTACCTGGTGGTGATGAACAAGGATTCCGCCCTCACCGTGATCGATCCGGTGACCTCGGTGGGAGGCATCACCAGCACTCTGACCCGCGTCCCGCTGAAACGTCCGCCCATGGATTGGGCCGCCAGCGCCGACGACCGCCTGCTCTACGTGTCCATGCCCAGCGCGGGTGAGGTGGCGGTGGTGGATACCACCGAGTTCAAGGTGCTGAGCAGCCTCCCGGCCGGCCCCGAGCCGGTGCGCGTGGCCCTGCAACCGGACGGCCGCTACCTGTGGGTCGGCAACAATGCCCAGCGTGGGGAAGAGGGCGGCGTGACCGTGATCGATACCCAGGCGCGCAAGACCGTGGCGACCCTGGCCACCGGCGGCGGCCACCACGAAATCGCCTTCAGCGGCGACTCGCGCTTTGCCTTCGTCAGCAGTCGCGATGCCGGCCGGGTAACCGTGGTGGATGTCGCCAGCCTGAAGAAGGTGCAGGACATCGAGACCGGACCGAGCCCGCTGTCGATGGCTGTCTCGAAGCTCTCCGGTGCGCTCTACGTGAGCGACGGCAAGGCCGGCACCATCACCGTGATCGATGCCCGCAGCCTCAAGGTGCGCAAGGTCATCGATGCCGGCCATGGCCTGGGGCCGCTGCGCTTTACCCCGGACGGCCGCTTCGGCCTGGCGCTGAACAGCCTGAATGACCAGGTGCTGGTGCTGGATGCCGGCAGTGACGAAATCGTCCAGCGCGCCGAAATCACCGCCGAGCCTTACCAACTGGTGTTCACCCGCAACTACGCCTATGTGCGCGGCCTGGCGTCGCCGAAGGTGACCATGATCAACCTGGAGTCCCTGGGCAAAGGCAAGCAGATCATCGTCCAGTCCTTCGAGGCCGGTCCCGCCGCGCCCAAGCTGGCCGGCGACCTGCCGCTGGCCGACGGCCTCAGCCAGGCTCGCGACGAAGGCGCCGTGTTCGTGGTCAACCCGGTGGACAACACCACCTACTTCTACATGGAGGGCATGAACGCCCCCATGACCGGCTACCTCAACCGGGGCCATACCTCGCGCGCCGCACGGGTTATCGACCGCAGCATGCGCGAAGTCGAGCCGGGCCTGTTCAGCAGCCGCATCAAGCTGCCGGCACCGGGCAAGTTCGACCTGGCGGTGATGCTCAACCAGCCGAAGATCGCCCACTGCTTCAGCGCGGAGGTACAAGCCAACAAGGCCATGGCCGCCCAGCGCAACAAACCGCGCGTGGAATTCCTCATCGACCAGCCGCTGGTGGCTGCGGGCGCCACCACCCAGTTGCGCTTCCGCATCCTCCAGGGCGGCGCGGAGGAGCCGAAGACCGGCATCACCGACCTGCGTGTGCGCTACTTCCAGGCGCCGGCCTCGCGCCCCTACGAGGTGGCAGCGGTGGAGGTGGGCAAGGGTATCTATGAAGCGCCGATCGAACTGAAGCAGGTCGGCGCGTACTACCTGCACGTGGGCTCGGCCTCCCTGGGCATGCCCTTCGGCTCGCAACCCTATGCCAGCCTGCGCGCCGTCCCGGCCCAGGCGCGGACCAACCCGTAAGGAGCACGCCATGGAACCGTTGAAGACGGGCATCGCCGCCGCACTGTTCACCCTGGGTCTCGTCGCCGGCCCGGTGCTGGCTGGCCACACTCCGGAAGAACACGCCGCACACATGGCGCAGATGGCCGCCGATCCCCATGCCCAGCACCAGGGACATGCCGGCGCGCAGGGCGCCCAGGTGGCTTTCGCCGATGTGCCGTTGCTGGATCAGGACGGCCGCGAGCTGCGCCTGAAGGACGATCTGGTGGGTGACCGCATCGTCGTCATTGGTTTCGTCTACACCAGCTGCACCACGGTCTGCCCGGTGATCTCGGCAATCATGCAGAAGCTGCAGAATCAGCTGGGCGAACGCGTTGGCCGCGACGTCCAGCTGATCTCCCTGAGCATCGACCCGCTGCGCGACACCCCTGAGCGCCTGCACGAATACGCCGGCCGTTTCGACGCGGGCGAGGGCTGGCGCTGGGTCACCGGCAGCAACGAGGCGGTGACCGACACCCTCAAGGGCCTCGGCACCTGGACCGCGAACTACCAGGACCATCCGCCGCTGATCATGGTGGGCGATGGCCGCACCCGGCAGTGGACCCGCTTCTACGGCTTCACCGATCCTGCCGTGCTGATGGCGCGGGTCGACGAACTCAGCGCCGCCCGTGAACACGGCGGCCACGGTCACGATGCCCTTGCCCAGGAGACCCACCCATGAAGCGCCTGCTCCCGATCGTCCTGGCCATGGCCCTGGCCAATGTTGCCCTTGCCCACGAAGGCCACGAGAACCACGAAGGCGCTCCGGCTTCCAATGCGCCCGCCGTGCAGACCCTGAAGGCGGGTGGCACGACAGACGCCCAGACCTACTTCACCGATACCCTGCTGCGCGACCAGAACGGCCAGGAGGTGCGCTTCTACAGCGATGTGCTCAAGGGCCGGCTGGTCATGCTCAACGTGATCTTCACCCACTGCAACGACGCCTGCCCGCTGATCACCCGCAAGCTCAAGGAAGTGCGCGACGCCATGGGCGAGGACCTGGCGAAGCAGGTCTACTTCATCTCCCTGTCCAGCGATGCCGAGAACGACACCCCGGAAGTGCTCAAGGCCTTCGCCGCCAAGCACGGTGTGGATTCGCCCAACTGGATCTTCCTGACCGGCGACAAGGCCGACATGGACCTGGTGCTGACGCGCCTGGGGCAACTGGGTGAAAGCCCCGAGGCCCATTCCACGTTGCTGATCGCCGGTGACGTGCCGAACAAGCGCTGGAGCAAAATTCGCCCCGACGCGCCGGTTCCCGCCATCGCCCAGCGCCTGCAACTGATGACCATGCCCGTGGCCGGACGTTGAGGACCGATGCCGTGTGGCGCGCCGTACTGCTGGCCCTGCTGCTCGCCCAGTTGAGCCCCGCTTTCGCGCTGGAGCTCATCCCCGAGGAAGCGGCGGGCCGGCGCATCTACCTGGAGGGCGTGGGCGCGGCCAATGGCGAGATCAGCGCGCGGGTCGGCGCCGGCGACACCCTGGTGCCGGCAGCGGTGATGCCCTGCGCCAACTGCCACGGCGCGGATGGCCGTGGCCGTCCGGAAGGGGGTGTGCGTCCGCCGGATATCACCTGGCGACGACTCTCCTTGCCCTATGGTCAGCTACAGGCCAACGGCCGCAGCCATGGCCCCTACGACGAAGGCGCATTGGCTCGCGCCGTGAGCGAGGGCCGCGACCCCGCCGGCAATCGCCTCGACCCGGCCATGCCGCGCTTCGTCATGTCCCTGCGTGACATGGCCAACCTCACGGCCTACCTCAAGCGCCTGGAAGACGACCGCGACCCCGGTGTCCAGGAAACCGAGCTGCGCCTGGGAACACTGCTGCCAACGCGAGGCCCCCTGGCCGAGCTGGGCCATACCGTGGAAGCGGTGCTGCGCGGCGCCCTGGCGCAGGTCAACGAGGCGGGCGGCATTCATGGCCGACAGCTGTCGCTGGTGGTACGCGACCCCGGCATGGACCGGCAAAGCACAAAGCGGGCGCTGGACCAGTTGCTCGGCGAGGACCAGGTCTTCGCCTTGCTGGCGCCCCTGGTGCCCGCGCTGGATGGCGACCTTTCCGACGCCATCGGCAAGGCCGGCGTGCCCCTGGTGGGGCCGCTGGCGCTGTTCGACGAAGCCGGTGACAACCGGCTGGTGTTCAATGCCCTGCCGGGCCTGCGCGAACAACTTTTCGCCCTGGCGGGCTATGCCAGCAGCGACCTCGGCCTGAAGCAGCCTGAGGCGCTGGTGGTCTACCCCGGCGAGGCCCGGCAACAGGGCCTCGCCGAATCCCTGGCCCTGCGCCTGATGGACCAGGGCTGGTCGCGGGTGCGCCTGCTGGACTACGGCAGCGGCAACCGTGATCACGTCCTCGCGTCTGCGGCCCGTGGTGCACAGGGCGTGTTCTTCCTCGGCCAGTCGGAAGACTTCGCCCGGCTCGCCGATCAGCTCCAGGCCGACGACCTTTCGCCCTACCTGTTCGCTGCCTCGGCCCAGGTCGCCAGCAGCGCCCTGCGCATTCCGCGGCGCTTTTCCGAACGGGTATTTCTCGCCTATCCCTTCATGCCCGCCGACTGGACCCCGGAAGGCGAAGCGGCGCTGCTGGCGATACGTCGCAGCCAGGGGGTGGGTGGCCAGCACGCGGCCTTGCAGGTAGGCGCCTACTGCGCCGCCATGCTGGTCAGCGAAGGTCTGAAACGGGCGGGCCGTGACGCCAGTCGCGAGAAGCTGGTCAGCGCACTGGAAGGGCTGCGTGGCTTCCACACCGGCCTGACCCCGGCGCTGGATTTCGGCCCTGGACAGCGGGTGGGCCTGGCCGGCGCACATATCGTCACCGTCGACCTGCACGGCCAGAGCTTCCGGCCGCTGGGCAGGTTCATCAAGGTGGACACACGGCTCTAAGCATCACGAAGGGGAGGACAGGACATGCAAGGCAATCCCTGGCTCGGGCTGGTCATCGGCCTGCTCACGCCCCTGGTGCTGGCCGGCGAGACCGGCATCGCCGCGCGGGTCAACGGCACCGACATCAGCAACTTCCGGCTGGAGCGGCACTTCGTCGACTACCTGAAGATCCAGGGCCGCCAGGTGGGCGCCATCCGCAGCCCGGTGGCCTACAAGCGCCTAAAGCGCGAGGCGCTGCAGCAACTGATCGACAAGGAACTGCTTTGGCAGGAGGCCGGCCGGCTGGGCATCAGTGTGTCGGATGAGGAAATCAGCGGCAGCCTGGCCGAAATGAAAGCCGCCTTCCCCGACACTCAGGGCTTTGCGCGGGCACTGGACGAGGCTGGTTTCGATGAGCCGTCCTACCGCGACTACCTGCGCCATGAACTGGTCGCCAGTCGTGTGCTTGATGAACTGGCCGAAGCAACCCCGCCCACCGAGACAGAGGTGCAGGCGGCCTACGAAAGCCTGAAACCGCAGGTCGACCCGGCCATGGACGAAGCCCGCGCCAAGGCCCTGGTGCGCCAGTACCTCACCGGCCAACGCATGGCCCAGGGCCGCGAGCAGGCGCTGGAGAAATTGCGCGAGAAGGGCAGGGTGGAAGTGCTGGTTGCACTGTAGGGGCGAATTCATTCGCGATGGGCTGCGCAGCAGCCCCGTAGGGTGGACCACGCTTCACCGGTCCACCATCGGAGGCTCGATCGGGCACCGTTGGTGGATGTAAAAAGCGACATCCACCCTACGCACCGGGGCCTGATTTTCTGTGGGGGCGAATTCATTCGCGAAGGAGGCCGAAGGGCTCCCCACGGTGTTCCGCATCCGCCGGGGAATTCCCTCACCCCCGGCCCCTGCTCTGCGCCCCAGCCTGATCGCTTCGCGCTCAGTCGTTCATCGGCACCGGAAGCAGTGCTTCCGAAAGCGTGCCTCTTCACCCCAGAGGGCGAGGGGTGACTCGCGCCTGCGGCTCCGTGCGGTCAATGGGCTTCTCTTGTAGGGGCGAATTCATTCGCCAAGGGCTGCGCAGCAGCCCCGTAGGGTGGACCACGCTTCACCGGTCCACCATCGGCGGCTCTATCGGGCACCGTTGGTGGATGTAAAGAGCGACATCCACCCTACGCACTGTTGTTGTGGGAGCGAATTCATTCGCGAAAGAGCCCGCAGGGCTCCCATGAAAGGCCTTCCCCACTTCTGGGGATAGCCACTGGCCGACATCGGCCATTCCCCCGGTTTTGGGGGAACCCCCGATGGCGGGGAAATCACCCCCATTGCAAATCAGCGACTTAGAAGCCCCTCCGGCCAGCCAGTCGGCTGGCACGATGCATGCGTATGTCCAGGCAAGGGCGGATTCCGGCAGCACCGGACCGCCATGGCCCCTGGAGGTACCACCATGGACAGCCAGCTTCTGACGCAGCCTGTACCGGAGCGTTTCGATACCGAACTGATGCGCGCTGCACGCAAGCGTTCGGACGAGCTGGGTCATCGCCTGGTGGATGCCCTGGATGAGTTGGCCAACCTCTCCCCCGATACCTTCGCCCAGCGCCTGGGCAACACCCTGCATTACCCGGTACTGGCCTTCGAGGCCCTCAGCCGTGGAACGCCCTGCTTCGAGCGGGTTCCGCTGGCACTGGCCCTGAAACGCGAGTTCGTCCTGCTGGAGCTGGATGGCGAAACCCTTGGTGTTTTCGCCGACCCCTTCGACGAGTCGCGGCTGGCCTGGATCGAAGAGCAGCGCCAGGGCGCGCATCTCTACCTGGTGCATCCGCGCGAGCTGGCGGCCTACCTCGAACGCCATGAAGAAAGCTTCCACGCCGTCGATTCCCTGCAGGCGGGTGCTGGCAACGTGCAGGAAAGCGAGGCCCTGGAAACCCTCTCCCTGGCGCGCATCAGCGAAGACGCCAGTGTGGTGGTCAAACTGGTCAACTCCACCCTCTACGACGCTCTCAAGCTGCATGCCAGCGATATCCACCTCGGCATGACCGGCAGCGGCCTGTCCATCAAGTACCGCATCGACGGTGTACTGGGCGGCGGCAGCCGGGTGCCCGGCGCGGAGCTGGCCGAGCAGGTCATTTCGCGGGTGAAGGTGATGGCCGAGTTGGATATCGGCGAGAAGCGCGTGCCTCAGGACGGGCGCTTCAAGATCGGCATCAATGGTCGGCAGATCGACTTCCGCGTCTCCATCATGCCGAGCATCTTCGGCGAGGACGCGGTGCTGCGGGTGCTCGACAAGCAGGACCTGGCAGACCAGGTCCACGGCGTGCGCCTGGAGGCCCTGGGCTTCGAGGACGGCACCCTGCGCAGCCTGCGCCGGCTGGCCTCGGAGCCCTACGGCATGGTGCTGGTCACCGGCCCCACCGGCAGCGGCAAGACCACCACGCTGTACGCGATGATCACCGAGATCAACCACGGCGTGGACAAGATCATCACCATCGAAGACCCGGTGGAGTACCAGCTTCCCGGCGTGCTGCAGATCCCTGTGAACGAGAAGAAGGGCCTCACCTTCGCCCGTGGCCTGCGCTCCATCCTGCGCCACGACCCGGACAAGATCATGGTCGGTGAGATCCGCGACCCCGATACCGCGCAGATCGCCGTGCAGTCGGCGCTCACCGGTCACCTGGTGTTCACCACCATCCACGCCAACAACGTGTTCGATGTGATCGGCCGTTTCAGCCAGATGGAAGTGGACCCCTACAGCTTCGTCTCGGCGCTCAATGCGGTGCTGGCCCAGCGCCTGATCCGCCTGGCCTGCCCGAGCTGCGCCGAGGCCATGCAGCCGGGTGAAGAAGAACTGCTGGCGTCGGGCATCGACCCCGCCAGCGCGCACCAGTACCGCTTCATCACCTGCCTGGGCTGCGGACGCTGCCGGGGCACGGGTTATCGCGGGCGGACCGCCATCGCCGAACTGCTGCGCCTGGACGATGACTTGCGCCAACTGATCATCGAGCGCCAACCCATCAGCCGCATCAAGGAACTGGCCGTCAAGCGCGGCCTGCGCCTGCTGCGTACCTCGGCCCTGGACCTGGTCCGCGAAGGCCGCACCACGCTGGAGGAGATCAACCGTGTCACGTTTGTGGCCTGAGGCCTATACCGCCGTGTTCGGGCCCCACAGCGTGGGCCTGTTGCGCTGCCGCGACCGCGAGTGGCTCGGCAGCGCTGCCTTTGACGCCGTCGGCGGCCTGGCCTGGCCGTCCGCAGTGGCCGCGCTGGAAACCCTGCTGGCCGGACGCAAGCCGGGGCGGGCCATGCTCAAGGTGCTGCTTTCCAGCCACTACACGCGCTTCTGCCTGGTGCCCTGGAGCGAGGCCATCAACACCCCCGAGGAGTTGGCCGGTTACGCGCGCCTCTGCTTCGAGGACATTTACGGCAGCTTGGGCGACGGCTGGAGCCTGTCCCTGGCGCCGGAAGCCGCTGGCCAACCGCGTCTGGCCGCCGCCATGCCGGACGAGCTGCTCACCCAGCTGCGCAGCCTGGCCAAGGGTAATGGCCTGCAGCTCGCCTCGGTGCAGCCCTACCTGGTTGCCGCCTTCAACCGCTACCGCGCGGCATTGTCGATGGACGACTTTCTCTTCCTCGTGGCCGAGCCCGGACGCGGCAGCCTGCTGCTGGTACGTGACGGTCGCTGGGCCACCGTGCGCTCGGTGGCGCTGGACGAAAGCGACGCCGCACTGAATGACCTGATCGCCCGCGAAGGCGAACTCCGTGGCCTGGAGCAGGACGCTCCGGCCGGCTTCTTCCTGCATGCCCCGGGACGCGCCGGCCAGTTCGCCGCAGAAGTCGCCCGCCTCGACGCCGAACTGTCGGAAGGGCGGTACCAGGACCCCTTGCACGCCATGGCAATGACGGTGAACTGACATGCGCCCGATCGATCTCGACTTCCAGCACAAGCCCGTTTCCAGCATCCCCGGTTGGCTGCTCCTGGGGGGCGGGATGCTGATGGCCGTGCTCATGCTCGGTGCGCACCATGGCATCGGCAACGAGACCGAAACCCGCAAGGCCGAATTGCAGCGCGTCGACCAGCAATTGCAGAAACGCGGACTGCGCCATGCGCCGCTCTCGGCGGGCGAAGAGAAGGCCCGCGCGGCCAGCCTAGCGGAACTGCGCCGCATCACCGCGCAGATGAACCTGCCCTGGGATGGCCTGTTCGCCACGCTCGAAGCCCAGTCGCGCAAGGACGTCGCCCTGCTGTCGCTGACCCCCGATGCCCGCAAGGGCCAGCTGCGCATTTCCGCCGAGGCGCGCGACCTGCCGGCCATGCTGGCCTTCCACCGGGATCTGGAAGCCAGCGACGCGCTGAGCGATGTCTCGCTGCTCAATCACGAAATGGTCACCGAACAGGCCGAGCGTCCCATCCGCTTCAACCTGCTGGCGAACTGGGGGGTGAAGGATGCACGTCCCTAGGCTGATCCTCATCGAACAGGCCCGTCGCCTCGGCTGGCCGGGTCTGGTCGGCGGCACGCTGCTGGTCCTGGCCCTGGGCTACGCCCTGTTCGGCCTGCTGCCGGCACGCGAAGCGCTGGCGAACCTGGATCAGCAACTGGCCGCCGACCGCGCGCAACTGGCGGCGGCCCCCACCGCCGTCACAGCCAAACCGGCCAGCGACGCCTCATCGGCCCAGCTGGAAGACTTCCGCCGCAACCTGCCGGCACAACTGGACGCCACCGGCGCCATCGACCGCATCTACGTCCTGGCCAGGGAGGAGGGCATCTCGCTGGCCCGTGGCGAATATGCCCTCGGGCTCGATCCCAAGACGCGCCTGGCGCGCTACCAGGTGCTGCTGCCCGTGCGCGGCAGCTACCCGCAACTGCGCCGCTTCCTCCATGGCCTGCAGGCGCAACTGCCGGCCCTGGCCCTGGAAGAGGTGGACCTGCAACGCAAGCAGATTGCCGACTCGGAACTCGAGGGGCGTATCCGCATGACCCTGTATCTGGCGAGGTGACCATGGCACGCCGTCTGTTCTGGTTGGCATTCCTCGGCTCGGCCGCCGTCCTGGCGGTGGTTCCTGAGTTCTTCGGCGAGCAGGCCGAACCCATGGCCATGCCGCGCCCGCAGCGCCTGGCGGCCTTACCCGATACCGCCGCGCCGGCCTCCGCTCCGGTCACGCCGGTGGTAGCGGAAGTCGCGGTACCGGCGGCCGACCTGTTCGCTGTGCAGAGCTGGTACGTGGCCCCGCCGCCGCCCCCGGCGATGGCCTCCGCACCGCCGCCTCCGCCACCGAAGCCAACGGCGCCGCCGTTGCCGTTCAAGTTCATCGGCAAGATGGATGACCGCCAGCAGATGCAGGTCTTCCTGATGCGCGGCGAGCAGGTGCTGGTGGTGCGCGAAGGCGACCTGATCGACAAGACCTACAAGGTCCAGCGCATCGATACCGAGCGCATGACCCTGGTCTACCTGCCCCTGGATATCGCCCAGACCCTGGTCGTGGGGAGCTCGCTATGAACCGCCTGTCCTGCTGCCTGGCCCTGGTGCTGCTCGCCGGTTGCGCCACCAACCTGGCCCAGCGTGAAGGGCTGGACCTGATCGATGCCGGCCAGTTCGAGGAAGGCCTGGCCAGGCTGGAGCAGACCGCTCGCGAGTCGCCCAACGACGTCAGCGCGCAGATGGCCGTGACCACCCAGCGCGCCCGGGCGGTGAAGGCATTGCTCAGCGATGGCGACCTGGCCCGCACCCAGCGCGATTTCGCCACTGCGCGGCTGAACTACGAACGGGTGCTGCGGATCGAGAAGCACAACCAGCGGGCGCTGGACGGCCTGCATGTGATCGAGCAGCAGCGCAACATCAGCGACATGCTGCGCCAGGGGCAGACCGACCTGCGCCGGGGCGATGTGGTCGGCGCCTCGCGCCAGGCGCGCGGCATCCTCGCCCTTGACCCGGAGCATGAAGGCGCCCGCGAACTGCAACGCAGCATCGAGGTGGTCCAGGCCCGCTCCGCCGTGCCCTATCCGCAGCTGCGTTCGCGCCTGGACCGGCCGGTGACTCTGGAATTCCGCGACGCCAACCTGAAGGTGATCTTCGAAGTGCTGGCGCAGACTTCGGGGCTGAATTTCATCTTCGACAAGGATGTGCGCCCGGACCTCAAGGCCACCATCTTCGTCCGCGAAGTGCCGATCGAGGATGCGGTCGAGCTGCTCCTGCAGCAGAACCAGCTGCACCAGCGCGTGGTGAACGACAACACCATCGTGGTCTACCCCGATTCGCCGCAGAAGCTGAAGGATTACCAGGACCTGGTGATGCGCACCTTCTACCTCACCAACACCGATGCGGCGACCGCGATGAACCTGGTCAAGACCCTGCTCAAGACCCGCGACGTATTCATCGACGAGCGCCTCAACACCCTGACCATGCGCGATACGCCCGACGCCGTGCGCATGGCCGAGAAGCTGTTCCAGGCCCAGGATCAGTCCAACCCCGAGGTGGTGCTGGAAGTGGAAGTGATGGAGGTCTCGCGCAAGCGCATCCTCGACCTCGGCCTGCAATGGCCCAACACCTTCGGTGTGATCAATGACGACGGCTCGCCGGTGACCATCCTCGACCAGCTCAAGGGCATCGATTCGGGCCGCATCAGCATCTCGCCGTCCCCGCAGCTGAAGATCAACGCCCAGGACAACGACGTGAACACCCTGGCCAGCCCGGTGATCCGCGTGAGCAACAAGGAGCAGGCCCGCGTCCACATCGGCCAGCGGGTGCCCATCGTCAGCGCCACCTCGGTGCCCTCCACCCAGGGCCCGGTGATCACCGAGAGCATCACCTACCTGGACGTCGGCCTGAAGCTGGAAGTGCAGCCCACGGTGCACCTGAACAACGAGGTGGCGATCAAGGTCGCGCTGGAAGTGAGCAACGCCACGCCGCTGACCCCGACCCAGAACGGCACGATTCCGGTCCAGGTGGACACCCGCAACGCCCAGACCACCCTGCGCCTGCGTGACGGCGAAACCCAGGTACTGGCAGGCCTGGTGCGCAACGACCAGTCCAACAGCGGCAACAAGATTCCCGGCCTGGGCGACATCCCCGGCATCGGCCGGCTGTTCGGCAGCAACAACGACCAGCTCGCCAAGTCCGAGCTGGTGCTCTCCATCACCCCGCGCATCGTGCGCAACCTGCCGTACCAGAGCCCCTACGACATGGAGTTCCCGTCGGGTACCGAGAGCAGCATGCGCGTACCGACGGTGCGCGGCCCGGTGGAAGCCCTGGGCGTCGACCTGCCCGATGCACCGGCGGTGGTGGTCAGCCCCGCCCCCATCAGCGGGAGGCCCTGAGCCATGCAACGCCAGGCCGCCTTCTCGCTGATCGAACTGGTGATCGCCATGGCCATCCTCGGCCTGCTCGCCAGCATGGCCGCACCGCTGGCGGAAACCGTGATCCAGCGCGGCAAGGAGCAAGAGCTCAAGTCCGCGCTCTACGAGATCCGCGACGCCATCGATGCGTACAAGCTGGCGGCCGATGCCGGGCATATCGAGAAATCCGCCGCCAACTCCGGCTACCCGGCGTCATTGCAGGCGCTGGTGGACGGCGTGCGTGACCTGCGCAGCATCAAGGGCGAGCGCATCTACTTCCTGCGCCGCATCCCCCGCGACCCCTTCGCCGACGCCCGCCTGGAGCCCGAGGAAAACTGGGGCCTGCGCGCCTACACCAGCCCAGCGGACGATCCGCGCCCCGGCGTGGACGTGTTCGACGTCTACTCCATGGCTGCCGGCCGCGGCCTCAACGGCACGCCTTACCGGGAGTGGTGAAGATGGCACGGCAGAAGGGCTTCACCCTCATCGAACTGCTGGTGGTCATGGCCATCATCGCCACGCTGATGACCATTGCCGTGCCGCGTTATTTCTCCAGCCTGGAGAACTCCAAGGAGACCACGCTGCGGCAGAGCCTTTCGGTCATGCGCGAGGCCCTGGACCAGTTCTACGGAGACACCGGACGCTATCCTGATTCGATAGAGGAGCTGGTTGCCCAGCGCTACCTGCGCGCCCTGCCACAGGACCCGATGACCGAGCGCAGCGATCTGTGGGTGCTACTGCCACCCCCGGAAGGCGCGCCGGGCAGCGTCTACGACGTCAAGAGCGGCGCCCCCGGCCGGGCGCGGGACGGGAGCCTCTATGCGGACTGGTGAGCAGGGTTTCACCTACCTCGGCGTGCTCTTCCTCGTGATGCTGATGGGGATGGCACTGGCCGGCGCGGGACAGCTCTGGTCCACCAGCAGCCAGCGCGCCCGTGAGCGCGACCTGCTCTGGGTCGGCAGCCAGTACGCCCAGGCCCTGCGCAGCTACTACCGGGCCTCGCCGGGCGTGGCGCAATACCCGGCGAGCCTGGACGAACTGCTGGAAGACAATCGCTTCCCGGAGCCTGTCCGCCACCTGCGGCAGCTCTATTCCGACCCCATCACCGGCAGCGCCGACTGGGGCGTGATCCGCTCCTTCGATGGCCGTATCGCCGGCGTCTACAGCCAGTCCCGCCAGCGCCCGCTGAAACAGGCGCACTTCCCCGCGCAATGGGTGGAGTTCGAGGGCACGGGCAGCTTCGCCGATTGGCGCTTCGTCGCCGAGAAGGCCTTCATGGAAAACACGCCAGCGGGGGCCACGCCATGAACCGCGCACCGCTGCTGGCCGTTCTCGTCCTGTGCTGCGCCCTGGGCGCGGCACGCGCCGATGAAGACGAGATCATGGGCTTCATCGTCGACTACACCATTTCCCACATCGGCCACGACTTCTACCGCTCGTTCAGTGAGCGCCTGCGCGATACCAGCAAGCTGGATTTCAACCTGGTGGTGCGCGAACGCCCCGATGCCCGCTGGGGCAGCCTGATCTGGGTGGAGTACGAGCAACGCGTGCTCTACCGCCAATTTCTCCCGCCCAACACCGCAGAACTGCAACCCACTGCCTACGCAGCGGCAGACCTGGTGCTGGAGGCCATTGCCCAAACGAAGCTGCAACGCCTCCTGCAAGACACACACGACATGGAGAGGGACGAACTATGAACAAGAACAGACTTGCCCTGTGGCTGCTCGGGTTCGGCCTGGTCGGAACGGTCCAGGCGACCGAACTGGTGTACACGCCGGTCAACCCTGCGTTCGGCGGCAACCCGCTCAATGGCACCTGGCTGCTGAACAACGCCCAGGCACAGAACGATCACGATGATCCGGATTCCCGCTCCACCGCGAGCCGGCAGAGTGCACTGGAGCGCTTCACCAGTACGCTGGAATCACGCCTGCTGTCGCAGTTGCTGACCAATATCGAGGAAGGCAATACCGGCAGCCTCACCACCGAGTCCTTCGTCATCAACATGATCGACGACGGGGGGCAGCTGACCATCGAGATCACTGATCGCGCCACCGGCGAAGTTTCGGAAGTCGTCGTCAACGGCCTGCTCCCTTAATCCAGGCATCGACAGGAAGCCACCACCATGAACAGAGTGCTGATGCTGGTCCTGCTGCTCGCTACCCTGCAAGGCTGCGGCCTGCGCCAGCCGATGTCGGCTGATACCGAGGGCCAGACCCCGACGCTGACCCCGCGCGCCTCGACCTATTACGACCTGTTGAACCTGCCCCGGCCCAAGGGCCGCCTGGTGGCGGCCGTGTACGGCTTCCGTGACCAGACTGGGCAATACAAGCCGACCCCGGCCAGCTCCTTCTCCACCAGCGTCACCCAGGGTGCGGCGAGCATGCTGGTGGACGCGCTGCAGGCCAGCGGCTGGTTCATGGTGCTGGAGCGCGAGGGCCTGCAGAACGTGCTGACCGAGCGCAAGATCATCCGCGCCTCGCAGAACAAGCCCAACACGCCGGCGAATATCCAGACCCAGTTGCCGCCGCTGCAGGCTGCCAACCTGCTGCTCGAAGGCGGCATCATCGCCTACGACACCAACGTGCGCAGCGGCGGTGAAGGCGCCCGTTATCTCGGCATCGGCGCCTCCCACGAGTACCGGGTCGACCAGGTCTCGGTGAACCTGCGGGCGGTAGATGTGCGCAGCGGCACGGTGCTGGCCAACGTGATGACCACCAAGACCATCTACTCGGTGGGGCAGAACGCCAGCGTCTTCAAGTTCATCGAGTTCAAGGAGCTGCTGGAAGCCGAGGCTGGCTACACCACCAACGAACCGGCGCAGCTCTGCGTGCTTTCCGCCATCGAATCCGCCGTCGCCCACCTGATCGCCCAGGGCGTGGAACGCCGGCTGTGGTCGGCGGCCGGGAACGAACCGGTGGAACAGACCTCGCTGAAGAAATACATGGGGGCGCAGGTGTCCATCCACTGACCCTCCGTCGTCAGGGCGGAACCCGCTGCCACGTACGGGTGGTCAACCTTTGTGTGACTACCCAGCGAGAGCCCGCCATGACCACGCCTATCACCCGTAACACCGCCATGCGCCTGACCAGCGAAGCCTTCGTACCCTACGGCTGCAAGGTCAGGAGCAACGAAGCGGACGACAGCTTCAGCTTCACGGTCCATGACTTGCACGGGCAGCAGGTCCTGTCCATCGAGAACATCCAGAGCACCCAGTACGCCAACCCGCTGCGGCTGGCCGGGGTGATCGCCCAGGCCCGCGCCGACCTGCAGCGCGAAGGTCGCAACCTGGACCCCTGGGCGATGCCCTACATCCCTGATCCGGAAGTCTTGCCGGAAGCGCCGCCGGTCTATTGATACCGGCGGCAGCAACGTCGCTCAGGCGCGAGCCGCCTGGGTGGCGATGTGATCGAAAACTCCCGGCTCCAGTGCCGATTCCCCCTGCGCATCGAGCATCTGCCGATACTGCAGGTGGGCGGGCAAGCGGCTGTTGATCAGCTCCAGCAGTCGCACGCCGCGCGACGTGAGCACGAAATTCTCGCCATTGCCTCCCTGGTCCTCGGGGCGGCTTTCGATGAAACCATTGTTGAACAGCAGGGACTCGTAATCTGCCGCCTGCATTTTCAGCTGATCCAGGTTGCCACCTACCGCCCGGCCTGCAGCCTGGCGGTCCTCAACCAGCTCGGCGACGTACTCGCGCGGCGCGTAGGCGACGTGGGCGGATTCCTGGACCTTGTGCAGGAGCAGTTCGAGCATCTCCCAATCGTGGCGTTTCATGGCATCGCTCCTCGGGTGTCTGTGAAGCTGCGACCGCCGGGAATGGAGTGGGGTTCGGGTGAATGGCGTTAGTGGTAGGTGGGGCAGGACGGTGTCCTGCATCGCGAATGAATTCGCTCCCACAGGGTGAAGCCCAGGTGGGCAGGGCGGTGCAGGCGCGCGTCACCCCTCGCCCTCTGGGGTGAAGAGGCACGCTTTCGGAAGCACTGCTTCCGGTGCCGATGAACGACTGAGCGCGAAGCGATCAGGCTGGGGCGCAGAGCGGGGGCCGGGGGTGAGGAAGGTGCCAGGCTGGCTGGAAGTCGGTTGGGGAGGATTTGTAGGGTGGATAACGCTCTTTTTATCCACCATCGCGAGGCCAGGCTGAACTCCGCCTGGTGGACATGAAAAGCGATGTCCACCCTACGGGGCTGCTGCGCAGCCCATGGCGAATGAATTCGCCCCCACGAGGAGAAACCCTTCGTGAGCAGGGCGGTGCAGGCGCGAATCACCCCTCGCCCGCTTGCGGGAGAGGGGCCGGGGGAGAGGGTGACTTCAGGTTGGCTGGGAGGCTCTGTAGGGTGGATAACGCTCTTCTTATCCACCCTCGCAAGTGCCGGAAAGCGATCACTGATTGGTAGGAGCGAGCTTGCTCGCGAACAGCCCCATGGGTAGCTGCGCACCCCTTAGCGAATGAGTTCGCCCCTACAGGGCTTTGGCCTGGGAGCCGTCGACCAGCAGCAGGCCCAGGAGGGTGAGGAGAGCGCGCATTACCAGCTCCCGAAGGGAATGCCGAAGCGCTCGATATAGCGTTTGGCCTTCTCGCTGGGCTTGTAGGCATAGCGTCCTTCATTACGTCCCTGGTCCGGCCCCAGGGGCACCACCTCGGCCTGGGCGCGGGCCACCTTGACCGACCGGTAGCAGCGGTTATAGACCCAGACCTGGATGATGCCGCCCGGGGCCAGGCCCAGGTACAGCGTGGCCTTGTAGCTTGAGACCCTCTGGGGTTTCTCCGGGCAGCGCCAGGCCACGGAATCGCGCATGATCTGCCGCGCTTCCTCTGGGATGTCCACCCAGGCGCGGTAGGTCTGCGGCTCGACGATGGACTGCCAGCGAACGTAGATGCGCTGGGGCAGGTCGGCGCCGACTACCGCGACTCCCGTGGGGCCGGCGCCACCGCGCCAGCCGCGGGCGGCTTCGGTGCCATCCTCCGGCTCATCCCCAGCGGCCGTGCCGCCGCCGGTATTCCAGAACAACCGACCGCGGATATCGACGACTGCGCTGTCCTCGACCCAGACCTTCATATAGGCGGGTTGGACGAAACCCAGGCTCCACCAGGGATCATGGGGATCATTGGCGCCGGAGAGCGGGTCCATGGCCTGGCAGCCGCTGACCAGCAGCAGTCCCAGCAGGGTAAGGACAGTACGCATCACCAGCTCCCGTAAGGAATGCCGAAGCGCTCGATATAGCGCTTGGCCTTTTCGCTGGGCTTGTAGGCATAGCGTCCCTCGTTACGTCCCTGATCCGGTCCCAGCGGCTCCACCTCGGCCTGGGCGCGGGCCACCTTGACCGACCGGTAGCAGCGGTTATAGACCCAGACCTGGATGATGCCGCCCGGGGCCAGGCCCAGGTACAGCGTGGCATCGTAGCGTGAGACGCTCTGGGGTTTCTCCGGGCAGCGCCAGGCCACGGAATCGCGCATGATCTGCCGCGCTTCCTCTGGGATGTCCACCCAGGCGCGGTAGGTCTGCGGCTCGACGATGGACTGCCAGCGGACGTAGATGCGCTGGGGCAGGTCCGCACCGACTACGGCGACTCCCGTGGGGCCGGCGCCGCCGCGCCAGCCGCGCGCGGCCTCGGTGCCATCCTCCGGCTCATCGCCAGCGGCAATTCCCCGGCCGGTATGCCGGAACAGACGACCGCGGATATCTACGACTGCGCTGTCCTCGACCCAGACCTTCATATAGGCCGGCTGGACGAAACCCAGGCTCCACCAGGGGCTGTGATCGTCCTGGGCGCCGGAGAGCGGGTCCATGGCCTGGCAGCCGCTGACCAGCAGCAGGCCCAGCAGGGTAAGGAAAGTACGCATCACCAGCTCCCGTAAGGAATGCCGAAGCGTTCGATATAGCGTTCGGAAGCGTCCGACAGGGGATAGTAGTGACCGCCTGACTGGCCCAGATGTGGCCCAAGGGGCTCTACCTCGGCCTTGGCGCGGGCCACCTTGACCGACCGGTAGCAGCGGTTATAGACCCAGACCTGGATGATGCCGCCCGGAGCTAGGCCTAGATAGAGCGACGCTCGGTAACGTGAGACTCTGTCTGGCTTCTGTGGGCAGCGCCAGGCAATGGAGTCACGCATGATCTGACGCGCTTCCTCCGGGATGTCCACCCAGGCGCGGTAGGTCTGCGGCTCGACGATGGACTGCCAGCGCACGTAGATGTGTCGGGGCAGATCTGCGCCGACCACCGCGACGCCGCTGGGGCCGGCTCCGCCGCGCCAGCCGCGCGCGGCCTCGGTGCCATCCTCCGGCTCATCGCCAGCGGCAATTCCCCGGCCGGTATTCCGGAACAGACGGCCGCGGATATCGACGACTGCGCTGTCCTCGACCCAGACCTTCATATAGGCCGGATGAGCGAAACCCAGGCTCCACCAGGGGTTGTGATCGTCCTGGGCGCCGGAGAGCGGGTCCATGGACTGGCAGCCGCCGACCAGCAGCAGGCCTATCAGAAGAAAATGGCGCATCGAATCAGGCTCCTGTGCTAGGCATGGGGGTGACGCACGCGCCGGCCATTGGCGGTGGGGGCATTGATGAAGGTCAAGGCGACCCCCGTGCGCGGGGTCCGGCCCTGCAGGCTTACAGGTGGGTTCCAGTGGGCCGAGCAGTGGATGTAGTGCAGTCGCAACAACCGCTCTGTGGCGGGGGTGGTTCTGTAGTCGCCGGCCAGAACGTCATCGCAGAAGGGCTGCAAATCGGCGGGCAGCATCAGCTGCGGATCATGCTCGTCGATGGCGTTAAACCTTACGCCGTACTGCCGGGCCAATTGATGCATCAGCCGCAGGTAGACCCGCGACAGTTCGCCCCGCACGGAGCGCTTCAGTTGCAGGGCGGCATAGACGCGTTTGCGTGGTGGGGCCAGGCGGTCAGCCGGATCGAGTGGCAGCGGCCGGGCCTCGGGGATGACGATGGTCAGCATGTGGGCTGGCCAGTCTTTGGCCAGCCAGGCGTCCCGGGCCCGCTCGGCATCGCGGTGGATGGAGGTGCTTCGCACATCGGTGTGCAAGGGAACGTCCAGCGCCTGCATGGGGCTGACCAGCAGGGACTCCTCCGCTTCGGCCAGGTAACCGCCCCCGAGGTCGGCATGGACGCCAGGCAGAACGATTTCGCGGTGCTCGGGCGCGGTGCTGTTGAGGGCGAAGTTGGCGCGGTATTCATCCCGCGCCACTAGATGCACCACAGTCGGGAAGTGGTCAGGTGCCAGGTAGAGTTGCAGGCCCGGGGTGCTGGCGCTGCGCACATTGCCCAGGTTGGCAAGGCCCGCGGTGGAGGCCACGGTGTCGAACAGGCCGATAACGGCTACTTGCACTCCGTGGCCGTAACGGCCGCGCAGGTCGTTGCTGAAGGTGCCGCTGGTATCGGGGAACAGCATGCCCAGGGGGCCATTGCGGCCCTTGGCGATCTGGTTGGCGAAGTGCCGGGCCGCTGCTGCGCCTCGGCTGAAACCGAAGATATCGAAGGTCAGCGACTCGATTTCATAGTCGGTGTTTTCGTCGATGAAGTCGTAGCAAACCCTTCGGATATCCTTAAAGGCCTGCTGCACCTTTCCCGCCACGCCAGTGGCGCCACGCCCGGTGCCTGCGCCGAACAGACTGTCCTCCTCACCCGCGCGGGTGCCGCTGCCCTCGACATAGATACGTCGATAGCCCTGTTTGGCTGTGGCCGGCAGCCTCCGGGTTTCGGGATACAGGTCATGGAGCAGCCTGATATTGGTCACACCATTCCCATAGCTGCTCTCCGGGTCGCGCATATAGGGCTTGCAGCTGGCGTCCAGGTCGTCCTCGGTGATGGCGTGCTGGGCGCCGCAGAGTAGGCCCAGGGCGGCGTTGGCGGCATTGTTGTAGGTGCCGTCGAAGAACACGCCGATGCGCAAGGCGATGCGAAGTTTGGCCTTTGGGGTATGCGTGAAGGGCTTCCAGTCGGGCGGTAGCTTGGGCTCGGCAGGAGCGGGCGGGGCGGAAACCGGTGCGCCGAACCAGGCCAGGTCGTCGGTCACGGAGTGCCGTTTTCCGCTCAGAGGCTTGAATGGACGCCGGCTGATGAGAAGCCAGTCGCCGCTGCGAACTTGCTCGAGAATCCGGTTCCGACAGTATTCCTCCTGCCTGTCGTTGGGATCGATGCCGCATTCGCTGAGCAGTCGCTCGAGCCCGGGTAGTTGCCAGGGCTCGTCCAATGCCCGATCGACTTTGGAGACGGCGAAGAAAGGATCCTCCACCTGGTCCTCGTTGACGGGGTCGAAGATCGACCGTTTGACCAACCTGTCCATTGCGCTGTGCTTCCTGTGAGGCTCCATGGTTGAGGAGCGAGGCTTGCACAGGCGTGATGCCCTGGCGGCGTGATGCGGGCTGAACGCGCTATGGGAATGGTCTGGTTTTCGCTGTTTGGGAGTTCGGGGCTTGGAACTTCAGATTCGACAGCAGACCAATCTGTCGCGGCAGGGGCGGGCCGCGTTAGGACGGGGGAAGTGCGAGACCGACTGGGAGTCTGTTGGGCAGGACTGCGTCCTGCTTGGCGAATGAATTCGCCCCTACAGGGTTCGTAGTCAGGCCGGGGCGCAGGGCGGGGGCCGGGGGGAGCGCAGCATCGGGCTGGCTGGGACTCTGCTGGGCAGGACTGCGTCCTGCTTGGCGATTGAAATCGCCCCTACAAGTGGAAGCCCGTGCGGGCAGGGCGGTGCAGGCGCGAGTCACCCCTCGCCCTCTGGGAGAGGCGCCGGGGGTGAGGGTGGCTACAGGCTGGCTGGAAGTCTGTTGGGCAGGACTGCGTCCAGCTTCGCGAATGAATTCGCTCCCACAAGGTGTAGCGCTCGTGTGGGCAGGGCGGTGCAGGCGAGAGTCACCCCTCGCCCGCTTGCGGGAGAGGGGCTGGGGGTGAGGGCGGTTCCAGGCTGGCTGGAAGTCTGTTGGGCAGGACGGTGTCCTGCTTCGCGAATGAATTCGCCCCCACAAGGAGAAGCCCGGCGGGATTGCCTTCTACAACTCCACCCACTCCACCCGCTCTTCCTGCTCCACCCCGTCGACCCACCACCTGAGCCGGGCTTTCACTCGCGTCTCGGCGGGCAGGTTGAGGCGGTTTTGCACGGGGCAGGGGCGGTCGGCGATGCCGCTCTGGCGGGACTGGCTGCGGCCGGCCGGGCCTTGCGCGGTGACCTGGAGTTCGTAGCGGATGGCCGGTGTGGGGTTGTCGAAGCACAGGCGCACTTCGGCCTGGCCGGTGCCATCGGAGGAAAGCTGGAGGCTGGCGCTGGCCAGCAGGGCGGCGAGGAGCATGGGAAAAAGACCGCCGCCCACGGAGGGGCGGCGGTATCGGGGGATTACTGCTGGACGACGATGGCGCTGTTGCCGGTGCCGTTCTGGTCGATGACGGAGTTCTGGTTGAAGTTGCTCTGGGTGACCGAGGCCTGGTTGTCCCAGCCCACCTGGGTGACGACGGAAATGTTGTTCATGTCGGCCTGGCTGACGATGGCGCTGTTGCCGCCACCTGCGCTCTGGAACACCTGGCTCAGGTTATCGCTGCCGGACTGGTCGATTTCCACGTTGTTGCCGATGCCTTCGCTGGAGCCTTCCGCCACGTTGCCGCCTTCGCTCTGCGCGACCACCAGGGTGTTGTCGTCGCCGGTCTGGTCGAAGTACAGCTCGTTGAAGTTGCCTTCCTGGGTGAAGTTGGCGGTGTTGCCGTTGCCGTTCTGGGTCAGCGCCACGGTCTGGTCTTGGCCGAACTGGCCGCCTTCCTGGGCGCCTTGCCAGTTGCTGGCATAGACGTTGTTGTCGTTGCCGTTCTGGTCGATGGTCAGGCTAAGGCTCACGCCGTTCTGGTAGGTCAGGCTGAGGTTGCTGTCGCCGGTCTGGGTGATGGTGCTGGTGGAGTCGCTGGATTCGAACTGGTCGGCCCACGCGGCGTTGGCGTTGCCGGTCTGGGTCATGGTGGCGACGTTGCCGGAGCCGTAGCTCTGGTCGACGATCACTTCGTTGAACTCGCCGCCGCCCTGGTCGATGGTGGCCAGGCTGCCGTCCTGCTCGGTCTGCCAGATCTCGGCGTAGCCGGTGTCGCCGCTCTGGAAGATCACCGCCTGGTTGTCGAGACCGGGGCCGGTCTGGTCAATGTAGGCCTCGTTGTCGCTGCCGGACTGCTGGACCTCGACGCGGCTGCCGGTCTGGTCTGTCTGCCAGGTGGCAGCCTGGTTGTGGGTGCCGCTCTGGTTGATGGTGGTGGTGTTGTCGGTGCCGAATGCCTGTTCGGCGTCGGCGATGTTCTGCTGATCAGTCTGGGTAATGTTGACCGTGCTGCCGATCTGGCTGTCCTGGAAGCTGAACGCGTCGTTCTCGCTGCCATTCTGGGTCACGTTGGCGTGGCTGTTCTCGTTGAACCATTGCTCGCTGTGGGCAAGGTTCCATTCGCCTTCCTGGATATGGGTGACATCGCTTTGAGTTTCCGTGTTCTGCACAGCGGTGGAGGCGTTGTACTCGCCGTTCTGAGTCTGGGAGACGGTACCGGTTCCGCCTGCCTGGTCGGCGAAGGCGTTGTTGCCATCGCCGGTCTGGTCCTGGGTGGCGGTGCTGGACGGCGCAGCGGCCTGTAGCACCTCGGCGACGTTTTCCAGGCCGCTCTGGGTCTGGGTCGATTGGCTGTTATCGGCGAAGGCCTGGATGCTGACCAGGGCCAGGATTGCTGCGGCAAGCGGTTTGTACTGGAACATGGTGTTGCCTCCTGGGGACGGTCCCCGCGAGTCGTTGGATCGTGAGTTCGCCTTCAGTGCTGGATCACCTGCACGCTGAGGCCGTTTCCATACTGGGTAACGCTGCTGTTCAGTCCGTCCCCGGACTGCACGATGGATGCGCTGTTGTCGGCTCCGACCTGGTCGATGCCGGCGCGGTTATTGGTGCCGCTCTGGGAGATGAACGCCTGGTTGCCCGTGCCCTGCTGGGAAATGGACGCCAGGTTCTGCACACCTTCCTGGAGGATGTAGGCCTCCTGGTCGCTGCCGTTCTGGATGATCTGTCCCAGCAGCGACTGGCCGTTCTGGGTGAGCAGTGCGACGTTCGCTTCGCCCAGCTGACGCACCAGGGCCTGTTGGTCCAGCGGTGCGCCTTGCGGGCTGGTGAGGTCGGTATTGCCACCGGCCAGGTCGAAGTTCTCCATCAGGTCCGCCGCCTGCGGCACGCCACTTCCGAGCCCGAGGACCAGGAGGAGGACGGTGCGCGACAGGACGGCGGTATTCATGGCCAGGCTCCTAGCGGGGAACCAGGGTGACGGTGCGTACCGTGCCCTGCGAGGTGGTGATGGTGGCCGTCGGGGCTGCGGTCGGAACCGCGCCAGTGGTGGTCACCGACATCCGCCAGCGTCCGCTTGCCGGCACCACGACCGAGCCCAGGTCCAGCAGGCCGGTGGTGGTGGTCACCTGGACCCGCACGCTGTTGCCGACGGTCACTGAACTGGTGCCGTCCAGGGCCCAGGTCACCCGGTTGTTGGAGCGCAGGGTGAACTCGTTGGTGGCGACGGTGAAGTTCTCCGCGGCGGCTGGTGGCGGCGATACCTGCACGTTCACGCTCACCGGGGCGGAGAGGGCGCCGAAGGCGTCCTGGACCTGGTAGGCGAAGGTGGCCGTGAAGGCGGCGGTGACATTGGCCGGCGGGATGTAGGTGATGGTGGTGCCGTTGGTGCTCGCCGTGCCCCGGGCCGGCTGGGTGAGGTTGACCACGGTCAGCGCGCTGCCTTCCGGATCGCTGTCGTTGGTCAGCACGTTCAGGGTCAGCGGTACGCCCAGGGTCGCGCCGGTATCGGCGATGGCCACAGGCGGCTGGTTGGGACTGACGGTGACGGTGACGGTCGCCGGCGCCGACTCCATCCCGCGTAAATCCTGGGCGCGGTAGGTGAAGGTGGCGGTGAGCGGGCTGTTGACCACCGGCGGCGGGGTGTAGACGACGCTGGCGCTGCCGCTCATGGCCACGGTGCCGAAGCCGGGGGCGGGCGGGTTCAGGCCGGTGATGCTCAGCGGCACGTCGCCGTCGGTATCACTGTCGTTGGTCAGCACGCTGATGGTCACCGGTACGCCGAAGCTGGTGCTGGCGCTGTCGTTCAACGCCACCGGCGGCTGGTTTGGCACTTCCGCTGGCGCAGTGCCGACGACGACCACCGGCTCGGTATCGGCACCGCCCGCGGCGGACTTCACCGTGACCACGGCTGGTGGCTGGGACAGGTCAGTCACCCGCAGGGTCTGCAGGACACCGGCCTTGGTCATGCGACCGAAGCCCTGTGCGGCGAGATCGGGGATCTGCGTCTCATCGCTGGAGCTGGCTTCGATGGTCAGCGAGTGATCGGCCCAGTTGTAACGAGCAGTGCTGACTTTCACCACGTCCGTGACTTCACGGGAAATCGAGGTCGGCTTGGTGACGTTGGCCGGGTCGGTGCCCGTTACCACCACGAAGGGCGGCAATACGGACGGTGACGGGTTCTGGGCGAAGAAGTAGCCGCTGCCGTCGTTGTCCATGTCCGTCAGACAGGCTGGCTTGGTGCCCCCTGTCACCAACTCCAGGGTTTCCCGGTAGCAGAACTCGGAGTTGGCCGGACCGTTGGCGAACACCTCCAGGCGGGTGCCCTGGCTGGTGCGTCGGTAGCTGGCCCGCTCGATTTCCACCGGGGTGGCGGCGCGGGAGTCGAACACCTTGCCAGAGACCGAGAACAGGCTGGTGCTGATGGTGCCTGCTGGGCCCTTGATCTCGACGAAGTTGTTTCCGGTCGGGCTACCCGTGACAAGCGAGGGGACGTTGGGGTCTCCGATGAATTGCTCTGCTTCCCCGGTTTCCGGGTTGGAGGCCGGATAGGGATAACCCGGGCCTTTCAGGAAGGGACCGACGTCGCCGTTGAGGGCACCGGTGAAGACGCCTGGAGCGCCGATGCCGATATCGCGAGTTATGTTGATGGCGCGACGGCCCCCCCTGTCGGCGGCTTGCGCCGGGGTCACGGTGAAGGTTTCCTGGCCGTAGGGGTGGGTGACGATATAGGTGCCCGGCACGGGGATATTGGCACGGATGCGGATGCGGGCGAAGGCCTGCTGGTCACCGACGCGGGGGACTTCCAGAGCGAAGGCGGCCTCGATGGCGGCGGTGTAGACCTCCAGCTCGTAGCCGGCGGCATTGGCCGGGATGTTGGCCTCGGCCATGTACCAGAACAGCTCGCTGGGCCAGTTGTTGGGGAAGACCATCGGCTGCAGGTCATCGAACTGGCCGGGTTCCGGCAGCAGGGTGCACATGTAGCCGCCGGTGGGGCTGAGTGCCTTGGATTGGCAAAGCTCCAGGCTCAAGCCGTCGCTGTCCTGGTACCACTGTGGGAAGTAACCGGTGGATGCGGTGTAAGGGCCTGGGTGGACCGCCTCGAGGGCGGCCTCCGCCATGTCGATACCTTCGACGGCGAGACCCAGGGTAGTGAGAAGCAGGCAGGGCCACTTATTCATGTTGCCTCCTGGCGCTTGAGCGCTCGGCTCTGGGTTCGCTTAGGGAAGGATGACCACTTCTTCGGTATCACTACCGCCGCTGCCCGAGGTGACGGTGACCGTCGCCGGAGGCGTGGGCGTGACGCCGGTAATCAGGGTCTTGGTCGCGCCGTCGCCGGTGAGCGAGCCGATGCTCGCGCCGCTGCTGGTGGTGGCGGTGAGCGCGGGCGGTGAGGTCTCGTCGCTGCTGCTGGCCACCACGGTCAGTTGGCCGGAGGTCAGGCTGTACTCGGCGCTCTGGATCCGCACCAGGTCCACCAGCGGTGCGCTGACGGTGGTCGGCGTGCTTTCCGGGATGGCAATGCTGTTCTCGGCATTGATGGTGACGCTGGCCGGCGTCGAGGGATTGCCAGTGGATTGGCCGTACCAGTTGCCGGTGGAGTTGGCCTCGGTCATGGCCACTGCGGTTCCCCCAGCGTCGTCATAACTCGCGGTGCCGGGTGGTGGTGGCGCCATCACGAAGACGTCCTGCTGGGCGCTGGCGCCTGCTTCACCGGTGCCGCGCGAGTAGGTCGAGCGCTGGACGATCACCGGGGTGGGGCGCTGCACATCGGAGAGCTTGCCGGAGATGGCGAACAGGTTGGTTTGCACGTCGATGCCACCGGGACCCTGGATGCGCACGTAGTTGGTGTTGAACGGGCTGCCGGTGACCGGCTCGGTCAGGTTGGGGTCGCCGATGAAGCGCTCGGTCGCGCTGGTTTCGGGGTTCACCTCGATGTAGGGGCCGTTGACGCTGCGCAGGAACGGGCCGATGTCGCCACCCAGGGCGCCGTCATAGGTCTTCGGCGCGCCGATGCCGATGTCGCGGGTCATGTTGATCGCCCGGCCACCATCGGTGCCAAACTCGGCGGCGGTCACTTCGAAGACTTCCACGCCATAGGGGTGGGTGATGGTGTAGGTACCAATGGTGGGGACATCCACCCGGATGCGGATACGGGCGAAGCTGATCTGATCGCCATCCGCGGGTTCTTCAACGGCGAATGCGGCTTCGATGGCGGCCCCGTACGACAGGTCGATACCACTGGCCGCATCGGCAATGGCGGCGTCGGCGGTGAACCAGAAGGCTTCCGGCGGGAAGTTGGTGGGGAACACCAACGGCAGTGCGTCGTTGAAGACGCCTGGTTCCGGCAGCAGCGAGCACATGTAGCTAGGAGCGCCAGGGGCGCCGGCTACCCGTGAGCTAACAGTCTTCGACAGGCAGAGGTCGAGGGTGCGGCCGTGGGTGTCTTGATACCAGGCGGCGAAGTAGCCGAGCTCGGGGAGGTATTCCCCACGGTCGACATCGAATAGGGCAGCAGGAACCTGGTCTGCCGCAACGATCAGGAGGAACGAGGTGGTGGCCTTGGAGAATGTGCGTTGCATGAGCGTCTCCTCTTGCAATGTGGGCGCCTCCCTGCGGAATCGCGTCGTCACAGGCTGGCTGATCGGCCCTTCGCAACGACCGTGCCAGTGTTTCGAAATCACCTCGCAAAGCCGCGTCGTATCTGGCTCACGGCCGTTACAAAAAAGTCCGCCGAACAGGTCGCCGAGGTGGGGGAGGCTCCCCACAACTGGGTGAATTTGGGGGTGGTGGGGGAGTGGGGAAAAGCCGGGGAATGGCTGGGTTAAACCTGGGGAAGCCGCATGGGACGGGCCTTTCAGCTGCTATGGGTAAAACCGGCCTGGTTTATGCACCGGTACAAGCGTCCAAGGCCGCCCGGTTGGCACGACGGGCCGAACCCATCACGCAACGCATAGGAAGGCTTCCATGAGCGCTCTGTCGGTGATCTGGGATAGGTATGCGATCGGCAAGACCGGCGATTCGCCGCCCCCGCAGCAATTCAACCTGCTGCGCTGGTTTTCGCTGGTCAGCCTGGTGGTCATCGCCAGCGTGGCCATTGGCCTGGGCATCATCTCCACGCGCTTCGTGGTGACCGAGAGCATCGAGCGTGACGCGATGCTCAGCTCGCAGTTCATCCAGTCCATCGCAGCGGCCGAGGCCCACCATGTGGCCCTGCCGTCGAGCATGACCATGGGCGAGCTGCTGGACCCCCGTCAGGATGGTCACCATCCGCAGCACATGCTGGAAGCGCGGCAGCGGGCCCGCAGCGAATTCCTCGATCACATTTCCATGTTGCCCGACGCGCTGCTGGCCAATATCTACGGCGCCGACCGGGTGATCGTCTGGTCCACCAACCCGGCGCTGGTGGGCAAGGACATGAGCGGACACGACGAACTGGAACAGGCCTTCTCCTCGCCTGCGCAGGTCGCCGCCAGTTACGACGAGGTCTCGGGTGGGCGCGCCGAGCAGAAGTTCCTGCGTGTCCCGCGCACCCTGTTCATCGAGAACTACATCCCGCTGTTGGACGACCAGGGCAACGTGGTCACGGTGGTGGAGATCTACAAGGAACCCCGCGACCTTGTGCAGCGCATCCAGCGCGGCTTCGTGCTGATCTGGTTGGCCACTGCCATCGGCGGCGGGCTGATCTACCTCGGTCTGTTCTGGATCGTGCGCCGCGCCTCGGGCCTGCTGGCTCAGCAGCAGAGCCTGCTGATCGCCAACGAAACTTTCGTCGCCCTGGGTGAGATGTCGTCCGCTGTGGCCCACAGCCTGCGCAATCCGCTGGCGGCGATCCGCTCCAGCGCCGAGCTGGCGCAGGAACTGGTGGACCCGCCAGTGCGCAAGAACGTCGCGGACATCATCAGCCAGGTGGACCGCATGTCGAAGTGGGTGCGCGAGCTGCTGATCTCGGCGCGGCCACTGTCCGGCGACTCCGAGGCGGTGGAACCGGTGGCGGTGATCAGCGAGGCGTTGCACGGCTTCGACCAGCAGATCCGCCATTCCGGCGTGCGGGTGGAGTTCCATGCCGAAGCGGCGCCGGCGGTGGTCAGCCACAAGGTGCTGCTGGCGCAGGTGCTCAACAGCCTGTTCGCCAACGCCATCGAAGCCATGCCCAACGGCGGCCTGCTGCGTATCGAGGTCAAGCCCGACAGCACCGGCAAGCGCCTGCTGCTGGCCATCACCGATACCGGCCAGGGCATGACGCGCAAACAGGAAACCATGGCCTTCAAGCCCTACTACACGACCAAGCAGGGCGGCCTGGGCGTGGGCCTGGTGATGGTCAAGCGGATCATGGAGCGCTTCGGCGGCAAGGTCAGCCTGACCAGCCGCGAGCGCGAAGGCACCCGCATCTGCCTGAACTTCAAGGTCGCTGGGGGGCGGATGTAATGGAACACAGCGTACTGATAGTCGAAGACGACGAGCTGCTGGCCGGCAACATCCAGACCTACCTGGAGCGCAAGAACTTCGAGGCCCTGGTGTGCCATTCGGCCGAAGAGGCGCTGGAGCTGCTGCAGAACCAGGTGCCCGATGTGCTGCTCACCGACAACTCGCTGCCGGGCATGAGCGGCCATGAGCTGATCCGCGAGGTGTGCAACCGCGCGCCGCAGATCAAGCCGATCATGATGACCGGCTACGGCAACATCGAAGACGCCGTGCAGGCGATGAAGGCCGGGGCCTTTCACTACCTGACCAAACCGGTGGCGCTGGCCGAGCTCAAGCTGCTGCTGGACAAGGCCCTGGACGCCCAGCGCCTGGAGCACAAGCTGGACTTCTACCAGAGCCGCGCGGCGCAGGATGCCGGCCTGACGGCGCTGATCGGCGAGTCGCCGGCGATGATGGAAGTCAAATCCATGGTGCGCCAGTTGCTGGATGCCGAGAGCCGCATGGCCGACGCCGAGCTGCCTGCGGTACTGATCGAAGGCGAGACCGGGACCGGTAAGGAATTGATCGCCCGCGCCCTGCATTTTGACGGTGCGCGCAGCCGGGGTCCCTTCGTCGAGTTCAACTGCGCCTCGATTCCCGCGCACCTGCTGGAGGCCGAGCTGTTCGGCCATGAGAAGGGCGCCTTCACTGATGCCAAGGACCGTCGCCTGGGCCTGGTGGAAGCGGCCGATGGCGGCACCCTGTTCCTCGACGAGGTCGGCGAAATGGACCTGGTGCTCCAGGCCAAGCTGCTCAAGCTGCTGGAAGACCGCACCATCCGCCGCATCGGTTCGGTGAAGGAACGCAAGGTCAACCTGCGCATCATCAGCGCCACCAACTGCAACCTCGAACAGATGGTCCAGCAGGGCAAGTTCCGCCGCGACCTGTTCTTCCGCCTGCGCATCATCTCCGTTCGCGTGCCGCGGCTGTATGTGCGCGAGGGGGACGTCCTGCTGCTGGCACGGCATTTCCTCAAGCAGCACGGCAAGCGCTACGGCAAGCCCGGCCTGCAGTTCTCCGCCGAGGCTGAGCATGTGCTGCAGAGCTACAGCTGGCCGGGCAACGTGCGCGAGCTGCGCAACATGCTGGAGCAGACCGTGCTGCTGGCCCAGGCGAACCTGATCACCGCCGCGCAATTGCATATCTGCCCGAGCCTGGTGGAGGACACCACGGCCCATTACCGCACCCATGGCAACGGCAATGGCGACGGTCATGGCGACGGTCATGGCGCCGAGCCCGAAGCCGAGCGGGAAATGGTCATCCGCATGCTCGACAAGACCGACTGGAATGTCACCAAGTCCGCCCGCCTGCTGGGCCTGACACGGGACATGCTGCGCTACCGAATCGAAAAACTGGGCCTGATCCGGCCGGATCGCCGTCACTGATCCGCCATCAGGCCCCGACGCCCACGGGCGTCACTGTTCCCTAGCACTCCCTCTCGCCAGTACGGGAGGAGGAGATCCTTGTGGCCGGGCTGCGATCCTGCTCGCATCGCCGCATTGTCCACCGGGGTTCGGTGCCCTCACACCGGCCCCGCTTTCTTATTCCAGGCGCCAGCCCCGCAAAGGGCTGGCGCCTTCGCATTCGGGGTGCCGCGAGCGCCCAGGCCAGCCGCCCTCCGATCAGATTCCCTGAACTTCGCCACCTCCTCGCGCTTCTACCGGCATAGGCCCCGTTCCCGAGGACACCGACATGACCGTCAACATCGACCTGGACCGCGACCTCTGCACCCTGGAACTCAATGGCAGGTTGATCGAGCTGCCGATCCACCAGGTGGTGGTCAATACCGATGAGAACCTGCGCGCGTCGGTGATCCGTTGTGTGGATGGCAATGCGGTGATCAGCGAGGACCAGGCACAGATGCTGATTGGCGCCGGCGCCAAGGACGATCGCAAGCACCTGTTCGTCGACGGCGGAGACGGGCCGGGCGAGCACTGAGTGGCAGCGGATGAACGGCAGAAACGAAGCGGCGTGCACGCCGTTCCAATAAACACGAGCCATTGGTTTTGAAGGGGTTCAGCATGAGCAGCGACCGCAATACCGACACGCATAGACGTGACAGCAAGGCCTTGGCGGACTTTCCGCGCTGGCTGGTCGACCCGGATTACGTCGACCTCGTCCTGGAGCGCGATCCGGATGATCCGCTGTTCGACACCACCCTCGACGACGCGGAAACCTTCCGTCATTCCCACCATGGGTAACGAGAATTGTTTTTAGCTGTAGCGCCGCCTGATTGGCTAATGGCAGAATGCGATCAGACACGGATGTCACCCATCTTCATCGCGCGCCAGCGATCCTTTGCAAGCCAACCAGGCCGCCTTCCTCCCGACGCATATCGCAGTCACTCTCCCGGCGGTCGCCAGGGGATGCCCCGAGCCTAAAGAAGCCGCCCGCGCAGCCGATGCAGGAAATATCTCCCTGCGTAATCACCTCCCCGAGCCCCGACATGTTCAACTCCCGTTTGAAACAGGAACTGCTCAGCCTGCGCGAAGAGCTGTCTTCCATCCAGCAGGTTCGCGACAGCCTCGATGAAGAAATGCTGGCGCTCTACCTCGACGCGCGCGGCCGCATCGAATCGGTCAACCGCAACTTCGAGCAGGAGATGCTCTACCGCGCCGACCAGTTGCTCGGCAAAAACCTGCTGGAGATGATCCCCGAACACGTACGCGGCCTGGACTTCCATCTGAAGGTGAAGACCGCGCTGGACCGTGGCGAGCACCTGGCCGGTGTGGTGCGCCTGCTGCGCGGCGACGGCGAGGAAGCCTGGCTGCGTTGCATCCTGCAGCCGCTGCGCAACAGCACCGGCCAGCTGCAGCGCTTTTCCCTCTACGCCAGCAACCTCACGCGCACCATCGAGGCCTCTCGCGAGCACGAGAACCTGATCAACGCCCTGCAGCGTTCGACGGCGGTGATCGAGTTCAACCTCAAGGGCGAGGTGCTGACGGCCAACGACCGCTTCCTCGACGGCATGGGCTACAGCCTGGAGCAGATTCGCGGCAAGCATCACCGCATGTTCTGCGAGCCGGAGGAACACAACTCCCCGCAATACCAGGCGTTCTGGGACAAGCTGCGTCGCGGCGAATTCATCGCCGACCGCTTCAAGCGCATCGACAAATATGGCCGCATCGTCTGGCTGGAGGCTTCCTACAACCCGATCATCGACGCCCACGACCGCCTCTACAAAGTGGTCAAGTTCGCCACCGTGATCACCGAGCAGGTCAACCGCGAGGCGGCGGTAGCCGAGGCCGCCAGCATCGCCTTCGAGACCTCCAAGGGTACCGACGACAGTGCCCAGCACGGTGCCGCCGTGGTGCAGCAGACGGTGGAGGTGATGCGCGAGCTGGCCACCCGCATGCAGGAAGCGGTGCAGGGCATCGAGGCGCTGGACCAGCAGTCGCAGGTCATCGGCGCCATCGTCAAGAGCATCAGCGGAATCGCCGACCAGACCAACCTGCTGGCCCTCAACGCGGCCATCGAAGCGGCCCGTGCCGGCGAGCAGGGACGGGGCTTCGCCGTGGTGGCCGACGAGGTCCGCCAACTGGCCTCGCGCACCAGTTCGGCGACGGTGGAAATCTCCAAGGTGGTGGAACAGAACCAGCAACTGGCCGAACGCGCCGTCGCCATGATCGACCGTGGTCGCGAGCAGGCCGAGCTGGGCCTGCAACTGTCCAGTCAGGCGGGTAACGCCATCGTCGAAATCCAGGACGGCGCGCAACGCGTCGTCAGCGCCATCGGTCAGTTCTCCAGCCACCTCTCGCGCTGATTGGCTGGCTGACTCTGTAGGGGCGGATTCATTCGCGACCGACCTCGCACCATGGTGGTGGGCTTTCTGTAGGAGCGAGCTTGCTCGCGAAGGATCGCGCTCGGAGTGTTCGCGAGCAAGCTCGCTCCTACCCGTCAGTGCTGTGGGGTAGATTCGCGCCCGACCTCGTTGGGCTTCGCTGCGCTCTGCCCAACCTACAAATGCCCCTCTCCCCATCCCTCTCCCTGAAGGGAGAGGGGGCCGTCCGTGCGGGCGTCCCGCCGCTGCATCCCTGTAGGGGCGAATTCATTCGCCAAGGGCCGCGCAGCGGCCCCGTAGGGTGGAAATCGCTCTTCATTTCCACCTTTGGCGTCCGGCGGCGCGCCGTGATGGTGGATGAAAAAAGCGTCATCCACCCTACGCACTGCCACCGGTTCGGCACATCCCCTGTAGGGGCGAATTCATTCGCCAAGGGCCGCGCAGCGGCCACCTCCCACTCCATGCACTCCCGGCATCGAAAATATAGGAACAAGGCATTTGTTCCCGCTCTTGGTGTGGTTTTAAATGCAGTCTCTTATTCCGTAATGGCCTTTTAAATTTACTAAATATATTTAATAGGAATAAGAATATGACCTTGCAGCCTTCGGGGGAGACCATGAACAGAGCCGCCGCACCACCTGTCCCGCGCATCACCGGGCATCGCTGTCGCTGACCGCCTGCCGCGCCCACGGCGCGGGTCTCCCGGAACCACCACGACTCATTCCAACGTCGCGCCGACTGCGCGATGCGGCCCCCTTTTGCTCGGGCCTTTGTACAGGAAGCACGCACATGCCATACCGCTCTCTCGCCCGCATCGCCAGGCCACTGGCCCTGCAACGCCTGACGACTCCCGAATACGCCCTGACCCTGCTGCTCGCCCTCGGCGGACTGGTGGCGCCGGCCCAGGCTGAGGAGTCCGCCGCCAAACCCACCGCCAAGGAAGACACGGCGCTGGAGAAGGTCACCGTCACCGCCCGCCGCCGCGAGGAAGACGTGCAAGAGGTGCCGACGCCCATCACCACCCTGAGCGGCGACAACCTCGAGGCACAGAAGGTCTACAAGGTGCAGGACCTGCAGCAGGTGCTGCCGAGCGTCAACGTCGCCTATATCCATGCGCGCCAGTCCAGCGTCGCGGTGCGCGGCATCGGCAACAATCCGGCGAGCGATGGCCTGGAAGGCAGCGCCGGCCTCTACCTGGACAACATCTACCTGGGCCGACCGGGCATGGCGGTGTTCGACCTGCTCGATGTGGAGCAACTGGAACTGCTGCGCGGCCCCCAAGGCACTCTGTTCGGCAAGAACACCACCGCGGGGGTGATCAACATCAGCACCCGCAAGCCCACCTTCACCCCGGAGCGCAGCCTGCAGTTGTCCGGCGGCGAGCGTGGCTACTTCCAGGGCAAGGGCACGGTGTCCGGGGCACTGACCGACTCCGTCGCCGGGCGTCTGTCGTTCTACCGCACCCGCGAAGACGGCTATATCGACAACCAGCATGACAGCCGCACCTTCGTCGGTGGCGAGCGCGAGGGTGCGCGCGGGCAGTTGCTGTTCGAACCGAGCGAAGATTTCAGCCTGCGCTGGATCACCGACTACAACCAGGAGGATTCCACCAACGGCGTGTGGGCGCTGTATGGCGTGTCGGACCGCTTCCGCCAGCGTGCCGCGCTGATCGGTGCCAACCCGCAGCTCGATGTGAAGAAGCGCGAGGTGAACATCGACTCCGTGCAATCGGTGAACGTCTGGCAGGGCGGCTCGTCGATCGAGGCCAACTGGAATCTGGACAGCGGCTACACCTTCACCTCCATCAGCGGCTATCGCTAC
Source organism: Metapseudomonas resinovorans (assembly GCF_002003485.1). Taxonomy (GTDB): domain Bacteria; phylum Pseudomonadota; class Gammaproteobacteria; order Pseudomonadales; family Pseudomonadaceae; genus Metapseudomonas; species Metapseudomonas resinovorans_D. Next base: position 59,516 of record NZ_BDMA01000090.1, read on the forward strand.
TGGCACTTCGTGCCGCACAACGATGCCGACCTCACCGATGTCTCGGCGATCGTCGACAGCGGGGTCGAAGTCCACGACCGGCAGTTCTCCCAGGAATTCCGCCTGGCGTCGCCCACCGGCGGCGCCTTCGACTATGTGCTGGGCGCCTACCTGTTCAACCAGAACCTCGGCAACAACACGCGCACCCAGTACGGCCCCTTCGCCGACCTGTACCTCACCGGGGTGAACCGCAATCTCCTGAACAACGTCTCCACCCAGACCAACGGCAAGATCGAGACCGACAGCTTCGCCCTGTTCGGCCAGGGCAACTGGCACATCACCGATCGCCTGGACTTCACCTTCGGCCTGCGCGGCACCTACGAAGAGAAGCAGGCCCGCCTGCACCGCTTCGCCCCGGAGGGCGGCGCGCCCCTGACCGGGGCGCTGGCGGCCGCGCGGCAGGCGCAGCTGGGGGCACTGGATACCGGCGACTTCGGCCTGCACAACGCCGCGCCGTCCGGGCTGCTCAGCCTCAGCTACAAGGTCAGCGATGGACTACTCGGTTACGCCAGCCTGGCCCACGGCGAGAAGTCCGGCGGTGTGAACCTGGTGGCGCCGGTGGCGGGGTTGGGCAGCGATTCGCTGATCGTCGGCCCCGAGCGCGCCAACGACGCCGAGCTGGGCTTCAAGAGCACCCTCGACGATGGCCGCCTGTTGTTCAACGCGAACATCTTCTGGACCGGCATCCACGGCTACCAGGCCACCACCCTGACCACCACCGCCTCGTCGCTGACGCCGGTATCGGTACTGGCCAACGCCGGCAGCGTGCGTTCCCGTGGCGTGGAGTTCGAGTCCACCTGGCGACCGCTGCGCGGCCTGACCCTGAACGCCAACGGCTCGTTCAACGACGTCACCTACCTGAGCTTCAAGGACGCCCCGTGCCCCGGCGAGATCAACACCGTGACCCCCACCGCCAAATGCGACCTCACCGGCGAGCGGGTGGTGGGCGCCTCGCGCTGGATCGGCAACGTCAACGGTGAATACACCTGGCAGACCGGCAATGGCCTGCGCCCCTACGTGAATGCCAGCTACTCCTACCGCTCCGAAGCCGAAGGCACCCTGGACAACTCCGAGCTTTCCAAGATCGACGGCTACGGCCTGGCCAACTTCGCCGCCGGCATTCGTGCCGACCTCGGCGACGGCCTGCTGGACACCTCGCTCTGGGTGCGCAACGCCTTCGACAAGGACTACTACCTGACCGCCTTCGCCTTCAGCAACGGCGCCTACACCGCTTCCGTGGGCCAGCCGCGCACCGCCGGCGTGTCCCTCCGTTACGACTTCTGACCCGCGACCAAGGAGAACCCCATGAGCACTGTCGTCACCGCCCTGCGCCAGCCCCTCGACGGGCTGCGCATCGAACCCCTCGCTGCGCCGCTGGGTGCCGAGGTCCGTGGCCTGGATGGCCGTCGCGACCTGACCCCGACGCAGATCCTCGCCCTCAAGCAGGCCCTGCGCGACCACCACATCCTGATCTTCAAGGGCCAGGAACTGGACGATGCGCAGTACCTGCGCTTCACCTCCTGGTTCGGCTCGGTGTTCCAGCCCCATCCGGATTACCTGGTGCTGTCATCGGGCACCGACGGCAAGGCGCCGGACATCGTCAAGGTGGCCAACACCGAGGACGGCGAGCTGAGCAACATTGCCCTGCCGGCCCACAGCGACCACCACTGGACGCCGACACCCTCGGCTGGCTCGTTGCTCTACGCGCTGGAGGTGCCGGAGGAGGGCGGCGAAACCACCTGGACCAACCTGGCCCTGGCCTACAGCGCGCTGGACGAAGGCACCCGCCGCGAGATCGATGGCCTGAAACTGATCAACTACAACCCCTTCGTGCGTCTGCGTGACGGCTACAACCTCGGCATCACCTACCGCACGCCGGACATCGAGCCCATCCAGGGCACTGAGCACCCGCTGGTGCGCACCCATCCGGAGAGCGGCAGGCGCCTGCTCTACCTCGGCGTGCACACGGAAGTGGAAATCCCCGGCTACGCCCCGGACAAAGGCATCGAGCTCATCAACCGCCTGCGCGAGCACCTCAAGGACCCGCGCTTCGCCTACACCCACCGTTGGGAAGTGGGCGACATCGTGTACTGGGACAACCAGGCTACGCTGCATGCCCGCAACGGCTTCCCGGCGACCCAGCGGCGCCGTCTGAAACGCATCAGCCTGGCCGGCAGCCGGCCCTTCTGAGGAGAAATCGACCATGACCACATTGTTCATCGCCCCCGGCGCCTGCTCCCTGGCCTCCCACATCGCCGTGCGCGAACTGGGGCTGCCGGTCCAGATCGAGAAGGTCGCGCTGCGTGTCCCGGATTCGCCCATTCACGCAATCAACCCGCTGGGCCGCGTGCCGGCCCTGCAACTGGATGGCGGCACCGTGCTGACCGAGAACAGCGCCATCCTGCCGTTCTTGGCTGACCAGGTCCCGGGTACTTCGCTGTTCGCTCCGGCCGGCAGCGCCGAGCGCGGGCAGATCCAGGGATGGCTCGGTTACCTCGCGGCCGAGGTGCACACCGCATCGTTCCGCCCGCTGAACCGCCCGGAGCGCTACTCCGCCGACGAGGCCGCGCACCCCGGCATCCGTGAGCAGGCGCGGGTGCAGTTGCTGAAGGCGTTCGAGCACATCGAGCGGCATCTGGAAGGCCGTCTCTGGCTGGTGGGTGATCGCTTCACCCTGGCGGACATCTACCTCGGCGTCTTCGCCACCTGGCTGACGCGTTTGGGTGCACCTTTCGATGGCCTGACCAATGTCGCCCGCCTGCAACGGCAATGGCTGGAACAGCCCGCCGTGCAGCAAGCCCTGCGGGACGAGGGGCTGATCCAGGGCTGAGCACAAGACCGGCCTCTTTAGCTCGCTCTGGACCGTAGGGTGCGCTGCGCGCACCGCCGGTGTTTGTGGCCGCGACCATCGTTCATCTGACGCTGAACCGGTGCGCATGGCGCACCCTACGGGGCAGGCTCTCGCTCCGGGGTGCTTCCGTAGGGTGCGCTGCGCGCACCAGCGGAGTTTGTGGCGACGACCATCGCTCATCTGACGCCGAGCCGGTGCGCATGGCGCACCCTACGGGGCGGTTCCGTCCTGAAAAATTGCTGAACTCAGCTCACAAGCTCATGCGACTTTATTGGGATTATCACAAGAGTTCTCCAGCCCTACAGTGAACGCAACTCGAACAGAAAGCCCGCGCGGTGCGGGCTCCCACACAGGAGAGTTGCTATGCATACCTGGTTCATTACTGGAGCTTCCCGTGGTTTCGGCGCCCTCATCGCAGCACAGGCCCTGGAGGCCGGTGATGCGGTAATCGCTACCGCCCGCAAGCCGGAAGACGTCATTGCCCGCCTGGGCGACCATCCCAACCTGCTGGCCGTTCGCCTGGACGTAACCCGCGAAAGCGAGGCCCATGAGGCGGTGGCCGAGGGCATCAAGCGCTTCGGCCGCATCGACGTGCTGCTCAACAACGCCGGCTACGGCATTCTCGGTGCGGTGGAGGAAACCAGCGCGCAGGAAGTGGAGCGCATCTACGCCACCAACGTCTTCGGCCTGCTCAACGTCACCCGCGCCGTGTTGCCGCACATGCGCCGCCAACGTTCCGGCCATGTCATCAACATCTCCTCCCTGGGCGGCTACCAGTCCTACTACGGCTGGGGTGTTTACGGCTCCACCAAGTTCGCTGTGGAAGGCATCAGCGAAGCGCTGCACCAGGAACTGGCGCCGCTGGGCGTGAAGGTCACGGTGGTTGAGCCGGGCTTCTTCCGCACCGACTTCCTCGATGAGCAATCCCTGGTGAAAACCGCCCTGGAACTGGCGGATTACGACGAAACCGTGGGCGCCATGCGCCGCTTCGCCGAGGGTGCCAACCATGCCCAGCCGGGTGACCCGAGCAAGTTCGCCGGCGCCATCCTGACGCTGGTGAACGCCGCCAACCCGCCGCAGCGCCTCGCCCTGGGCAGCGACGCGGTGCAGCGAATAGCCGACAAGCACAGTTTGGTGGAAGGCGAAGTGGCGGCCTGGAAAGAGCTGTCGCTGTCCACTGACCTCGAGGTCTGATACCAGCCAAACCGCAAAAATGATGAAGCCCCTGGAGATCGATCGGTCTTCAGGGGCTTTGTTCATTTCGCCAGGGGGCATCGGTAGGAGGCGAGTTGCAATCGGTGCGCATGGCGCACCCTACGTATGAGTCGAGGCGCCATCTGGCGGCTGGGCACGCGTGCCAACTTCTCGTGGAAAATAGGCCGTTCGTCGGGTAGGAGGTGCCGATTGCCGCTTATCCCGGCAACTCAACGTGACGTCTGAAGCTACTGGCAATCTGCCCCGTCTCCCCCCTATACAACAAAGGCTATCCGTCCGCGCGACCCCGCACGACGAGTCCACCTGTCAGGGGGGCGAAAAATGTAAATGCAATCCCGCACTCAACCGATACGCGTGATGCTGATCGATTGTCGTCCCCTCGTCCTGATGGGGCTCCACGACTTGATCAATGCCAGAAAACCACGGATGGAAGTGTGCGGCCAGGCCAGTACCTATGCCCACGCGCTGGATCGTGCCGATCAGCTGCGCCCGAATGTCATCTTCTTCAGCTTCTTCCCGGATGCACTGGACCCGCTCGACGTCATTTCGTTACTCACCCGCAGCAACGACATGAAAGTGCTGCTGCTCAAGGGACTGTACGAGGCCGTTCCCGTTGGCCGGGCGATAGACGCCGGTGCTCGTGGCGTCGTGCTGGCGGAGGATCCGACGGAGTCGATCATCCGCGCCATCATCAAGGTCTACCACCGCGACATCGGGCTGGACAGAGCCTGGGCCGGCGGACTATCCGGCTACTCCGCGGCCGGGCAGGTGCGAGTGAATGACGATCCGGAACGCGCGAGGTACTCGCAGCTGACCCTGCGCGAACGAGAGCTGATTCGCGCCATTGTGAGCGAACCGTCCGCCAAGTACATGCGCATCGCCGCGCGGCTGGGCATCAGCGAACACACGGTGCACAACCACCTCAGCAGCATCTATCACAAGCTGAACCTCATCAATCGCGTCGACCTGCTGATGTACGCGCTGAAGCACGGCCTCACCAGCGGCGGCGAGCCTCCGGATTCCACCTGGGTGGAAATGGACTGATCCTTCCGACCCGACCTCCCCAATGAAAATGACCTGGCTCCCTTGTGGGAGTCAGGTCGGTCACTTTTAGTGGTCCTCAGGCGATGGCGGGTGGTTTCGCGCGGGGATCTGCAAAAAAACGGGGGTGGCTTTCATGCCACCCCCGCTTCATTTCACACAGGCGATGGGTCAGGCGCTGCCGAAGAGAATGTCGGTGTTCAGCAGGTCGACCCCGACCACGGTGATGGTCGTGTTTTGTGCGCCTGACTCGTCGATAGTCACGATGCTGTTCGCGCCGGTGTTGTCGATCGATTGGACAACGGCGCCCGCATCGCCAATGAGTACCAGCTTGTCTCGCAGACTCGGCCCCGCATCGAAGCCGTTGACCTGGTACAGGTTCTCGGCGGCCGACAGATTGACGTTAAAGGCATCCTGCTCACCAATCGTGCCAGCCAACCTGTAGTCGAAGAGCGGGTCGTTCGGGTCGTTCGCAAACAGATTGGCGTCGAACGTACTTGTGGCCGTGTCCCCATCCCTGTCCGTCAGCGTTGCGTTGAATGCCAACTGGATATCGTTGGCCATGTTCTCGACCTGCTTGATGAACTGGATCACCGGTACCTTGATCTCGCCCAGGCCCATCGTTAGCTGAACAGCGTCGATCATCTTCGCGCCATCCCATTGGACGAGGAAGGACTTCTGGTTTCCTGCCTCGGAGGCCAGGTCAGCGGCAAGAACCTTCGTCTGGGCCGAACTCGTGCCGTCCTCGAAGAAGATCCTGTAATACAGCTCTTCGGTTGCCGGGTTGTAACCCTGCAGCGAGTTGTCGATGAACACCTTCATGGCCGTCAGCAAGGTCTCGGGATTGATGACGAAACTCTCGTCGCCGCTATTGATGCCGGCCGTCCCGTTTCCATCCAGGTTGTTGTTGCCGATGCCGATGCCGGATGTGCTGACGTTCACGTCCGCCGTGCCGAGGAACGAGAACCCGCCAGCTTCTATCTGCGCTTCTGTGAGGTCGGGCGCTCCCTGCACGATGGCGCTCAATACCTGGGCTGCGGTCGTGCCCGCGTTTACGCCGAAGAACACAATCTCCTCGGAGGGCGAAGGAATGGTCGGCGGGTCCTGCTTGGGAATCAGCAATGTGCGGACAGGGTCGGGGCCGCCCGCATCGAGTGAGCCGTCGGCACTGCTGAGGACGATCGTCGAACTGAAGCCTTGCACCAGATCCAATGCATAGGTGCCATTGGCGAAGGCAGTCAAGGTGTAGTCGATGGTGGTATTGGCAGTTGTCGCGTTGTTGTCGAAATCGCCGATCAGGCTACCTGCGAAGCGGTACGCGCCATTGGCATCCGGTGAGGGCGATAGCTCGTTGAGCGTGCCGGTCCCGGTGGTGGTCGTGTTGTCCGGCCTGACAAGGGTGAACTGACCGTTGACCAACGAGATATCCAGCCCCGCTGCACCCAGCCCGTCGGCTCCGGCCGCCATGCTCCAGTTCCCGTATTGGGGAAGGATGGTCCCGGTCCCCATCAGGTTGCCGAATGCGAGCGTCGGTGTGTCGTCGTCGACGGTGATGACCAGCTTCTCGGGGGCAGCCGTCACCGTGTCGCCGTCAGCGTCGGTGGCTTGCAGCAGCGAGCCCAGGTTGAGGGTGATGTCGTTCTCGTCATTGCCCGCCGCATGGTCCAGGGCCTTGAGCAGCGTGAAGCTGTAGGCGCCCGCTGCGGTCAGGCTGAAGGTGAACACGGCGACCGCGCCGGCTGAAGCTGTCAGCGTGTTGCCGACGACGTTGTAGGTCACCCCCACGCCGCCCGAAGTCAGCGTCTGCGGAAGGCCGCTGGTATTGCTGGACAGGGAGTAGCTCAGCGGCGCATCGGCGCCGGACTGGAAGATACCGGTCACGCTGCCACTGGCCACGGTCGCCGCGCCAGCCACGTCACCGATGCCACCGGCGATGCCGCCGACCAGGCCGTCCTCGTCAACGGTGCCGGCCACGGCGGCGCCGGTCGCAGTCGGCGTGTCGTCGTCAACGGTGATGATCAGCTTCTCGGGGGCAGCCGTCACCGTGTCGCCGTCGGCATCGGTGGCCCGCAGCAACGAACCGAGGTTGAGGGTGATGTCGTTCTCGTCATTGCCTGCGGCATGATCGAGAGCCTTGAGCAGCGTGAAGCTGTAAGCCCCCGCTGCGGTCAGGCTGAAGGTGAACACGGCGACCGCGCCGGCCGAAGCGGTCAGCGTATTGCCGACGATGCTGTAGGTCACCGCCACACCGCCCGAGGTCAGCGTCTGCGGCAGACCGCTGGTGTCGCCGGACAAGGCGTAGCTCAGCGGCGCATCGGCACCGGACTGGAAGATACCGGTCACGCTGCCGCTGGCGGTGGTCGCCGCGCCGGCCACGTCACCGGTGCCTCCGGCGATACCCCCGGCCAGGCCGTCCTCGTCGACGGTGCCGGCCACGGCGGCGCCGGTCGCAGTCGGGGTGTCGTCGTCAACGGTGATGACCAGTTTCTCGGCAGCAGCGGTCACCTTGTCGCCGTCGGCATCGGTGGCCCGCAGCAGCGAACCGAGATTGAGGGTGATGTCGTTTTCATCGTTGCCGGGCGCGTGATCCAGCGGCTTCAGCAGCGTGAAGCTGTAGGCGCCCGCTGCGGTCAGGCTGAAGGTGAACACGTCGACCGCGCCGGCCGAGGCGGTGAGCGTGTTGCCGACGACGCTGTAGGTCACCGCCACGCCGCCCGAAGTCAGCGCCGGCAAGCCGCTGGTGTCGCCGGACAGGGAATAGGTCAACGGCGCATCGGCACCGGGCTGGAAGATGCCAGTGACGCTACCGCTGGCCACGGTCGCCGCGCCAGCCACGTCGCCGGTGCCTCCGGCGATCCCACCCGCCAGTCCGTCCTCGTCGACGGTGCCGGCCACGGCGGTGCCGTTCGCTGACGGCCCGTCGTCCTCGAAGACCAGCTTGGAGCCGATTTCGGCGGTCGCAGTAGAGACGTGGGTCAGCTTGAAGCCACCGATATCGAAATCGGCGTGGTTAGTGCCCTTGGCGTTGAGGGCCGCGCCGTTCTCGACGAGCACGCGGTTGTGAACCGCCGTTGTGGTGTATTCGATCTTGTAGCCGGCCTTGACGCCGGTGATGGTTGCAACCCCGGCCGTGAAGGTGATGGCAATGCCCGGATCATTCACCGAGCCGTTCGAGTTCTCGATCACCTGCCCAGTGCTGATGTTGATGACGCGAACATTGATGATTGCAACCGACGTATCACCCGCATAGCCGTTGATGAAATTCACACCAGGCTCGGCTGCCGTGGTGAATGCGCTGACTTTTACCTGAGCAGTCTTGCCGCCTTGCAATTGCACGACGTCGAAGCTGGCCGACTGCGCATTGAAGACGGCGGTAAAGTCGATGTTGGATTCGAGATCGGCTTCGTTCTGATCCAGGTTGGGAATAGTCAGGTCCTGCCTGGCGCCGGTGACGAACGTAAAGCGGATGCCCTCCTGTTCCGTGATCATCTGATTGTTGGTGCCGAAGGTGGTCGGGCCACCCGCCTGGCTGGTATTGATCGTGTCGCCAGTCGTTATGTTGGCGCCCGCCGACTGGTCGGCGGGGTTCTTGCCGGTGGCGATGATGGTGGGGTCCGTGATCCTGCCACCGACAACGGTGGGGGTCGCCGTCGTGAACATCAGGAACAGGTTTTGACCTGAGGGTGCATTGGCCAGGCTGAACACCAGGTCCTCACTGGTTCCAATGAAAACCTTGTTCGCCAGATTGAGGGCATCGTCGGGATTGGTGGTGTCCGGGTGCTTGAGCGGTTGGTATTCCACTGTCCAGATCTTGCCGCCCGAGACCGGTGATCCGGTTTCTTCGATATAGGCAGCGAACACGATCGCGCCGGTTGCGCTACCGGCTCGGCCCAGCAGGATGTTGTTGTTGCTCGTATCGGTATAGAGAAAGATGCTGGTGCCATCGAGCGTATCCAGTCCGCTGTCCAGTCCATTGAGAGCTGCGCCAGAACTGTCGACGAAGCTGACATCGGTAATGCTTGCGCCGGGCGCCGCGCTGATGGTGAACGCATTGCTGCCCGTATTGCCGGCGGCACCGGTATACCCACTCAAAGCCGCACTCGTTGCGGTGCCGGCCAGGAGTGCGGTCAAACGGTTGGAGAAAAGCGAGGGCAGGGCCGTCAACAGAATGTCGGTGTCATTCGAGTCTTCAGGTTCGCTTTGCGTAGCGGTGAAGTTTTGCAATCCCGCCGTCTCATCAAGAATGGTGAGGCTGCCCGTCGTCGTAATAGTCATGGTTTTCTCCCCGGCAGAGTTGGTCATCAAGGCCTGACCGTTGACCCTTGTTCACTACTGACCATCACTATGAGGAAGCGCCGGGTGCGGGCGCATCGACCGATACTCCCAGGCGGCCTAGGAGTTTCGGACTACTCGGGGGGAGGGGAGGGGGCAACTGTTGCGGTGGTGAGAAAACGGGCAATCGCGGCCAGGACGTGCCCGGTCAGAGGCGGGTCAGTTGTGCTGTAGCCACACCTGGTACAGCTGATACAGGATCGCCAGCGCCAAGCCGAGCAGGATCAGATCGCGGAACATCTTCAGCGTCATCACCCAGTAAACCGCGATCGCCACCATGGCACCGAGGATCAGGCTGTGCGTCTGCTCCCAGTGCTTGCTGTAAGTCGTCGCAAGGTAGCCAGCCCCGAGGGACGCCGCTACCTGCAGGAGTGTCATGACCAGCAGCCCACCTGAAAACGGCTTCGGCGGGGCGTCGTACACCCGCCCCAGACCTCGGCAGTAGCGGCACTCGATGGTGCGGCCGTCCTTCTGAATGGTGCGGCTGCCATGACATACGGGGCATTGTTGCCAAGCCATAACTCGCCTTGCCACTTGTCTGGGACTACCAATGGGTAACGGTAGATCGGCCGGAGACAATTGGCATTCCCATTCGTATGTATAAGTTTGCCGTTGGGGGAGGGGCTTCGGGTCCAGGGCGAGGGGATGGTGATTGGCGCCCCTTGGAGCGCAAATGCTGTCCGAGGTGCTGCACGTCCAGCAACCGGCCATCGCGAAGATGGAAAAGCGTACTGACATGTACATCTCCACCCTGCGCAGCCGGCCATGGGTGGGCAACTGGAGGTGATCGCCCGGTTCCCCGGCGGTGCCGTGAAGATCACCAGTTTTGCGAATCTGATGAGTGTCGTAGCTGAGTGCGCTGTATTGAATGACATGAAAGGCCCCTAAAGGTCGTTTACCTTCCAGGGGCTTCTGGGTGGGAAGTTCTTGAGGTACTGCAGGCACGCTATTTGGATACTTCGCTAGTGAAATTTCCCGCCTGCCTTCTACTTTGGTATCTGGCTTAATACTTAGGTATCGGGAAGATATATTGATTGGTTGATTAATCTAGTCTTACGCACAAATGAAGCTCCACGAGCCCAGCGATACATTAAACATCAAGGGTTTCGGAGGGTTTCATCGTGAGCCATTTGATAAACGAATTTGCGGACAGCGCCTCGTCGCTTCGCTCAGCAGTTCTTGTCTGTCTGGCCCTGATGACCACCGTCGCCGCCCATCAACAGCCACTCGCCAAGCCCCGCGGCGCGGCACTCTCGGCAAGAGAGCCATCGAGTTCCCTGGTCAAGCTGGAAGGTATCAATCAAGCAGCCAGCAGCTTGCCCGTAGGCTCGCACTTGATCAGCCCGCGCAAGCTGTATGCACATCACGGGATATATCTTGGATGCGGCGAAGTTGCTCACTATTCCGGATTTTGCACTTCATTCAAGGCGGGCCCCGTCGAGGTGACTGATCTCGAATACTTCGCCAATGGCAACGCTATCTGGATGGTTCAGGAGCAGTGCAGATATTCCAGCAACGAGATAGTCAGTCGTGCGCGTTCAAGAGTTGGCGAGCGTCAATACAGCTTGCTTTCGAATAACTGCGAGCACTTCTGCAATTGGTGCATAAGCGGAGAAAGCTACAGCGCACAGATAAATGCCTGCCGTCATTTCTCGCGCCATGCTTTCTCTTGGATTTCGGGTTCGCAACCGAGCTTCATTGCATAGCCTCGGTCCCCACGTCAGTCCAAACGTTTCTGGAAATAGAAACGCTTGTGGCCCGGGGGAAAATCGTCGAGGTGACCGAATTCGGTGAAACCGTGTTTCTGATAGAACGCGGGTGCCTGGAAATCAAAGGTGTCCAGCCAGATGCCGACGCAGCCTTTCTCACGTGCAACGTCCTCAGCCATGTTCATCAGCCGAGAACCTGTGCCTTGCCCCCTCGTGTGCTCCGGAATGGCCAGCAGATCGATGAACAACCAACGATAAAAAATTTCCCCATAGAGGCCTCCAAGGGTAAGCGTCCAGCCAAGTCACCTTCCGAACTCCAGCATTAAGGGCG
>NZ_BDMA01000091.1:0-8688 GCF_002003485.1 Metapseudomonas resinovorans
TGGCGAATGAACTCGCCCCTACAGGAGAGCGTCGATCCATTTGTGGATTGGCCAGCGAAGCTGGCCCGTAGGGTGGATGACGCTTTTTTCATCCACCAATTGTCGTAACCAAACGCTCGGTGCCGCAATGTTGGGTCTCGTTCCTCGGACCAACCTACGGCAGGACTGCGTCCTGCTTGGCGATTGAAATCGCCCCCACAGGACTGTGCCGAAGGTGGGCTGGGAGTCACCCCTCTCCGCATCAGGGAGAGGGGACGGGGGAGAGGGCCTAGATCGTCCGCTTGAACTGATGCCAGCGATGCAGCCAGGAAACGATCCAGTGCGGCGAGGCGGAGCCAGTGCCGGCGAGCCGTAGCTGCGGGTGGTGATTGATGACTCGGTCGAGCACGGATTCCTGATCCGGGTCTACATCCACGAAGAAGATGTGTTCGCCTTCCCTGACCTTTTCCTTCAGGTTGCGGAAGTGTGCATTGGGTACCTGGATACCGAAGAAACCGCCTTCCCAGATGCAGAAGCCCAAGATGACCACCGCGAGGAACACGAAGGGTACCCATCCCGCCGGTGTGTCGGTCCAGCCCGCCAGCCAGGCGCCCAGGAGCACCAGCGCGGCCAGTGGCACGCCGATCAGCGCGCCAATCTCGCCGGAGTGGACGACATCCTGCTTCATGAAGGAATTCACATCATGGAGATGGTGCTGTTCGACGTCGGCGTCCCTGTCGCTCAGCACATGGATCTGCTCGGTATTGATGCCATTGGCCTCAAGTTCGGACTCGAGGGTTTCCAGGTCATCGAGGTTGTTGCTGATGTAGTAGTGCCTATTCATGACTCACCTCCGGATACTGGTTCGAAGTGGTCGTTCGCCTCCCGCAATCGATGGCGTTATTCCCGATGGTTATCCTCGAGCCCTGGCTGAAAATCCAGGGTTCTTTCACTGGAAAATTATAGCATCCGGTATTCCTGTCGAAGGCCCGTAGCCCTTGATGCACGCGGCCTTGGCCGATGACTTGCCCGTCCAGGTGGTGGTCCTTGTCTAAACTGCTGATTGAACAGCTGGCGTGGCAACGCACGAGTCAGGAGGGTTGCTAGATGAATACATTGACCATCAAGAGCTGGTGCAAACCCCAGGGCGCGGAGAAGTCCGTTCCGATGGGGGATCTGCACTTCCACCTCAACAATGCCGACCATCTGCTGCTCGAGGAAGCGGAAGAGCACCTACAGAAAACCCATGAGCCGGACATGATGATCGATGCCGACATGGCGCATATGGAGCTGGTCACGCCCAGCGAGTGTGGTTCGCTCGCGGACCTGCAGTTCCGCGTCTTTCTCAGCAAGGACGATGAACGTGGGCTGTTCCACCTGGTGGGCCACCGCGAGAGCGACGGCAGTCTGGTGTACACCAACACGGTGATGATCGATCAGTTGGGCTGACGGCAACACGAGCAAGGGCGCGGGTGACGCCGAACGAACCACGCCCTTGTCATCCACCTCAGCAAGGCTGCAGATCGTCTGAGCCCGAGGGTTAGACGCGTGGATCGACTGTCGTCCCTGCTGAGCAACTTCAGCCTGCATGCCTCGACCTTTTTCAACGGCGGCTTCTGCGGCATGGCTGCCTACCCCGGCGAAGTCCCTCGTGGCTATGTGCACCTGCTGCGCGCAGGACGTGTGACGCTGGCTTCGAGCCATGGCGTGGGAGTTGTGGTCGATGAGCCGAGCCTGTGGCTGATGGGCCGGCCCCTGGCGCACCGTATGAGCGCCAGCGACGAGGACGGGGCCGAGCTGGTGTGTGCCACCCTCGAGTTTGACGGCGGCGTCGACAACCCGTTATCGCGGGCACTTCCGGATTACCTGCTGCTGCCCCTGTCTTCCGTGCCGAGCGTTGCCGGCGTCATCGACTGGCTGTTCAGCGAGGCCTTTGGCGACGAATGCGGGCGCGAAGCCGTGCTCGACCGTCTGTTCGAACTCATGGTCATCCAGCTCCTGCGTCACCTGATGGACAGCAACCAACTGTCCGGCGGCATGTTGGCAGGGTTGGCGAACCCGCGTCTGGCCAAGGCGATGACCCTGATGCACGACGCCCCGGCGAAACCCTGGTCGGTGGCCGATCTCGCCCTGGCCGCCAACATGTCCCGCGCCAGCTTCGCCGCGCAGTTCCGCGAGGTGGTGGGCATCACCCCGGCGGATTACCTGGTGAGCTGGCGCGTAAGCCTTGCGCAGAAGCGTCTGCGGGAAGGTCGGCCCATTGCGCTGATCGCCGATGAAGTGGGCTATGAAAGTCCATCCGCCCTGGCCAGGGCCTTCCGCCGCAAGGTGGGCGCCAGCCCGAGGGAGTGGGTACAGCGGCTGGATTGAGCCAGGTCGGCGGTACTCGCCCACGCTTTGTATATTCGTGTGTCCGTCCCGCTGTCATATACGTGCGCTTTCAGTAGCCGCCGAGTCCCGACACATCGTCGGCAGATGCCGTGGATAGGGTGAAGCCACCAAACCTTTCACCCGGAGGCACCTGCCATGATGAACCTACGAACCCTCACCGTCGCTGCGGCACTGCTGGCGATCACCGGTCTTGCCCAGGCACATGAGGAGAAGCCTCAGGCCAGCTGGCAGAACGGCATCCACCGCACGGACCTCACCCGGCATGATCTGGAAGTACCCGGATACGAAGCCATCCAGGTGCGCGTGGACTTCGAACCGGGCGTCGTGTCGCCCCGGCATTCCCACCCGGGCGCGGAAGTCGCCTATGTGATATCCGGTACCTTCGAGTACCAGTTGGAAGGGCGTCCAAACGTCATCCTCAAGGCTGGAGAGTCTCTGTTCATTCCCGCGGGCACTGCCCATATCGCGACGAACGTCGGCAAGGACAAGGCATCGGAGCTGGCGACCTACATCGTGCAGAAAGGCAAACCACTGCTGAAGTTGGAGGAGTAAGCGGGGCGGCACTTGTCCGTGATGCCGCTGCACTTGTAGGAGCGAGCTTGCTCGCGAAGGGTCTTGCCCAGGACTGTTCGCGAGCAAGCTTGCTCCTACACAAATGCGCCTCGGCTTCTGCAAGAATATGCGCCGCGTATTTCCTTGCACCGAGAAGTCCATGCCGTCGATTCAATCCTTCCTTTCGCATCCGAACCCCTTTCAGGGTGACCAGCTATGAGCGGCGCCATCGAGCTGGTCGAGACTGGCCCCGAGCACATGGAGCTGATCCGCAACCTGTATCAGTTCTACGCCTATGAGTCCTCGGACTGGGAACAGGAAGACGTCGAAGTCGACGGTCGCTTCTACATCCATGACGAGCATCTGGCGCGCTACTGGCAGGAGCCGCTGTGGAGCGCGCACCTGATCCTGGTGGACGGGTTCATCGCCGGATTCTTCTTGATCGAGCGAAGCGAACTGCCCGGGATCGACGCCCTCGAACTGGCGGACCTGTTCATCCTCAAGAAGTACCGGCGCCAGGGTGTCGGCCGCGCCGTGGCCACGCAGGTACTGACCAGCGGGACCAACGACTGGCTGGTGCGTTTCTATCCGCAGGACGAAAGCGCCCTGGCGTTCTGGCGCACCGTGCTGGCTGAGCTTCCGCGAGCGGTGCACGAGATCGCCCTGGATGATGAGCCGCAATTACTGAATTTCCGGGTGACGCGGACGACTCACTGAGGGCGCGTTGCAAGTTGTACGGCCGGATCATAAAGCTGTCATTTTCGATCATTGAGCCAGGTATTTCCGGGTCGTATCGTCCTTCCAGCCCCCGACACTGGCGCGCTGATGCGCGCCTGACGGGCTTCCAGAAGAAGAACAATCGAGAGGAAGTGACGATGTCCGAACTGAACCTGCAACCCCAGGCCGCTGCCTCGCTGCAACGCTGGCACGAGATGGTCGAGCAGCAGGATCTTTCCGCATTGCCGGAATTGCTGGCGCCGAATGTGGTGTTCCGCTCGCCCATGGCGCATACCCCCTATCCGGGGCCCATGGTGGTCTCGACCATCCTCAATACCGTGCTCAAGGTGTTCAACGACTTCACCTATCACCGCCAACTGGTTACCGCCGATGGCCTCGGCGTGGTGCTGGAGTTCAGCGCGCACGTCGATGGGCGCGACCTGAAGGGTATCGACATGATCCACTTCGACGAGCAGGGCAAGATCGTCGATTTCGAGGTCATGGTTCGCCCCATGAGCGGCCTGCAGGCCCTCGGCGCAGAAATGGGACGACGCCTGGGCGCCTATCTGGCGGAAGCCAAGGCTGCTGTCTGAGGGCGTGGCACGGGCCATGAGATCGCCCATGGCCCGTGCACGCCGTCAGTTCCGCCCAGCGATCCAGCGGCGATAGCGTCGCGTCCGGGACGAGGTCGAAACCTGCTGCCCCAGCAGGGCGAGCAGCGGCGAAACGTCCGGTCGCGTGGCGCGCCCCTTGCTCAACCGTTGCAGTTGGTACTTCACCACCGCCATGTTGGCCATGGCGCCGAGGGTCTTGTTCTTCCAGGTGATGGGGCGCAGGGCAGGGGCGCTGTCGCCACCGTTCGACCACTCCCGCGGCAGATTCGGATTGATGGAAAGCGCGGTGGCCATTCCGGCCAGGGCGATCCCGCTCTGGATGACTTTCTCCGCCACGGCGCGCCGCCGGATACCGCCGGTGACCATCAATGGCATCCGCGCAATGGCTGCGATGCTTTCAGCGAATTCGAGGAAGTAGGCCTCGCGGGCGAGGGTGCGGCCATCGCGAGCCTGGCCTTGCATGGCCGGAGCTTCATAGCTGCCACCGGATAGCTCGACCAGATCCACGTGCTGCTCATTGAGCATGGCGACCACGCTGCGCGCATCCTCCGGGCTGAAACCACCGCGCTGGAAGTCCGCCGAGTTCAGTTTCACCGACACCACGAACGCCGGCGACACTGCACCCCGAACGCCCTGGACGATGTCGATGAGCAGGCGTGCGCGATTCTCGATGGAACCGCCCCAGCGATCCTGGCGCTTGTTGCTGATCGGCGAGAGGAACTGGCTGAGCAGGTAGCCATGCGCGGCGTGAATCTGTACGCCGTTGAATCCGCTGCGCTCGGCCAGCCGCGCGGCAGTGACGAAGCGACTGCGCACCTCCTCGATATCCGCTTCGGACATTTCGCGGGGCACGCGGAACTGGTTGGAGAACTTGCCCAGGTCCAGGGGCACGGCGGACGGTGCCAAGGTCGGCTGGCCCAGGGCGGCCGGTGTCTGTCGACCCGGATGGTTGATCTGCATCCAGACCTGGGCACCACGAGAGCGGGCGACGTCGGCCCAGCGCCGGAAGCGCTCGAGGTGGCTGTCCGTTTCCAGCACCACGCCACCGGGCCCGGTCATGGCGCGGCCATCCACCATCACATTGCCGGTGATGATCAGACCTGCACCGCCATCGGCCCAATGCTGGTAGAGGCGCAGCAGCCCTGCGGACGGCGCATGGTCATCGTCGGCCATGTTTTCTTCCATGGCCGCCTTGGCCAGGCGGTTGGGTATGCGGGCGCCATTGGGCAGTGCAAGCGGTTCGAACAGGCTCATCGGTAGCTCCTCTTCTGCGGAGCCAGAATCCTAAGATTAAAGTTAACTTTAATGTCAATAGGTCAGGGCGAATGCTCGGGCAAGGGCTGGAATGACCCGCAACGGGTGCCGTGAAAGCCCGGTAGACGCGCGGGTAGGTGCCGGACGTATCCCAATGTATCCAGGCCCTGATCTTCATCGAGTCGCTTACAAATGCTTTTTCCTCCAGATACGTCACGGATACACGGCTGAGGCGAAATAGCCACACCCGAACGAGGCCAGCCCCAGGCGCCTCGCTCCAGGGTCCCAATAGCCCTTGTGGCAAGCCCCGCGCGCCTTGGTCGCGCAACGTATCCGGAGAAACGCCATGTCCCGCCCCCAGTTCTCGAACAAGACCCGTATTGGCCTGATCGCTGTTGCCCTGGCCGGTGGCATGCAGATGACTTCCGCCTTCGCCGTTGAGGCGCTGCCCCAGGGCTACATGCTTGCCGCTGCCGACAAGGCCGCTGAAGGCAAGTGTGGCGAAGGCAAATGTGGTGCAGCGGAAGCCAGCGGTTCCAAGGCCGCCGAAGGCAAGTGCGGTGAAGGCAAGTGCGGCGATGCTTCCTTCGCGCGCACTGACACCGACGACGACGGCCTGGTATCGCGCAAGGAACTCCTGACCGTGGCGCCGAAGGGCGAAGCGGAGTTCATTGCGATGGACACCAACAAGGACGGTTTCCTGTCCGAAGGCGAGGTCTACAAGTTCCGCAGCAACCAGTACCTGTCCAACGGCAAGAAAGTCCCCACCGAGCTGTTCACCAAGATGAGCCAGGCCAAGAACTGATCCTCGCGTCTTGATCCACCTCCCCGGTGCCGACCGCCGGGGAGATTCCTCACCTTCGGGAGAACCCCCATGAACGCTGCTGCCTTCCCCCAGGGCGCAGGCCTTGGCTTGCGCCGTGCTTTGTTGCCCGAGCTACTGGCGATGGATGCCGGTGCCGTGGATTTCCTCGAGTGCACCCCGGACAACTGGATCAATGTCGGTGGACACCACGGAGACGCCCTGGCGCGCCTGTCCGAGCGCTTCCCGCTGGCCTGTCATGGCCTCTCGTTGTCCCTCGGCGGCCCGGCACCTCTGGATCGCGAGCTGCTGCGGCGCATCCGCGCGTTCCTCGACGGGCACAGCGTCGCGTTCTTCAGCGAGCACCTGAGCTACTGCTCGGACGATGGTCAGCTCTACGACTTGCTGCCGCTGCCTTTTACCGACGAGTCGGTACGCCATGTCGCCGCGCGGATCCGCCAGACCCAGGACGCCCTGGAACGGCGCATTGCCGTGGAGAACATTTCCTACTACGCCGCGCCCTATCAGGCCCTGCAGGAGATTGATTTCCTCCGCGCACTGCTGGAGGAGGCCGACTGCGATCTGCTGCTGGACGTCAACAACCTCTACGTCAACTCGATCAACCACGGCTACGACGCCAGCGAATACTTGGCCGCTCTGCCGGCGGAGCGGGTCGTCTACCTGCATGTGGCGGGTCATTACGACGAAGCGCCGGACCTGAAGATCGACACCCATGGCGCAACGGTAAAGGGCGACGTCTGGTCGCTGCTGGAACAGGCCTACCAGCGCTTCGGCGCGCTGCCGACGCTGCTGGAACGCGACTTCAACTTCCCGCCGTTGGCGGAGCTGCTGGGCGAGGTCGAACAGATCCGTGTGCGCCAGCAGGCCGCCATGCCGTGGCCGGAGGTGCGCCGTGCATGAAGTCCTGCATGAACAGCTGATGAGCATGGCGCGCCATGTGCGCGACCCACAAAACAACGCGCCGCCGCCCGGGATCGAACCGCGCCGCCTGGCCGTGTACCGCCGGTTGTTCTTCGGCAATGTGGAGTCGCTGCTCGCGGGCTGCTTTCCGGTCATACGCGCCAGCCTAGGCGCCCAGCGCTGGCAGGCCCTGATCGAGGCTTTCTTTGCCGATTACCGCTGCCAGACGCCGCTGTTCACTGAAATCTCCGGTGAGTTCGTCCGCTATCTGGAAGAGGGCGGCGCCGACGCGCTCGAACCGTCGGCCTGGCTGCCGGAGCTGGCCCATTACGAGTGGGTGGAAGCTGCGCTGCTCCTCAGTAACAGCGACGAACAGGCCCATGACCCCGAGGGCAACCTGCTCGACGGCGTTCCCCTGTTGTCCAGCCTGGCCTGGCCGCTGGCTTATCAGTGGCCGGTGAGTGAGATCGGTCCCGACTTCTTGCCGCAACAGAGCCCGGAACAGCCGACCCTGGTGCTGGCGCGGCGCGGTGTCGACAAGAAGGTCCACTTCTCACGCCTGGCACCGCTTGCCCATGCGCTGCTCGTATCCCTGCAGGAGCGTGACTGCTCCGGCCTCGAGCATCTTCACGCCCTGGCCGAAGCCGTAGGCGTGCACAGCGAGGCCCTGTTGCCGCAAGGCCTGGCCCTGCTGGAAAACCTGCGCGCCCAGGGCGTGGTGCTTGGCACCCGTATCTGAGGCGCAGACAAATGCCGGCGCCCGCCGGCACTTCCTTCCCTGTACCCAGGAAACACATTGATGACCGCAATCCTGCAAAGCACCCTCTACACCGCCCAGACACGTACCACTGGTGGCCGCGATGGTCGCGGCGAATCCTCCGACGGCGAGCTGAACGTGCGCCTGAGTCCACCTAACTCGGGCCGACCGGGAACCAATCCGGAGCAACTGCTGGGCGTCGGCTGGTCGGCCTGCTTCATTGGCGCCCTGCGCCGCGCCGGCCAGAGCCTGCAAATTCGTCTGCCGGAGGATGTGGCGGTGGTCGCCGACATCGCCCTGGGCAACACCGCCGATGGTGGCTTTGCCCTGGCGGCGAAGCTACGGGTGGAACTGCCGGGCCTGGCGAGCGATGACAAGGCCCGTCTGGTCGAGATGGCGCACCAGCTCTGCCCGTACTCCAAGGCAACCCGCGACAACATAGAGGTGACCTTCGACATTCCCTGATCGAATTCGGTCAGCCCAAAGCCCGCGTGCCCCGAGCCCGCGGGCTTTTTTCGTTGCGGTGGCAATGTTGGGCCTCGTTCCTCGGACCAACCTACGGCAGGACTACGTCCTCTATGGCGAATGAATTGGCCCCTACAGGGTCTGGGCGGTGCCTGTGACGATTCGAATGCTCGGGCCGATTGGGTAGGGTGCGCCGTGTGTTCAGCCGGGGGACATAGGTAACGGGTGTCGGGAGA
>NZ_BDMA01000092.1:0-85512 GCF_002003485.1 Metapseudomonas resinovorans
TGTCCAAGGCCAAGTGGGTGAGCTTGCGACCGCTTTCCAGGTACACACCGCCCTTGATCAGAATGCCTTTGCGGGCAGCTGCCGCCAGGCCGCTGACGATGGTGACTGGGGTCGAGATCACCAGCGCGCAAGGGCAGGCCACCACCAGGAGTACCAGTGCCCGATAGATCCACTCGAACCACTCGCCGCCCATCAGCAAGGGCGGCAGGATTGCTACGGCCAGCGAGAAAACGAACACGGCTGGCGTGTAGATGCGGGAGAACTGATCAACGAATCGCTGGGTCGGGGCACGAGCCCCTTGGGCCTCTTCAACCGCATGAATGATGCGCGCCAGGGTGGAATGGCTGGCTTCTGCGGTGACCCGATACTCCAGTTCCCCGGCCTGGTTGATGGTGCCGGCAAACACCGGATCGCCCACGGTCTTCTCCACGGGCAGGCTCTCGCCGGTGATAGGAGCCTGGTTGATCGTCGAGTTCCCCCTGACCACCTCGCCGTCGAGGCTGATGCGTTCGCCGGGGCGCGCCCGGACCCGACTGCCGATCGCGACGCTGGCCACGTCCGTTTCTACCCAACTTCCATCGACTTGCTGGACGGTCGCTTTCTCGGGCGCGAGGTCCATCAGGCCACGAATGGCATTGCGCGCGCGATCCAGGGATTTGGCTTCGATTAGCTCGGCGACCGCAAAAAGGAACATGACCATGGCCGCTTCGGGCCACTGTCCAATCAGAATTGCGCCCGTAACGGCAATGCTCATCAGGGCGTTGATGTTGAGATTGCGATTCTTGAGGGCGATCCAGCCTTTCTTATAGATGGCCAGTCCGCAAAGCAGCACAGCGGCAACGGAGATGACCGCCACCACCCATTCGGGCACCAACTGGGTGAAATGGAGAATCTCTGCCGAGGCTGCCGCCACCCCCGACAGCCCCAGCCTCCACCAGTGGCCTTTTACAGGCGAGTATGCTTCGGTCGACGCTTTTGCCTCTGCTTCCAGTTGGGGAGTGAAGCCGAGCTCTCGAATAGCACTCAACGCCGGCGCAAGCGCGTCCGGCTCATGGCTGATCGTGAGGGTGCGTTGCAGCAGGTTGAACTGCAGGGCTGCGATGCCCGGTATCCCCGACAGCTTGTCGGTGATCAGCCGTTCCTCGGTAGGGCAGTCCATCTGCGCGATCGCCACCCGCGTAGTTGCGGTGGCCGCCAGGGGTTCCGCCCGCATGCCTACGGACGCGATGGCCTCGACAAGGGTTTGAGGCGACAGCGATGCGTGCTGGACAGCAAGAGTGCGGTTCAGCAGATTGAACTGCAGCTCCTGCACTTCCGGGATTTTCTCCAACTTGCTCCGAATGAGCGCTTCTTCCGTGGGGCAGTCCATCTGCTCGATGCGGAATGTGCTCAACTGACCGGTTCGTTCCGAAGGCGCTGAGCAAACCGCGTCGCAGCAACTCGGTGTCGGCGCGCTGCCACAGGAACCAGCCTTGGGGGTGTCGTCGCAACAATTAGCCATTGGGGCATCTCCTCTGCTATTGCGCAGTGAACACCCTATAGCCACTATAGGGTCAAGCCTTTGTTTGGGGACGGCGATGAAAATTGGCGAGTTGGCAAAAATGGCGAACTGCCAGGTCGTGACGGTCCGGTATTACGAGCGCGAAGGCCTGCTCCCCGCGCCAGATCGAAGTGACGGGAACTACCGGCTCTACACCCAGGCGCATGTCGAGAGGCTGGCGTTCATTCGCAACTGCAGAACGCTCGACATGACGCTGGAAGAAATTCGCCAGTTGCTGGGTTTTCGGGACCATCCGACCAGCAATTGCGCCGGTGTCAATGAACTGGTCGATGAGCATATCGAACACGTGAGGGCGCGCATTGCCAGCCTGCAGGCGCTGCAGACGCAACTGATCGAACTGAGACAAAGCTGCTCTGAAGGCCGAGAGGCCGCCGCTTGCCAAATCCTTCACCAGCTCACCATTAGCGAGAGTCATCAGGCTGAAGAGCATTCTTCGCATGTGGGGCGAGGCCACAAGCAGTAGGGGATGCATCAGGTCGGGCTGCCCTCGCGCAGAGTGCGCCCCAGGCATTCTGGTGGACTCCCCTATGGCAGGTTCGAGGTTTCGCTGACTCGCGGCGGCTGTTCTCGTCTTTTTGATCAGCCCTCAAACCTATTCTGCGACCAACAACCCGCCCAAGCTGTTTGGTTGGGTCGAGGAAGGTTCGCTGTTAGCCGAACCTGACGCGTCTACCGATCCAGCCAGGCCCCTAGCCGAGTTGCTGACTGAATCGCCAAGCACGGCGCGAGCAGGCAGTTGTATGGGTGGGAGGAGAGCATCACGCGGGGAACAAATGGGGGAACAAAGAGCGCCAAGCAGCCAACACCCTCATTCTGCGCGACCCGCATCGAAAACAAGGCAGGCCACAAGCCAGCCGCGCAGTTCCTCACCAGCCACCAGGGTATGGCGCACACCAAGGCTGACGAGTTCGCCAGTCGTGTCATGGCGCCATCAGCTCGATGCTGGTGGAGATGATGGCGGTCATCGCGACCAAGAACTATGAACAGCGCCGCGAGCGTCAGGCTCCGGGCATTGACAAGGCGAAGGCTGAAGGGAAGTACAAAGGGCGTCCGTGGGGGGCCGATCTACTCAAGCGCGTCGCTGAGTTACTGAAGGCTGGTCTGGGTATCCGAGCAACGGCCCATCACGCCGAATGCAGCACCACCGTTCTGCGCATCGGCGACTCAGATGCGTGACGGGTGCCGATACTTCGCGCTGTCACCCTGCTGTCACGAGCTCAGCTGATAGATACCGCGAACGAGCTGTAACCCTTGATTTTATTGGCGTCCCAGAGTGGGTTCGAACCACCAACCTTCCCCTTAGGAGGGGGATGCTCTATCCAATTGAGCTACTGGGACGCGGGGCTTGCCAGTTGCTGGCAAGGTCCGGAGGACGGCCGGCATGTTAGCGACGTCCGCGCGTTTTGTCATGCCTCGCGGGATCAGTGTCCCGCGAGGCATTCACCTCAGCGGCCGAAGCGCTCCTCGGCTAGGCGATCAGCCACGGCGGTGGTGGCGCGGCCTTCGCTGTCGGCGCGAACGAAGATTTCCCGCAGGGTCTCGCCGATGCCTTCGACATGCTGGCGCAGCGCCGTTTCGCTGCCGTTGCTGCGCTCGTACCAGACGTCGATGATGCCGCCAGCATTGATGGCGTAGTCCGGGGCATAGAGGGTGCCGCGACGGCGCAGTTCCTCGGCTAGGCCCGCATCGGCCAGTTGGTTGTTGGCGGCGCCGGCAATGATGGGTGCGCGCAGCGCTTCGAGGGTCTGCGGGTTGATGATGCCGCCCATGGCGCACGGCGCGAAGACGTCCACATCGAGGCCGTAGATTTCGTTCTGCCCCACCACTTGGGCGCCCAGTTGCTCGGCGGCTTTGCGGGCGTTGGCTTCGTGGATATCGCAGACCCAGAGCTGGGCACCCGCCTCCTTGAGGTACTGCGCCAGGCTGAAGCCCACCTGGCCGACGCCCTGGATGGCCACGCGCAGGCCGGTCAGGTCGTCACGGCCAAGGCGATGCTTTGCCGCCACGCGGATGCCGACGAAGGTGCCGTAAGCGGTAGACGGCGAGGGGTTGCCGTCACGCACGCCGCCACCCAAGGCTTCGCGGGTGCCGGCGCCGGCCACGTGGCGGCTGCGTTCGGCCATGATGCGCATCTCGGTGACGCCGGTGCCGGAGTCGGCGGCGGTGATGTAGCGGCCACCCAGGCTGTCGACGAAATCGCCCATGGCCTGGAACAGCGCCTCGCTCTTGTCGCGGTGCGGGTCGCCGATGATCACGGCCTTGCCGCCGCCCAGCGGCAGGTTGGCCAGGGCGGACTTGTAGGTCATGCCACGGGACAGGCGCAGCACGTCGCGCAGGGCCTGTTCGTCGTTCAGGTAAGGCCACATGCGGCAGCCGCCCAGGGCCGGGCCGAGGTTGCTGTTGTGGACGGCGATGATGGCTTTGAGGCCGCTGGCCTTGTCGTGGCCGAAGACCACCTGCTCGTGATGATCGAACTCGACGTGGGTGAAGACGGACATGGATGTACCTCGAATCGGTGTTGGCGTGTTTCAAGTCGAAGAGCACCCTCTCCCCCGGCCCCTCTCCCGCAAGCGGGAGAGGGGGGAGGTCGGGGGGCGTAATTGAGTTCAGGCAGCCGGGTCGAACAGGTGCAGCACCTGGATTTCGCTGGCGGTGAGGCGGGTGCGGAGCTGCTTCTCCTGCTCGCGGACCTTGGCCAGGGCACGTTCCTTCACCGGGCCGTAGCCACGGATCTGCTCCGGCAGTTCGGCGAGGGCGACAGCGGCGGCGTAGTTGCTCGGCTTCAATTCCTTGATGAGCAGATCAACGGTGGCTTCGTACTCGGCGATCAGCTTGCGTTCGAGCTTGCGTTCTTCGCTGTAACCAAAGAGGTCGAACGCGCTGCCGCGCAGGAATTTGAAGCCGGCGAGCACGCCGAAGGCCTTGAGCATCCACGGGCCGAAGCGACGCTTGCGCGGTTCGCCGGTGAGCGGATCGGCTTTGGCCAGCCAGGACGGGGCCAGGTGGAACTCCAGGTGGTAGTCGCCCTGGAATTGGGCCTCGAGTTGCTTGCGGAAGGCGTCGTCGCTGTAGAGGCGCGCCACTTCGTACTCGTCCTTGTAGGCCAGCAACTTCGCGTAGTAGCGAGCAACGGCGCGGCTCAGGGCCTTGTCTTCACCGCTGTCGGCCTGACGCACGCGTTCCACCAGTGCGCGGTAACGCTCGGCGTAGTCGGCGTTCTGGTAGGCACGCAGGTGATCGGCGCGGTGCTGGATGATTTCTTCCAGGGTTTCGCAGCGCGGTGCTTCCACTTCAGCCGGTTTGGCCAGCTTTTCCACCGCCACGAGGTCGTGGGCGGCACGGCGGCCCCAGAGGAACGCCTGCTGATTGAGGGTGACAGACACGCCGTTGAGATCAATGGCCTTGTCGATGGCTTCGGCGGAGATCGGCACCAGGCCGCGCTGGTAGGCGTAGCCGAGCATGAACAGGTTGGTGGCGATGCTGTCGCCGAGCAGGCGGGTGGCCAGGCGGGTGGCGTCGACGAAGTGGGTCTTGGCACTGCCGACCGCTTCTGCCAGCGCGTCGCGCATGGCCTGGCCGGGCACCTGGGCATCGGGATTGCGGGTGAACTCGGCGGTTGCGGCCTCATGGCTGTTGACCACCGCGTGGGCGATGCGGTCGTTGAGCTTGGCCAAGGCCTCTTCGCTGGCGGCCACCACCAGATCGCAACCCAGCAGCAGGTCGGTCTCGCCGGCAGCGATGCGCACGGCGTAGATGTCGTCCTGCTTGGCGGCGATGCGGATGTGGGTGATCACCGGGCCGAACTTCTGCGCCAGGCCGGCCTGGTCGAGTACGGTGCAGCCCTTGCCTTCGATGTGGGCGGCCATGCCCAGTAGCGCGCCGACGGTGGTCACGCCACTGCCGCCAACGCCCGGCAGGAGGATGTTCCAGGGACGCTCCAGGCTCGGCTGGCGCGGTTCTGGCAGCGCCACGAACAGCGCCTTGGCACCGGCGGCCTCGGGCTTGCGCAGGCTGCCACCATGCACGGTGACGAAGCTTGGGCAGAAGCCTTCGACGCAGGAGAAGTCCTTGTTGCAGGCGTTCTGATCGATCTGGCGCTTGCGGCCCAGTTCGGTTTCCAGCGGCAGCACGGACAGGCAGTTGGATTTGACGCTGCAGTCGCCGCAGCCTTCACACACGGCCGGGTTGATGAACGCGCGCTTGGCCGGGTCCACCAGCTTGCCGCGCTTGCGACGGCGACGCTTTTCGGTGGCGCAGGTCTGGTCGTAGATCAGCACCGACACGCCCTGGAACTCGCGCAGCTCGCGCTGCACGGCATCCAGTTCGCGGCGATGGTGGAAGGTGACGATGGGCGCGAAGGTATCGCGGGTCGGGTACTTCTCCGGCTCGTCGGTGACCAGGGCGATACGCTTCACGCCTTCGGCGAAGACCTGATGGCTGAGCTGGTCGACACGCAGCTCGCCGTCGATGGGCTGGCCGCCGGTCATCGCCACGGCGTCGTTGTAGAGGATCTTGTAGGTGATGTTGACCCCGGCGGCCACGGCCGCGCGCAGGGCCAACTGGCCGGAGTGGAAGTAAGTGCCGTCACCCAGGTTCTGGAAGATGTGCGGGGTATCGGTGAAAGGTGCCTGGCCGATCCAGGTGGCGCCCTCCCCGCCCATCTGGGTGTAGGTGTCGGTGTTGCGGTCCATCCATTGGGTCATGTAGTGGCAGCCGATACCGCCCTGGGCGCGGCTTCCCTCGGGCAGTTTGGTGGAGCTGTTGTGCGGGCAGCCGGAGCAGAAGTGCGGCGTGCGGGTGGTCGTGTGCTTGGGCGCGGCCAGGGCCTTTTCCTTGGCTGCGAGGAAGGCCAGGCGGGATTCAATCTGCTCGCTGGAGTAGATCGGGGCCAGGCGCTTGGCGATGACACGGGCGATCATTGCCGGGGTCAGTTCGCTGAGGTTGGGCAGCAGCGATACGCCGTCTTCGTCGAACTCGCCCACGACGCGCGGGCGCTTGTCGACGGGCCAGTTGTAGAGTTGGCCGGTGACCTGATCCTCGATGACGCTGCGCTTCTCTTCCACCACCAGGATTTCATCCAGGCCTTGGGCGAATTCGTGGACGGAAACGGGTTCCAGCGGCCAGCTCATGCCGACCTTGAGCACCCGCAGACCGACCTTGGCGCACAGTTCTTCGTCCAGCCCCAGGTCATTCAGGGCCTGGCGCACGTCGAGGTAGGACTTGCCGGTGGTGATGATGCCGAGGCGCGGGCTGGGCGAATCCAGCATCACTTGGTTGAGGTTGTTGGCGCGGGCGAAGGCGCGGGCGGCGTAGATCTTGTACATGTTCAGGCGCTTTTCCTGCGCCAGGGGCGGGTCCGGCCAGCGGATGTGCACGCCGTCTTCCGGCAGGACGAAGTCTTGCGGAATCTTCACCTCGACCCGCAGCGGGTCCACTTCCACCACCGCGGAGGAATCGACGTTCTCGGCGATGGTCTTGAGCGCCACCCAGCAGCCGCTGTAACGCGACAGCTCCCAGCCGATGATTCCGTAGTCGAGGATTTCCTGGACGTTGGACGGATTCAGTACGGGAATGGAGGCGCCGATGAAGGCGTGCTCGCTCTGGTTGGCGATGCTGGAGGATTTGCAGCCGTGGTCGTCGCCGGCCAGCAGCAGCACGCCGCCGTGGGGCGAAACGCCCGCGGAGTTACCGTGCTTGAAGACATCGCCGCAGCGATCCACACCTGGGCCCTTGCCGTACCACATGGAGAACACGCCGTCGTAGCGGGCACCCGGGAACAGGCTTGTCTGCTGGCTGCCCCAGCAAGCGGTGGCGGCCAGTTCTTCGTTGACGCCTGGCTGGAAGTGGACGTGGTTTTCCTTGAGGAAGGACTTGGCTTCCCAGAGGCTCTTGTCGAGGTTGCCGAGGGGCGAACCGCGATAGCCGGAGATGAAGCAGGCGGTGTTCAGGCCGTGGGCCTTGTCGCGTTGCTTCTGCAGCATCGGCAAGCGGGTAAGCGCTTGGGTGCCGGTGAGGTAGAGGTGACCGGTTTCGAGGCGGTATTTGTCATCCAGGCGGATCTCGGCCAGAGACATGCAGGCGCTCCTTTTATTTTTATGGCGACCTTGATGGCAACGGTGGGTGCCATCTTGTGTTCAGCCCGAAGCAGGATCGCTGCGTCGGACGCGTGCCAAGACTATGACCGGACAGTGCTGATTTTTTCTTTCTATTTTCGGGCTCCAACGCCAGACTTGCGCATGATCCTTCCAACAAAAACAAAACTTCGGACTGATTCATGCAGAACACTCTGAGCCCCATCGACCGCAAGATATTGCGCCTGCTGCAACACGATGCCGACCTCTCCGCCGCCGAAGTGGCCGAGCGGGTGGAGCTGTCACAGTCACCGTGTTGGCGGCGGATTCATCGTATGCAGGAAGAAGGACTGATCGAGCGCAAGGTGGCCCTGCTCAATCCGAAGCTGCTGGGCTTCTCGATCACGGTGTTCGTCAACATCAAGCTATCCGCCCACGGCCGCAACAACCTCACCGAGTTCGAGGAGGCCATCGTCGGCTATCCGGAAGTGCTGGAGTGCTACACCATGGCCGGCGGCTCGGACTACCTGTTGAAGGTGGTGGCCAAGGACATCGCCAGCTATGAACGCTTCCTGCGGGACCAACTGCTGCAACGGCCTCATGTGCTGGAGGCGCACTCGAACATCGCCATGAGCGAGGTCAAACGCACCACGGAGCTGCCGCTGGATTAAGAACCTGTTTACGATTTCGCGAGCTAGAGCCATGCAAGGCAAAAACAGGCGAGGAAGCGGAGTTTACGAGCTGTAAATGAGCATTCCGACCGGGCTGGCGCCCCAGCCTGTTTTTAACGCCGTAGGGCCGACGCGCAGCAGATCGTAAATAGGTTCTGAGGGGCTCAGGCCGAGTCTGGCCAGGCAATGGGGCGGTGGTCTTCGATGAGCTGCAGCAGGCGCTGGCAGGTCTCGGTGAGGGAGCTGGAATTGTCCAGCAGGCAGAGGTCGGCGTTCTCGCCGGCCAGCAGGGTGTCGGCGAATCCGGTGTTACGGGCCAGGCGGGCTTCGATCTCCTCCGCCGATTCACGACCGCGAGCGTGCAGGCGCTGACGCAGTACCTCGTCTTCAACCGTCAGCAGCACGGCCAGCAAGTGCGGGTAACGCCGACGGGCTTCAGGCAGGTAGCCACGGGAGCCGTTCACCAGCACGTCGTCGCCTCCTTCCAGCCAGTCGTCGATCAGGCGCGGAATCCCGTAGGACAGTCCATTGGCGTACCAGCTCATGGCGAAGTCGCCACGCTCCTCGCGCTCGGCGAAAGCTTCGGGACTGACCGCCTCGGCAAGCTCCCCCTTGGCTTCGGCAGAACGGGTGATGACCCGGCGCGCTACGCGGCAGCCGTGCGCGCCCGCGTGCTCTCGCACGGCATCGAGCAGGCTGTCCTTGCCGGAACCGGAAGGGCCTATCAGGTAGATGAGCCTGCCTTTCATGGGTGCACCTGGAGGAAGGGGAGATGGCCCTGGATCACGGCCGGATTTTGAAGAAATTCACAGATGAAAATTTTGAACCGCTTTCATGACGGCGCAAAGGATTCTTTTGCTCAGGGCATGGTCTGACAACTGCAGCTACCCTTTAGCATGATGGCCAGACAGCATCATCCTGCCTTCATGGACCGTGAATGGGGCTTCGAGGGGCAATGCGGCTGTCGGACCGTGGTCAATGAAGGTTCTAGAGCGGCGGAAGCAGCTTTGGGAATTGTCTGGAAAGTGTTTAGGCACTCGCAATTCGGACAATTGGTGCTGGCCAAAAGCCGCTATAATGATCACAATCTGACGCCAATTTGACGTCAAGGAAACGTTCTGCCGACCTTAGGGTCATACCGATTCGAATCGCGAAACTGGTTGAACAATTGCTGCTAAGAACAGTCAAACCGGTGACAATCTTGCAGCTCATTGCCAGCATCGCTTTCCTGAACTAACCGGTTGAATGTATGCGCCCTATGAAACAGGCTATCTATTCCAGTCGCACGGCTGACAAATTCGTCGTTCGCCTCCCCGAGGGTATGCGAGAGCGCATTGCTGTCGTGGCCCGCAATCACCATCGCAGCATGAACTCCGAAATAATCGCCCGCCTCGAGCAGAGCATGCTCCAGGAAGGCGCACTGGACGAAGGCGTTTCCATGCGCCTGGACAGCCCGGAGCTGACCCTCCACGAGCGCGAGCTGCTGCAGCGCTTCCGTCAGCTCTCCCGGCGCCAGCAGAATGCCCTGGTTGCCCTGATCGCCCACGATGCGGAACTGGCGGCCGAGGAATCCTGAGGCCACCCGCATCGAATGAAAGACCGGCGACTGCCGGTTTTTTCATGCCCGCGATTCCGGAACTGCGTCTGGGATGATCGCAAAAACGAAGAAGCCGCCCTGTTAAGGCGGCTTCTTCATTTGTTCGATTGTCAGAGCAGGAAGAGCGTGGCCAGCCCCAGGAAGATGAAGAAGCCACCGCTGTCGGTCATGGCTGTGATCATCACGCTCGACCCCATCGCCGGGTCGCGCCCCATACGCGTCAACGTCATTGGGATCAGTACGCCCATCAGCGCCGCCAACAGCAAGTTCAGGGTCATCGCCCCGGTCATCACCACGCCCAGCGACCAGTTGCCATAGAGGTAATAGGCGACGGCACCAATCACCCCACCCCAGATCAGGCCATTGATCAGCGCAACGCCCAATTCCTTGCGCAGCAGGCGCGACGTGTTGCCGGGGCCCATCTGGTCCAGGGCCATGGCGCGGACGATCATGGTGATGGTCTGGTTTCCCGAGTTGCCGCCGATACCGGCAACGATGGGCATGAGCGCCGCGAGCGCTACCAGCTTCTCGATGGAGCCTTCGAACAACCCGATCACGCGGGACGCGATGAAGGCGGTGACCAGATTGACCGCCAGCCAGGCCCAGCGGTTGCCGACCGACTTCCACACCGAGGCGAAGATGTCTTCTTCTTCACGCAGACCGGCCATGTTGAGCACTTCGGTCTCGCTTTCCTCACGGATCAGGTCGACCATTTCGTCGATGGTCAGACGGCCGATCAGCTTGCCGTTCTTGTCCACCACCGGCGCCGATACCAGGTCATAACGCTCGAACGCCTGCGCGGCATCATAGGCATCCTCATCCGGATGGAAGCTCACCGGGTCGGTGGCCATCACTTCGGCCACTTCCTTGTCCGGGTCATTCACCAGCAGACGCTTGATGGGCAGCACGCCCTGGAGGACGCCGTCGTAATCCACCACGAAGAGCTTGTCGGTGTGACCGGGCAGTTCCTTGAGACGGCGCAGGTAGCGCAACACCACTTCGAGAGCCACATCATCGCGGATGGTGACCATCTCGAAGTCCATCAGCGCGCCGACCTGGTCTTCCTCGTAGGACAGCACGGAGCGAACACGCTCACGCTGCTGCGCATCGAGGGACTCCATCAACTCGTGGATCACATCCCGCGGCAGTTCGGGCGCGAGGTCGGCCAGCTCGTCGGCGTCCATCTCCTTGGCGGCCGCGAGCAGCTCGTGATTGTCCATGTCCGCGATCAGCGTTTCGCGGACCGCATCGGACACTTCAAGGAGGATGTCGCCGTCGCGCTCGGCCTTGACCAGCTGCCAGACAGTCAGACGGTCCTGGAGTGGCAGGGCTTCGAGGATGTGGGCGATGTCGGCAGGGTGCAGCTCGTCCAGCTTGCGCTGCAGTTCCGCGAGGTTCTGGCGGTGGACGAGATTTTCAACGAGGTCGCGATGCTGGCCTTCCTGACGATGCGTCAGGTCTTCCACCAGCTTGTGGCGATGCAGCAGTTCGATTACCTGGGCCAGGCGGTCCTGCAGGCTCTCTTGCGGCTTTTTGGCTTCTACTTCAGTCATATAGCGCGCTCCACCCCCAGTGGCAGAGCACGCCAGAAGGGGTCAGACAGTCATTTCGCGATTGTGCAATCGGGATTCTGAGTAACTACTGGGTAAGTCCATGATGGTTGTCCGAATGCCCCGGCGGGGCTGACCGCGCAATGATAACACCGCCTTTAGACTCTCGCGTTACAAATCATGGAAAGAACAATCGGTTGCATCGCAAAGCTGGGATTGCCTTCACCCTCCTGCGACGACGGCACTCATCTGTAGGACACGCCCGCGCGCGGAGATTCAGCGGATACCCTCGAGCGTCCATGCCAAGGAGACGGCACCATGAATCGACTCTCGATACTCATCCTCATCGCCCTGCCCTGCTGGCCGCAGCCCCCGTTGAACGCGGCATCGGTCTTCCGCTGTAGCGACGCCGAGGGCAACGTAAGCTTCAACCAGCATGGCTGCCCACCGGACAGCCAGGTCGAACAGCATCGCACGCGAACGCCAAATCTCTTGAGCAGCGAGCCGATACAGAACGAATGGAGCGACTCGCATTTTCCGATTCAGAAATGGGAAAGCCCTGAACGTCTTCAGGAAATAGTAGTGGTCGGTGAACGAGAGGAGGTGTGCGGCAACATGATTTCAGCGCAGGACAGGCGCAAGGCGATCATCCGCAAACAGATTCGCAGCGGCATGACCCGCGCGGATGTCGAGAGTGCTCTGGGAAAGCCGGACCGTATCAGCAGAAGCAATGGCAATTTGCGCTATCACTACAAGCCGAAGAAGGGCGTCAGCTACCAGGTGGCATTCGACACGAACGGCTGCGTGAAAGAGGGAAAATAAAGGCGCAAAAGAAAAGGGCCTGCATTTCTGCAGGCCCTTTCGGTATGGCGCACTCAGGAGGATTCGAACCTCCGACCGCCCGGTTCGTAGCCGGGTACTCTATCCAGCTGAGCTATGAGTGCGCAGTTGGTGTTTTTAGACCAGATCACCGCTGGTTTCTTCATGACCCTGGCTATGCCGCGGATCTTTGAAGATGGCGCACTCAGGAGGATTCGAACCTCCGACCGCCCGGTTCGTAGCCGGGTACTCTATCCAGCTGAGCTATGAGTGCGTTGTGGGCGCGCATTATAGGGATTTTCTTGCTTCGGTCAACTGCTTTTTTGATAAGTTTCAATAACTTATCGATCTAGCGCTTAACCATCCCTACAACACTGAATAATGGCGGAGAAGGGGGGATTCGAACCCCCGACACCCTTTTGAGGTGTACTCCCTTAGCAGGGGAGCGCCTTCGGCCACTCGGCCACCTCTCCGCAACACGGGGCGCATGATAACCATGTTTTCCCCGTTTGCAAAGCCAAAAATTGCAGAAAAATTAGTGGCTTGGTTCTTGGTCTTTCTCTTTCTGTATGCGCTGGTAAATTTCCTCACGGTGCACGGCAACCTCTTTGGGAGCATTGACACCAATGCGCACCTGGTTACCTTTCACCCCAAGCACGGTCACAGTGACATCGTCACCCACCATCAGGGTCTCTCCGACCCGGCGAGTCAGAATCAGCATTCCTTTCTCCTTACGGATTCGTTTCGGGACAACAGTCTGCAAAAAAGAAATGGTTACGGCCCCAGCACGAACTGCCGCTGGAACTTACACCCAAGTATTGACCAGCCCCGGCAAAAGGAAAGTTCCACCGTAGCAGCCAAAAACGACAAAAGGCGCGGGGTGAGCCGCGCCTTTTGAAAATTGCCTTACTCGCCCTGT
Source organism: Metapseudomonas resinovorans (assembly GCF_002003485.1). Lineage (GTDB taxonomy): Bacteria > Pseudomonadota > Gammaproteobacteria > Pseudomonadales > Pseudomonadaceae > Metapseudomonas > Metapseudomonas resinovorans_D. The sequence goes on from NZ_BDMA01000092.1 coordinate 13,189, forward strand.
CGGGTCGGGGCGTCCAGCTCGAACGCAGTGTGCAAAGCACGCACCGCCAGTTCGAGGTATTTCTCTTCGATGACCACGGACACCTTGATTTCCGACGTGGAGATCATCTGGATGTTGATGGTCTCCTTGGCCAGGGCTTCGAACATGCGGCTGGCTACACCGGCATGGGAGCGCATGCCTACACCCACGATGGAGACCTTGGCGATCTTGGTGTCGCCGATCACTTCACGGGCGCCGAGCTCGCTAGCGGTCTGCTCCAGCACGCGCTGGGCATTCTGGTAGTCGTTGCGGTGCACGGTGAAGGTGAAATCGGTGGTGTTATCGTGCGCCACGTTCTGCACGATCATGTCGACTTCGATATTCGCGGCGCTGATCGGGCCCAGGATCTTGAAGGCCACGCCGGGGATGTCCGGCACGCCACGGATGGTCAGCTTGGCTTCGTCGCGATTGAAGGCGATGCCGGAGATGATCGGCTGTTCCATGGATTCCTCTTCATCAAGGGTAATGAGGGTGCCCGGACCCTCCTGGAAGCTGTGCAGCACGCGCAGCGGGACGTTGTATTTGCCGGCGAACTCCACCGAGCGGATCTGCAGCACCTTGGAGCCGAGGCTGGCCATTTCCAGCATCTCTTCGAAGGTAATCTTGTCCAGGCGCTGGGCCTGGGGCACCACGCGCGGATCGGTGGTATAGACGCCATCTACATCGGTGTAGATCTGGCACTCTTCGGCCTTCAGGGCCGCTGCCAGGGCTACGCCGGTGGTGTCGGAACCGCCACGACCGAGGGTGGTGATGTTGCCGTGCTCATCCACACCCTGGAAGCCGGCGACCACGACAACGCGGCCAGCCTTGAGGTCGGCACGGATCTTCTGGTCGTCGATCTGCAGGATGCGCGCCTTGTTGTGGGCGCTGTCGGTGAGGATGCGCACCTGGTTGCCGGTGTAGGAAACCGCCGGCACACCGCGCTTGATCAGCGCCATGGCCAGCAGGGCGATGGTCACCTGCTCACCGGTGGAGACCATTACGTCCAATTCGCGCGGTACCGGCTGCTCGCTGATCTGTTTGGCCAGATCGATCAGGCGGTTGGTTTCGCCGCTCATGGCGGAAACCACGACCACGATGTCATCGCCGCCTTCGCGGAACTTCTTCACCTTCTCGGCCACCTGTTCGATGCGCTCGACAGTGCCGACCGAGGTCCCCCCAAACTTCTGTACGATCAAAGCCATTTCAAAAGCCGCCTAATCCCGTGAAGGGCGCCCATTAAACAATCAACGCAGAACACTGCCAAGGCCCGCCGGGCGTGGGGCGGACCGTTGGTGGCGGGCCTTAGAGGCCCTGTTCGACGAACGGTGCAGCCAGGGCCAGAGCCTGTTCCAGGGCCGCAGCGTCGGTACCGCCGCCACGCGCCATGTCAGGGCGGCCACCGCCCTTGCCGCCAACCGCCGCCGCGGCCTGCTTCATCAGATCGCCGGCTTTGAGTTGGCCGGTCAGGTCCTGGGTGACACCGGCGACCAGTGTCACCTTGCCCTCCAGCGCACCGCCGAGCAGGATCACCGCGCGGCCGAGCTTGTTCTTGAGTTGGTCGACCAGCGCCAGCAGCGCGTCGCCGTCCAGTCCATCCAGTCGCGCAGCCAGCACCTTCACGCCTTTGATATCGACGGCGGAAGAAGCCAGGTCGTCGCCGGCAGCACTGGCCGCCTTGGCCTTGAGCTGCTCCAGCTCTTTCTCGAGCTGGCGGTTGCGCTCCAGGAGCGCAGACAGTTTATCCAGCAGGTTGTCGCGGCTGCCTTTGACCAGGCCCGCGGCTTCCTTGAGTTGTTCTTCTGCACCGTTCAGGTAGGCCAGGGCAGCAGCGCCACTCACGGCTTCGATACGACGCACGCCGGCCGCGACACCGCCTTCGCTGGTGATCTTGAACAGGCCGATGTCGCCGGTACGGGATACGTGGGTACCCCCGCAGAGCTCGACGGAGAAATCGCCGCCCATGGTCAGAACACGCACCTGGTCGCCGTACTTCTCACCGAACAGGGCCATGGCGCCTTTGGCCTTGGCGGTGTCGATGTCAGTCTCTTCGGTCTCGACTTCGCTGTTCTTGCGGATTTCGGCGTTGACGATGTCTTCCAGGGCTTTCAGCTGCTCGGGCTTGATGGCCTCGAAATGGCTGAAGTCGAAGCGCAGGCGCTGACTGTCGACCAGGGAGCCTTTCTGCTGGACATGGTCACCCAGCACCTGGCGCAACGCAGCGTGCAGCAGGTGGGTGGCGGAGTGGTTGAGGGCGGTTGCCTGACGAACGGTGGCATCCACCTGAGCAGTGACAGCGGCGCCAACGCGCAGGGTGCCGTGATCGACCACGCCGTGGTGCAGGAAGGCGCCACCGGCCTTGGTGGTGTCGCGTACGTCGAAGCGCAAGCCGGTTGCGGCGATGAAGCCGCAATCGCCCACCTGGCCGCCGGACTCGGCATAGAACGGCGTGCGATCCAGGACCAGCACGCCCTCCTCGCCTTCTGCCAGCTGCTCGACGGCCTGGCCGTCCTTGAACAGGGCGACGACATTGGCGTCGCCGTGGGTGCAGACGTAACCGGTGAAATCGGTGTCTGCGTCGACCTTGACCAGGGCGTTGTAATCCATGCCGAAGGCGCTGGAGGCACGGGACATTTCGCGCTGTTTGTCCATCTCGCGCTCGAAGCCTTCCTCGTCGAGGGTCAGGCCGCGCTCACGAGCGATGTCGCCAGTCAGGTCCATCGGGAAGCCATAGGTGTCGTACAGCTTGAACACCACATCGCCCGAGATAACGGTGCCGGAAAGGCCGGACAGGTCCTGCTCAAGGATGCGCAGACCCTGTTCCAGGGTCTTGGCGAACTGTTCTTCTTCGGTCTTCAACACGCGCTCGATGTGCGCTTGCTGCTGCTTGAGCTCGGGGAAGGCTTCCCCCATTTCGCCGACGAGGGCAGCGACGATCTTGTGGAAGAAGGCGCCCTTGGCACCCAGCTTGTTCCCGTGACGGCAGGCGCGACGGATGATACGGCGCAGCACGTAGCCACGGCCTTCGTTGGAAGGCAGCACGCCGTCGGCGATGAGGAAGGAGCAGGAACGAATGTGGTCGGCCACGACTTTCAGCGACGGCGCGTCGTCATTGGCGCAACCGATGGCGTCAGCGGAAGCCTTCAGCAGGCTCTGGAACAGGTCGATCTCGTAGTTCGAGTGGACATGCTGCAGCACGGCGCTGATGCGCTCCAGGCCCATGCCGGTGTCCACGCTCGGCGCCGGCAGCGCGTGCATTACGCCATCCGCGGTGCGGTTGAACTGCATGAACACGTTGTTCCAGATCTCGATGTAGCGGTCGCCGTCTTCTTCCGGAGAGCCGGGCGGGCCGCCCCAGATTTCCGGGCCGTGGTCGAAGAAGATCTCGGTGCACGGGCCGCAAGGACCGGTGTCGCCCATCGCCCAGAAGTTGTCGGAGGCGTACGGGGCACCCTTGTTGTCGCCGATGCGCACCATGCGCTCTTCCGGCACGCCGACTTCCTTGGTCCAGATTTCGTAGGCCTCGTCGTCAGTGGCGTAGACGGTGACCCAGAGTTTGTCCTTCGGCAGCTTCAGCCAGTTGTCGCCAGTGAGGAATTCCCAGGCGTAGTGAATGGCATCACGCTTGAAATAGTCACCGAAGCTGAAGTTGCCCAGCATTTCGAAGAAAGTGTGGTGGCGCGCGGTGTAGCCGACGTTTTCCAGGTCGTTGTGCTTGCCGCCGGCACGGACGCATTTCTGGCTGGTGGTGGCACGGGTGTAGGCGCGCTTTTCCAGACCAAGGAAGCAGTCCTTGAACTGGTTCATCCCCGCGTTGGTGAACAGCAGGGTCGGGTCGTTGCCCGGAATCAGGGAGCTGGAAGCGACACGGGTGTGCCCCTTCTCTTCGAAGAAGCTCAGGAAGGCTTCACGGATTTCTGCGCTTTTCATAGGTTCTTCCACGGAAACTGCGGCCACGACGGCGGGTGCTAATCGTTATCGGCGAAGGGCGGCAAGCGGAAATCGGCGAAAAAGCAGCAGGTTCTCAAGAATATCCCGGCATTTAACGCCTGTTTCCCACGTTGCGCGCGAAACTCGAAGCCGTCTGGCGACGGGCATACGAATCACCGGCAAAGGGCCGCATTATATCGGCCCTGCGCCAGCGGGATAGTCTCTTTGTGCGATAGATGGCGGCTATTTATGCGCGCCATCCGATCAGGCTTGCCGGAAGGCGGCAAAAGCCTCGATCACAGAGGGAATATCGGCGGCTTGCACGTCCAGGTGGGTCACCAGTCGCAAGCGCGCGGCAGGACTGACGCGAATGCCGCGACCCGCCAGGAAGTCGCCCAGCGCGCGAGCCTGGTCGCCGATCTGCACGTAAACCATGTTCGTCTGTACCGGCTCGATGCTGTAGCCCAGTTCACGCAGGCCCGTCCCCAGACGCTCGGCGTTGGCATGGTCTTCCGCCAGGCGTTCCACCTGGTGATCCAGTGCATAAAGCCCCGCCGCCGCCAACAGGCCGGCCTGGCGCATGCCGCCACCGACCATCTTGCGCAGGCGCCGAGCCTTGGCGATCAGTCCCGCACTGCCACAGAGCACCGAACCCACCGGCGCCCCGAGGCCCTTGGACAGGCAGACGGAAACCGAGTCGAAATGCCGGGTGATCTCGTGGGCATCCACACCCAGCTTCACCGCCGCGTTGTACAAGCGGGCGCCATCCAGGTGCAGGCCCAGGCCGCGACGACGGGTCAGTTCCCGGGCAGCAGCCAGGTAGTCCAGAGGCAGGACCTTGCCTTGCATGGTGTTTTCAAGCGCCAGCAGACGAGTGCGGGCGAAATGGAAATCGTCCTGCTTGATGGCAGCCTCGACCCTGGAAAGATCCAGGCTACCGTCCGCTTCGCCTTCGATGGGCTGGGGCTGGATGGAGCCCAGCACGGCGGCGCCGCCACCTTCGTACTTATAGGTATGCGCCTGCTGGCCGACGATGTACTCGTCGCCGCGCTCGCAATGGGCCATCAGGCCCAGCAGGTTGCTCATGGTGCCGGTCGGTACGAAAAGCGCGGCCTCGAAGCCCAGGCGCTCGGCCAGGCTGGCTTCCAGGCGGTTGACGGTAGGGTCTTCGCCATAGACATCGTCGCCCAGTTCGGCGCGCTGCATGGCCTCGCGCATACCAGCTGTGGGTTGGGTGACGGTGTCGCTACGCAGGTCGATCAGGCTCATGCCGGGCTCCTTGGATGGGCGAAGGGCGCGATCCTAAATCCCGGCCCCGTGCGGGTACAGGTACAGATGGAAAGAAAGGCGTAGAACCTGTTCACGGTCTCGCGAGCAGATCGTGGTCAGGTTCTCAGACGTCGGCAGGCACTATGAGGATCCCGGCCCGCAGGCCGTTCTTCACCTTGGGATTGGGGAAGATGATCCGTGCGCCCTGCTCTTCCACCACCCAACGCGTACCGGCGATGTCCTCGGCCAGCAGGTAGCCTACGGGCAGCTCGCTGAAGTTCTCGATATCCGGCGCCAGGTGCAGTTGGAAGGACTCGCTGTGTTTGATGATCTCGCGCGATACCGAGAACAGTTGCAGGCCATCCAGGCTTTCGCCGTCGGCCTTCGGCTCGCGGCCTTCGATCAGCGCATGCAGGCGCGCCTCGAGTCGGTCGAGGTTGACCTCCGCATTGCTGCCGAACGGACGCGCCTTGCCCAGTTCCAGGGTAAAGGCCTCGGCATCCAGTCGCGCGTAGGTATAGGAGCTGAAGGTGATGCCGGTCTTGTTCTGCAGCAGCACGGCATCGATACCGGCGTCGCGCAGGCGGGCCAGTTCCCTGCGCGAATGCTCGCGGCCTTCGACATAGGGATAGAGGGCGAACTGTTCGATCTTCGACCCACGGATGGCGGTATGCAGGTCGTAGTGCAGGCGCGAGCGGTCAGGCTTGCTGAAGAAGGCAGCGGCGTAGCGCTCCAGCTCACCGGCGCGCATGGCTTCGAAGCCACTGGACTCGGCATGTCGACCATTGAACAGGCGGTTGATGTCCTGCTCGACGAAGCGATCGCCGCGACGAATGGCTTCGGGATTGCCCAGCAGGAACAGAATGCGCGTACGCGGCTTCAACTGGCCGCGCGCGATGGCCTGGACCAGGCGGTCCAGCAGTTCGATCGGGGCGGTCTCGTTACCGTGCACACCGGCTGAAAGGATCAGGTCGAGCCCACTGTCTTCGGCGGCCGGCGGAGTGACGTCCAGCGCCCCCTCCCCCAGCCAGTGCAACCGCACGCCCCCGGATGTCAGCTGGATCTTCTCGGTCGGCTCGCGGCCGGCGAGGGTCAGTTCGAGCAGTTTTCCGAGGGCTAGCATCCTGTTACCTCAATCGTGATCGCAGTCGGGACCATGTACATGGTCATCGTCGTCGCCAGCGGCGTCGGCCGGTTCCATTTCCAGCTGCAGGCTGACCAGGTTAGTGGCCAGCGGGCGCAGCAGCAGGTTGGCGTACTCGGTGTCGCCCTCCTCCACGTCCACGCCGATCAGCAACTGGCCATTGCCGGCCTGCTGGATCCAGACTTCCTTGCCCTGCCAGACGACGGCGAAGCGGGTGCAAGAGGTTTCGAGCTGGGTGCCGTCGGTATCTTCGAGGATGAGCTGCAGGGCGTCGGACATTTCAGGTTTCTCAGTTGAGCTGGAAGGGATAAACAGCGCCCAGTTTAAGGATCTGCGTCAGTTCATCCAATGCCGTCCGGCACTCCACCAGCAATTGCGGATCAGCCAGGTCGGACTCGCTGACGCGGTCGCGATAGTGCTTTTCGACCCAGGTGCTCAGGGTGGCGTGGAGTTCCGGGGTCATGATCACCCCCTGGTTCACCGCCGCCAGTTCGTCTTCCTTGAGTGCCACGCGCAGACGCAGGCAAGCCGGGCCACCGCCGTTCTGCATGCTCTGCTTGAGGTCGAAGACCTTCACTTCGCGGATCGGCCCCTGCGCCGAGGTCAGCTCATTCAGGTAGTTCCAGACGTTGGCATTGCCACGGCATTCTTCCGGAACGATCAGCAGCATGCTTCCATCGGCGCGGGTGAGCAGTTGGCTGTTGAACAGGTAGGAACGCACCGCGTCCTCCACGCCCACCGCGCTGCGCGGCACGCGAACCGCCTGGAAACGACCACCACGCTTGCCCAGCTTGGTATCCAGCTCGGCCAGCACCTTGTCGGTCTCGAGGAAGGCATCCTCGTGGTAGAACAGCACCTCGCCGTTACCCACCGAAATCACGTCGTTATGGAACACGCCCTGGTCGATCACCGCCGGGTTCTGTTGAGCGTAGACCACACCCTCCGCACCCAGCCCATGCAGGCGCGCGACCGCATGGCAGGCTTCCAGGGTCTGTCGCGCCGGGTAACGCTGCGGAGACGGGAAACGGCTGTCAAAGGCGCTACGGCCAAAGACGAAGAATTCGACGCCCGCCTCACCGTAGCCCTTGCAGAACCGGGTGTGGTTGGCCGCGCCTTCGTCGCCGAACTGGCCTACCGCCGGCAGCGCGGCATGGTGGGCGAAGAACTTGTCGTTGGCGAACATCGCGCCGAGCACGCGACTGGTGGTCGGATGCTCGATGGAACGGTGGAACTTGCAGTTCAGGTTGGCGGCGGTGAAGTGTACGCGGCCATCCACTGTGTCGGCGCTGGGGCTGACCGTGCAGGAGTTGGCGGTCCACATGCTGGAGGCGGAACTGCAGGCCGCCAGCAGCGGCATGGCTTCCTTGGCGGCCTTGGCGATGACTTCCGCATCGGTGCCGGCGAAGCCAAGGCTGCGCAGGGCGGCGACGTCCTGGCGCTCCTGCGGCGCGAACACGCCCTGCTTGAAGCCCATCTCCATCAGCGCCTTCATCTTGCCCAGGCCCTGCAGCGCCGCTTCCTTCGGATTGGAAACCGCCTGGCTGTTGCTCTGCGAGGCGACGTTACCGTAGGACAGACCACCGTAGTTGTGGGTCGGGCCGACCAGTCCGTCGAAGTTCACTTCATAGGCGTTCACAGGCTGACTCCTGGAGTAAGGGTTGCAGGCAGGGCAAGGGTTTCGCTTTCCAGCGAGGCCACCGGATAGGCGCAATAGTCAGCGGCGTAATAGGCGCTGGCGCGGTGGTTGCCGGAGGCGCCGACGCCACCGAAGGGCGCACTGCTGGCAGCGCCGGTCAGTTGCTTGTTCCAGTTGACGATGCCGGCACGGCTCTCGATGAGGAACTGCTGGTAGCGCTCGGCGGAATCGGACAGCAGGCCGGCGGCCAGGCCGTACTGGGTGGCATTGGCCTCGGCAATCGCCGCGTCGAAATCGCTGTAGCGGATCACCTGCAGCAGCGGGCCGAAGAACTCTTCATCCGGACGATCCGCCACGGCGGTGACGTCGAGGATTCCCGGAGTCAGCAGTGCCGCGTTCTCCAGCGGCTGGGACATGGCCAGCAGCACCGAAGCACCGCCCGCGATCAGATGGTCCTGGGCCTTGAGCAGGTGGCGCGCCGCATCCAGGGAAACCACCGAACCCATGAAGGGTGCGGGCTGGGCGTCGAAAGCGCCAACCTTGATGGTGCTGGCAACGCTCACCAGGCGCGCCAGCAGGGCATCGCCCCAGGCGCCTTCGGGCACCAGCAGGCGGCGAGCACAGGTGCAGCGCTGACCTGCAGAAATGAAGGCCGACTGGATGATGGTGTAGACGGCAGCGTCCACATCCTGGACCTGATCCACCACCAACGGGTTGTTGCCGCCCATTTCCAGGGCGAGGATCTTGTCCGGGCGGCCGGCGAACTGCTGGTGGAGCAGATTGCCGGTGCGGCTGGAGCCGGTGAAGAACAGACCGTCGATGCCCGTGTTGCCAGCCAGGGCGATGCCGGTTTCACGGGCACCCTGTACCAGGTTGAGCACGCCGGCCGGCAGGCCCGCCTCGACCCAGCATTTCACTGTCAGTTCGGCGACTTTCGGGGTCAGCTCGCTGGGTTTGAAGATCACCGCGTTACCCGCCAGCAGGGCCGGAACGATATGGCCGTTGGGCAGATGACCGGGGAAGTTGTAGGGGCCAAACACCGCCACCACGCCGTGGGGCTTGTGGCGCAGCACCGCAGTGGCGTCAGCCAGCGGGCCGCTTTTCTCGCCGGTGCGCTCACGGTAGCTCTGGATCGAGATCGCGACCTTGTTGACCATGCTGGTCACTTCGGTGGCCGACTCCCACAGCGGCTTGCCGGTTTCTTCGCCGATGCAGCGGGCCAGTTCATCGGCATGGCTGCGCAGCGCCACCGCGAACTGCTCAAGAATGGAAATGCGCTCTTCCAGCGGGCGACGTGCCCAGGCCGGGAACGCTGCACGGGCGGCCTTCACGGCTTCGTCCACCTGGACGGCGCTGGCACCTTGGCCGGACCAAACGACCGACTGAGTCACCGGGTTCAACGAATCGAAGGCTTCGCCCTGCCCTGCCTGCCAATTACCTGCAATGAAATGAGTGCTCATTTATACGGACTCCTTGGCCGACAGCGGAACAGCGCGAACCGAGGCACCGGCAGAGAGCTTCAGGCGCTTGGCCGTCAGTGCGTCCACCACGAGGGTGCCGGAAGCCAGGCGGGCCGGCGCAGCGGTGATGCGGCAGTCTTCGCGCTTGCGGTTATGGATCAGGAAAGGCGTCGCGTCATCGCCCGGCGTACCGACAGCGAGCACCAGGCTCTGGCTGTCGCGCACGGCGCGGATCTTCGACGTTTCGCATTCGATAGCCGGGCCGGCGTCGAAGATGTCGACGTAGCCCTGATAGCTGAAGCCCTCGCCCTTGAGCATGGCCAATGCCGGCTCGGTGTCGGTGTGCACGCGGCCGATGATGTTGCGCGCCGCTTCGGAGAGGAAGCAGGTGTACAGCGGGAACCGGGGCATCAGTTCGGCGATAAAGGCCTTATTGCCGACGCCGGTAAGGTAGTCGGCGCGGGAGAACTCCATCTTGAAGAAGTGCCGCCCCAGACTTTCCCAGAACGGGGAAACGCCATGCTCGTCGGACATGCCGCGCATCTCGGCGATCACCTTGTCACCGAACAGCTCCGGGAACTCGGCGATGAACAGGAATCGCGCCTTGGACAGCAGGCGACCGTTCAGGCCGCTGCGATGACCGGCATGGAGGAAGAGCGAGCAGAGTTCGGAGTTGCCGGTCAGGTCATTGGCCAGGAACAGGGTGGGGATCTGCCGGTGGATATGCAGTTCCTGGGAGGCGCTGACGGTCAGGCCGACCCGGTAGTTGTACCAGGGCTCGCGCAGACCGACGGCGCCTGCCACGGCGGAAATGCCGATGACGGTGCCATCGTCGTCCTCGAGAACGAACAGGTAGTCCGCGTCGGCACGCTCGGCCTCTCCACGGAATGCCTTCTCCGCCCAGCCGACGCGATGCGACAGGCGCTCCTCATTGGCCGGCAGCGTGGTCAGGCCTGCGCCAGTGCTGCGCGCCAGGTCGATCAGGGCCGGTAAGTCGGCGCTGCGTACGGGACGAACGATCATAGTGCCTCCAGAAATTGCGCCCCCTTCCGTCCGGGAAGGAAGCCAGGGAGAGAGCAGTGCCCTCATCCGGCCCACCAGGGCCCACCTCCTCCCGGCGGGAGGAGGATCAAAGACTCAAACCGCGATCAGGCGGACGCTGGCACCTTCGCCAACACCCAGCGCTTCGGCGGCCTCTTCACCCAACACCACCGGCTTGCCCGGAACCCAGTCGAGATCGGCGACGATCGCGCGGAAATCCTGCAACTGGCCGTTGCACACCAGGTACTGCCGTCCGCCCTTGCCCTGCTCACCGAGCTTCACCGGCACCATGCGGCTCTGCGCGATGGAACGGATGCTCGAGGTGCGCGCATGGAGGGTCGGACCGCCATCGAAGATGTCGATGTAGTTGTCGGTCTCGAAGCCTTCGCGCATCAGGATGTCGAAGGTGATCTGCGCGCGCGGATGCACCTGGCCCATGGATTCCTGGGCTTCGTCCGGCAGCAGCGGCACATAGATCGGGTAATGCGGCATCAGCTCGGCGAGGAAAGTGCGGCTCTTCAGGCCGGACAGGCGCTCGGCCTCGGTGTAGTTGAGGTCGAAGAAGTTGCGCCCCACCGCGTCCCAGAACGGCGACTCGCCGTGCTCGTCGCTGTAGCCGACGATTTCCACTACCACGGCATCGGCGAAGCGCTCCGGGTTGCTGGCCATGAACAGCAGGCGGCCGCGGGAGTTGAGTTCGGCAATGGCGGTGTTCACCAGGTCGCGCTCGACGTAGAAGCTGGTCAGCAGGCTGTTGCCAGTGAGGTCATGGCAGAGCGACAGGACGTGGATCTTGTTGTGGATCGAAAGCGAACGAGAGGCATGTACGAACGTCTCGTTGCGGAAACTGTAGAAAGGCTCGGAGAAACCGGCCGAGGCGACGATCGCCGAGCAGCCGGCGAGACGGCCGGTCTTGCTATCTTCAAGGACGAAGAAATAGCTCTCCTCGCCGTTGAAGCTCACCTCGGCGGAGAAGGATGCCTCGGACGCGGCAATCTTCTCGCCCAGGACCTCGGCGTCATCCGGCAACGAAGTGACACCCACGGGGCTGTCCGCGGCCAGGCGCTGGACTTCAGCGAGATCGGCCATTTGCGCGGGGCGCATCACCAACATGGGGGTCACTCCTTTTCTTGTTGAAGACTCCGAACGAACCAGTGGTTCCATCCGGAGAAAAGACGGGCCCCAATGGCCCGCACTCACGCATGAATCTGTTCCATCCCCGGGACCGCAGCGCAGCGCTTCCCTGCACTGCGTCCCGCGGAGGACTTACGCCTGGGTCAACTTGGCGACGGCGCGCTCGAAGCGGTCCAGGCCTTCATCGATGTCCGCATCAGGGATCACCAGGCTGGGTGCGAAGCGCACCACGTCCGGGCCGGCCTGCAGGACCATCACCGCTTCCTTCTCGGCCGCGTTCAGTACGTCCTTGGCCTTGCCTTTCCAGGCATCGGACAGGGCAGCGCCGATCAAGAGGCCCAGACCACGAACCTCGGAGAAGAGGCCGTACTTGGCTCCGATCGCCTCGAGACGGGTCTTGAAGCGGTCATGCTTGGCAATGATGCCGCTGAGCACTTCAGGGGTGTTGATCACATCGAGCACGGCCTCGGCAACGGCACTGGCCAGCGGGTTACCGCCGTAGGTGGTGCCGTGGGTGCCGACCGCCAGGTGCTTGGCGATCTCGGTGGTGGTCAGCATGGCGCCGATGGGGAATCCACCGCCCAGGCTCTTGGCGCTGGAGAGGATGTCCGGAGTCACGCCGTAGTGCTCGTAGGCGAACAGGTGACCGGTACGACCCATGCCGCTCTGCACTTCGTCGAAGATCAGCAGCGCATTGTGCTCGTCGCACAGCTTGCGGGCGCCTTCCAGGTAGGCCTTGTCAGCCGGCAGTACACCACCTTCGCCCTGCACGGGTTCCAGGACCACGGCACAGGTCTTGTCGGAGATGGCCGCCTTCAGGGCTTCCAGATCGTTAAAGGGCACATGGCTGATGCCTTCCATCTTCGGGCCGAAGCCGTCGGAGTACTTCGGCTGGCCGCCAACGGTCACGGTGAACAGGGTACGACCGTGGAAGCTGTTGGTGGCGGAGATGATCTCGTGCTTCTGCGGGCCATAGACGTCATGGGCATAACGACGAGCCAGTTTGAAAGCTGCTTCGTTGGCTTCAGCACCGGAGTTGGCCAGGAACACGCGCTCGGCGAAAGTGGCGTCCACCAGCTTCTTGGCCAGGCGCAGGGCCGGCTCGTTGGTGAAGACGTTGGATACGTGCCAGATCTTGTTGGCCTGTTCGGTCAGCGCCTTGACCAGCGCCGGGTGCGCATGACCGAGGGAGTTCACTGCGATACCGCCGGCAAAATCGATCAGCTCGCGACCGGATTGGTCCCAGACACGGGAACCCTGGCCACGCACCGGGATGAAAGCGGCGGGGGCGTAGTTGGGAACCATCACCTTGTCGAAATCGGCGCGCTCGACCTGCGCATGCTCAACGGACATCAGTTTCTCCTGCCATGAACGGCTAGTGATGAAAGGATTGTAGGGACTGATTCTGGGTTGGCATTGCCGCCATGCGACAACTTCTTACAGCGCCAACCCTGCGAAAACCGGCGCTTATGGAAATGCGACAGAAAGCGTCGGGAAGGCGCAGTTTAAACGCTGATCGCCACCGCTACGCACCCGTGGGGAAAATTTCTCCACGGGGTGACTGGTGGGTACTCATGCAGGGAGCGAGCGGAAAGCCTGTAGGGGCGAATTCATTCGCCAAGCAGTCCGCAGGACTGCCTTTCGGACATCACGGGGCAGCTGCGCTGCCCTTGGCGAATGAATTCGCCCCTACAAGAGCAGTGCCCAAGAAGAACGGCGGAGACGAAGAATCAGCTTCGCTCCGCCACCGGGGTCGGCAACGGTTGCTGGGTCTCGAAGGGGCTGGCGCCGCGGCGCTGGTTGCGATCTTCGCGCGGGGTAACGCCGAAGAAATTGCGGTAGGCGCTGGAGAAGTGCGGGCCGGAAGAGAAGCCACAGGACAGGCCGATCTGGATGATCGACTTGCTGGTCTGCATCAGCATCTGCCGTGCCTTGTTCAGGCGCAGCTCCAGGTAGTACTGGCTGGGCACGCGGTTGAGGTACTGCTTGAAGATTCGTTCCAGCTGGCGACGGGACACGCAGACGTGCTGGGCGATTTCGTCGGTGGTCAGCGGCTCTTCGATATTGGCTTCCATCAACAGCACGGCCTGGGTCAGCTTCGGATGGCTGGAGCCCAATCGGTTCTGCAACGGAATGCGCTGGCGCTCGCCACCCTCGCGAATGCGCTCTACAACCAGCTCTTCGGACACCGCGCCAGCCAGTTCAGCGCCGTGGTCGCGAGCGAGCACCGCCAGCAACAGGTCGAGTACTGCCAGCCCACCGCATGCGGTGAGGCGGTCACGGTCCCAGTCGAACAGATGGCTGGTCGCAATAACCTTGGGGAATCGCTCGGTGAAGTCGTCCTGCCAGCGCCAGTGCACGGCGGCGCGGTAGCCATCCAGCAGGCCCAGTTGGGCCAGCGGATAGACGCCGGCGGAGAGACCGCCGACCACGCAGCCGGCACGTACGGCCTGCTTGAGCGCAGCAGAGAGTGCCGGCGATGTCTGTGCCGGCGGCTCGTCGGCCACCAGGAACAGGCGATGCAGACCTTCCAGCTTGCCCACCCAGGCGTCACCCGGCAGGCGCCAGGCGCCCTCGGTGGCCGGCTCGGCCTGGAGGAAGGACATGTCGTAGACCACTTCCGGATGCAGTCGCTGGGCAACGCGCAGAGCTTCCTCGGCCAGTGCCAGGGTCAGCGCCTTGGTGCCGGGCCAGAGGAGAAAAGCGATTCGATGGGCAGTCATGGCAGGCAGCTTAGCAGACCCCGGAGAAAGGAAAGAGACGTGGTGAAACAGGGATTCGAATGCGCTGCGGCGGCCTTGGGGCCGCCGCAGCGAGGATCACTTCAGACTGCCGGAAAGGAACTGTTTGAGGCGATCGGATTGCGGATTTGCCAGCACTTCCTTCGGGCAACCGCGCTCTTCCACCAGGCCCTTGTGCAGGAACACCAGTTGGTTGGATACCTCGCGGGCAAAGCCCATCTCGTGGGTGACCACGACCATGGTGCGGCCTTCGACGGCCAGGTCCTTCATGACCTTCAGCACTTCACCCACCAGCTCCGGGTCGAGAGCCGAAGTGGGTTCGTCGAACAGCATCACTTCCGGCTCCATGGCCAGGGCACGGGCAATCGCCACACGCTGCTGTTCGCCACCGGACATGTGCGCCGGATAGGCGTCCTTGCGATGGGCCACGCCCACCTTGGCCAGGTAGTGCTCGGCCTTCTCGATGGCTTCCTTCTTCGGTACGCCGAGCACATGCACCGGCGCCTCGATGACGTTCTCCAGGGCGCTCATGTGCGACCAGAGGTTGAAGTGCTGGAACACCATCGCCAGACGCGAACGCATGCGTTGCAGTTGCTTGGCATCGGCCGCCTTCAGGCCGCCGTCCTTGTTGGCCACGAGCTTCAGCTCCTCGCCATTGAGGAGGATCTTGCCGCCGTGGGGCTGCTCCAGCATGTTGATGCAGCGCAGGAAGGTACTCTTGCCCGAGCCGCTCGAGCCGATGATGCTGATGACGTCGCCAGCCTTCGCCGCCAGGGACACGCCCTTGAGGACTTCGTGGCTGCCATAGCGCTTGTGCAGATCTTGGACTTCCAGTTTGTACATGGTTTCGGTCTCGTTTGGCTCAGTCGCTCAGCAGGCGTCCCTGACGAATGGGTTCACGGCCGGCCACCTTGGCCAGCCAAAGTCCAGGTTGCGCGAATCGCATCCGCTCACGCGCGAACAGCACGCCGTCAATCGACGCGCAAACCACTGCATGACGGTCATCCAGCGGGTCGATCACTTCGAACAGCGGATCGCCAGCCTTGACCTTCGCCCCGGCGCTCTGGAGGAAGCTCACGACTCCGGAGTGCGGCGCATAGAGATATTCAGCCCCTTCGAACGGCGTCGCCTCGCAGCAGTCCTGCGGGGCAACCGGCCAATCACCGGTGATCAGGCCCTGGTCAGCGAGGAAGGCCAGGATGGCTTCGGCGCGTGCCTCGGCCAGCGGCTTGTCGGTATCCGCCATGCTGCCCAGCTCCACAGTGGTCGCCATGCAGGCCGGAGGAATCGATGCTTCGGGGAAGCGCTGGGCCAGACGCAGCCAGGGCAACGAGCAGGACTCATCGAATGAGCTGCCGCCGGAGTCTTCGGCGGTCAGGACCGCACCCGCTTCCAGGCGCGCAGCCAAGGGGCGCAGTTCGCGCCAGTGCTGCGGCAGGCAGTAGAGATGCACCGCAGCTTCGAAGTCGCAGTGCAGATCCAGGACCAGGTCGGCATCGCAGGCGTGCTGCAGGAGCAGACGCTGCATGCCCGCCAACTCGGAACCTGCCGGTGGCAGTGCAGCCAGCGCTTCGCCCATGGCCTGGCGGATAAGTGCCACGTTCTCCATCGCATCGGCGCCCAGACGGCCGTCCAGGCGATCCGCCACGAGGCTGGCGAGGTCCGCGAAATCACGATTGAAGTTCTTTCCGCTACCCAGCTCGAAGCGGCCCTGCTGGGCAGCCTGGACGAGCTGGCCAAGGCCAACGGGGTTGGCCACCGGCACCAGCTCGATCACGCCCTTCAGGCGGCCCTGCTCTTCCAGCTCGCGCAGGCGGCGCTTGAGTTCCACGGCCACACGCATGCCCGGCAGCTCATCGGCGTGCAGGGACGCCTGGATGTACGCCTTGCGCTCGCCGCTGCCGAAACGGAAGACCGTCAGCTGGCGACGGGTCCCCAGGCATCCCCAGGGCAGTTCATGGTCGATACGTTGCATGGCGTCAGGCCTTGCGCGGGGCCAGATAGGCCAGGTAGCGACGCTCGGCCGCCTTGAACAGGCGTACCAGGACGAAGGTCAGGCACAGGTAGAACGCACCCGCGGTGATGAAGGCCTCGAACGGCAGGTAGTACTGCGAGTTCACGGTGCGCGCAGCGCCGGTGATGTCGATCAGGGTGACGATGGACGCCAGGCTGGTGGTGTGCAGCATCATGATGACTTCGTTGCTGTACTGCGGCAGCGCACGACGCAGGGCTGACGGCAGCAGGATGCGGCGGTAGAGCTTGCCGCGGGACATGCCCATGGCCTTGGCCGCTTCGATCTCGCCATGGGGCGTGGCCTTGATGCTGCCGGCGAGAATTTCGGCGGTGTAGGCGCTGGTGTTGATCGCGAAGGCCACACAGGCGCAGAAGGTCGCATTGGACAGATAAGGCCAGAAGACGCTTTCACGCACCGCTTCGAACTGGGCCAGGCCGTAGTAAATGAGGAACAGCTGCACCAGCATCGGGGTGCCGCGAATCACATAGGTGTAGAGCCAGGCCGGGAAGTTCACCCAGGGCTGCTTGGACACCCGCATCAGCGCCAACGGCACGGCTGTGGTCAGGCCCAGCGCCAGGGAAATCGCCAGGAGCTTGAGGGTTACCAGCACACCGCCGAAGTAGAGCGGCAGGCTCTCCCAGATCACGTTGTAGTCGAAGATCATAGTTCAGCCGCCTTGATGCCCGCCGAGTAGCGTCGCTCCATGTAACGCAGCGCCAGCAGCGAGACGCTGGTCAGCACCAGATAGAGCGCGGCAACCGCGAGGTAGAAAGTGAAGGGTTCACGGGTCGCATCCGCTGCACTCTTGGCCTTGAACATCATGTCCTGCAGGCCGACCACCGAAATCAGCGCGGTGGCCTTGGTCATCACCAGCCAGTTGTTGGTGAAGCCGGGAATCGCCAGACGGATCATCTGCGGCACGAGGATGCGGAAGAACACCTTGGTGCCGCTCATGCCATAGGCCAGGCCGGCCTCGCCCTGCCCTTTCGGGATCGCCATGAAGGCGCCGCGGAAGGTTTCCGAGAGGTACGCGCCGAAGATGAAACCGAGGGTGAAGACACCGGACCAGAAGGGGTCCAGATCGATGTAGTCGTCGTAGCCAACCATCGGCGCGACGACGTTCACGATCTGCTGACCGCCGTAGAAGATCAGCAGGATCAGCACCAGGTCGGGAATGCCACGGATCACGGTGGCGTAAGTCTCGCCCAGCAAGGACAGCCACTTGATCGGGGACAGCCGGAACGCCGCGCCAATCAGGCCGAGCACCACCGCCATGGTTATGGAAGACAGGGCCAGCAACAGGGTGAGCCAGGCACCATCGAGAATGGTCGAGCCGTAGCCGTTGAGCATGATTCAGATCCTCATGCAGCGCGCCGGGATGCTCCGGGCGGCACCGCCACAACGAAAAAGTGGCACAAACCGCTATGTGAAGTTTGTGCCACTTTCAGGGAAAAGCGATTACTCGCCGTAGACGTCGAACTTGAAGTACTTGTCCTGCACTTCCTTGTACTTGCCATTGGCGCGGATGGCAGCGATGGCAGTGTTGATCTTCTCGGCCAGGGCCGTGTCACCCTTGCGCACGGCGATACCGGCACCTTCACCGAAGTACTTCTTCTCGTTGAAGTCTGGGCCTACCAGGGCGAAGCCCTTGCCGGCGTCGGTCTTGAGGAAACCGTCGTCGATGTTCACCACGTCCGCCAGGGTGGCGTCGAGGCGGCCAGCGGTCATGTCCAGGAAGATTTCGTTCTGCGAGCTGTAGCGAACCACTTCGGCACCAGCCGGCGCGAAAACGTCGGTGGCGTAGCGGTCGTAAATGGAAGCGCGCTGCACGCCGACTTTCTTGCCTTTGAGGTCGGTCAGCGGGTCATTGATGACAGTGCCTTCCTTCATCGCGAGGCGAGCGGGGGTGTGGTAGTACTTCTTGGTGAAGTCGACCGATTTCAGGCGCTCTTCGGTGATGCTCATGGAAGAGAGCACAGCGTCGAACTTGCGTACTTTCAGGGCAGGGATCAGGCCGTCGAACTCCTGCTCGATCCACTTGCACTCGACTTTCATCTCGGCGCACAGGGCGTTGCCGATGTCGTAGTCGAAGCCGGTGATCTTGCCTTCCGGAGTTTTGTAGGCGAAGGGCGGGTAAGCGGCTTCGATACCAATGCGCAACGGCTTGGCATCATCTGCAATGGCGGCCAACGGCGACAACAGGGACAGCGCCATGGCGCCGAGAAGTGCGATCTTCTTCATGTTATGACTCCTTCAAAGGGATATGGCTTCTGTTGGCAGCGTGAGATTCGCCCAGACGGTCCACGAATTGTAGAAAGAGTCGTCGTCTTTGCCGGCTGAATGCCGTGTGCAAAAGGCTCCGACTGGGTGTGCGGCATTCTAGCCACAGCCCCGAAGTCGATATTTCTTCAATGCGACAACAAATTACAGAAGCACTGGAGAGGGGTCGGAAGAGGATTGACAGGCACATGGAAAAGTGCCGGAAAGACAATGCACAGAACCCTAAAAAAAGGCAATTATCGGACCATAAAATAGAAAGCCCAATTATTCTGCGGACTTGCGAGTTTGAACTTGTTTTCAACGACGCAAAGAACGCTCCGAAAGAGCACAGCGCGTTCCCGTTGGAAGCAGATGGGTGCACTCCGTAACCGCGACTGTTACCCGGGCTCCCCTCCCCCGCGGAAACTCGATAAAGAATCGGAAATTACAACGCTGGCGTGATGCGATCTCCATTCGGCCGAAATGGAGGAATTTCATCCGTGCGACGCCGCCACGATTCTTCCGGCCATGAAATGCAAAACCCCGCCCGGGCTTGTGGCCCGGGCGGGGTTTTGCTGCAGGTGCCGGTCAGGCGACCTGCATGGTGCGATGAGTATCGATGAGGTGCTGCACCACGCCGGGATCAGCCAGAGTGGAGATGTCGCCGAGAGAGTCGTACTCGGCGACGGCGATCTTGCGCAGGATACGGCGCATGATCTTGCCCGAGCGGGTCTTCGGAAGGCCCGGAGCCCACTGGATTACGTCTGGGGTAGCGATCGGACCGATCTCCTTGCGCACCCAGTTTCTCAGTTCCTGACGCAGTTGCTCGGAAGTCTCCTCGCCGGCGTTCAGTGTGACGTAGACATAGATGCCCTGCCCCTTGATGTCGTGCGGCACGCCCACGACCGCGGCCTCGGCGACCTTGGAGTGGGCCACCATCGCGCTTTCGATCTCGGCGGTGCCCATGCGGTGACCGGAGACGTTCAGCACATCATCCACGCGGCCGGTGATCCACCAGTAGCCGTCTTCATCGCGACGGGCACCGTCGCCCGTGAAGTACATGCCACGGAAGGTCTTGAAGTAGGTATCGACGAAGCGGTCGTGGTCGCCATACAGGGTGCGCGCCTGACCCGGCCAGGAGTCGATGATCACCAGGTTGCCTTCGGCCGGACCCTCGATGATGTTGCCGAGGTTATCCACAAGCGCCGGCTGAACGCCGAAGAACGGACGCGCGGCAGAGCCCGGCTTCATGGCGTGGGCGCCCGGCAGCGGCGTCATCAGGCAGGCGCCAGTTTCGGTCTGCCACCAGGTGTCGACGATCGGGCAACGGCTCTGGCCGACGTTCTCGTAGTACCAGTGCCAGGCTTCCGGGTTGATCGGCTCACCCACGGAACCGAGCAGGCGCAGGCTGGAGCCATCGGCGCCTTCAACCGCAGCCTTGCCCTCGGCCATCATGGCGCGGATGGCGGTCGGCGCGGTGTAGAGAACGTTGACCTTGTGCTTGTCGACGATCTTCGCCACGCGGGTCATGTCCGGATAGTTCGGTACGCCTTCGAACATGACCGTCGTGGCGCCATTGGAGAGCGGCCCGTAGACCAGATAGGTGTGGCCGGTCACCCAGCCGATGTCCGCGGTGCACCAGAAGACTTCGCCCGGACGGTAGTCGAACACGCGCTCATGGGTCAGCGATGCGTAGGTCAGGTAGCCGCCGGTGGTGTGCAGGACGCCCTTGGGCTTTCCGGTGGAGCCGGAGGTGTAGAGGATGAACAGCGGGTCCTCGGCACCCATCTCCTTCGGCGCGCAGGTGCTGCCCGCCACTTTCATGAGGTCTTCGTACCAGACGTCGCGGTGCTGGTTCCATTTGATCTCGCTGCCCGTGCGCTTGACCACGATGATCTTCTGCACGCTGCTGGTTTCCGGGTTGGTCAGCGCGTCATCGACGTTGGCCTTGAGCGGAGTCTTCTTGCCGCCGCGCAAGCCTTCGTCAGCGGTGATCACCACCTTGGAACGGCAGTCGATGATGCGGCCAGCCAGGGCCTCGGGGGAGAAGCCACCGAACACCACGGAGTGGATGGCGCCGATACGGGTGCAGGCCAGCATGGCGACCACGGCTTCCGGGATCATCGGCATGTAGATGGTCACCACGTCACCGCGATGCACATCCTGGCCACGCAGGGCGTTGGCGAACTTGCAGACCCGCTCGTGCAGGTCGCGGTAGGTGATGTGTTCGTGCTCGGAAGGATCGTCGCCCTCCCAGATGATCGCGACCTGGTCGCCGCGCTCGGCGAGATGGCGGTCCAGGCAGTTGGCGGAGACGTTGAGGGTGCCGTCGGCGAACCACTTGATATCGACGTGATGGTCGTCGAAGGAGGTCTGCTTAACCTTGGTGAAAGGCTTGATCCAGTCCAGGCGCTTGGCCTGTTCGCGCCAGAAACCGTCCGGATTGATCACGGACTGCTGGTACATGGCTTTGTAGGTCGCTTCGTCGGTGAGGGACTGGGCGGCCACTTCAGGGCGGACCGGATAAAGAGAAGCAGCACTCATTGGGTCTTACCTCGGTGGGTAGTTGTTTTTGTATGGCGTCTTTTGTATCCCCCACCCTTCTACAGGGCCATTCGACCATGGTCTTACCAAACCCGGACTATGGTCGAAGCACCGAAAATCGCGTAGTGCCGGGCAGGCCCGCATTCACTTATCCACAAGGCAAAAAAAACCGGCCCATATCCAGGGACATGGGCCGGTGAAGCACTATCGGGTCGTTGGTGAGAGCCCGGGATCAACCCGGAGCACGGCACGCGGACGACCGGCCGCGTGCCGCACAGTGTCAGACGTGGGCGTCCTGGTATTCCTTCTCGGCTTCGTCGAAGCGCTTGATCATCGCAGCGGACGGCGCATTGCCGATGCGGCTGAAGATCAGGATGCCGAGGGTGCAGAGGATGAAGCCCGGAATGATTTCGTACAGGCCGGTCCAGCCGAAGAAGTTCTTCCACAGGACAACGGTCACCGCACCCAGGATCATGCCAGCCAGCGCGCCGTTACGGGTCATGCCTTTCCAGATCAGCGACAGGATCACCACCGGACCGAAGGCAGCGCCGAAGCCGGCCCAGGCATAGGACACCAGGCCCAGTACCTTGCTTTCCGGGTCAGCGGCGATGACGATGGAAATCACGGCCACCAGCAGCACCATGGCGCGACCGACCCAGACCAGTTCGGCCTGGCTGGCGTTCTTGCGGAAGAAGGCCTTGTAGAAGTCTTCGGTCAGGGCGCTGGAGCACACCAGCAACTGGCAGCTCAGGGTGGACATGACCGCGGCCAGGATGGCGGACAGCAGCACACCGGCGATCCACGGGTTGAAGAGGATCTTGGCCAGTTCGATGAACACACGCTCGTGGTTCTCGGTGACGGCGCCAGCCTGCTCCGGATGGGCGGAGAAGTAGGCGATGCCGAAGAAGCCAACAGCGACCGCGCCACCCAGGCAGAGAATCATCCAGGTCATGGAGATGCGGCGGGCGTTCGGGATGGATTTGACGGAGTCAGCGGCCATGAAGCGCGCCAGGATGTGCGGCTGGCCGAAGTAGCCCAGGCCCCAGGCGAGCAGGGAGATCACGCCGACGAAGCTGGCGCCCTTGAGCATGTCGAAGTTGGCCGCATCCTTCATTTCGATCGCGATGAAGGTGGTGTCCATGCCGCCGGTAGCGATCATCACAATGATGGGAGTGAGGATCAGCGCGAAGATCATCAGGCTGGCCTGCACGGTGTCGGTCCAGCTCACTGCCAGGAAACCACCGACAAAGGTGTAGCAGATGGTGGCGGCAGCACCGGCCCACAGGGCGGTTTCGTAGGAAATGCCGAAGGTGCTCTCGAACAGGCGGGCACCGGCGACAACGCCGGAGGCGCAGTAGATGGTGAAGAACACCAGGATCACCACGGCGGAGAAGATGCGCAGGATGCGGCTGTTGTCTTCGAAGCGGTTGGTGAAGTAGTCCGGCAGGGTCAGGGCGTTGCCGTTGTGTTCGGTCTGCACGCGCAGACGGCCGGCAACCAGCAGCCAGTTGAGGTAGGCGCCGATGATCAGGCCAATGGCGATCCAGCTTTCGGAGAGACCGGAGAGGTAGACGGCACCCGGCAGGCCCATCAGCAGCCAGCCGCTCATGTCGGAGGCGCCGGCGGACAGGGCGGTAACGAAGCTACCGAGGCTGCGACCACCGAGGATGTAGTCGGAAAGGTTGTTGGTGGAGCGATAGGCGGCGAAGCCGATCAGCACCATGGCCGCGATATAGATCACAAAAGTGATCAGCATCGGGTTGCTCATACTCATGGGGGTCTCCCCTGCTCGTTTGTTTTTATTCGGGGGCGGCGGGTAGTCCGCTCCCGTGGTTGGTATTTGGCGGCCACTTGTGGCGGCTACCGGTTTGCTTCCCGACCACGTCAGCCATGGGGCCGATGTAATCCCGATCGGGCAATGGTCACAGGGCATCCGGCCCCACCAATGCGACGACGGGCCAGCTCTGGTGGACCTGGCCCATCGCACGAATCCGTAACGCTCCCGGCGCACCTGTGAACCGCGCTATTGCGCGGTCTAGTACATCCATCAGGGCTCGCAAGAACGATTCCCATTTGGGCCCCGCAAGGCGAGTGCGGAATTTAGAGATATGGCACTGCGCCTTTCTTTTAGGATTCTCTGGTTTCTTTGCCAAATCCTCTGATTCAGGGAACTTTCCGCCAAAAGGTGCAACCCACCCGCAAGCCCATGAAACGGACATTTCGGCAAATTCCGCTATTTCCACACCAAGCATAGGTTGCCCAACAGGTACAACCCGATAAAAGAACCCTGGAAAAGGTTGCAACTCCGGCAGTTACCGAGGGCAGAAAACAGGTCGATGGTGGGTTCGAGCGGAGGCAGCGGCACTAGCAGGTAGGAATTACCTGGCGCCGCGCAGTCGCTTGGGCGTGAGCCCCAGATAGCGACGCATCGCAGTGGTTAACGCGCTCTGGCTGGAGAAGCCGCATTCCTCGGCGATCCGCACCAGGGGTTGTTCGCTTTCGCGCAACAGACGGGCGGCACGATCGAGGCGGGTTTTCAGCAGGTATTGGTGGGGTGTCAGGCCCAGGTGGTCCTTGAACTGGGCATGGAAGTGACTCGGGCTCAGGCAGGCTACCTGGGCCAATTCTGCCACGCTGATCCGCCGCGACAGATTGCCCTGGATATAGCCATCCAGACGCTCGATATCGAGACTGCCCGCCGGGCGCCGCTGCACATCCCCGAACAGGCGCAGATACAGGGCACGCAACAGAAGTCCGCCCAGGGATCTGGCCAACAACGGATCGCTGCCATAGCGCGCCAGTTCCGCACCGGCATAGCTCAGGAGATTCTGGAAGTCCGCATCCAGTTCCGGATAACGCGGCGTTTCGAAGAGACGACCCAGCAGCTCCAGGTCCTCGGCCGAAGTGCCGTGCTCATCCAGATCGAGGATCAGCATGCGGTTCTCGCCCACGCCCGCGAACTCGTGCCCGGCATCCCCCGGCACCAGGCACGCACGCATCCGGCAAACCTCGCCGCCACGGCCATCCACCTCGAACTCGGCGCGGCCGGCAAGGGACATCACCAGTTGGTGATGGTCGTGGGCGTGGTGATGGGCCTGATCGTCCAGGCGCAGGAGACGAGCTTCGAGCATGGTGGGGCTTGATCAAAATTTGCGCATTCTAGCGGGCACAACCGGGGTTGCACAGCGCCGCACGGCAGAAGGCCGTGGCGTCAGGCGGTTGAAAAGACCAATGGATTGCCCCACATAGCCTGGGTAAGCCAATAGCCAGGTGCCCCCATGAGCGATCAGGACATCAACGCCGACATCGTCGAAGAAGCTACTTCCAGCCAGCGGACAGGCTTGGTACTGCCTGGCCAGAACCTGCCGGACAAGGTCTACATCATCCCTATCCACAACCGCCCGTTCTTCCCGGCCCAGGTGCTACCGGTAATCGTCAACGAAGAGCCCTGGGGGGAAACACTCGAGCTGGTGGCCAAGACGGAGCATCACTGCCTGGCGCTGTTCTTCATGGAGAACCCACCGGAAGACCCGCGCCATTTCGATCCCAACACCCTGCCGGAACACGGCACCCTGGTGCGCGTGCACCACGCCAGCCGCGAGGGCGGCAAACTGCAGTTCGTGGCCCAGGGCTTGTCGCGCGTACGGATTCGCGGCTGGCTCAAACGCCATCGCCCTCCCTTCCTGGTGGAGGTGGATTATCCACAGAGCCCCCAGGACCCTCGAGACGAGGTGAAGGCCTACGGCATGGCGCTGATCAATGCGATCAAGGAGCTGTTGCCGCTCAACCCGTTGTACAGCGAAGAACTGAAGAACTACCTCAACCGCTTCAGCCCGAACGACCCGTCGCCGCTGACCGACTTCGCCGCCGCATTGACCACCGCGCCCGCCCACGAGCTGCAGGAAGTGCTGGACACGGTGCCGATCCTCAAGCGCATGGAGAAAGTGCTGCCGCTGCTGCGCAAGGAAGTGGAAATGGCGCGGCTGCAAAGCGAGCTGTCCGCCGAGGTGAATCGCAAGATCGGCCAGCACCAACGCGAGTTCTTCCTCAAGGAACAGCTGAAACTGATCCAGCAGGAGCTGGGCATCACCAAGGATGACCGCAGTGCCGACAGCGAGCAGTTCATCCAGCGCCTGGACGGCAAGGTGCTGCCGGAGCAGGCGAAGAAGCGCATCGACGAGGAGCTGAACAAGCTGTCGATCCTGGAAACCGGATCGCCGGAATACGCTGTCACCCGCAATTACCTGGATTGGGCCACGTCCGTGCCCTGGGGCGTATACGGGGCGGACAAGCTCGATCTCAAACATGCCCGCAGGGTGCTGGACAAGCACCACGCCGGGCTCGACGACGTGAAGAACCGCATCCTCGAGTTTCTCGCGGTAGGTGCCTTCAAGGGTGAAATCTCCGGTTCCATCGTGCTGCTGGTGGGCCCGCCCGGCGTGGGCAAGACCAGCATCGGCAAGTCCATCGCCGAATCCCTGGGCCGCCCGTTCTACCGCTTCAGCGTCGGCGGCATGCGCGACGAGGCCGAAATCAAGGGCCACCGTCGCACCTACATCGGGGCCTTGCCCGGCAAGCTGGTGCAGGCCCTGAAGGAAGTGGAGGTGATGAACCCGGTCATCATGCTCGACGAGATCGACAAGCTCGGCGCCAGCCACCAGGGCGACCCGGCTTCGGCCCTGCTGGAGACGCTCGACCCGGAACAGAACGTCGAATTCCTCGACCATTACCTGGACCTGCGCCTGGACCTGTCCAAGGTGCTGTTCGTCTGCACCGCCAACACTCTGGATTCCATCCCCGGCCCGCTGCTGGACCGCATGGAAACCATTCGCCTCTCCAGCTACATCACCGAAGAGAAGCACGCCATCGCCAAGCGTCACCTCTGGCCGCGCCTGCTGGAACGTACCGGCGTACCGAAGGATCGCCTGTCCATCACCGACGGCGCCCTCACCTCGGTGATCGATGGCTATGCGCGGGAAGCGGGCGTTCGCCAGCTGGAGAAGCAGCTGGGCAAGATCATCCGCAAGTCCGTGGTGCGCCTGCTGGAGGAACCCGAGGCGAAGATCAAGGTTGGGCAGAAGGACCTGGAGAACTTCCTCGGCCTGCCGCCGTTCCGCCGTGAACAGGTGCTGGCGGGTATCGGCGTGATCACCGGTCTGGCCTGGACGAGCTTGGGCGGCGCCACCCTGCCCATCGAAGCGACGCGCATCCATACCCTGAACCGGGGCTTCAAGCTCACCGGCCAACTGGGCGAAGTCATGAAGGAATCGGCCGAGATCGCCTACAGCTACATCAGCTCCAACTTGAAACGCTATGGCGGCGACCCGACGTTCTTCGACCAGGCCTTCGTCCACCTCCACGTGCCGGAGGGCGCGACGCCCAAGGATGGCCCCAGCGCCGGCATCACCATGGCCAGCGCCCTGTTGTCCCTGGCACGCAACCAGACGCCGAAGAAAGGCGTTGCCATGACCGGCGAGCTGACACTCACCGGCCAGGTGCTGCCCATCGGTGGAGTCCGCGAGAAGGTCATTGCCGCCCGCCGGCAGAAAATCTTCGAGCTGATCCTGCCGGAAGCCAACCGGGGCGCCTTCGAAGAGCTGCCGGACTACCTCAAGGAGGGCCTGACGGTGCACTTCGCGCGCCGCTTCGGCGACGTGGCGAAGTTGCTGTTCGCCTGAGCCTGCGCGTCCGGCGGGGTGGGAGCGAATTCATTCGCGATTGAAATCGCTTCCACAGCCTCGCTTGAGATGAGATTTCCCCTTCGGAACCTACGCAAGGTCGGAGTCAGCCGTTATGCTGACCCCCGCCCTTGACCGACGGAGCCTCCGATGTCCCTCGTTCCCTCCCCTCGCCTGCTGCTGCCCCTGGGATTCATCCTGCTCGGCGCCTGCGCCCAGCAGAAGACCGGCTCCGTGGTGCTTCAGGACCAGCAGGACGATTGCCCGCTATCCCTCAGCCAGGGCCAGCCGCTGGTGCTGACCCTGCCCAGCAACCCCACCACCGGCTTCCGCTGGGTCGTCCGCGACGCGGCCGCCAATGTGCTGCAGAGCCTTGGCCCGGAGGTCTATTCGACCCCCGAAGACGCGGGCCTGGTGGGAAGCGCGGGCCAATCCACCTGGCGCTTCAAGGCCAGCCAGCCCGGCGAGGGCCGCCTGCACCTGGATTACCAGCGCCCCTGGGAGACCGACGTGGCGCCGGCCGAATCCTTCGACTGCCAGATCAGCGTCAAATAGCGCCAAATGACTGCACCAATGGCGTTCGCCGCCTGGCGAGCGCCGCGCCGGGTTCCCATAGTGCTGCTCTGACGGATTCGCGGGAGCATTCATGGGAACCTTGATCTTCGGCCTGGCTGGTGTGCTGTCTTTCCTCACCGGCGTCGCACTTGAACTGGACTGGCTGTGCTTCGTCAGCAAGCCGATCCCCATCATCGCCCTGCTGCTCTGGCTGCGCCGCGCGCCTTCCGGGCCGTATCGCCGCTGGATCACGATTGGCCTGCTCCTGTCCCTGCTCGGCGACATGCTGCTGGAATGGCCGGCCGATCTGTTCGTCTTCGGCCTTGGCGCTTTCCTGCTCGCCCATCTCGCCTATCTGTGCGCCTACCTGCAGCAAAGCGGCCAGTTGGCGCCTGTCGCCCTACTGGTGGCGGCGGGCTGCGGAGGCGGCATCTTCGCCCTGCTCGCGTCTGGCGGACTGGGCGGTTTGCTGATACCAGTTGCCTGCTATGCGCTGGCCATCAGCGCGATGCTCTGGCGCGCCCTGGCCCGTCTGGGCGCCGGTGTCGAGCGCAAGTCGGCGATGCTGGCGGCAGGCGGTGCAGCGCTATTCGTGCTCTCCGACAGTCTCATCGGCATCAACCGTTTCGTCTCGCCATTTGACGGCGCGAGCTACTCCATCATTCTCAGCTACTGGCTGGGCCAGTTCGGCATCGCGGCCTCAGTAGTGGCATTTTCGACCGCGGTGCCCTCCTCGAAAAATCCATCGGCACCCTCTCGGGAAATCGGCTATAGCAATTAGGCGGACACTGGAAAATGGAGCGTGTGATGGGCAGCCTGGTACGACTGTGGAGCCTGCTTTGCTGTGCGGTTCTTCTCACAGGCTGCGGTAGCCTGCTGCCCAGCGAGCGGGCCGAAGTTCTGTCGCCATTCAGGGACTACACCGATGCGGAGATCCGCTATTCACAGGCGGTGCCGGGAAAGACGACGCGCCCCGAGCTGTTTTCCCTGGGCTTCGACCCGCTGATCCAGGGCAACGGCAAGATGCTTTCGTTCATCGACGTGCGCCTGATGTTCGTCCAGCCCAACGTGCCCATCGACTATCTTCCTGAAGGCCTGATGAAATGCCTGGAAGCCAAGGATCGCTGCATCGGTTACGCCTTCGAGTTCACCAAGACGGATACCCAGCGGGTCGGCAACTTCTGGGCCGACGTGTTCAACTTCCGCAAGAACCGGGAGTTGCAGGGCTGGGTCTTCCGCGCGGTGTTCGTGCTGGTGGATGACGTGGTGGTGCACAAGGTGAGTAACGGCGAGCCGAACATCCGCCGACATGAGGTCAAGCGCAATCCACTGGGGCCGCTGCAAGGGGCAGGCGAGTTCTTTTCCGATCAGCTGAAGTGAGGGTGGTTTGGCCGCGCCGCGCAGTCCGTTAGAATGCCGGCCTTTTCCATTGCTGGTACCGGCCCGTGACCGAACGTCCCGATCGCATCTACGCCAATCCCCAGGCCCAAGTCGCCGACTTCGCCTTTAACGAGGACGTGGTCCGGGTCTTCCCGGACATGATCAAGCGCTCGGTACCGGGTTATCCCACCATCGTCGAGAACATCGGCGTGCTGGCGGCGCAATTCGCCCAGCCCGGCACCCCGCTCTACGACCTGGGCAGCTCCCTTGGCGCGGTGACCCAGGCGCTGCGTCGCCATGTGAAGACCGACGGCTGCAAGGTCGTCGCTGTGGATAACTCCAGCGCCATGGTGGAACGCTGCCGCGAATACCTGCACGCCCAGGACGCCATGTTCCAGGAGTTGTTGCCGGTCGAGGTGATCGAAGCCGATATCCTCGCCCTCGACTTTCAGCCCTGCTCGCTGGTGGCGATGAACTTCACCCTGCAGTTCGTACCCCGCGAGCACCGCGTCGAACTCCTCTCCCGCATTCAAAAGGCGCTGCTGCCTGGCGGTGCGCTGATCCTCTCCGAGAAGCTGCGCTTCGAAGACGCCGAAGAACACCAGTTGCTCACCGAACTGCATGTCGCCTTCAAGCGCGCCAATGGTTACAGCGAGCTGGAAATCGCCCAGAAGCGCAGCGCGCTGGAAAACGTCATGCACCCGGACAGCCTGGAAGAACACCGCGAGCGCCTGCTGGCCGCCGGTTTCTCCAAGGTCGTGCCCTGGTTCCAGTGCCTCAATTTCGCCTCACTGATCGCCCTACCATGATTCGTACGCTGGACCTCGATGCCCTGCAGCAAAGGCTGGCAGGCACTCCCCTGCAGGATTGGGCGGTCGACCTGCCCGCACAACTCGACGCAAAGATGACGGTTGGTCATGGCGACCTGGAGCGCTGGGGCGCTGCGGTCAACGCCCTCCCGACCCTGCAACCGCAACAGGTGGAACTGGCCCAGCGCTTCCTGCTTGACGGCCCCTGTGACGAAGCAACCCGCGCTGTACTGAAGTCCGCGCTGCAGGGACTCATCCCTTGGCGCAAAGGCCCCTTCGAACTGTTCGGCGTGCACGTCGACACCGAGTGGCGTTCGGACTGGAAGTGGTCACGGGTAGCGCCCCATCTCGACCTGCGCGGTCGCCGCGTGCTGGATGTCGGTTGCGGCAACGGTTACTACCAGTGGCGCATGCTGGGTGCCGGCGCGGATAGCGTGGTGGGTATCGATCCGAACTGGTTGTTCTTCTGCCAGTTCCTGGCCATGAAGCGCTTCCTCCCGGACCTCCCGGCCTGGCACCTACCGCTGGCGCTGGAAGAGCTGCCACCCAAGCTGGAAGGGTTCGACACCGTATTCTCCATGGGCGTGCTCTATCATCGCCGCTCGCCTATCGACCACCTCTTCGACCTCAAGGACTGCCTGCGCCGGAATGGCGAGCTGGTGCTGGAAACACTGGTAGTGGAAGGTGACGCCCAGCAGGTACTGGTGCCCGAGGACCGCTACGCGCAGATGCGTAACGTCTGGTTCCTGCCGTCAGTCCCGGCACTGGAGCTGTGGCTGCGCCGCGCGGGTTATGTGGATGTCCGTTGCGTGGATGTCAGCTACACCAGCGTTGAGGAGCAGCGCAGCACCGAGTGGATGCGTTACCAGTCGCTGCCCGAATTCCTCGACCCCGCCGACCACAGCCGCACCATCGAAGGCCTCCCGGCACCGGCTCGCGCCGTGCTGATCGCCCGCAAGCCCTGACGATCGCTGCTTATGGGGGCACGCACCGCTTTTCGTAGGTTGGGTAGAGCCTGCGAAACCCAACGCAGCGAACTCACCCCGCACATCGTTGGGCCTCGTTCCTCGGTGCCAACCTACGGGGCCGCTGCGCAGCCCTTCGCGATTGAAATCGCCCCCACAGGAACCGAATCCTGTGGGGGCGAATTCATTCGCTGAACTGCAAATCCGCTTTCTGCAGCGCCTCTCAGCGTTTGGGGGCGGCCGCAACGATCAGCTGCTTCATTTCCACAACCGCCTGTTTGAAGCCGACGAACAGCGCGTGGGCCACCAGTGCGTGGCCGATGTTCAGTTCGTTGATGCCAGGAATCGCCGCAACCGGCTCGACGTTGTGGTAGTGCAGGCCGTGGCCGGCGTTGACGATCAGGCCGAGGCGAAGGCCCAGCGCCACGCCCTCCTGGATGCGCTGCAGTTCGCGAGCGGCTTCTTCCGGATTGTGGGCATCGGCATAACGGCCGGTATGCAGTTCGATGGCCGGGGCGCCAACGCGGTGCGCCGCCTCGATCTGCTGCAGATCGGCATCGATGAACAGCGACACCTCACTGCCCACTTTGGCCAGGCGCTCCACGGCGGCCTTGATGCGGGCTTCCTGGCCAGCAACGTCGAGGCCACCTTCGGTAGTCAGCTCCTGGCGCGTTTCCGGCACAAGGCAGACATGCTCGGGACGAATCTCCTCGGCGAAGACCATCATTTCCTCGGTTACACCCATCTCGAAGTTCATGCGGGTCTGCAGAACCTCCTTGAGCAGGCGCACATCGCGCTCCTGGATGTGACGGCGGTCTTCACGCAGGTGCACGGTGATGCCGTCGGCGCCTGCCTCTTCGGCGTCCAGCGCTGCCTTGACCGGGTCCGGGTAACGGGTGCCGCGGGCCTGGCGAAGGGTGGCGACGTGGTCGATGTTGACGCCGAGAAGTACGCGGTTGGCTTCAGTCACGGGATGGTTCCTTGATCGTCATGAATAGCTCGCGGCTGACCAGTGGCCGGCCGCCCAGGTGAGGTGCCAGGGCCTGCCGCATCAGGCGCTTGGCCGCGCCGAGGGCGCCCGGGGCGCTCCAGTCGGCTTCGGCCAGCGCGAGGAGTTCGCGGCCCTGGAACAGGCCGGGTTGCAGCTGCCCCACCGGCTCCAGTCCGGCATCGGGCAGCAAGCGGTAGATGCCGTCGGGTGCGATGGGTTGCCCGGCGACGTCCGAATCCAGGGCGAAACCATAGCCCAGCTCGTCCAGCAGGCGCCATTCGAATGCGCGCAGCAGGGGTTCCAGCGGACGGTTGGCGGCCAGGGCCTGGAGGGTGACGGCGTAATGCTCGAACAGCGCCGGCTGCGGGTCTTCGGCCGGCAGCAGGCGAACCAGCAATTCATTGAGGTAGAGGCCACTGAACAGCGCTTCGCCAGCCAGCAGGTTGGGAATGCCGGCACTCTCCAGCCGGCCGACGTTCTTCAGCTCGCCGCGGCCACGGAATTCGGCTTCCAGTGGCAGGAATGGCCGCGCCAGGGTACCGGCCTTGCCGCGAGCACCGCGCAGCACCGCGCGCAGGCGACCTTCAGGCGTGAAGAAGTCGACCAGCGCGCTGCTTTCCCGATAGGCCCTGCTGTGCAGGACGAACGTCGGTAGCGCCGCGCTGATCATCGAGAGGCTCAGAGGTCGTTGTAGCCCAGGGAACGCAGGGCACGCTCGTCGTCGGACCAGCCGCCCTTCACTTTCACCCAGAGGTTGAGCATGACCTTGGAGTCGAACATGGTTTCCATGTCCTTGCGGGCGTCCTGGCCGATGCGTTTGATGCGCTCGCCACCGTCGCCGATGATGATCTTCTTCTGGCCATCGCGCTCAACCAGGATCAGGGCGTGGATGTGCAGGACACGGCCTTCCTGCTTGAACTCTTCGATTTCCACGGTGATCTGGTAGGGCAGCTCGGCGCCCAGCTGGCGCATGATCTTCTCGCGCACCAGTTCAGCGGCAAGGAAGCGGCTGCTGCGATCGGTGATCTGGTCTTCCGGGAAGAAGTGATCCCCTTCCGGCAGACGCTCGGCCACCAGGCGCTCCAGGGTATCCAGGTTGTGGCCTTGCAGAGCGGAGATCGGCACCAGCTCGGCGTTCGGCAGCTGTTCCTGGAGCCAGGACAGGTGCGGGATCAGGTCGCCCTTCTCGTCCATGCGGTCGGTCTTGTTCACCGCGAGCAGAACCGGACCCTGCACATACTGCACACGCTCCAGCACCAGCTGGTCCTCTTCGGTCCAGCGGTCACGGTCGACAACGAAGACGACCACGTCCACGTCCTTCAACGCCGCGGAGGCGCTGCGGTTCATGTAGCGGTTCAGCGCCTTGTCGCTCTTCTTGTGCAGGCCGGGGGTGTCGACGTAGATCGCCTGGACGTTGCCCTCGGTCTTGATCCCCAGCATGTTGTGGCGGGTGGTCTGCGGCTTGCGCGAGGTGATCGCCAGCTTCTGTCCGAGGATGTGGTTGAGCAGCGTGGACTTGCCCACATTGGGGCGGCCGACGATGGCGACATAGCCGCAGCGGGGGGTATCGATATCAGTCATTGCCATTCTCCACACCAAGGGCGACCAGGGCGGCGGCGGCGGCCACCTGTTCAGCGATACGGCGGCTGGCGCCCTGGCCCTGGGTCTTGTCATTCAGCAGGGTGACCTGGCACTCGACGAAAAAGGTTCGGCAGTGCGGTTCACCCTGGATATCCACCACTTCATAGCGTGGCAGTTCGCAGGCCCGAGATTGCAGGAATTCCTGCAGACGGGTCTTGGGATCCTTGTTGGTATCCACCAGGGTCAGGCCTTCCAGTTCATTGGTCAGCCAGGCGAGGACGCGCTCGCGCGCGGCCTCCATGCCGGAATCCAGGTAGATGGCGCCGATCAGCGCTTCCAGTGCATCGGCGAGAATCGACTCACGGCGGAAACCGCCGCTCTTCAGCTCGCCCGACCCCAGGCGCAGGTACTCGCCCAGTTCGAAGCCACGAGCCAGTAGTGCCAGGGTCTCACCCTTCACCAACCGTGCGCGCAAGCGCGACAACTGGCCCTCGCGGGCCTGGGGGAAGCGTTCGAACAACGCCTCGCCGGCGACGAAATTGAGGATGGCATCGCCGAGGAATTCGAGGCGCTCGTTGTTGCGCCCCGCAAAACTGCGGTGGGTCAGGGCCAGAGTCATCAGACTCTGGTCCTTGAAGGTATAGCCGAGCTTACGCTCGAGACGACTGAGGGATACGCTCACTGGGCTCGCACACGGAATTCTTTGTCGAAGCGCACCACCAGATCGAGGTTCTCGACCAGGGGTTCGCGTTTTTCATACTGCAGGTGCGCCTGGAACTCGTTGTTTTCCAGGGTCACCTTCAATGCCTTGTCCAGGTCCAGATCACGGATACCGTTGACCTGCATGCCCTTGGACACATGGCTGTAGAAGTCGGGAATCGTCCTGATTTCCAGGGCTTTCTCGGTTTCCACCGAAGTGATGATCTTCTCCAGGGAGAAGAAATCCAGGTAATGCGGGATGACCTTGAAGGCGGTGCTGGCCAGGAAAGCCACTACGGCCAGGACCAGCAGCCAGCCCATAACCGACATACCCTTCTGCTTACGCGCGAACGTCATGATCGACCTCAATGTCTGTTTTTATTGGAGGCCGGTAGGCCCGCAAGCAAGACTATATAGCGACTGCGGCGCTGTCATGAACAACGCCGCAAAACCGCAATGGCGAGGGGCCTGTTAGCGAATCAGGCCCACTCGGGAGAAGTTTGGCAGATTGCGCATCTTCGGATCGGGCCAGCTCATCCACACGGCGAAGGCCTTGCCGACGATATTCCGGTCCGGAACCATGCCGAGCAGGTCCTTCGGAATGCGAGGGTCGTTCCAGTAACGGCTGTCGTTGGAGTTGTCCCGGTTGTCGCCCATCATGAAGTAATGCCCCTGAGGCACCACCCACTCGCGGCCCGGCTCCATGCGGTAGCGCTTCATTTCCTTGCGGATCAGGTGCTCGGCCTCGCCCAGTTTCTCTTCATAGAGATTGGCGCTGCCCAGCGTGCCCGGTTCTTCGCCCAGCAGCTTCTCGGCGACCGGCTTACCATTGATGGTCAGGTGCTTGTCGCTGCTGTAGGCAATGCGATCGCCCGGCAGGCCGATCACACGCTTGATGTAGTTGATGTTCGGGTCGCTGGGATAGCGGAACACCATGACATCGCCGCGCTGCGGGTCACCCACCTCGATCACCTTGTTATCCAGCACCGGCAGGCGGATGCCATAGGCGAACTTGTTGACCAGGATGAAATCGCCCACTTCCAGCGTCGGCTTCATCGAGCCGGACGGGATCTGGAACGGTTCGACCAGGAAGGAACGCAGCACCAGCACGATGGCCAGCACCGGGAAGAACGACTTCCCGTACTCCACCAGCAGCGGTTCCTTGTTCAGCCTGTCGAGGACGTCCGGATCGGGCTCGTTGACCTGCCCCTCGTAGGCGGCAATCGCAGAGCGCCGGCGCGGCGCCAGCAGAACGAGGTCGACAAGCGCGAGGACGCCGCAAACTGCCACGGCGATAACCAACAACAGCGGGAAATTGATCGACATAGACCCTAGCTATCCACTTTGAGCACAGCAAGGAAGGCTTCCTGCGGGATTTCCACGCTGCCGACCTGCTTCATCCGTTTCTTACCGGCCTTCTGCTTCTCCAGCAGCTTTTTCTTACGGCTGACGTCGCCGCCGTAGCACTTGGCCAGAACGTTCTTCCTGAGCGCTTTTACGGTAGTACGCGCAACGATCTGTCCACCGATCGCCGCCTGGATCGCCACGTCGAACATCTGACGCGGGATCAATTCCTTCATCTTCTCGGTCAACGCACGACCTTTGTAGTGGGCCTGGTCGCGGTGCACGATGAGTGCCAGGGCATCGACCTTCTCGCCGTTGATCAGCACGTCCAGCCTCACCAGATTAGCGGGTTCGAAGCGATCGAAGCTGTAATCCAGCGACGCATAACCACGACTTACCGACTTCAGGCGATCGAAGAAGTCGAGCACCACCTCGTTCATCGGCAGGTCGTAGCAGACCTGAACCTGCGAGCTGAGGAACTGCATGTCGCGTTGGACGCCGCGTTTCTCGATGCACAGGGTGATGACGTTGCCGAGGTGTTCCTGGGGAACCAGGATGTTGGCGCGAACGATCGGCTCGCGCATTTCGGCAATGGAGGCGAGGTCGGGCAGCTTGGACGGGTTGTCGACGTAAATCGTTTCGCCGTTCTTCTGCACGATCTCGAAGACCACGGTCGGCGCGGTGGTGATCAGGTCCAGGTCGTATTCGCGCTCCAGGCGCTCCTGGATGATCTCCATATGCAGCATGCCGAGGAAGCCGATACGGAAACCGAAGCCCAGGGCCTCGGAGCTTTCCGGTTCGTACTGCAGGGCCGCGTCGTTCAGGGTCAGCTTCTGCAGGGCTTCACGGAAGTCCTCGAAATCGTCGGAGCTGACCGGGAACAGGCCGGCGTAAACCTGCGGCTTGATGCGCTGGAAGCCTGGCAGCACGTCCACATCAGGGGTGTTGGACAGGGTCAGGGTATCGCCTACCGGCGCGCCCAGGATGTCCTTGATGCCGGCGATGATGAAACCTACTTCGCCAGCCTTCAGATCCGGCATCTCAGTGTGTTTCGGGGTGAATACGCCCACGCTGTCCACTTGGTGGAGCTTGCCGGTGGACTTCACCAGGATCTTGTCGCCCTTCTTCACGCGACCATGTTTGACGCGCACCAGAGAGACCACGCCCAGGTAGTTGTCGAACCAGGAGTCGATGATCAGGGCTTGCAGCGGAGCGTCGACCTCGCCTTCCGGCGCCGGGATCACTTCCACCAGGCGCTCCAGCACGTCGATCACACCCATGCCGCTCTTGGCGCTGCAGGGGACGGCGTCGGTAGCGTCGATGCCGATGATGTGTTCGATTTCTTCCTTTACCCGCTCCGGCTCGGCCTGGGGCAGGTCCATCTTGTTCAGCACGGGCATGACTTCCAGGCCCTGCTCGATGGCGGTGTAGCAGTTGGCCACGGACTGCGCTTCAACGCCCTGGCCGGCGTCCACCACCAGCAGCGCGCCTTCACAGGCTGCCAGGGAACGGCTGACTTCGTAGGTGAAGTCCACGTGGCCGGGGGTGTCGATGAAGTTCAGCTGGTAGGTCTTACCACTCTGAGCCTTGTAATGCAGGGTGACGCTGTGGGCCTTGATGGTGATGCCGCGCTCACGTTCCAGGTCCATGGAGTCCAGTACCTGGGCCTCCATCTCGCGATCGGACAGGCCGCCGCACATCTGGATGAAGCGGTCAGCCAGGGTCGACTTGCCATGGTCGATGTGGGCGATGATGGAGAAATTGCGGATATGACTCAGGTCACTCACAGGTCAACACTCAAAAGAAGCCGCAAGCAGGTTGCTCGCCGAAAAATAGCGGGGGAGTTTACCTGATCGGCGACCTGCCCGTCACGCCCATGCGGCGGAAGGCAGGAACGAAAAAGGGCGGCCAATGGCCGCCCTTTCGTACCGCAACCGCTTTATTCGGCCAGCTTGAAGGTAATGAAGCTGGCGCGGCCCTGACGCAGGACACGCATGGACACCGAACGGTTCTTCGGCAGGTCCTTGGCGACCTGGGTGAATGCCTTGGCAGACGTGATGGCCTGGTTGTTCAGGTGAGTGATCACATCGCCCGGACGCAGCCCCATCATGGCAGCCGGACCATCCTGGACTTCCTTGATGACCACGCCACCCTGGATATCCAGGGACTTTTTCTGCTCCTCGGTCAGCTCGACCACGCTCACGCCCAGGCGATTGCTGCTGCGCTCGACGCCATCGCCGGTCGCGGCAGCCATTTCGTCGCCGTCTTCCGGAAGCGCACCGATGGCCATGTCGAGGGTCTTGCGGCTACCGCCACGTACCACCTCGAGCTGAATCTTGCTGCCGGGTTTGAGATTGCCCACAAGGTGCGGCAGGTCAGCGGAAACCACGATCGGCTGGCCGTTCATGCTGAGGATGACGTCACCAACCTGGAGGCCGCCCTTGGCCGCCGGACCACCTTCCTGGACCTGGGCAACCAGTGCACCGGCAGGCTTGTCCAGACCGAAGGACTCAGCCAGGTCCTTGTTCACTTCTTGGATCACAACGCCCAGCCAGCCGCGGCTGACCTTGCCTTCGGACTTGAGCTGGTCGGCCACGCTCATGGCGA
This sequence comes from Metapseudomonas resinovorans, assembly GCF_002003485.1. Taxonomy (GTDB): domain Bacteria; phylum Pseudomonadota; class Gammaproteobacteria; order Pseudomonadales; family Pseudomonadaceae; genus Metapseudomonas; species Metapseudomonas resinovorans_D. The sequence continues at coordinate 50,988 of NZ_BDMA01000092.1, forward strand.
CGTCGATCGGGATGGCGAAGGACAGGCCCATGAAGCCGCCGGAGCGAGTGAAGATCTGCGAGTTGATGCCGACCACTTCACCGTCCAGGTTGAACAGCGGGCCACCGGAGTTGCCCGGGTTGATGGCCACGTCGGTCTGGATGAACGGCACATAGTTCTCGTTCGGCAGGCTGCGGCCCTTGGCGCTGACGATACCGGCGGTCACAGAATGGTCGAAGCCGAAGGGCGAACCAATGGCCAGCACCCAGCTTCCCACTTTGAGTTCGTCGGACTTGCCAATCTTCACGATCGGCAGGTCCTTGCCGTCGACCTTCAACAGCGCCACATCGGTACGCGGATCAGCGCCGATGAGCTTGGCTTCCAGCTCACTGCGATCGGACAGGCGCACGATGATCTCATCGGCATCGGCCACCACATGGTTGTTGGTCAGGACATAGCCGTCCTTGGAAATGATGAAACCGGAACCGAGGGACTGCGCCTCGCGCTGGCGGCCACCCTGGGGATTGCGCGGCACTTGCGGCATGTTGCGCTCGAAGAATTCGCGCAGCATCGGCGGCAGGCCTTCCAGGTCAGGCATCACCGGGGCACCGGCCGCAGCACCACGCTGGGGCAGCTTCTGCCGGGTACTGATGTTGACGACCGCCGGGGACGCCTCTTCAACCAGAGGCGTGAAGTCCGGCAGTTCGGCACGGGCCACGAGGGTTTGACCGAGCAGCAGCAGGGCTGCCACGGCGGTCATACAGGATTTGAGGTTAAGCATCGACATACAGCTCCCGTCGCATAACGAGTGGTATGAACCCACCGGGCCGCCCGGCCCTGCGAGCAAAACAGAAAAACAAAAGCAAAACGGGCCCGGAGCATCAGCCCCAGGCCCGGTGGAACAACGTGAAAAAGACAAGGCGGGAGCCTGGGCTCCCGCGCTGCAATTCGGATGCAGATCCTGTAGCAGGGATCATTGTGTCGCAGTGGCCTCCGCTGCCCGCATGGACAGGGCGACGCGTTCGGCCGTTCCCAGCGGGATCTCGCCGACCACCGTCACCATCACGTCGCCATCTGGCGTGCTGACCCGCTTGGACACCATCACGGTCGGCCCCAGCTGACTGCGCGCATCTTCGACGACAGCGCCATGCAGCGGCTCAAGGAATACCGAGAAGCGCGCCAGTCCATCGCTGTAGAGCAGGCTGGACACCGCATCGGATGACACTGGGCTACGACGTTCCTGGGCACTGGACAGGCTGAAGCCCGGAGGCAGCCATTCGGATCGCCAGTGGGCGGGCTTGTCGCCCTGCGCCTCGGTGAGCCGTACGGCCTTGCAGGCAGAACTGGGCTGCAGATCGGCATCAGCCGGAGCCCCGGCAGTATCGAGGCGGGTGAACTGGAAGCGTTCGAGGAGCTGCCCCTTGTCACTGAGCAACAGCGACTTGAGAGGCAGTCCGGTATCACGATCCAGATGCAGCTCGAAGCCGTAGCGGTGCTGGTCGCGCGGGGTCAGGGTCAGCACCGTCGCCGGTCGCCCGGCTACGCGTGACTCGCCGGCCAGGCGCAGGTCGTACCACTCGGAGAGTTGCTTGGCATCGAGCGCCCGGGCGGGCCAGACCTGGCTATCGGACAACTGATCGGATAGGGAACCACCCACGCACTGGGTGCGGCCATTGACCCGCACCACTTCCTGGGCCGGCCCATCGAGCTGTAACAGACGCTCGCGCACTTCCCCGCCCTGCTGGACCTGATGCCAGACTTGGTGAGTGGAGAAACTCCCGTTTCGCTCGTAGACGAACGTTCCCTGGAAACTCTGGCGCAGCTCCGCGTCAGCGAGTCGCTGCAGCCAGTCCTGAGCGTCGGCGGCCAGGGCTGGTTGAGCCAACCAGCCGCCAAGCAAGATGAATACCGGTAGTGCGCGCATGTTCCTCCTCAGCGGCTCTCCAGACTGGCAGCGCGGGCGTATGGCAGAGCACTGTCGCTACCGCTCATGGCCGCCTGCTGCGCATGTTGCCGCAGGTAAGCCGGCAAGCGCTTCTCATGCCAACCGGACGACGACTGGGTCGCGCCGATGGGCTGCTGCACTTGCTGGGCTTCCTCACTATAGCCAGCCAGCACGGCACCCTGCTGGGCCTGCGGCATGACCATGGCGGGTTGGCCAGCTTGCTGCTGAGCCAGTTGCTGGGTGCCGGCGGCTTCGTCCTGGTTGTACAGGCGAACACCCGCCAGCACAGCCACGGTGACAGATGCGGCCACAGCCAGGCGACCCAGGCTGCGCCAAGGACCCTGCACGGCCTTGACCGGCGGTGCTGATTCCTCGGCCAGTGCGGCGGAAACAGCAGCTGCGATGTCCAGGCGCGGCTCCAGCAGCTCCTTGTGCATCACGGCACGAGCGATCTGGTAACGCGACCAGGTTGCCCGCAACTCTTGATCTTCGCTGGCGGCGAGAACTCGGCGCAGCTCCAGTTCGTCCGCCTCGTTATCCATCACCGCGGACAGCGATTCCTGCATAGCTTCACGACTCATGGCGGTTCCCCTCTTGGCTGTCGCCGCTGTCTCAGGTTCCATGCAACAGAGGTTGCAAGGCTTTATCGATGGCTTCCCGCGCCCGGAAGATGCGGGATCGCACAGTACCGACCGGACACTGCATAACGCTCGCAATGTCTTCGTAACTCAGACCGTCGAATTCGCGCAGGGTCAACGCCGTGCGCAAATCTTCCGGCAATTGCTGGATGCTCCGGTGCACTGTGGCCTCGATCTCGTCACGCAGCAGGGCTCGCTCCGGTGACTCGATATCCTTGAGGGCGTGGTCGCCGTCATAAAACTCGGCGTCCTCAGCACTTACATCACTATCTGGCGGGCGTCTGCCACGCGCCACCAGATGGTTCTTCGCCGTATTGATGGCGATACGGTACAGCCACGTATAAAACGCACTGTCGCCGCGGAAGTTTCCGAGCGCACGGTAAGCCTTGATAAAGGCTTCCTGGGCTACGTCCTGGGCTTCCTGGGCGTCGTGCACGAAACGCACGATCAATCCGAGAATCTTGTGCTGGTACTTCAACACCAGCAGATCGAAAGCCCGCTTGTCGCCTCGCTGCACCCGTTCGACCAGCTGCTGATCCTCTTCCTGGGTTAGCATGAACACTCCTCGTCGTTCTCGAAGGGGTGTTGCGCCAGCCAGTGGATCGGCTTGCCAAAATAGACTCGGGCGTTGCGCAAAAGTTCTCCCCTCCAAGCAAGCTTCCCGCAGATTGTCTTTTCATCTGCACGGAATGACGCAGCAGGGCTCGCGGCCATGCTGCGCCGAATATAAGTCGCTTGATCTACAGGCATCCGGGTTGCACATTTCATGTGCATTCGTTGCGTGAATGTAAGCAAGCACCGTCTCTTCAAAATGGTGACCCTGAATGGAACCCGAACGACTAAAAAAGTTCCCTAGCGCCATACATGGTCATAAGCGCGCTATTGTGCCGCCCGCCCCACCTATATACTAGCCGCCGCTTTTTTCGCGGGAACCGACATGAGCCAACATTTCCAGCATGACGTACTGGTCATCGGCAGCGGCGCCGCCGGCCTGACCCTGGCCCTTACCCTGCCCTCGCACCTGAACATCGTGGTCCTGAGCAAGGCCGACCTCAGCAATGGTTCGACCTACTGGGCCCAAGGCGGGGTCGCCGCTGTGCTGGACAATACCGACACCGTCGATTCCCACGTCGAGGACACCCTCGTCGCCGGTGCCGGCCTGTGTCGCGAAGATGCCGTGCGCTTCACGGTGGAACACAGCCGTGCGGCCATCCAATGGCTGATCGACCAGGGCGTGCCGTTCACCCGTGACGACGAAAGCGCCCGCGAAGACGGCGGTTTTGAATTCCACCTGACCCGCGAAGGCGGCCACAGCCATCGGCGCATCATCCATGCCGCCGACGCCACCGGTGCCGCCATCTTCAATACCCTGCTGGAACAGGCCAAGAAACGCCCCAACATCCAGTTGCTGGAGCAACGGGTGGCCGTCGACCTGATCACCGAGCGCAAGCTTGGGCGCGAGGGCCAGCGCTGCCTGGGTGCTTATGTACTGAATCGCAACAATGGCGAAGTGGATACCTTCCACGCCCGCTTCACGGTGCTCGCCTGCGGTGGTGCAGCCAAGGTCTACCTCTACACGAGCAACCCCGACGGCGCCTGCGGCGACGGTATCGCCATGGCCTGGCGCGCCGGCTGCCGGGTGGGCAACCTTGAGTTCAACCAGTTCCACCCCACCTGCCTCTATCACCCGCAGGCCAAGAGTTTCCTGATCACCGAAGCGGTACGTGGCGAAGGCGGACTGCTCAAGCTGCCCAATGGCGAGCGATTCATGCAGCGCTTCCACCCTCGCGCCGAACTGGCCCCACGCGATGTCGTGGCCCGGGCCATCGACCACGAAATGAAGCGCCTGGGCGTGGACTGCGTCTACCTGGACATCAGCCACAAACCCGCCGAGTTCGTGAAGAGCCACTTCCCCACCGTCTACGAGCGCTGCCTGGACTTCGGCATCGATATCACCCGCGAGCCCATTCCGGTGGTTCCCGCGGCGCACTACACCTGCGGCGGCGTGGTAGTGGACAAGCACGGACGCACCGACATTCCGGGTCTCTACGCCATTGGCGAGACCAGCTTCACCGGCCTGCACGGCGCCAACCGCATGGCCAGCAACTCCCTGCTGGAATGCTTCGTCTATGGCCGCTCGGCGGCGGAAGACATGCTCGGCCAGCTGAACAAGGTGCGCATGCCCACGAACCTGCCGACCTGGGACGCCAGCCAGGTAACCGACTCGGACGAGGACGTGATCATCGCCCACAACTGGGACGAGCTACGGCGCTTCATGTGGGACTACGTTGGTATCGTGCGCACCAGCAAGCGCTTGCAGCGCGCCCAGCACCGTGTGCGCCTGCTGCTCAGTGAAATCGATGAGTTCTACAGCAACTACAAGGTCAGCCGCGACCTGATCGAATTGCGCAACCTCGCGCAGGTAGCAGAACTGATCATCCGCTCGGCCATGCAGCGCCACGAAAGCCGCGGCCTGCACTACACGCTGGATTACCCGGACCTGCTTCCGGAAGCCAAGGACACTATCCTGGCTCCGCCCACCTTCGGCGACTGAAGCCCAGCCTCACCCGCAACCGGCGGTGCTGCTCCTGATCGAGGGCATCCGCCGGAATGCACAGCCCGCTACTCCAGTACGCTCCCGGAACCCGAAAGCGCAGGATCACCGCCAGCGGCTGCGCCATGCTGTCAGGGCGCAAGCGGACCGGCGTCCAGCCATCCACCGCGCGCCATAGCTGCCAGCCTTCGTCGTTCAGGCGTAATCCGGTAAAGGCTTTGGGGGACGTGAGAAGAATCTGCCTGGGCAGGCACCAGGCGGCGTGTGCCACGCAGGCAAGATGGCCGGCGAGCCGCGCCCAGAGAGGAATGTCGGCGAGTGACAGGGCCAGAACGGCCAGAAAAGACAGGATCAGGTAGAGCGCCAGCAGGCGCCGCGACGGGCGCCAGTGGCATTCGAAGGCGTTACTTGGGCTGGACACGGTCCAGGATCATGCGAACCATGCGGCGCAAGTCCGCATCTTCCGGTTCGCCGCGCTGCATGAACCAGCCGAACATGTCCTGGTCTTCGCATTCCAGCAGCTTGCGGAAGCGGGCCTGGTCTTCAGCGTCGAGACTGGGATAGACCTCCTTCACGAAGGGGACGAGCAGCACGTCCAGTTCAAGCATGCCGCGACGGCTGTGCCAGAAGAGTCGGTTCAGTTCAATTGAGTCGGCCATCACAGCGCCTCCAGGAATGAGGCGCGCATTATAACCACAGCCGCCGGCCCGGGCACCCGCTGACAAGCCACCAGCGGGACTCTATGATGGCGCCCCAGACTTTTTTCCAGCGATCCGTAATGGCCGACTCAGCATTCTTCTGTCCGCTCACCCATGAAGGCCTGCTCGCCGTGCGCGGCGTGGATGCCGCGAAATTCCTTCAGGGCCAGGTGACCTGCAACCTCAATTACCTGGACCAGGCCACCAGCAGCCTGGGTGCCCGCTGCACGCCCAAGGGCCGGATGACGTCCAGCTTCCGCATCCTCATCGAGGGCGAGGGTCTACTCCTGGCCATGGCCAGCGACCTGATCGAAACGCAGCTGGCCGACCTGAAGAAATATGCCGTCTTCTCCAAATCCACCCTGACCGACGAAAGCACCGACTGGGCGCGCTTCGGCCTCAGCAAGGGCGATGGTGCGTTGCTTGCCCTGGGGCTGGACCTGCCACACGCCACCGACAGCGTCGCCCGAGAGGGCAAGCTGATCGCCGTGCGTCTAGCCGACGGCCGTGCCGAGCTCTGGGCTCCCCAGGCAGAGGCCGCCACCGTGGAAGCCCGCCTGGCCGCGCAATTGCCACAAGCTCCCCTGGGTGCCTGGCTGCTGGCGCAGGTGCGCGCTGGTGTAGGCCAGGTGTTCGGTGCCACGCGCGAGATGTTCATCCCGCAGATGATCAATCTCCAGGCCCTGGGCGGCGTCAGTTTCAAGAAAGGTTGCTACACCGGCCAGGAAATCGTTGCCCGCATGCAGTACCTGGGCAAACTCAAGCGTCGCCTCTACCGCCTGGCCCTGCCCACGGGCGAGCTGCCCCAGGCCGGTGCCGAACTGTTCTCCCCGGTCCACCAGAGTTCCGTAGGTGAAGTGGTGCTGGCAGCGCCAGCAACGAACGGTTGCGAGCTGCTCGCCGTGCTTCAGGAGGACGCCGTGAAGGATGGCCGCATCCACCTCGGCACTGCCGATGGCCCGGCACTGAGCCTGCTCGACCTGCCCTATACCCTGGACGCCGACCGCGAAATCCAACGCTAGCCCGCCCCTGACGAGAATCTCAATGAGCAAGCTTGCCGACAAAGTCCTACAAGACCTCATCAAAGCGATCGAATGCGATGAACTGGTGCTGCCGACGCTGCCGGAAGTGGCGCTGAAGGTGCGCGAAACCGCCGAAGACCCGAACGCCGGCATCCAGGACCTGACCAAGGTCATCGGCAACGATGCCGCGCTGACCGCCCGCATCATCAAGGTGGTGAACAGCCCGCTGCTGCGTACCAACAAGGAAATCACCGACCTGCAGATGGCCATCAGCCGTCTCGGCATCAACTACACCAGCAACCTCGCCACCGGCCTGGCCATGGAGCAGATGTTCCAGGCCACCACCGACGTGGTCGATCGCAAGATGCGCGAAGTCTGGAACAAGAGCACCGAAATCGCCGGCATCTGCCACGTCCTCTGCCGTCACTACACCCGCCTGATGCCTGACCAGGCCACCCTGGCCGGCCTGGTGCACCAGATTGGCGTACTGCCGATCCTCACCTATGCCGAAGAGCACAACGAACTGCTGGCCGACTCCATCAGCCTAAACCACGTGATCGAGCGCATTCATCCGCTGATCGGCGACCGCATCCTGCGTGCCTGGGAATTCCCCGAGCCGATCGCCGTCGTTCCGAGCCAGTACCTGGACTTCAGCCGCAACTCGGCCCGCGTCGACTACATCGACATCGTCCAGGTTGCCACCCTGCAGAGCTACCTCGGCAGCGAGCATCCCTACACCCAGCTGGACTGGGCCAAAGTGCCCGCCTTCGCCAAGCTCGGCCTCGACCCGAACGTCGACATGCAGGCGGACGAAGACCTCTCCGCCGCCATGGAAGCGGCCATGGGCATGCTCCAGTAAAAGACCCACGCGCATTCATCCATGCAGCGCTAGACTCAGCCTTCCCCTGACGTCGCTGGATGGATCCGGATGCGCGTATTCCTTCTCGCCCTCTGCCTGCTGTGCCACGGCTTCGCCGTCGCAGAAGAGGTTCGCCTGACCAATGGCGAATGGGCGCCCTACCTGGGCGCCAAGCTGCCTCATCAGGGCGTGGCGTCGCGCATCGTCGAAGAAGCTTTCGCCCTGGAAGGGATCAAGGTGAATTGGGAGTTCTATCCCTGGGCCCGCTCGATGCACCTGGCCGAACGCGGCGAACGCGCCGGTACCGCCGTCTGGCTGCGCAGCCCGGAGCGGGAGCAACGCTTCTTCGTCAGCGACCCGGTCGTGGAAAGCAGCTACTACCTGTTCCACCGCAAGGATCGACCTTTCGACTGGAAACGCATTCCCGACCTCAAGGGCATACGCCTCGGCGGTGCGATTGGCTATGACTACGGGGCGACCTTCCAGCAGGCCGAGCGCAGCGGCCAGATCCAGGTCAAGCGCCTGAGCGGTGAGGAACAAGGCCTGCGCATGGTCCTGGCCGGACGGCTCGATGCTTTTCCAATGGACAAGGTGGTCGCCTTCGCCCTGCTCAACGACAAGTTCAGCTCCGCCGAGCGCAAGCAGATGAGTTTTCACCCCCTCCCCCTGCGCAGCGACAGCCTGCACCTGATGCTCTCCCGCGAGGTGCCCGGCAACGCCGAGCTGATCGTCCGCTTCAACCAGGGCCTGGCCCGCTTGCGCGAAAGCGGCAAGGTTGCCCAGTACCTGATGGAAGTCCAGCAGCCGCTGAGCCTGGCGCCGTAGCGCAAACGCTGGACTGTAGGGTCCGCCTGCGCTGATTACACCAGCGGGAAACTCACGCGCACCTTCAATCCACCACTGTCTCCATCGTGCAGGCTGATCTCAGCCTGATGGGCGCGGCAGATCTCGCCGACGATTGCCAGCCCCAGCCCCGCCCCTCCGCTCTGGGCATTGCGGCGATAGAAGCGCTGGAACACCTTGTCGCGCTCCTCGGGCGGAATGCCGCTGCCGTCGTCCTCGACCTCCAGCAGCGCGGGCGAACGCACCCGCAGGATCACGTTGCCGCCCTTGGGCGTATGGGCCAGCGCGTTGTCGACCAGGTTGCAGAGCAGCTCGTTGAGCAGGGTCGGCTCGCCCATCACCCAGACCTGATCTTCCGCTTCCAGAGCCAGGGCAATACCACGGGCATGGGCCAGGGGCGCCAGCGCCATGCCCAGCTCCCTCGCCAGTTGGCCCAGTTCGATGCGTTCGGCACCGCCTTCGGCAATGGCCCGCGCACCGCTTTCGATACGCGCGAGGGACAGCAACTGGTTGGCGAGGTGAGTCAGGCGGTCGGTGTTCTGCGCTGCCTCCTCAAGGGTCGAGCGCCAGACAGCCGGTTCGTGCTCGCGCAAGCCCAGCTCCACCCTAGCCTTGAGAGCGGCCAGCGGCGTGCGCAGTTCATGGGAGGCATCGGCAATGAAGTCCGCCTGGCGCTGGAACAGCCCCCGCAGACGTTCGGTGAACTGGTTGAGCGCATCCACAAGTGGACGCAACTCGCGCTGCACCGCCACTTCCGGCAAGGGTCGAAGGTCATCCGCCTGACGCTCCTCCACCGCCAGGCGCAGCTTGTTCAACGGACGCAAGGCGGCGCTGACGGCCAGCCAGACCAGCACCAGCGCCGCCACCACCAGCAACACCAGGCGCCAGATGCTGTCCACCAGCAGGCCCCGGGCAAGGCGCTCACGGGCGCTTTCGGTTTCCGCCACGCGGATTTCCGCAATGCCGTTCAGCCTGGGCTCGCTCACCGGCTGCAACAGACTGACCACCCGCACGCCCGTGCCTTCGTACTCGGCATCGTAAAAGCGCGCCAAGGCAGGGTAATCGTCGGTGCGAAGTGTGCCCGGCGGTGGCGCCGGCAGGTGGTCGTATCCGGACACCAGCTTCCCGTCCGGATCGATCACCTGGTAGAAAATGCGCCCGGCGCTGTCGTAGGCGAAGACATCGAGCGCCACATAGGGCACGTCCGCCCGCAAGCGGCCATCGGTCTCGTAGAGGCCATCGGCGATGGCCCGTGCCGAAGCCAGCAGCGTGCGGTCGTAGGCAGTGTCGGCGGCCTCGCGGGCATTCCAGTAGGAACTCAGGCTGGCAATCAGCAGCAGTGCACCCAGCATCAACGCCAGACGCCGCAGCAACCGCCCGCGCAGGCTCCCGGCTTCACGCATCCTGGCTCTCCAGCAGGTAGCCCAGCCCCCGGAAGGTGACGATACGTACCGCGCTGCCTTCCAGTTTCTTGCGCAGGCGATGGATGTAGATTTCGATGGCGTCCGGACTGGCCTCCTCATCCAGGCCGAATACCTGGGAGGCCAGCTGTTCCTTGCTCATCACTCGCCCCGGCCGCGCGATCAGCGCTTCCAGCACCGACTGCTCCCGTGACGTCAGGCTGAGGATTTCGTCCGCCAGGCTGAAACGCCGAGTGCCCAGGTCATACACCAGCGCGCCGCAGCGCTGCTGTTGTTCGCCGCCGAGAACGCTGCGGCGGAGCAGCGCCTTCACGCGGGCTTCCAGCTCGGTGAGTTCGAAGGGCTTGGCCAGGTAATCGTCGGCACCGAGGTTCAGGCCATGGACCCGGTCTTTCACCTCGCCGCGGGCGGTCAGCATCAGCACCGGCAGTGTCTTGCCGCGCCCGCGCAGGCGCGCCAGCACTTCGAAACCGTCCATGCGCGGCAGGCCGACGTCCAGCACCGCCAGCGCGTAGTCCTCGCTGGCCAGCGCCAGGTCGGCGGCAACACCGTCGTGCAATACGTCCACCGTCCAACCCGCGCCCTTGAGCACCTGGGCAACGCTCTCAGCCAACTGTGGATGGTCTTCGACCAGCAGGATTCGCACGACAAAGTCTCCGAAATGGCAGCGATCGCTCAGAAGTTTAACGGGGCGCCAGCCTCTGTGAACGACATGACGACTTTCTTTCACGCTGAAAGGCTGGCGAAAGTTTCACTGCATAGCATCGCGACAGGGTGGCAAGTACCACCCCATAAAAGCCGGCCCGTGGTTGCGCCGGCTTACAAAAACAACAATGGAGACCACTCGATGCTCACTGCCGCACGGCAGGCGCATGCGCCTGTTTGCACACTCAGCCTCGCCATCGCTGGCTGCACCCTGGCCACGTCAGCCCATGCCGAGTTCATCAAGGACAGCTCGGCTACCCTCGAAGCCCGCAACATCTACCTCAACCGCGACTTCCGCGACGGCAGCGGCCAGTCCAAGCGCGAAGAATGGGCGCAAGGCTTCATCCTCAATATCGAATCCGGCTACACCGAAGGCACTGTCGGCCTGGGCCTCGACGCGCTCGGCATGCTCGGCATCAAGCTCGACTCCGGCCCCGGTCGCAGCGGCACCGACCTGCTGCCGGTACAGGATGACGGTGGCACCCCGGACGAATACAGCAAGCTCGGCCTGACCGCGAAGATCCGCGCCTCGAAGAGCGAGCTGCGGCTGGGAACGCACATTCCCGAGCTGCCGGTGGTGAAAGCCAGCGACAGCCGCATCCTGCCCCAGGTCTTCGAAGGTGGCCTGCTCAGTTCGAAGGAAATCAGCAACCTGACCTTCACCGGCGGGCGCCTGTCAGAGTTCAAGGACCGCGCTTCCACCAACTCCGAAGACCTGGCCATCAACAACAAGAACAAGCGCTTCGCCGCGGCCGCCACAGGGGATCATTTCGACCTTGCCGGCGCCGACTACGCATTCAACCAGCAGCTCACCGGCCGCTATTACTTCGCCGAGCTGGACGACGTCTACCGCCAGAACTTCTTCGGCCTGCTGGCCACCCAACCGCTCGGCGCCGGCATGCTAAGCGCCGACCTGCGCTACGCCATCAGCGACGACACCGGTCGTGCCGAGGCCGGCAAGGTGGACAACCGCGCCCTCAACGGCATGGTCAGCTACGGCCAGGGCAGTCAGAAGTTCGGCCTTGGCTACCAGCGCATGAGCGGCGACACCGGCTACGCCTACATCGATGGCAGCGACCCGTTCCTCGTCAACTTCGTGCAGATCAACGACTTCGCCAACGCCGACCAGCGTTCCTGGCAAGCCCGCTATGACCTCGACCTGGCCGCCATGGGCGTGCCCGGCCTGAGCTTCATGACCCGCTACATCACCAGCGACAACGCCCAGGTGACCGGCAGCAGCGAAGAAGGCCGCGAATGGGAACGCGATGTCGAGTTCAAGTATGTGGTGCAGAGCGGCAGCCTGAAAAACCTGGGCGTGCGTGTTCGCCACGCCGGATTCCGCTCAAACTTCGCCCGCGATGCGGATGAACTGCGCCTGATCGTCAGTTACGCACTGCCCATTTGGTGAACCACAATAAAACTCCACAGGAGAACCCCGATGAAAACTGCCCTCTCCCGCATCGCCCTGGTCACCTCCGGCCTGTTGTTGTCCACCCAGCTGATGGCCGAGCCCAAGCGCCCCGAGTGCATCGCGCCGGCCAAGCCCGGCGGCGGCTTCGACCTCACCTGCAAGCTCGCCCAGAGCGGCCTGAAGGATGAAGGTCTGCTCAAGGCTCCCATGCGTGTCACCTACATGCCCGGCGGCGTCGGCGCCGTGGCCTACAATGCAGTGGTCGCCCAGCGCCCGAAGGACGCCGGCACCATCACCGCCTTCTCCTCCGGCTCCCTGTTGAACCTCGCCCAGGGCAAGTTCGGCCGCTATGACGAGAACGCCGTGCGCTGGCTGGCCGGCATCGGCACTGACTACGGCGCCATCTCCGTGCGCGCCGATTCCCCCTACAAGACCCTGAGCGAGCTGGTCGAAGCGGTGAAAAAAGACCCGGCCGCCATCGTCTTCGGCGCCGGCGCCACCATTGGCGGCCAGGACTGGATGCAGACGGCCTTGATTGCCCGCGCCGCCGGCATCGACCCGCAGAAACTGCGTTACGTGGCCTTCGAGGGGGGCGGCGAAACCCTGACCGCCATGCTCGGCGGCCACGTGCAGGTCACCAGCAGCGGCCTGGGGGAAATCACGCCGCAGCTCGCCGCCGGCAAGATCCGCATCCTTGCCGTGCTGTCCGACCAGCGCCTGCCCGGCAAGCTGGCGGAGATTCCCACCGCCAAGGAACAGGGTTTCGACATCGTCTGGCCGGTGATCCGCGGCTTCTACATGGGCCCGGAGGTGAGCGACGAGGACTTCAACTGGTGGAAACAGCAGTTCGACACCCTGCTGGCCAGCGACGAGTTCGGCAAGCTGCGTGAACAGCGCGACCTCTTCCCCCTGAGCCTCACCGGCGATCAGCTGAAGGCCTACGTCCTCGACCAGGTGAAGCAGTACAAGCAACTCGCTGGCGAATTCGGCCTGGCGCAGTAATCGCCTCAGCCTCCCCTCTCCCGACGGGAGAGGGGACATCACTCCGATTCCTAGGTATTCCGCCATGTACGTACGAATCTTCGCTGCGGTCTGGCTGCTCGTCTGCGCCTTGCTCGCCGTGGTCGCCTGGGGCTTCCAGGCCCCCTTCAGCTACGACCCGGTCGGCCCGCGCGCCTACCCCCTGCTGCTGCTGTTCCTGATGGCCACCGCCGCAATCTGGCTGATCTACAAGCCAGGCGATGCCGACAATCTGCCGATCTCCTGGCCACTGGCGCGCAAGGTGGCCCTCTGCGTGTTCGCCCTGTTCGCCTATGCACTGCTCTTCGAGCCCCTTGGCTTCATCGTCAGCACCTCCCTGGTCGGCTTCGGCCTCGGCCTGCTGTTCTTGGGGCGACCGCTGGCCAGCCTGGTCAGCGGTGTGCTGATGGGCCTGCTGCTCTACGGCCTGTTCGACTATCTGTTGGATGTCCCGCTGCCCCTGGGCCTGCTGGCATTCCTGGAGAACTGAGATGGAAACCCTGAACTTCCTGGCCCAGGGCTTCGATGTCGCCTTGCGCCCGATCAACCTGCTGGTGGCGCTGTTCGGCGCGTTCGTCGGCACCGTCGTTGGCCTGCTTCCGGGTCTTGGGCCGATCAATGGCGTGGCCATCCTGCTGCCCCTGGCCTTCGCCCTCGGCCTGCCGCCGGAAACCGCATTGATCCTGCTGGCCGCCGTGTACCTGGGCTGCGAGTACGGCGGGCGCATCTCGGCCATCCTGCTCAACGTACCGGGTGACGCCGCGGCCATCATGACCACCCTCGACGGCTACCCGATGGCCCGCCAGGGCAAGGCGGGCATCGCCCTGTCGCTGTCGGCCATGAGCTCCTTCATCGGCAGCACCATCGCCACCATCGGGGTCGTGCTCTTCGCTCCGATCCTGGCCAACTGGGCGGTGGCCTTCGGACCCGCCGAGTATTTCGTGCTGATGGTCTTCGCCATCGCCTGCCTGGGCGGGATGGTCGGCGACAAGCCGGTCAAGACCCTGCTCTCGGCCCTGATCGGTCTGGGCCTGGCCACGGTCGGCGTGGACGCGACCACCGGCGTCTACCGCTTCACCTTCGACAGCGTCGGGCTGTCCGATGGCATCCAGTTCGTGATAGTGGTCATCGGCCTGTTCAGCGTCAGCGAAGTGCTGCTGATGCTCGAGCACACCGCTACCGGTCAGCAAGCGGTCAAGGCCAGCGGACGCATGCTGTTCAATTTCAAGGAGTTCAGCTTCACCTGGTGGAGCAGCGTGCGCAGCTCCCTGTCAGGCTTCGTCATTGGCGTGCTGCCGGGGGCCGGCGCCACCATCGCCAGCGCCATCAGCTACATGAGCGAAAAGCGCATGGCTGGTAGCTCCGGCCGCTTCGGCGAGGGCGACCTGCGGGGTGTCGCGGCTCCGGAAGCGGCCAACAACGCCTCGGCCTGCGGTTCGCTGATCCCCATGCTGACCCTCGGCGTACCGGGTTCGGGCACCACCGCCGTGATGATCGGCGCCCTGACCCTGTACAACATCACGCCCGGCCCGCTGCTGTTCGAGCAGCAGCCCGATGTGGTCTGGGGCCTGATCGCCTCACTGTTCATCGGCAACGTCATCCTGCTGGTGATGAACATCCCGCTGGTGGGCCTGTTCGCGCGCATGCTCAGCGTGCCGACCTGGATCCTCGTGCCGGCGATCACCATCGTCAGCGTGGTCGGCGTTTATGCCGTGCACAGCACCACCTTCGACCTGGTGCTGATGGCCGCCCTCGGGGTGTTCGGCTACCTGCTGCGCAAGATGGACTTCCCGCTGTCGTCGCTGATCCTCGGCTTCGTCCTCGGTGAGTTGATGGAGTCCAACCTGCGTCGTGCGCTCTCCATCACCGACGGCGATCTGGGCATTCTCTGGAGCAGCCCGATCACCATCGCCCTCTGGGTGCTGACCGCGATCATGCTGGCCCTGCCGGGCATCCGCTGGATGCGCGCACGTCGCGCCAAAGCGAAGCTGGTCCATGCCTAAGTGGTTGCTGACGCCGCTGGTGGGTGCCGCCGGCGGCTGGCTGGCCAGCCTGGTGGGCTGGCCGCTGCCATGGATGGTGGGCTCGCTGCTGGGCGTGATCGCCGTGCGCTGCATCGGCAACCTGCCGCTGGCGGAAGTCCCTGGCGGTCGCAAATGCGGTCAGTGGGTGGTCGGCATCGGCATCGGCCTGCATTTCACCCCGGCGGTCATCGAGCAGGTGCTGGCCAACAGCGCGATCATCCTGGTCGGTGCCGTGGCCACCACCCTCTCCAGCGTCATCGGTATCAGCCTGATGCTACGCAGCGGCGAGGATCGCGCCACCGCCTTCTTCGCCAGCATGCCCGGTGGCGCCAGCGAGATGGTCAATCTCGG
The DNA here is from genome assembly GCF_002003485.1 of Metapseudomonas resinovorans. GTDB lineage: Bacteria > Pseudomonadota > Gammaproteobacteria > Pseudomonadales > Pseudomonadaceae > Metapseudomonas > Metapseudomonas resinovorans_D. The sequence goes on from NZ_BDMA01000092.1 coordinate 66,458, forward strand.
CCAGCGTAATGGCGCTGTGCTCAGCCGCGTCGCCGCTGGCCAGAGCCTGCGCCTGTTGCTGGTGGTGCTGAGCGTGCCCGCGCTGTTCCAGCTGTTCGTTGGCGTGCCTGCCACACAGCACCAGGTGGCACAGGTCGACTGGGGCTGGCTTGCCCTTTTGCTGGGCGGTGGCGCGTTGCTGGCGATGCTGATGCAACGCTTTCACCAGCCCAACCCCTGGCTGATCGGCCCATTGCTGGTGAGTGCCGCGATGAGCATCGGCTTCGACCTGCAACTCGGTCTGCCGCAGGGCGCCAGCCAGCTGGGCCAATGGCTGATCGGCAGCGCCCTGGGCTGCCACTTCGACCGCGCATTCTTCCGTCGCGCGCCCTCCTTCATCGCCCGGACCCTGTTCGCTACTGCCCTGGGCATGGCCTTTGCCGCGCTGGCAGCGGAGCTGCTCGGGTGGTTGGATGGGCTCGATCACCGCTCGCTGATGCTGGGCATGATGCCCGGTGGCATCGCCGAGCTCAGCCTGACCGCGGAAGCCCTGCAACTCTCGGTGCCGCTGGTCACCGCCCTGCAGGTGCTGCGATTGCTATTGGTGCTGTTCCTCGCCGAACCGGTGTTCCGGCGCTGGACGAAGCAAGAGAGCCACGCTTAGCCCGCCTTGTGCGGGCTTTTTTATTCTTCTGCAACATCCGGTTGCGGCCACCGGTCCACAGGAAATGAGACGCGCCTATGCTCTCCCCTATTCGCTGGTCGCCCAAGGCTGACTTTCATGTCCGGACGCATCGCTGCATTCCGCTATTCGCTGCTCGCCACAGCCATCCTGCTGCTGGCCGCCTGCAGCCGCCTCGACCTGGCCTACCGCAATCTTGACCTGGTCATCCCGTGGTGGATCAGCAAATACATCACTCTCGATGACAGCCAGGAAGCCTGGATGACACCACGACTGCAAAAGCACCTCGCCTGGCACTGCAGCACGCAACTGCCGGAGTACGTGGCTTGGCTGGAACAACTCGAGCAGATCAGCCAGCGCCCGCAACTAACCGCCACCGACCTGCGCGGCCAGTTCGTGCAGGTGCGCAATGCCGTGCACGACATCTCCGTGCAGGTCACCCCGACGGTGCTGGGCCTGGCGAAGGGCCTTTCGCCCAAGCAGATGGGCGAACTCTATGTCGCCATGGACGAACGCAATGCGGAACTTCGCGAAGAGCACGTAGCGCCGCCCCTGAAGGCACAGGTGGCAGCCAGGTCGCTGCGGATGCGCCAACGCGTCGAGGAATGGATGGGGCCATTGCGGGCGAGCCAGCTGGCGCGAATCGATACCTGGGCCAGAGGCCAGGGCGACTACAACCGCATCTGGGCGGAGAACCGCGAGAACTGGCAGAAGGAGGTGCGCAACGCCCTGTACGTTCGTCACGCCTCGAACTTCCCGGCGCGCATGACTGCCTTATTGCAGGAGCCGGAAGACGCCTGGACGCCGGAGTACCGCAAGGCCTATCCGGCCGCGGAAAACGCCCTTGCGCAGTTGCTCACAGACCTGTTCAACAGCGCCGATGAGCGCCAGCGCAATGCGCTGCGCGAATACATTGGCGAAATGGTCACCGACCTCAAAGGGCTGGAGTGCTTTCCCGACTGAACCCGACCTCAGAGGTCGGGCAGGCTCCAGTTGATCGGGTCCATGCCGTGCTGGGCGAGGAACTTGTTGCAGCGGCTGAAGTGGCCATTACCGAGGAAGCCCCGATAGGCCGACAGCGGCGAGGGATGCGCCGATTTCAGGATCAGGTGCTTGGTAGGGTCGATCAGCCGTTCCTTGCTCTGCGCGTGGGAGCCCCAGAGCAGGAACACCAGACGCGGACGGCTCTGGCTCACGACTTCGATGACCTTGTCGGTGAAGGGCTGCCAGCCGGCAGCCGCGTGGGAACCGGCCCGAGCCTGCTCGACGGTGAGGGAGGTATTGAGCAGCAACACACCCTGCTCCGCCCAGGACTGCAGGTAGCCGTGGGAAGGAATCTCGATATTCAGGTCGCGCTTGAGTTCCTTGTAGATGTTCTGCAAGGACGGCGGAGTCGGCACGCCCGGCTGAACCGAGAAGCACAGACCATGCGCCTGACCCGGCCCGTGGTAAGGGTCCTGGCCGATGACGACCACCTTCACCTGCTCCAGCGGAGTGGAGTTCAGGGCATTGAAGATCAAAGGTCCGGGCGGGAAGATCACCTTGCCGGCGTTCTTTTCCTGGCGCAGGAAGTCTCCCAGGGCCTTCATGTAGGGCTTTTCAAACTCATCCCGCAGGGCTTCTTTCCAGCTCTCTTCGAGCCTGATCCGGTCGTCGCTTTCAGTCATCGCTCTATCTGTTCCGTGGCGGTTGCCGGGGCGCTTCCCGCCCGATGGTCGGGCACCCTAAGAAATGCCCACTACCCTTGTCAATCAAGGATGTCTGGAGCAAGCCCACATGGATAATCGTCACGACACGGTGAAACTCGCGCTCTACGAGCGCTTTCTCAAGGACGCCGGCGCGCTGCCGCCGATGCCTGAGGCCTCCCTGCGCCTGCGCCAATTGCTGACGAGTGACGCCCCCTCCCACGAGCAGGCCAGTGCCCTGTTGGAGAACTTCCCCAACCTGGTCGAACGATTGCTGGAGTTCGCGGCCCTCCCCCTGCTGGGCCACATCCAGCCCGGTGCGCGGCTGCTGGACGTGATCAGGCAACTGGATAGCAAGCGCCTGGTCAACCTGGTGCTGGCGTTCGAGCTGCACCAGTTGTTCGAAGGCGACGAACCCAGCCTGCGCAAAGTCTTCAACAAGCGCTGGCACCTCAGCCTGCAACGCGCCGCCGTGAGCGCCGGCCTGGCCCAACACCTGCCCCACCTGGAGGAAGAAGACGCGCTGCTGGCAGGCCTGCTTCAGGACATCGGCAGCCTGCCGCTTCTCCGGGAGCTGCACCAATGGCCACAGGTGTCACGCCTGGAAGTCGACGTGCAACGGCTCTGCGAACAGCTCTCCGCCGAAGTCGGCGTGCTGTTGCTCAGTGCCTGGAAATTGCCGACCAACCTGCAGGACTGTGCACGCCTGCGCCGCGACTGGTGCCGCCAGCACAAGGGAGCAGTTGACCTCGCCGACGTGGTGCAGGTCGCCAGCCAGCTGCTGGAAGAACCCCGCAACGATGACCGCCTGGCACGGCTACCGGCCTACCAGCGCATGGAACTGCCGACGCCCCAGGTGCTCCGTGCCGAACTGGCCGAAGTGGTCGCGCTGTGGCTCAAGCTGTTGGGCGGCAGGCCGCCTGAGGCGGATTGATGCTCACCCCCCTGTAGGGGCGAATTCATTCGCCAAGGGCAGCGTAGCTGCCCCCATGGGAACCCCAAGGGCGAACCTGTGGTTCGCTTGGCGATTGAAATCGCCCCTACAGGAATCCATGCGGCTCAGCCCTGATGCAACACCCGGTAATGACTGGGCGCCATGCCCACCACCTTGCGGAACAGCCGCGAGAAGTAATAGACGTCCTCGTAGCCCAGTTGCTCGGCGATCTGCTTCACGCCGCGGTCCCCCTCATCGAGCAGGCGGCAGGCGTGGGCCATCTTCAGCTGGATGAAATCCTGGATCGGCGCATGGCCGGTCAGGGCGCGGTAGGTCTTGGCGAAGTGGAAGCGCGACAGCTTGAACTGCGCCGCCAACTGATCGAGGTTGAGGCTGTCGTGCAAATGGGCGCGCATCACTGCCTGTACCGCGTCCACGTCCAGTACCCGGCCTGACTTCAGGTACCCCCGCACCGGCAATACCGCGAGGGACGTCAGCAGGGTCTGCAACTGATGCGCGGCATGGATGAAGTGCGGCAGGTTCAGGCCCTGCTTGCGCAGCCCCAGCAAGGCATCGAAATCCGCCAGCAACCGGGGCTGCACGCCGATCCGGCGCAATGCTGATTTCCCCAGCGGGCGCAGGTAGTCCTCCACCAGCTCGCCTTCGAAATGCACCCAGTAGATGCTCCACGGCCGTTGCGCATCCGCGCCATAGGCATGGACCTGCCCCTTGGGCAACAGCAGCAGGTCGCCACCGCCCACCTCGAATCGTCCATCCCCACTGTCCAACCAGCCCTGTCCTGACCGACAGTAGATCAACAGGTTGTCCTCGGGCTGATGCCGTTCCATGCGGTGCCCCAGCGCCTCCGGGTAGTAGCCCAGGGCCAGCGGATAACAGGCAGAAGTCAGCGGGTGGCGGGCCAGCAGGCGACGCAGGCGCGGTGGCGTGGTGAAGCGCACGCCATTGGCCGGCAAAGGCCAGTTGGAGGTCTCGACGGAGCGGCTCATGTGGGTCCTTGTAGTGGCCTGCAATGCCAAGATCGTCCATCCCGCAGCCAAGATCGTCAATCCACATCCGGATCGGCGGCCGCTATAAGGCAAGAAATAACAAGGTCCCGTCTCACGGGTGGAGGACCAGATGCCCCGGACAATTCCGCAGTTGATCGACGGTGAGTGGCGCGACAGCCGTGCCCGCGAGCTGATCGAAATCACCGACCCGACGACCCAGGAAGTCCTCGCCCTGGCGCCCAAAGCCACGACGGAGGAAATCGAAGCCGCCGTCGCCAGTGCCAAGCAGGCCTTCCTTACCTGGCGTGAAGTGCCGGTCCCGGAGCGCGCCCGACTGATGCTGCGCTACCAGCAGTTGCTCAAGGAGCATCACGACGAACTCGCCGAACTGCTGGCCAGCGAAACCGGCAAGACCTTCGCCGATGCCAAGGGCGATGTCTGGCGGGGCATCGAGGTGGCCGAGCACGCCGCCAACGTGGCCAGCCTGATGATGGGCGAGACGGTAGAGAACGTCGCCCGTGAAATCGACACGGCCAGTTGGGTACAACCCCTGGGCGTGTGCGTCGGAATCACTCCCTTCAACTTCCCGGCGATGATCCCGCTGTGGATGTTTCCGCTGGCCATCGCCTGCGGCAATACCTTCGTCCTCAAGCCCTCGGAGCAGGACCCGCTGACGCCCAACCGCCTCGCCGAACTGTTCCTCGAAGCCGGCGCCCCGAAAGGCGTGCTGCAAGTGCTCCACGGCGGCCGCGAACAGGTGGACGCCCTGCTCACCCATCCCGATGTGCGCGCCATTTCCTTCGTCGGCTCAGTCCCGGTGGGCCAGCACATCTACCGCACCGGCACGGCCCATCTGAAGCGTGTGCAGGCCTTCGCCGGCGCGAAGAACCATATGGTGGTGCTGCCCGATGCCCACAAGGACCAGGTGCTGAGCAACCTGGTGGGCGCGAGCTGCGGTGCTGCCGGTCAGCGCTGCATGGCCATCAGCGTGGCCATCTTCGTTGGCGAGGCGCGTGAGTGGATTCCGGACCTGGCCGCGCAAATGGCCGAACTGCGTCCAGGTCACTGGAAAGACGCCCATTCGGCCTTCGGCCCCTTGATCAGCCAGCAGGCTCGCCAACGCGTCCTGCGCCTGATTGCCGAAGGTAAGGCGGAAGGTGCGCAATGCCTGCTGGACGGTTCGCAGTGCGAGGTGCCCGGCTATCCGAACGGCAATTGGCTTGGCCCCACTCTCTTCCGTGGCGTAACTGCGAAGATGGGCCTGTACCGCGAGGAGATCTTCGGCCCGGTGCTGGTGTGCATGGAAGTGGACACCCTGGAAGACGCCATCACCCTGGTGAATGCCAATCCCTATGGCAACGGCACCAGCCTGTTCACCCGCTCCGGCGGCGCCGCCCGGCACTTCCAGCATGCGGTGGAAGTGGGCCAGGTCGGGATCAACGTCCCCATCCCTGTGCCCCTGCCGTTCTTCTCCTTCACCGGCTGGAAAGGCTCCTTCTATGGCGACCTGCATGCCTATGGCAAACAGGCGGTTCGCTTCTACACCGAGACCAAGACCGTCACCTCCCGTTGGTTCGATGACAGCCCGGTCACCGGCCCGAACATGACCATCCATCTGAAGTAGCGACGAGTCGCCCAGCAGCGCCACGGGACCGAGAAGGCAGACGACCTATGGATTTCGACCTCACCGAAGAACAACGCTTGCTGGTGGACAGCGCCCGCGCCTTCGCCAGCCATGAACTGGCGCCCTTTGCCGCAGACTGGGACCGCAACCACCACTTCCCGCTGGAGGTGATACGTCGCGCTGCGGAACAGGGCTTCCTGGCGCTCTACATCGCCGAAGAGGATGGCGGCCTGGGCCTTTCCCGACTGAGCGCCGCGCTGATCTTCGAACAGCTCGCCGCAGGCTGCGTGGCGACCACTGCCTATCTCACCATTCACAACATGGCCGCCTGGATGCTCGCGTCATTCGGCGATGCCGCGCTGAAAGCGCGTTGGCTGCCCGGACTGATCAGCGGCGAACTGCTCGCCTCGTACTGCCTGACGGAGCCGGATGCAGGCTCCGATGCCGCCCACCTGCGCACCCGCGCTCGCCGCGATGGCGACCACTATGTGCTGGACGGCAGCAAGTGCTTCATTTCCGGCGCGGGCAGCACGCAGGTCCTGATCGTCATGGCGCGTACCGGCCAAGAGGGCGCCAAAGGTATTTCCTGCTTCCTGGTACCGGCCGATGCCGAAGGCATCCGCTATGGCCGCAATGAAGACAAGATGGGCTGGCGCGCCCAGCCCACCCGCACGATCACCTTCGAAGGCGTGCGCATTCCCCTCGCGAACCGTATCGGCCCGGAAGGCCAGGGCTTCGTCTATGCCATGAAGGGTCTGGACGGTGGCCGGCTGAACATTGCCAGCTGCTCCCTCGGCGCCGCCCAGGCGGCCCTGGAGCAGAGCCTGCGCTATGTCGAGGAACGCAAACAATTCGGCAAGCCGCTGGCCGACTTCCAGGCCCTGCAGTTCAAGCTCGCCGACATGCTCACCGCGCTCACGGCCAGCCGGCAGATGGTGCGCCTGGCCGCTCACCGCCTGGACCATCGCCATGCCGAGGCCAGCCTCTACTGCGCGATGGCCAAGCGCTTTGCCACCGACCAGTGCTTCGAGCTGTGCAACGAGGCCCTGCAACTGCATGGCGGCTACGGTTACCTGAACGACTATCCTCTGGAGCGCTGGGTACGGGATACCCGGGTGCACCAGATCCTCGAAGGCACCAACGAGATCATGCGCGTCATCGTGGCGCGCCGTTTACTGGAACAAGGCGGAGCCATCGACCGCCTGCTGTAAGGAGATGCACATGTCTACCGCCGTTGAACCCTACCAGCCCGGAATTTTCGACCTCACCCACAAGCTGACGGTGGAAAAGCACGGCCACACCGCGCTGATCACCATCAATCACCCGCCCGCGAATACCTGGGACCGTGAGTCGCTGATCGGCCTCAAGCAGCTGATCACGCACCTCAACCACGACGACCAGATCTACGCGCTGGTGGTGACCGGCCAGGGGCCGAAGTTCTTCAGTGCGGGGGCGGACCTCAACCTCTTCGCCGATGGCGACAAGGCACGCGCCCGCGAAATGGCCCGCCGCTTCGGCGAGGCGTTCGAAGCCCTGCGAGATTTCCGTGGCGTGTCCATCGCCGCGATCAACGGCTACGCCATGGGCGGTGGCCTGGAATGCGCCCTGGCCTGCGATATCCGTATCGCCGAACGCCAGGCACAGATGGCCTTGCCGGAAGCGGCGGTTGGCCTGCTGCCCTGCGCGGGCGGCACCCAGGCACTTTCCTGGATGGTGGGTGAAGGCTGGGCCAAGCGCATGATCCTCTGCGGCGAGCGCGTGGATGCGGAAACCGCCCTGCGCATCGGTCTGGTGGAACAGGTGGTGGATAGCGGCGAAGCCCGTGGGACCGCTCTGCTGCTGGCCGCCAAGGTGGCGCGGCAGAGCCCGGTGGCGGTACGCACCATCAAGCCGCTGATCCAGGGGGCCCGGGAGCGTGGGCCGAACAGCTGGTTGTCGGAAGAGCGCGAACGCTTCGTCGACCTGTTCGACGCCGAGGACACCCGCGAAGGCGTCAACGCCTTCCTGGAAAAGCGCGACCCACACTGGCGCAACAAATGACCTCGAGCCCGACGAGAACGATCATGAATGTGAGTTTCGAAGAACGCAGCGGCCATCACGGCGCGCGCATCGGCATCGCCAGCCTGGATGCCGAGACCAGCCTCAACGCCCTTTCCCTGCCGATGATCGAGGCCCTGGACGCCAAACTGCGCGCCTGGGCCGATGACCCGGAAATCGTCTGTGTGCTGCTGCGCGGCAACGGCCCCAAGGCGTTCTGCGCCGGTGGGGATGTCCGCAAGCTGGTGGACGCGTGTCGCGAGCATCCCGGCGTGGTGCCGCCTCTGGCGGGCCGCTTCTTCGCTGATGAGTACCGCCTCGACCACCGCATCCACACCTTTCCCAAACCGCTGATCTGCTGGGCCCACGGCCATGTGCTGGGTGGCGGCATGGGGCTGATGCAAGGCGCGTCTATCCGCATCGTCACGCCCTCCAGTCGCCTGGGCATGCCCGAAATCAACATCGGCCTCTACCCGGACGTGGGCGGAAGCTGGTTCCTCGCCCGCCTGCCGGGCAAGCTCGGCCTGTTCCTCGGTCTCGGCGCCGCAACCATCAACGCCCACGATGCCCTGGACCTCGATCTGGCCGACCGCTTCCTGCTGGAGGATCAGCAGGATGCCCTGGTCGCAGGCCTGGTCCAGCTGAATTGGCGCGATCACCCCGAAGCCCAGCTCAACAGCCTGTTCAAGGCACTGGAGCACGAAGCCCGCGGCCAACTGCCGGAATCCCAATGGCTACCACGACGCCAGCGTATCGACGAGCTGCTGGATGTGCCCGACGTGGCGGCCGCCTGGAAGGCCATTGCCGCCCTGCAGCACGACAGCGACGTGCCCCTGGCACGCGCCGCCAAGACCCTGGTTGGCGGCTGCCCGCTCACTGCGCACCTGGTGTGGGAACAGATTCGCCGCGCGAAGCACCTGTCGCTGGCTGAAGTCTTCCGCATGGAATACGCCATGAGCCTGAACTGCTGCCGCCATCCGGAGTTTCCCGAGGGCGTGCGTGCGCGGCTGATCGACAAGGACAACGCCCCGCGCTGGCACTGGCCGGATGTGGCGGCCATTCCCCGTGCTGTGATCGAGGCCCATTTCGAGCCGGTGTGGGAAGGCCGGCACCCGCTGGACGATCTCTGACAACTCGCCCGCCGCCACCGCGCCGGGCCAAGGAGAAGCACGATGAGCAAGATCGCCTTTATCGGACTGGGCCACATGGGCCTGCCCATGGCCCGCAACCTGCTCAAGGCCGGCCATGAACTCAAGGTTTATGACCTGGTTCAGGCTGCCGTCGACGAGCTGGCAGCCGAGGGCGCCAAGTCGGCCCGGGACGCTCGCGATGCCGTCAGCGGGGCCGAGGTCGTCATCACCATGCTGCCAGCGAGCAAGCATGTGGAAGGCCTGTTGCTGGGTAGCGACGGGTTGCTCGAATCCATTCCAGCCGGCAGCGTGGTGCTGGAATGCTCGACCATCGCCCCGGACTCCGCGCGCAAGGTGCACGCTGCCGCCAAGGCGAAGGGCATCGAGCTGCTGGACGCTCCCGTGTCAGGCGGAACTGCAGGCGCTGCGGCCGGGACCCTGACGTTCATGGTGGGCGGCGAGGCGGCAACACTGGAAAAGGCGCGGCCGGTCTTCGAGGCCATGGGCAAGAACATTTTCCACGCGGGTCCCGACGGCGCCGGCCAGGTGGCCAAGGTCTGCAATAACCAGTTGCTGGCGGTGCAGATGATCGGCACTGCGGAGTCCATGGCCCTTGGCGTGGCGAACGGCCTGGACCCGGCGGTTCTGGCCGAGATCATGCGCCAGAGTTCGGGCGGCAACTGGGTGCTGGAACGCTACAACCCCTGGCCGGGGGTGATGCCCAACGCACCGGCGAGCAAGGACTACGACGGCGGATTCATGGCTGAACTGATGACCAAGGACCTTGGCCTGGCCCAGGAAACCGCACAGAGCAGTCTTTCCAGCACGCCAATGGGCGCCCTGGCGTTGCAGATCTATCGGTTGCTGCTCAAGCAGGGCAAGGGCAAGAAAGACTTCTCGGTGGTGCAGAAGCTGTTCGTGGAATAACCCGCGCTTCCATTCATTTGAACTTGGGAAACCACGTCCTGAGGGCGTGGTCATGAGTCATCGGCGCTGCCTGCGACGCAAGATCCGGTAGGGTGCGCCGTGCGCACCGGCGGTTTGACGTGGTGCCGAGGCCGATCCCGGAATCGGTGCGCACGGCGCACCCTACGATCCAGTCCGAACAAAAGGGGCCGGCTCAGCGCTCCCGCAGCGCCTCGGCACGGGCCTTGATGATGGGCTTGAGCAGGTAGCTCAGGATGCTCTTCTTGCCAGTCATGATGTCCACCGAGGCCACCATGCCGGGGATGATCAGCAACGGGTTCTGGTCGCTTCCCAGGTGGCTCTTCTTGGTCCGCAGCTTGATCAGGTAGAAGCTGTTGCCTTCATCGTCGGTGATGGTGTCCGCACCGATCTGTTCGAGGTCCGCGGTCAACCCGCCGTAGATGGTGAAGTCATAGGCGGTGAACTTGACCATGGCGTTCTGACCGGGGTGCAGGAAGGCAATGTCCTGCGGGCGGATACGCGCTTCAACCAGCAACGTGTCGTCCAGCGGCACGATTTCCACCAGGTCGCTGCCCGGCTGGATCACGCCGCCGATGGTGTTGACCAACAACTGCTTGACGATGCCCCGCACCGGCGAAGTGACCAGGGTGCGCTTGACGCGGTCCTCCAGGGCCTTGCCGGTGGCGTTGGCCTTGTTCAGCTCGGTGCGCGCCTCGTTGAGCTGGGCCAGCGCCTCGCTACGGAAGCGCGAACGGGTTTCCGCGATCTTGCGCTCGGCTTCCTTGATCGCCGACTCCGCGCGGGGAATGGCCAGGCTGGTGGCTTCCAGTTCGCCGCGGTTCTCGACTTCGGCGCGGCGCAGACGCAGGACTTCTACCTTGGAGATCGCCCCCTGGGCCACCAGTGGTTCGGAAATGGAAATTTCCTGCCGCAGGAGCTGCAGGCTGTTGCGGTACTGGCCTTGCTTGGAGATGAACTCCTGCAACTCCTGGCGGCGCTGCACCAGTTGCTCTTCGAGGCCAGCCACCTCTTCCTGCAACTGCTGCTGGCGACTGCGGTAGAGGGCGTCTTCGCTGTTCGCCTGCTCGGGCGCGAGCTTGCGCAGCTCTTCGGAAATCTGCAGCGGACGGTCATCCACCTCGGCACTCAGGCGTTCCACCCGCAGTTGCATCGCAGTGCGGTCGGCTTCGGTTTCACCCACGTTGGACTCGAAGCGTGTAGGGTCCAGGCGCAGCAGTGGGTCACCGACTTCCACCACCTGGCCTTCGCGGATGAACAGCTCGGAAACGATGCCGCCTTCCAGGTTCTGCACCTTCTGCAGCTTGGACGATGGAATCGCCTTGCCTTCGCCACGGGTGACCTCGTCCACCTGCGCGAAGTGCGCCCAGAGCAGCAAGAACAGAGTGAAGCCAATGAGCGTCCAGATGGTCAGGCGCACCACGCGCGGCGCGTCCTCCACCAGGGCCTTGTTGACCTCCGGCAGCGGCTGATCGGACAGCGAATCCCCGCCTTTGAAGTACTGGCGCAGTGCGCCGAAACCCTTATGCGACACTGATCTGCCCCTTCTTCAGTGCTTCCATGACCGCTTCCTTCGGACCATCGGCGATGACCCGGCCACGGTCGATGATCAGCAGGCGGTCCACCAGCGAGAGCATCGAGGCACGGTGCGTGACCAGCAGCAGGGTCTTGTTGGCGATTACCGCGGAGAGGCGTTCCTTGAGGCGTTCTTCGCCAGGGTTGTCCATGGAGCTGGTCGGTTCGTCGAGCAGCAGGATGGGTGGGTCCAGCAACAGCGCGCGGGCCAGGGCGACGTTCTGCCGCTGGCCTCCGGAGAGGTTCTGGCCCCGCTCGCCGACCTGCAGCTCATAGCCCTGCGGGTGCATCCGGGCGAACTCGTGCACGCCGGACAACTCGGCCGCCTGCAATACCAGTTCGTCTTCCACATAGCGGGCGCCGGACATGAGGTTGTCACGCAGGGTGCCGCTGAACAGCTGGATGTCCTGGGGCACATAGCCGACGTTGTGGCGCAGCTCGCTGACGTCCAGCTGGCGGATGTCGGTACCGTCCACCAGCAGGCTGCCCGAATCTGCCTGGTAGAGGCCGACGATCAGCTTGGCCAGGGAGCTCTTGCCCGAGCCACTGCGACCAATGATGCCGATCTTCTCGCCCGGACGGATGACCAGGTTCACTTCACTGAGAGCGAGCGTCTGCTGGTGCGGGTAGGTGAAGTTGATCTGGCGCAGCTCAAGGCTGCCCTGCAATTTGGACCGTACCAGCGGCTGTTCGCTTTCCTGGCGCTCCTGGGGCAGGTCCATCATCTGATCCACCGACTTCATGGTCAGGCGCGCCTGCTGGTAGCGGGTCAGCAGCCCGGAGAGCTGGGTCAGCGGACCGAGGGCACGGCCATTCAGCATGTAGCAGGCGATCAGGCCGCCCATGCTGAGGTCGCCGGCCATGATCAGGTAGACGCCGGCGACGATCATCACCACGCCCGCCAGTTGCTGGATCATCAGCGTCAGGTTCATTGCCAGGCTGGAAAGCATCTTCACCCGCAGCTCGAGACGGCCCAGGGTGCCGATGGTCTGCTCCCAGAGGTACTGGCGATCGCTCTCGGCATTGTTGACCTTCACCGCATCGAGGCCGGCGAGAGTTTCGATCAGGCTCGACTGGCGCTCGGCGGCCAGTGCCATGGTGCGATCCATGGTCGCCACCAACGGCTTCTGCAACAGCCAACTGATGCCCATGGCGAGCGGGAACGCCAGGATCGGCACCCACACCAGGTGGCCGCCGAGCAGGCCGATCACCAGCAGGATCAACAAGGTGAACGGCAGGTCGATGACACTGGTCAACGTCAGCGAGGCGAGGAAGTCCCGCAGCGTCTGGAATTCGTGGATGTTCTGGGCGAAGCTGCCGACCCGCGCCGGACGGTATTTCATCGCCATGCCGACGATGCGCTCGAACAGCGTCGCGGAAATGATCAGGTCGGTCTTCTTGCCGGCCAGGTCCAGACACAGGCCGCGCATGGTCTTGAGCAGCAGGTCGAACACGTAGGCACCGCCGATGCCGACGGCCAGCACCCAGAGGGTGGCGACGGCCTGATTGGGTACCACGCGGTCATAGACGTTCATCACGAAAAGCGGAGCGCCCAGGCCAATCAGGTTGATCAGCAGGCTGGCAGCAACCGCATCGGTGTAGAGCCAGCGGGAGCGCTTGAGGGTGTCGCGGAACCAGGATTTGGTGCGCGGGATCAGGCTGCCCTGGTTGAGGTCGTACTTGTGCTGGGGCTGGGCGAAGAACACATGGCCGCTGTAGTCCTCCTGCAGCAAATCGCGGGTGACCTTCACCTCACCGCCATCGCTCTCGCTGAGCAGCAGGCGCGCACTGCCGTCGTCGTCCCAGCCGAGCATCACCGCGCAACGGCCTTCCTTGAGCAGCAGCAAGGCCGGCATGGCGATCTTCGGGATCTGCTCCAGGCGACGCTGCAGCAAGCGGCCCTGCAGGCCTACTCGGGCGGCGGCACGGGGCAGCAGTTCGGCAGTCAGGCGTTGTTTGGGCAGCGGCAGGCCGCTGGTGAGCATCGCCCGATTGGCAGGCTTTCGATGCAGGACACAAAGGGATAGCAGCGAGTCGAGCAACGGATCGTCATGCTGCCCGCGGGGATCGGTATTGATGTGTGCGCGACTGACTTCTGGATCCACGCCTGGATTCTCTGCTCTGGGTTCTTCGGGTATTCAGGTCCCAGGCCGGAGGAGGGGACTTCCTGCTGCGACGCGCGGATCCGAATCAGGTACCTAGTTGAGGCCGGGGAGAGTTGCTTCTGGCTTGAGCTCGGTCTGCACGACCGTCGCCATCGGTGCCACCACTCCCTGGCTCTTCAGCAACTCGCCTATGGTCGCCTTGATGCGGTACTGAGTAAACAGCTCGGTGTAGCGCAGGTCCACCAGGCGACGTGAGGCGGTGAACAGCTCGTTCTCGCTGTCCAGGAGGTCGAGCAGGGTACGTTCGCCAATGCTGAATTGCTGCTGGTAGGACTCACGCACGCGGGTGCTGTAGTCGACGTATTGCTGGGCGATCGGCAGCTGTTCGCGGGCATTGCCCAGAGCGTTCCAGGACAGGCCCAGTTCTTCGTTCAACACGCGCAGGGCGTTGTTGCGGATATCCAGCGCTTCGTTGATCTGGTAGGCCTTGGATTCCAGGTCCGCCTTGTTGCTGCCCCCGGCGAACAGGTTGTAACGCATGCGCAACATTGCCTGCCAATCGTTGACGTGGCCGTTTTCACCGTCGATGTCATTGTCCGCTCCACGGGACAATTCGGCATCGAAGCGCGGGTAGAAGAAGGACTTCGCGGCGTCGTACTGTTTCTCGGCGGCGGCGACATCGGATTCGGCGGAACGCAGGATCGGACTGTTGGACAGCAGGGTCTGGCGGGCTCCCTCGAGGGATTCCGGCAGTTGCCCCGGCAGACCGGACGGCTCGCTCAGATCCACCGGGTCCATGCCCACGACGCTGTAGTAGTTGGTGCGGGCGTCGTTGAGGTTGGTCTGCTCGGTGATCAGGTTGTTGCGGGCCTGGGCCAGACGCGCTTCAGCCTGGTCCTGGTCAGCCAGACGCCCTACCCCGCGCTCACTGCGCAGGCTGATCTGATCGAAGATGCGCTCGTGGCTGCGCAAGTTGGCCTGGGCCAGGCGCACCATTTCCTCGCGGCGCAGCACATCTAAATAGACCTGGGCCACGTCCAGCGCGGTGCGCTCAGAAGTCCCCAGCAGCGAGTAGGCACGGGAGTTCACGGTGGCCTGCTGGCGGCCGACTTCGTTCTGCGTGGCAAAACCGTCAAACACCATCTGCTGCAGCCGCAGGCTGGACTCGCCACGGGTCATGGTTTTCCAGTGGTCGTTGCCGGTGGCGCGAGTGGTGGTGTTGTCGGTGCCTTCGCGACCATAACCGCCCAGCAGGTCGACGGACGGTAGGTAGCCGCCCTTGGCTGCCCTCAGCTGCTTGTCGGCAGAAAGACGGCTATTAACGCCCGCCTGGATTTCCGGATGAACGTCCATGGCTCGCTGCATCGCCTCGGAGAGGCTCTGGGCTTGCACGGGAAGGCTTGCAGCCAGGGCGAAAGGGAGAACGGCGGAGAGTCGCAGACGCATATTCTTGGCATCCTTTTCGTTGAATTGGAGGTCCGGAAACTTCACTGGCGCTTGCTGCCCGTCAAGGCTCGGATTTCGTGAACGGAGTCACACTCGAATCCGGTGGACGAACACATAAATATCAAAGTGACAGCATGAAATCGATTGTTTAGGATGGAAGCCAATTGGTCAATACTTTGGCATATAACCAATAGCCAATTGTAATAAGCCAATATATTGGCGCCACCGTTTCGCCATGTAACAAACTATAGATAGGGAATGTCAGTCCTGCGCGAAGTCCTCCTAAATCGACCCCAGTGACGACAAGCCAGATCCAATTCAGGAGAGTCACCCCATGAGCAGTGTTATTGCGATCGTCAAAAGCATTGTTGGCCAGGTCTTCGCAATGTCCCCGGAAGGGTTCCAGCGCCTGCTCGTGGAGGGTGACCGCCTGTTCAAGGGCGACCAGTTGCAGACGGGCCTCGAGGGGATGGTGACGCTCGAGCTCACCGACGGTCGTACCGTCGATCTGGGTCGTGACGCGCAGTGGAGCGAGACCGACGCAGTCGCCAGCATTGAGGCCCAGGCTGCGCAAACCGCTCCGCAAACGCCTGCCGATGACGTCGCCCAGTTGCAAAAGGCCATTGAGGCGGGCGTCGACCCGACCAAGGAACTCGAAGCTACCGCGGCCGGCCCAAGCGCGGGTGGTGCGGGTGGTGCGGGTGGCGGTGCCGCTGGTGGCGGCCACAGCTTCGTGATGCTGGATGCGACGGGTGATCGCGTCGACCCCACCATTGGCTTCACCACCGGAATCGAGCCGCTCGCGACCGAAGTGCTGGTAGAAGACGACGCCACACCCACCGTGGATGCAGCCCCGGCCGATGAGCCCGATAGCGGACTGCCGGATGAAACCCTGCCGGGACCGGATGTCCCCAATGGTGCTCCGCAAGCCCAGGACGCCAGCCTCACCACCGACGAAGACACCCCGGTGAACGGGCAGCTGGGCGCCACCGATCCCGAGGGCGACCCGCTCACCTACTCGCCCGGCGACGGCCCGCGTAACGGCACTGTGGTGATCAACCCGGATGGCTCCTACACCTACACGCCCAACCCGAACTTCAACGGCACCGACAACTTCACGGTGATCGTCGATGACGGCAAAGGCGGCACCGATACCATCGTCGTCACCATTGGCGTGAATCCGGTGAACGACGCCCCCGTCGCAGCCAACGATGGCCCAACTGCCGTCGCCGAGGACACTCCGGCCAGCGGCAACGTGCTGACCAACGACGGCGACGCCGACGGCGATAGCCTGACTGTCACCCAGTTCACCGTAGACGGAACCACCTATACGGCTGGCCAGACCGCCACCCTTTCCGGCGTCGGCACCCTGGTCATCAACGCCAACGGCAGCTTCAACTTCACCCCGGCCCCGAACTACAACGGCCCGGTGCCGACCGCGACCTACACCGTCAGTGACGGCACCACCACTGACACCGCCGAGCTGAACTTCGCTGATGTAACGCCGGTGGACGACGCGTCCGTCCTGGCCGCCGACAGCAACAGCGTGGCCGAAGACAGTTCGGCCACCGGCAACGTGCTGGCAAACGACGGCGACGTGGACGACGCGCTTGCCGTCGCCAGCTTCAGCGTGGCCGGCATCAACGGCAACTTCACTGCCGGCCAGACCGCCGCGCTCAATGGCATCGGTAGCCTGGTCATCAACGCCAACGGCACCTACACCTTCACCCCGGAAGCCAACTGGAATGGTGCGCTTCCGCAGGTCACCTACACCACCAATACCGGCAGCAGCTCGACGCTGAGCATCAGCGTCACCCCGGTGAACGATGCGCCGGCCGCGGCCAACGATGGCCCGGTCCCGGTAACCGAGGACACCCCGGCCACCGGCAACGTCCTGACCAACGACAGCGACGTAGAAGGCGATTCCCTCACCGTCACCCAGTTCTCCGTAGGCGGGACCACCTACTCCGCCGGCCAGACCGCCACCCTGAGCGGCGTCGGCACCCTGGTGATCAACAGCGACGGCAGCTTCACCTTCACCCCGGCACCGAACTACAACGGCCCGGTACCCACCGCGACCTATACCGTCACCGACGGCACTGCCACCGATACCGGTGAGCTGAGCTTCGGCAGTGTCGGCCCGGCGAACGACGCACCGATCGCCAGCGATGACGGCCCGGATGCAGTGACCGAAGACACCCCGGCCAGCGGCAATGTCCTGACCAATGACAATGACGCCGATGGCGATGCCTTGACCGTTACCGACTTCAGCTTCGGCGGGAACAATTACCTGGCTGGCCAGACCGCGACCCTCGCGGGCGTCGGCTCCCTGGTCATCAATGCCAATGGTTCCTACACCTTCACGCCGGCCCCGAACTACACCGGCCCGGTGCCCACCGCGACCTACACCGTCAGCGATGGCACCGCCACCGACACTGCCGAGTTGAGCTTCGGCGATGTCACTCCGGTGGACGATGCGTCGGTTCTGGTTGCCGACAGCAACAGCGTCGCCGAGGACAACCCGGCGACCGGCAACGTGCTGGGCAACGACAGCGATGTGGATAACACCCTGACCGTCGCCAGCTTCAGCATCAGTGGCGTGCCTGGCACCTTCATCGCTGGCTCCAGCGCAGTGATCGCCGATGTCGGCATGCTGAGCATCGCTGCCAACGGCAACTACACCTTTACTCCGTTGCAAAACTGGAACGGCGATGTTCCGCAGGTCACCTACATCACCATTACCGGCAGCAGCTCGACGCTGGATATCACCGTTACCCCGGAAAATGACGCGCCGCTGGCGGTCAACGACGGTCCGGTTCCGGTGATTGAGGACATCGCCGCGGTTGGCAACGTGCTGACCAATGACAGCGACGTCGATAACAACACCCTGACCGTCACCCAGTTCGAGGTGGGTGGCAGCACGTACCTGGCTGGCCAGACCGCCACCGTCGCAGGCGTCGGTACCCTGGTGATCAACACCAACGGCAGCTTCACCTTCACGCCGGCCCCGAACTACAACGGCCCGGTGCCCACCGCGACTTACACCGTCTCCGACGGCACCGCCACCGACACCGCCGAGCTGAGCTTCGGCAACGTCATCCCGGTCGACGATGCCTCCATCCTTACTGCCGATACCAACACCGTAACCGAAGACAACCCGGCGACCGGTAACGTGCTGGGTAACGACAGCGATGTGGATAACAGCCTCACTGTCACCAGTTTCAGCATCAGTGGCGTGCCTGGCACCTTCACGGTGGGTTCCAATGCAGTGATCGCCGGTGTCGGCACCCTGACCATCGCGGCGAACGGTAATTACACCTTCGCTCCGGCGCAGAACTGGAACGGTGACATCCCGCAGGTCACCTACACCACCAACACCGGCAGCAGCTCCACGCTGGATATCACTGTCACCCCGGAAAATGACGCGCCTGGCGCCAGCAATGACGGCCCGGTCCCGGTGATCGAAGACCTCCCGGCGGTCGGCAATGTTCTGACCAATGACAGCGACGTCGAAAATGACACGCTGACCGTCACTCAATTCGAAGTGGGCGGCACCACTTACCTGGCTGGGCAGACCGCCACCGTCGCAGGCGTCGGTACCCTGGTGATCAATGCCAACGGCAGCTTCACCTTCACCCCAGCACTGAACTACAACGGCCCGGTGCCCACCGCGACCTACACCGTCTCTGACGGCACCGCCACCGACACCGCCGAACTGAGCTTCGGCAACGTATCGCCGGTCGACGATGCCTCCGTGATGATTGCCGACAGCAATTCCGTGGCCGAGGACAACCCGGCCACCGGCAATGTGCTGAGCAACGACAGCGATGTGGATAACACCCTGACCGTCGCGACCTTCAGCATCAATGGCGTGCCCGGTACTTTCACCGCTGGCACCAGCGCCGT
>NZ_BDMA01000092.1:85525-87487 GCF_002003485.1 Metapseudomonas resinovorans
TACACCTTCACTCCGGTGCAGAACTGGAACGGTGACATCCCGCAGGTCACCTACACCACCAACACCGGCAGCAGCTCGACGCTGGATATCACCGTGACTCCGGTGAACGATGCGTCCGCCCTGGTCGCTGACAGCAATTCCGTCGCCGAAGACAACCCGGCGACCGGCAATGTGCTGGGCAACGACAGCGATGTAGATAACACCCTCACCGTTGCCAGCTTCACCGTATCGGGCGTCACCGGCAGCTTCACCGCTGGCACCAGCGCAGTGATCACCGGCGTGGGCACCCTGACCATCGCCGCCAACGGCAACTACACCTTCACCCCGGTGCAGAACTGGAACGGCGACGTCCCGCAGGTCACCTACACCACCAACACCGGTAGCAGCTCGACGCTGGATATCAGCGTTACCCCGGTTGACGATGCGTCCGCCCTGGTCGCTGACAGCAACTCCGTGGCCGAAGACAACCCGGCCACCGGCAACGTGCTGGGCAACGACAGCGATGTGGATAACACCCTGACCGTCGCGACCTTCAGCATCAATGGCGTGCCCGGTACTTTCACCGCTGGCACCAGCGCCGTGATCGTCGGTGTCGGTACCCTGAGCATCGCTGCTGACGGCAATTACACCTTCACTCCGGTGCAGAACTGGAACGGTGACATCCCGCAGGTCACCTACACCACCAACACCGGCAGCAGCTCGACGCTGGATATCAGCGTTACCCCGGAAAATGACGCGCCTGTCGCCAGCAATGACGGCCCGGTCCTGGTGACCGAGGACACCCCGGCCAGCGGCAATGTCCTGACCAATGACAGCGACGTCGATAACGACACGCTGACCGTTACCCAGTTCGAAGTGGGCGGCAGTACCTACCTGGCTGGCCAGAGCGCCACCCTCGCAGGCGTCGGCACCCTGGTGATCAACACCAACGGCAGCTTCACTTTCACGCCGGCCCCGAACTACAACGGCCCGGTTCCCACCGCCACTTATACGGTGAGCGACGGTACCGCCACTGGTACTGCCGAGCTGAGCTTTGGCAATGTCATCCCGGTCGACGATGCGTCGGCCCTGGTCGCCGATACCAACTCCGTGGCTGAAGACAACCCGGCCACCGGCAATGTGCTGGGCAACGACAGCGATGTGGATAACACCCTCACCGTTGCCACCTTCAGCATCAATAACGTACCCGGCACCTTCACCGCGGGTTCCAGTGCCGTGATTGCCGGCGTAGGCACCCTGACCATTGCAGCCAACGGCAACTACACCTTTACCCCGGATGCCAACTGGAACGGTGCGGTACCCCAGGTCACCTACACAACCAACACCGGCAGCAGCTCGACGCTGGATATCACGGTCACGGCGGTGAACGACGCGCCGGACACTAATGCAGCCAGCGGTGCGGGCAACGAAGATTCGGCGGGTATTCCGGTTGTTCTGAGCGGCTCGGACCTCGACGGCACGGTTGCTCAGTTCATCATCAAATCCCTACCGGCCAATGGCACCCTGCTGCTGAACGGCGTGGCGCTCAACATCGGTGACAGCGTCCCGGCCACCGGCAATGGCGCCAGTGTCACCTTCGTGCCGAACGCCAACTGGAACGGCACCGCGACCTTCGACTACGCCGCAGTGGATAACCAGGGGCTGGAAGATGCCACCCCGGCCACTGGCACCATCACCGTGGCGTCGGTCAACGATGCGCCTGAAACCAACGCGACGTCTGCTTCCGGTAACGAAGACGCAGCCGGCATCCCGGTCAGCCTCAGCGGCTCGGACTTCGACGGCAGCGTCGCCAGCTTCGTGATCAAGTCGCTGCCGGCCAATGGCACCCTGCTGCTGAACGGCGTGGCCTTGGCCATCGGAGACAGCGTGTCGGCTACCGGCAATGCCGCCAGCCTCACCTTCGTGCCCAACGCCAACTGGAACGGCACCACCACCTTCGACTACGCCGCGGTGGACAACCAG
>NZ_BDMA01000093.1:0-7773 GCF_002003485.1 Metapseudomonas resinovorans
TCTCCCGACACCCGTTACCTATGTCCCCCGGCTGAACACACGGCGCACCCTACGGGATGGTCGCGGTCAGTCGTGCCAGGCGCGCTCGTGCAGTTCCAGCAGGCTGTGGGCCTGTTCCGGCCCCGTAGAGCCTGCGGGGTACGGGCGCGGGCTCTGGTAGTACTCGTGCCAGCCTTCGAGGATCGGGCTGATCCAGCGCCAGGCGGCTTCCACCTCGTCGCGGCGCATGAACAGGGTCGAATCGCCCTCGATCACGTCCAGCAGCAGGCGTTCGTAGGCGTCCCAGCGGCGCTGGTGACTGAAGGCCTTGGCCAGGTTCAGGTCCAGCTCCACCGGCTCCAGATTCATGCCTTTGCCCGGCGTCTTCGCCATCAGTTGCAGGCTGATGCGCTCTTCCGGTTGCAGGCGGATCAGCAAGCGGTTGGCCTCGCCGTCGGCGAACAGGCGGTGCGGCACCGGCTTGAACTGGATGACGATCTCCGAGTACTTGCGCGCCAGGCGCTTGCCGGTACGCAGGTAGAACGGCACGCCGGCCCAGCGCCAGTTGTCGATCTCCGCCTGCAGGGCGACGAAGGTTTCGGTATCGCTGTCGTTGTCGACGTTCTTCTCGAAGTAATAGGCCGGCACTTCCTGGCCGCCGATCTTGCCGGCGCTGTACTGGCCGCGCACGGTCTTGTCGCGCACGTCCTGGCCGGAAATCGGCTTGAGCGCCTCGAGTACCTTCACCTTCTCATTGCGCACCGCCTCGGCGTCGAAGCGTACCGGCGCTTCCATGGCCACCAGGCAGAGCAACTGCAGCAGGTGGTTCTGCACCATGTCGCGCATGGCCCCGGAGCGGTCGTAGTAGGCGCCACGGTTCTCCACGCCGAGCGTCTCGCAGACGCTGATCTGCACATGGTCGATGTGCCCGGCGCGCCAGATCGGCTCGAACAGACCGTTGGCGAAGCGCAGCGCCATGAGGTTCTGCACGGTTTCCTTGCCCAGGTAGTGATCGATGCGGAACACCTGGGATTCGTCGAACACCTTGCCGATGGTGGCGTTGATCGCCTGGGCCGACTCCAGCGAGTGGCCGATGGGCTTTTCCAGCACGATGCGTGACTGCGGCGTGGCCAGCCGAGCGATGGACAGGTGCGCGGCGATGTCCTCGAACAGGTCAGGGGCGGTGGCCAGATAATAGACCCGCCCGCAACCGGGATCGGGCCCGAGGTGGCGGGCCAGGCGGACGAAGTCGGCGCTCTGGGAAACGTCCATGGCGAAGTAATCGAGGCGCTCGGAGAAGCCGCGCCAGGCTTCGGCGGTGAAGTCCGCGCGCGCTACCTGGGCCCGGCAGCGACGCTCTGCGAGGGCACGATAGCCGTCACGATCGAGGGTGTTGCGGGCCAGGGCGAGGATGCGCATCTGCGGATGCAGCCGCCCTTCGCGATGCAGGTGATAGAGGGCCGGAAGCAGCTTGTGCAGCGCGAGATCGCCGGTGCCGCCGAAGACGAGCATGTCGCAGGAGCTGGTCAAGGATGCGCTCTCCCTTCCTTGCACGCTGAGAAAAGGTGGTTCAAGTGGGCGGAAAAGCGGTTCATGTAGTATAACTACAAGGCCACTACAGCCTGATCCGCCGATCATAACCGAGTCGCGCCTCGTTGCATGACTGAAGAAACCGGCAAAACCCCCATTCCAGACAGAGCCTGCCCTGTGAACCTGCTGCAACATATCGCCCAGTCGCGTCATCTGCTACGCAAGTCGGAACTGAAAGTCGCCGACCACGTCCTGCTCGATCCCGCTGCGGTCATGCACAGCTCCATGGCCGACTTGGCCCAGGGTGTCGGGGTCAGCGAGCCCACCATTGTGCGCTTCTGCCGCGCCATCGGTTGCGGCGGCTTCCAGGACCTCAAGCTGAAACTGGCGCAGAGCCTGGCCGCCGGTGCCAGCTTCGGCCAGTTCGCGATCCACGAGGACGACTCGGTCGCGGACTTCAGCCTGAAGATCTTCGACACCACCCTGCACACCCTGATGGAAGTCCGCGAAAGGCTCGACCCGGAGGCGCTGCAGCGTGCCATCGGCGCCTGCGCCCAGGCCCAGCGTGTGGAGTTCTACGGCTTCGGCGCATCCGGTGCGGTGGCGGCTGATGCCCAGCACAAGTTCTTCCGTCTGCTGCTGACCGCGGCGGCCTATTCCGACCCGCACATGCAGGCGATGTCGGCGGTCACCCTGAAGCCTTCGGACGTGGCCATCTGCATTTCCCAGTCGGGCCGCTCCAAGGACCTGCTGATCACCGCCAACCTGGTGCGTGAGGCGGGCGCCACCCTCATCACCCTGTGCCCCAGCCAGACCCCGCTGGCGGACTTGGCCACGGTGAACCTCGCCATCGACGTGCAGGAAGACACCGAGATCTATACCCCGCTGACCTCGCGGATCGCCCATCTGGTGGTGATCGATGTACTGGCCATGGGCGTCGCCATGGCCCGTGGCCCGACCCTGGTGAACCACCTCAAGAGCGTGAAGCGAAGCCTGCGTAGCCTCCGGCTGTCGCCCAAATCGGTGAAGAGCGCGGAGGACTGAGCCGCGCAGAGCCTGCTTCGCTCAGACCAGTCCTTGTCGTACCAGGAGCCGCTCTATCGCCTCGATGAACGGCCCGCTGCCCGGCCAGCTGGTGATCCGTCCCAGGGGGCGGCCGCGATAGAGGGCTATGAAGGTCGGCACGCCGTGCAGCCCGAAGCGCAGTGCCAGCGCCGGGTCTTCGTCCACTTCGTCATGCAGCCAGCGCACCTGGGGCCACTGGCAGCGTTCCTGGGTGCGCAGCAGGTCGTGCTTGGCCACGTCGCAGAGCGGGCAGTCGTCCTGCCAGAGGTAGAGCAGCACCAGCCGTTGGCGTTCGCTGGCCAGTACATCATCGAGGATGGTGGAGCGCACCCGTTGGATCGGAAAGCGTTGGAAGAATTCGACGGCATTGCTCATGGCGTCCTCCAGCGACGTTGCCCGTAATTGCTGAGCAAAGTCGCGCCGCGCCGGTCTGTCCAGCTATTGCGCCGATAGCCTGAAACCTTCGCTTCACCACAGATTCACCGAGCCTTCGCGAAAGCGTCACAGGCGCGGGCGATGCTGCGCCTACCGAACCCCGCCCAGGGAGAAATGCCATGCAACGCTTTCACGATGAATCCGCCCATCTGGACAGCAAGACCCGGCGCAAACTGGAGGATCAGCGGCGTATGCAGTATCGCCGCGCCATTGAAGACCGCGTCGACCAGCGTCGCCTGCAGATGGAGTGTTCGGACTACCCTTATCCCGAATTGATCGCCGCTAACTACCTGTTGTCGTCAAAGGCAGCGCGCCGGAAAATCGGTGCGAAAGTGCACTGATCTGTGCCCGTTCTTCGCGGATAAAGGCCAGAAACGCCTGGGCGACCGGCGATAGCCGCTTGCCCTTGGCGTGCACGGCGCACCAGCTCCGATACAGCGGCAATTCTTCCACTGGCAACTCCCGCAGCAGCCCGGTCGCCAGTTCCAGGCTCACCGCGTGGCGTGGAATCAGGGCGATGCCGAGATCGGCCACGACGCATTCCTTCTGGGCATCCAGCGAGGCCACTTCCATGGTCTGGGCGAAGTGCGCGCGCTTCTGCTGGAAGTACTCCTCGCATGCCTTGCGGGTGCCCGAACCGGCCTCGCGCACCAGCAGCGTGTAGGACTCCAGGTCCTTCAGGGTCAGCTTCGCGGCGTTGCACAGCGGGTGGCTGGGCGGTGCCACCGCAACGATCGGGTTGTTCAGGAAGGGCAGGAATTCCAGGGCCATGTCCTGGGGCACCAGGGACATGATCACCAGATCGTCACGGTTGTCAGAGAGGCGCTTGATCACCTGCGCGCGGTTGGTCACCACCAGGTGCAGGCTGACGTCCGGATGCTGATCGCGGAACGCGGCGAACAGGTGTGGCGCGAAGTACTTGGCGCTCGACTCCACCGCCAGGTTGAGCTGGCCCTGCAGCGAGCCCTGCAGGTCAGAGAGCTGCATGTCGAGGCTGGCCAGGCGCTGGAAGATATCGCTGCTGGCACGCATCAGCGCCTCGGCGGCGTCGGTCACGTAGAGCTTCTTGCCGACGTACTCGAACAACGGCTGGCCCACCAGCTCCTCGAGCTGGCGGATCTGCAGGCTGACGGCCGGCTGAGTCAGGGCCATCTCCTCGGCCGCCCGGCTGTAGGAGCGGCTTTCGAACACCGCACGGAATACCTGGAGCTGGCGCAGCGTCATACGCAGCAGGGTCTTGCGCATCGATTTTGGCCTCGTGGGGTGGGCAAGGTTGCTGACTATAAGCTCATCCTAATGGATACCCCAATAATTATTGATTGGGGTTATTCCCGCTCGCGGCGTAGGGTAATGACGCGACCGCTACACGACCTGCGGTCACCCAACGACCGGCCCAGCCGTTCGCCTGTTCACTTGGTCGAGGGACAACTCGTGATCAAGAAAATCCTGATCGCCAACCGTGGTGAGATTGCCGTCCGCATCGTGCGTGCTTGCGCCGAGATGGGCATTCGCTCGGTGGCTATCTACTCCGATGCCGACCGGCACGCCCTGCACGTCAAACGTGCCGACGAGGCCCACAGCATCGGCGAAGACCCGCTGGCCGGGTACCTGAACCCGCGCAAACTGGTGAACCTGGCGGTCGAGACCGGCTGCGATGCCCTGCATCCAGGCTACGGTTTCCTCTCCGAGAACGCCGAGCTGGCAGATATCTGCGCTGAACGCGGGATCAGGTTCATCGGCCCCTCCGCCGAAGTGATCCGCCGCATGGGCGACAAGACGGAAGCCCGCCGCAGCATGATCAAGGCCGGCGTACCGGTTACCCCCGGCACCGAAGGCAACGTCGCTGACCTCGCAGAAGCGCTGCGCGAAGCCGAGCGCATCGGCTACCCGGTGATGCTCAAGGCCACCTCGGGTGGTGGCGGCCGCGGTATCCGTCGCTGCAACAGCCGCGAGGAGCTGGAACAGGCTTACCCGCGTGTGATCTCCGAAGCCACCAAGGCCTTCGGTTCGGCAGAAGTCTTCCTCGAGAAGTGCATCGTCAATCCGAAGCACATCGAAGCGCAGATCCTCGCCGACTCCTTCGGCAACACCGTGCACCTGTTCGAGCGCGACTGCTCGATCCAGCGCCGCAACCAGAAGCTCATCGAGATTGCCCCGAGCCCGCAGCTCACCCCCGAGCAGCGCGCCTACATCGGCGACCTCTCCGTGCGTGCGGCCAAGGCCGTGGGCTACGAGAACGCCGGTACCGTGGAGTTCCTGCTCGCCGAGGGCGAGGTGTACTTCATGGAGATGAACACCCGCGTGCAGGTGGAACACACCATCACCGAGGAAATCACCGGCATCGACATCGTTCGTGAGCAGATCCGCATCGCCTCCGGCATGGAGCTGTCGATCAAGCAGGACGACATCATCCATCGTGGCTTCGCCCTGCAGTTCCGGATCAACGCCGAGGATCCGAAGAACAACTTCCTGCCGTCCTTCGGCAAGATCACCCGTTACTACGCCCCCGGCGGCCCCGGTGTGCGCACCGATACCGCGATCTACACCGGCTACACCATTCCGCCGTACTACGACTCCATGTGCCTGAAGCTGATCGTCTGGGCACTGACCTGGGAAGAAGCCCTGGACCGTGGCCTGCGCGCCCTCGACGACATGCGCGTGCAGGGTGTGCGGACCACCGCGCCCTATTACCAGGAAATCCTGCGTAATCCCGAGTTCCGCAGCGCCGAGTTCAACACCAGCTTCGTCGAGAGCCATCCGGAGCTGACCCAGTACTCGATCAAGCGCAACCCGTCGCACCTGGCCATCGCCATCGCCACCGCCATCGCCGCCCACGCCGGCCTGTAGGGGAAGGATTCAGAACATGAGCAAGAAGATTTCGATCACCGATACCATCCTGCGCGATGCGCACCAGTCCCTGCTGGCCACCCGCATGCGTACCGAAGACATGCTTCCGATCTGCGACAAGCTCGACAAGGTCGGCTACTGGTCGCTGGAAGTCTGGGGCGGTGCCACCTTCGACGCCTGCGTGCGCTTCCTCAAGGAAGACCCATGGGAGCGCCTGCGCAAGCTGAAGGCCGCCCTGCCCAACACCCGCCTGCAGATGCTCCTGCGCGGCCAGAACCTGCTGGGCTACCGCCACTACAGCGATGACGTGGTACGCGCCTTCGTCGCCAAG
This sequence comes from Metapseudomonas resinovorans, assembly GCF_002003485.1. Taxonomy (GTDB): domain Bacteria; phylum Pseudomonadota; class Gammaproteobacteria; order Pseudomonadales; family Pseudomonadaceae; genus Metapseudomonas; species Metapseudomonas resinovorans_D. The sequence goes on from NZ_BDMA01000093.1 coordinate 6,188, forward strand.
GCTGCGGTCAATGGCATCGACGTATTCCGCATCTTCGACGCGATGAACGACGTGCGTAACCTGCGCACCTCCATCGAAGCCGTGAAGGCTGCCGGCAAGCACGCCCAGGGCACCATCGCCTACACCACCAGCCCCGTGCACACCATCGACGCCTTCGTTGCCCAGGGCAGGGCGATGGCCGACATGGGCGTGGACTCCATCGCCATCAAGGACATGGCGGGCCTGCTGACCCCGTACGCCACCGGCGAACTGGTGAAGGCGCTGAAAGAGGCGCTGCCGCTGGATGTGGTGGTGCACTCCCACGACACCGCCGGCGTAGCCAGCATGTGCCAGCTCAAGGCCGTGGAAAACGGTGCCGACCGCATCGACACCGCGATCTCCAGCATGGCCTGGGGCACCAGCCACCCGGGTACCGAGTCGATGGTCGCCGCCCTGCGCGACACACCCTACGACACGGGCCTTGACCTGGAACTGATCCAGGAAATCGGCATGTACTTCCACGCCGTGCGCAAGAAGTACCACCAGTTCGAAAGCGAATTCACTGGCGTGGACACCCGCGTGCAAGTGAACCAGGTGCCGGGCGGGATGATTTCCAACCTGGCCAACCAGCTCAAGGAACAGGGCGCCCTGAACCGCATGCCGGAAGTACTGGCGGAAATCCCGCGTGTTCGCGAGGACCTCGGCTTCCCGCCCCTGGTCACCCCGACTTCGCAGATCGTCGGCACCCAGGCCTTCTTCAACGTGCTGGCCGGTGAGCGTTACAAGACCATCACCAACGAGGTGAAGCTCTACCTGCAAGGTCGCTACGGCAAGGCGCCGGGCCAGATCAACGAGCAACTGCGCCGCCAGGCCATCGGCAACGAGGAAGTCATCGACGTGCGTCCGGCCGACCTGCTCAAGCCGGAGCTGAACAAGCTGCGCGAAGACATCGGCAGCCTCGCCAAGTGCGAAGAGGACGTGCTGACCTTCGCCATGTTCCCGGACATCGGCCGCAAGTTCCTCGAAGAGCGTGCCGCCGGCACCCTGAAGCCGGAAGAACTGCTGCCCATCCCCAACGGCAAGGGCGCGGCCCCGGTCGGCGGCGAAGGCACTCCGACCGAGTTCGTGGTGGATGTCCACGGCGAGAGCTACCGCATCGACATCACCGGTGTCGGCGTGAAGACCGACGGCAAGCGCCACTTCTACCTGTCCATCGACGGCATGCCGGAGGAGGTGGTGTTCGAGCCGCTCAACGAGTTCGTCGCAGGTGCTGGCAGCAAGCGTAAGAGCGCCAGTGCGCCGGGCGATGTCAGCACCACCATGCCGGGCAACATCGTCGATGTGCTGGTGAAGGAAGGCGACCAGGTGAAAGCCGGTCAGGCCGTGCTGATCACCGAAGCCATGAAGATGGAAACCGAAGTCCAGGCGCCCATCGACGGCACCGTCAAGTCCGTCCACGTTGCCAAGGGCGACCGTGTGAACCCGGGCGAAGTCCTGATCGAAATCGCCTGATTGCTCCGGCGATAGTCCCCATAGGGAGCCGCAAGGCTCCCTTTTTTTAGGTTCTTCGCGGAGTCTGGGGAAAGAGCGAGTTGACAGTCAGGGAA
>NZ_BDMA01000094.1:0-171401 GCF_002003485.1 Metapseudomonas resinovorans
TGTCCCCCGACAGGCGTTACCCATGTATCCCGGCTGAACACCGTGCGCACCAGGTGCCCTGGCGCTGGCCTTCCGGTGCGCGCAGCGCACCCTACCGAATACGACCTCCGCCCTCACGAGGGCGACATCCGGTGTTGCGCATTGCTCCAGAGCAATAAACCCCACTCGCCCCCTCCCTAAAATCGCGCGTCCTTCGCCCCTGCCTCCGCGAGCCGCGCCATGCACAGCCCCGAACTGCTCTCCCCCGCCGGTACCCTCAAGGCCATGCGTTATGCCTTCGCCTACGGCGCCGACGCCGTCTACGCCGGCCAGCCGCGCTACAGCCTGCGGGTTCGCAACAACGAGTTCGACCACGCCAACCTGGCCCTCGGCATCGCCGAGGCGCATGCCGCCGGCAAACGTTTCTACGTGGTGGTGAACATCGCCCCGCACAACGCCAAGCTGCGCACCTTCCTCAAGGACCTTGAGCCGGTCATCGCCATGGGACCCGATGCGCTGATCATGTCCGATCCCGGGCTGATCATGCTGGTGCGCGAGCACTTCCCGCAGATGCCCATCCACCTCTCGGTGCAGGCCAACGCAGTGAACTGGGCGAGCGTGAAGTTCTGGCAACAGCAGGGGCTGAGCCGGGTGATCCTGTCCCGCGAACTCTCGCTGGAAGAGATCGGCGAAATCCGCCAGCAAGTGCCGGGCATGGAGCTGGAAGTCTTCGTCCACGGCGCCCTGTGCATGGCCTACTCCGGCCGCTGCCTGCTCTCGGGCTACCTCAACCACCGCGACCCCAACCAGGGCACCTGCACCAATGCCTGCCGCTGGCAATACAGCGCGAAACCGGCGCAGGAGAATGAAGTGGGCCAGTTGGTGCCCACGCTGGGTTGCGGCGCGCCGAGCGAGCAACTGGTCCTGTTGGAAGAGGCCAATCGCCCGGGCGAACTGATGTCCGCCTGGGAGGACGAACACGGCACCTACATCATGAATTCCAAGGACCTGCGCGCCGTGCACCACGTGGAACGCTTGCTGCAGATGGGCGTGCATTCACTGAAGATCGAGGGCCGCACCAAGTCGCACTTTTATGTGGCACGCACCGCCCAGGCCTATCGCAAGGCCATCGACGACGCCTGTGCGGGAAGGCCCTTCGACCGCGCACTGATGGACGACCTCGAATCCCTGGCCAACCGCGGCTACACCGAAGGCTTCCTGCGCCGCCACGTGCATGACGAGTACCAGAACTACGAGCACGGCTACTCCCTTGCCGAGCGCCAGCAGTTTGTCGGTGAGCTGACCGGAGTGGTTCGCCAGGGCCTCGCGGAAGTGCGTGTGAAGAACCATTTCGCCGTCGGCGACCGCCTGCAACTCATGACGCCGCAAGGCAATGTGGATTTCAGGCTGGACACCCTGGAAAACCGCTTCGGCGAGCGCAAGGCGGTGGCGCCGGGTGACGGCCATACCCTGTACCTGCCACTGCCGACGGACCTGCCCCTGGAAAACGCGCTGTTGTTGCGCTGGTTCAGCACTGGCAATAGCCGTACCGCCGCAAGCGCCTAACCGTAGGAGCGAGCTCTGCTCGCGAAACGCCGAGGTATCGAGCTTCGCGAGCTGTCCCGTAGGGTGGACCACGCCTCACCGGTCCACCATCGACGTTGCGGCCGACTCCGCTGGTGGATGTAAAAGGCGACATCCACCCTACAAATTGGGCGAATCCGCCCGCGCGCCGGCCTCAGTGCCAGAGCGCCGTTGCCTGTTCCCTGAGCAGTCGCACGAACTGCGGCGCTTCCACCGGCGGGCTGATCAGGTATCCCTGGATTTCATCGCAACGTTGGCTGCGCAGGAAGTTCAGCTGCTCCTGGTTCTCCACGCCCTCGGCTACCACCATCAGTTCCAGGCTGTGGGCCATGGCGATGATCGCGCGGGTAATGGCGGCATCCTCGCTGCCGGCGGAGAGGTCGCGGATGAAGGTCTGGTCGATCTTCACGTAGTCCACCGGGAAACGCTTGAGGTAACTCAGGGACGAATAGCCGGTGCCGAAGTCGTCGATGGCCAGTTTCACGCCCAGCTGGCGCAGTTGGTGGAAGGTGGCGATGACGTTCTCGACGTTCTCCAGCAGATGGCTTTCGGTCAGTTCCAGCTCCAGCAGGCGCGCCTGCAGGCCGGTTTCCTCCAGCACCTGGCGTACCAGGCTGACGAGGTTGCCCTGGCGCAACTGGTGCATCGACAGGTTCACCGAAACCCTTATGTCGGCCAGCCCCTGGCGTTGCCATTCGCGGGCCTGCTGACAGGCCTGGCGCAGCACGAATTCGCCGATGGGTGCGATCAACCCGGTCTCCTCGGCCAGCCCGATGAAGTCTCCCGGCGGCACCAGCCCCTGCTGCGGATGGCGCCAGCGCACCAGCGCCTCGGCGGCATTCAGGCTGTTGTCGGCCAGACCCAGCTTGGGCTGGTAGAAGACCTCCAGCTGGCCTTCCTCGATGGCCTTGCGCAACTGGTTTTCCAGCTGCAGGCGCTCCAGGGTGCAGGCCTGGAGGTTGTCGGTGAAGAACTGGAAGGTGTTGCCGCCCAGGTGCTTGGCATGTTGCATGGCCATGTTGGCCTGGCTGATCAGGGCGGAAATGTCGCGGGCGTTGTCCGGGAGCAGGCTGATGCCCAGTGAGCCGCTGATGACCAGCTCATGGCCTCCCACGGTGATCGGCATGCGCAGCTTGCCGAGCAGTCGGCTGGCCTGGCGCGCCAGGCTGGAAAGGCTGCCGTAGGCGTCGAGGATCACCGCGAACTCGTCACCGGACAGGCGCGCGATGGTGTCGGCTTCCGGCACTGCCTGGGTCAGGCGGCGACTGACCTGGCGCAGCAGCTGGTCGGCCACTTCATGGCCGAGGCTGTCGTTGAGCACCTTGAAGCGATCCAGGTCGATGTGCAGCAGGGCCAGGCTGCGGCCACTCTGCCGGGCGCGCTGGCTGGCCTCGTGCAGGCGGTCCTTGAACAGGGTGCGGTTGGCCAGTCCGGTGAGTTCGTCATAGTTGGACAGGTAACGCAGGCGCTCCTCGGCCTCCCGGCGGGAGGTGAGGTCGGCGAAGAAGCCGACGATGTGGCTGACGTTGCCCCGGGAGTCGCGCACCACGTTGAGTTGCAGCCATTGCGGATAGAGCTCGCCGCTCTTGCGCGTGTCCATCAGCTCGCCCTGCCAGCTGCCGCTCTGTTCCAGCTCTTCGCGGATCAGGTAATAGCGGCGACGGGCTTCGCGGTTACCGATCAGCGTGGCGACGCTGCGACCGATTACCTCATCCTGGCGATAGCCGGTGACCTGGCTGAAGGCTTCGTTGGCCTGGATCACCCGGTAGTCAGGATCGAGGATGACGATGCCCTCGCTGGCCGCCTCGAATACCGTGGCCGCCAGGCGCTGTTCCTCGTCCTGGTGCTTGCGCGCGGTGACATCGCGACGGGTGCCCAGCATGCGCAGCACCGTGCCGCCTTCATCGCGTTCCACCACGCGGCCGCGGTCTTCCACCCAGACCCAGTGGCCGTCGTTGTGGCGCACCCGGTAGTCGATGGCGTAGCCGTCCGTGCGGCCCTTCATATGTTCCACCAGGGCGCGACGCAGCAGCGGCAGGTCGTCGGGGTGCAGGCGCGGCTTCAGGTCGCTCAGGACGCGGGTCACGTCGTCCGCGTCGATGCCGAAGATCGCCTTGAGCTGCGTGTGGTGGACTTCGTCGGTTTCCAGGTTCCAGTCCCACAGGCCCAGTTCGCTGGCTTCCAGAGCCAGGGCCAGGCGCGCCTCGCTCTTGACCAGCGCATGGCTGGCATCGGCCAGCTCCAGGGTGCGCTGGGCCACGCGCATCTCCAGTTCACCATGGGCGCGGCGCAGCTCACGCTCGGCCCGGCGGCGCTGTTCCACTTCGCGGGCCAGTTCCCCGTTGAGGCCCTCGGCACGGGTCTTGGCTTCTTCCAGATGGGCAATCAGCGCCTGGTTCTGGAACCGCTGCAGGAGGCTGCGCTGCACCAGCCGGTTGATCTGCCAGGCCACCACCATGAGCGACGCAGCCAGTATCACGCCCAGCACGCCCCAGCCGCGCAGCAGCGAGGTATCCCCCAGCAGCAGCCAGGTAATGGACGGCAACAGGCATGGCAAGGCGAAGGTGAGGAAGGCAGAAAGACTGACGGCATAGGCGACGCTGGCGGAGAGGATCGCCGCGGCGATCAACCCGTAGACCAGCGCCTGGGTCAGGAATGCGTCCGGGGGCACCAGCGCCACGGCGGCGAACGCCAGGGTCAGGCCGGACGCACCGGCCCCCAGCAGGAAGGCGTGGCGCCAGCGCGGACAGGCCTGCTTCGACGGCAGCGCCTTGTTGAAGGCGGCCACCTGGGTCAGGCGCAGGACGGCCAGCAGCACCAGCCAGACCAGCCAGACGCCGAGCAGCAGGCTGTTGCCCGTGCCCCACAGCAGGTAGGCGCAGGCAACGCCGTTGAGCAGCATGAACAGGGTCGGGACCTGGGAGCCCTGATAAAGGAGGCGCGTTCGTTCGGCCGCAATGTCGGTCGCGAACTGCTGGCGGATCTCGCGGCTGTCGACCAGGAATGACGCCTGGTCGGCGGGCATTGAATTGGCGGTCATAGGCGCTTTTTTGTAGTGGTCTGCCTAAGCGAGCCCGGAGCTTACCCGAGCGGTGAGTCGCTGCAATAGCTTTATGTGCGAGGTTCCGGATGAGCGTCGCCCAACTTTCGGCGGGTCTCCAGGGCGGGGATCGGCGACCATCCGGCTGACCGTCCAGTCATCGGTTTGCCCTCCCCCAGCCGCGCCCCTAGAATGCCGCGATGCATGACGATCTCTCCCTCCTTCTGAACTCCCTCAACGATGCTCAACGCCAGGCCGTAGCGGCCTCGCTGGGGCGTCAACTGGTGCTTGCCGGCGCCGGTTCCGGCAAGACCCGTGTGCTGGTGCACCGCATCGCCTGGCTGATCCAGGTCGAGCAGGCCTCGCCGCACTCGATCCTGTCGGTGACCTTCACCAACAAGGCCGCGGCTGAAATGCGCCAGCGCATCGAGCAACTGCTGGGGATAAACCCGGCGGGCATGTGGGTCGGCACCTTCCACGGCCTGGCGCATCGCCTGCTGCGTGCGCACTGGCAGGAAGCCGGCTTGGCCGAGAACTTCCAGATTCTCGACAGCGACGACCAGCAGCGCCTGGTCAAGCGCGTGATCCGCGACCTCGGCCTCGATGAGCAACGCTGGCCGGCACGCCAGGCCCAGTGGTTCATCAATGGGCAGAAGGACGATGGCATCCGTCCACAACACATCCAGGCCGGCGGTGACCTGTTCCTCGGCAACATGCTGAAGATCTACGAAGCCTACGAAGCGGCCTGCGCACGCACCGGCGTGATCGACTTCTCCGAGCTGCTGCTGCGCGCCCTCGATCTCTGGCGCGACCGCCCGAGCCTGCTGGAGCACTATCAGCGGCGCTTCCGTCATGTGCTGGTGGACGAGTTCCAGGACACCAACGCCGTGCAGTACGCCTGGCTGCGCCTGCTCGCCAAAGGTGGCCAGAGCCTGATGGTGGTGGGTGACGACGACCAGTCGATCTATGGCTGGCGCGGTGCGCGGATCGAGAACATCCAGCAATTCTCCAGTGATTTCCCGGATACCGAGGTGATTCGCCTGGAGCAGAACTACCGCTCCACCGCGGGCATCCTCAAGGCCGCCAACGCCCTGATCGCCAACAACCAGGGACGTCTGGGCAAGGAACTCTGGACCGAGGGTGAAGACGGCGAACCCATCGGCCTCTACGCCGCGTTCAACGAGCACGACGAAGCCCGCTATGTGGTGGAAAGCATCGAGAGCGCGTTGAAAGACGGCATGTCTCGCAGCGAAATCGCCATCCTCTATCGCTCCAACGCCCAGTCGCGGGTGCTGGAAGAGGCCCTGCTGCGCGAGAAGATTCCCTACCGCATCTATGGCGGTCAGCGCTTCTTCGAACGCGCCGAAATCAAGAACGCCATGGCGTACCTGCGCCTGCTCGACGGTCGTGGCAACGATGCGGCGCTGGAACGGGTGATCAACGTCCCGGCGCGCGGCATCGGCGAGAAAACCGTGGAAAGCATCCGCGAGTTCTCCCGCGTCAACGACGTCTCGATGTGGGAAGCGATGCGCCTGATGATCGCCAACAAGGCCCTGGCCGGTCGCGCCTCCAGCGCCTTGGCGGCCTTCATGGAGCTGATCGAGAACCTGACCGCGAAGTGCCTGGACATGCCCCTGCACCTGATGACCCAGACAGTCATCGAGCAGAGCGGCCTGGTGGCGTACCACAAGGACGAGAAGGGCGAGAAAGGCCAGGCCCGGGTGGAAAACCTGGAGGAACTGGTCAGCGCCGCCCGCGCCTTCGAGAACGAAGAGCCCGAAGACGACCTGACACCGTTGCAGGCCTTCCTCAGCCATGCCTCGCTGGAGGCCGGGGAAACCCAGGCCGACGCCTTCGAGGACAGCGTGCAGCTGATGACCCTGCACAGCGCCAAGGGACTGGAATTCCCCCTGGTGTTCCTGGTGGGCATGGAAGAAGGCCTGTTCCCGCACAAGATGAGCATGGAAGACCCGACCCGCCTGGAGGAGGAACGCCGCCTGGCCTATGTCGGCGTTACCCGCGCCATGCAGCGGCTGGTCATGACCTACGCCGAAACCCGCCGACTCTACGGCAGCGAGACCTATAACAAGGTCTCGCGCTTCGTCCGCGAAGTGCCGCCGCAGCTGATCCGCGAAGTGCGCCTGAACAACAGCATCAGCCGTCCCATGGGGAGCGGTAGCCGCCACGGCTCCATCTTCGATGGCGCCGCCGTGCCGGAAACGCCCTTTTCCCTGGGTCAGCGTGTGCAGCACGCACTCTTCGGCGAGGGCACCATCCTCAACTTCGAAGGCGCCGGCGCCCAGGCCCGGGTCCAGGTGAAGTTCGAGAGCGAAGGCAGCAAGTGGCTGATGCTGGCGTACGCCAAGCTACAGCCGCTCTGACCGGGACACCCTCCTGCCCCCTGTTCTGTGGGAGCGAATTCATTCGCGAATGAATTCGCTCCCACAGGCTGTGAACCTCCACGGACTCTCCGCCCGTCCGATGCCCCCGCCGCCGCCGTTCGCTTGGCCATACTCACTGGCGGAGGTAAGTCCATGCCCCGCTCGCCAAGCGCCCAGCAAATACTCGATTGCGCCCTGAACCTGGCCGATACCAGTGGCTGGGAACGATTGCACCTGTTCGAGGTGGCCAACGAACTCGGCATCAGCCTCGATGCCATCGCCAAGCACTATCAACAGAAGGATGACCTTGTAGAGGCCTGGTTCGACCGCGCCGACCAAACCTTGCTGGAGCGCAGCAAGGGCGGCGACCTGGCGGCCCTGAGCGCGGAGCGGCGCCTGGAGGAACTGCTCATGGCCTGGCTGGGCGCGCTGGCACCCCATCGCTCGGTAACCGGGCAGATGCTGCTCTACAAGCTGGAGCCCGGGCATATCCACCTTCAGGTGCTGGGCCTGCTGCGGGTCAGCCGCACGGTGCAGTGGTGGCGCGAGGCGGCGCAGCGGGAAACCCTGCACCTGTGTCGCATCGCCGAGGAAAGCCTGCTCACCGGTGCCTACTTGCGCACCTTCATTCACTGGCTACGCCATCCCCTGGAAGACGAAGCCGATCTGCGCGCCCTGTTGCGTCGTCAGTTGCGCTGCGGCCCGCTGGTATTCCTGCTCCGCAGATGAACGGCATCCCCGGAAAGGGCCGACAGAGCTGTACGACAAAATCCCGAAACACTCTGCCCCTAGCCATTGCCCGAACGACTGTGCAGCATGGCGCGCGTAGATTCATAACCAAGAGAAGCCTCTGATGCGCCGATTTCTCAGTATTGCCCTGGCCCTCTGCGTCGGCCTGACGCTGAGCCTGGATGTCAACGCCGCCAAGCGTATGGGTGGCGGCAAGTCCTTCGGCTCCGCGCCGACCCACCAGACCCGCCAGGCAGCTCCCGCCCAGCAAGCGCCGAACGCCGCCGCCCCTGCTGCAGCCGGCAAACCCGCCGCCGCCGCGAGCGGTGCTTCCCGCTGGCTTGGCCCGCTGGCCGGCATCGCCGCCGGTGGCCTGCTCGCCTCGATGTTCATGGGCGACGGCTTCGACGGCATGCAGATCTTCGACTTCCTGATCATCGGCCTGATCGCCTTCCTGATCTTCCGCTTCCTCGCATCGCGCAAACGCGCCCAGCAGCAGGGCCGTCCTGCCATGGCCGGCGGCCATGCGCCGTTCCAGCGCGAAATGCCGCAGATGCCGCAGCAGCAGTCGCCGATCTTCGGCAGTGCCGCGCCGGTCGCCCAGCCGGCCTTCAACGCCCCGAGCTGGTTCAACGAGCAGCGCTTCATTGAAGCCGGTCGCGAACACTTCCTGGCCCTGCAACAGCACTGGGACGCGGCCGAGATGGACAAGATCGCCGAGTTCGTCACCCCGCAGATGCTGAGCTTCCTGAAGGAAGAGCGCGCCAGCCTGGGCGACGCCTACCAGTCCACCTACATCGACAACCTCCAGGTACAGCTGGATGGTATTGATGAACTGGCCGACAAGACCGTCGCCACCCTGACCTTCAACGGCGTCTCCAAGTCCTCGCGTTTCGACCAGGGCGAAGTGTTCAGCGAAAGCTGGCGCATGGAGCGCGTCAACGGCGACAACCAGCCCTGGCTGGTGGCGGGCATCCGTCAGAACTGATCGCAGCTGCAATGAAAAACCCCGGGCTTGTCCCGGGTTTTTCTTTTCACTGATGGCGACCGCCACCCCTGCGCCAGCGCCGACGCGCCAGGGAGCGGCGGAACCAGAAGGGGGGCGGAATGGGCGGTCGAACGCCCTTGAGCTTCTTCATGATTTCACGAGCCCGACGCGCAGCAAATCATCGCCCTTAGTGGCAGAGCTCGCAGACTTCGGCATGCGGCACCAACTTCAGGTAGTCATCCATTCGCATGTGCACGAGGTTTTCGTGGTCGCCGGCCTCCAGGTAGATGTCCTTCTGCCGCGTCAGTTGCGGGTCCACCAGCATGTTCATGCCGTAGGGTTCGCCGAGTGCCGGTACGGCGCCCAGTTCGCAGTCCGTGAATAGACGGGCCAGGTCGGCTTCGTGGGTGAGTTGCCAGATCCTCGAGTCCTTGCGCACCTTGCCCACGTCCAGGTGTCGGCTGGAGGGAACCACCGCCATGAGGAAGTGGCCCTGGCGGTCGTCCAGGATCACCGGCTTGGCCAAGCGTTCGGCGGGGATATTGGCGACGCGCGCCGACTCCAGGCTCGTGGCCGAGTGAGGGTGCGGCACCAGGTCGAATTGGGTGTGGGTACTTTCCAGGCTGCGCTGCAGGGTTGCGGCCATTCGCATGATGCACCTCCTGTGGATAGCCAGGGTGTTGGCGGCTGCCCTAGGAAGCCGCATGGTGCACAAAGTTTAGCCACCTCATCCCGGTGGGAATAAAGCGGTTGGTGCTGAGCCGGGCACTGCAAAGCAGTCTTGGGCCTAAGCACGACGCATGCCGATGTGGGGAATGCCATCGTCCAGATACACCTCGGTTACTGGGGAGAACCCGTAGCGGCCGTAATAGGCCTGCAGATGAGCTTGAGCCGAGAGATATACAGGCATCCCCGGCCAGCGCTTTCCGGCCTCGTTCACGGCCCGCTCCATCAGCCCGTGGCCAAGGCCGCGACCGCGCGCTTCGGCGGCGCTGACCACGCGCCCGATCACCACGTCGCCATCCTGGGTCGACGGGTCCAACAGGCGCAGGTACGCCAGCAACTGACCGTCTTCCCAGGCCATCACATGGCAGGTATCGGCTTCGAGGTCCTGGCCATCGACATCCAGGTAGGGGCATTTCTGCTCCACGACGAATACCTGGCAACGCAGCGCAAGGAAGGCGTAGACCTCGTGGGCGTCGAGTTCGCTGTGGTGCTTACAGGTCCAGGTGATCGCCATGACGGGCTCCTTGGCAAAGAATCGAGGATAAGGCTGGCGGGGCGAACTGTCTGGTGGAAACCTTCGCTCATCGAACGCGCGATTTTCCCGCCCATGCGGCTACTGTATAAAGCGCATCCCAATGCATGAGGGCCTGCCGCCATGGAAGAAGTGATCGAACAGCTGCGCGAACTCAACGAGCCGGTGCCGGTTCCCCTGGAGCTTCCTGACGAGGAACTGCTGGTGGAGATCGAGGAGCAGTTGCTGATCAACCTGCCCTTCGAGTTGCGCGAGTTCCTGCTCAAGGTCAGCGACGTGGTCTATGGCCGCCTGGAACCGGTGACCGCCACCGACCCGCAATCCCACACCTACCTGCCGGAAGTCGCTGCCGTCGCCTGGGACCTGGGCGTACCGCGCGACCTGGTGCCCCTCTGCCAGGACGGTCGCGACTACTACCTGGTCGACGGCGAAGGCGAAGTCGTCCTGTGGGACGGCGACGAGGGCGAGCTCACCGACGAAAGCTGGGACTCGGTGTGGCACTGGGCGCGAGACGTCTGGCTGGCCAACTGATTCCTGCGTCGGAACGGCGGCTCAGTCTGTAGGGTGCGCCGTGCGCACCAGCCACCGATACCGCACGCGGTGCGCACAGCGCACCCTACGGTCAGCGTCGAATGCGCGGAAGATGCCCCATCAGCGGTGGTGCTGGTCCTGGCTCTGCTCCAGCGTCTCCATGAGGGCGATCTGCATCCGTGAATGCACGCGGATCAGCCAGCGCCAGAGCAGCGCGCTGACGCCCGCCGCCAGCAGGCCGATCAGCACCAGCAGTTCCAGCGTCGGCAGGATGCTCGCCGACAGCGCCATCAGCAGCAGCATGATGCCCAGCAGCGAAAGCAGCGGGATCACTTCGGCGATTACCTTGCGCACCCGTTCGGTGTGGCGCCCGGCCTTGTCCGGGCTCACGCCCATCTCCGCCAGCAGCATGGAAAGCGCCTTGAGCTTGCGGTAGGCGGCGATCAGGAAAGGCAGCGAGAGCAACAGCGCACCGCCCCAGATCAGTGCCTTCTGCGGGTTGGGAGAAGTCAGCCAGGCGCTCAGGTACTCGGCCAGGGTGCCGGCGAAGTAGGCGATGCCGAGGAAGATGGCCACCACCAATGCCAGGTTGACCATCACCTGCAGCAGGATCTTGCGGATCATCCCCGCCAGCACCGCACTCTGGCCCTGCGGCTGGATGCTGCGCAGCCACTCTCCATACAAACCGAAGACTCGTACCACGGGCTCCGGCATGACCTTGGCCAGCTTGATCGAGAGCGGGTCGGCGGCGCGGATGAGGTAGGGCGTCAGCAGGGTGGTGATGGCCGACACGGCCACCGCCACGGGGTACAGGAAGTCGCTGGTTACCTGAAGGGTGATGCCGAGCGCGGCGATGATGAACGAGAACTCGCCGATCTGCGACAGGCCCATGCCGACCCGCAGCGAGGTGCGGCCGTCATTGCCGGCGATGAAGGCGCCGAGGCCGCAGGAGATCATCTTGCCCAGTACCACCGCCAGCGTGATGACGACGATGGGCCAGGCGTACTCGACCAGCACCTTGGGGTCGATCAGCAGGCCGATGGCGACGAAGAAGATCGCGCTGAACATGTCGCGTACAGGTTCGATCAGCCGCTCGATCTGCACCAGCTGGCGCGATTCGGCCATGATCGCGCCGATCAGGAAGGCGCCCAGCACCATGCTGTATTCCAGCTTCACCACCAGTAGGCAGAAGCCGAAGCACAGGCCCAGCACGGTCACCAGCAGCATCTCGTTGCTCTCGAACTTCGCCACGTAAGAGAGGAGGCGCGGCACCAACAGGATGCCAACGACCAGCGCAACGATCATGAACAGGCTGAGCTTGCCGACGGTGGCGAACACCTCGCCGGTTTCCACCGAGCCGCTCACCGCGATGCCCGAAAGCAGCGCGATGATGCCGATACCGAGGATGTCTTCGACGATCAGCACGCCGAAGATGAGCTGGGCGAAGCGCTCGTTCTTCAGCTTCAGGTCGCTGAGTGCCTTGACGATGATAGTGGTGGACGAGATGGCCAGGATCGCGCCGAGGAACAGCGAATCCATGGTGCTCCAGCCGAAGTAGCTGCCGATCTCGTAGCCGATCCAGATCATCAGCACGATTTCCAGGAACGCGGCGATGAAGGCCGTGGCACCGACCTTGAACAACTTGCCCAGGCTGAACTCGAGCCCCAGGCAGAACATCAGGAAGATCACCCCGAGCTCGGCGAGGGTCTTGATGGTGTCCTCGTCGTGGATCAGCTCGAAGGGTGGCGTGTGCGGCCCGATGATGAAGCCGGCAACGATGTAGCCCAGCACCACCGGTTGTTTGAACCGGTGGAAAAGGATGGTCACCATGCCCGCGACCAGCATGATCACGGCAAGATCCTGGATGAAAGCAATGGCATGCATGGCGGACGACTCCTTTTCTGCAATGCGCGGCACAGCGGTCCCGCGCGCGGGCAACTCGCTCGGCTCCGACGGAGCTATGTAGGATTTAGGGAAGTTGGTGCAAGGAACGGACGCAGATTATCACTGCGAAATGTCTCGCCAGAGCGGAGCAATATGCCGTAACACTTGCCTGAAGCGGCCTACGAGAGCAGGACCGACCTGCCCTCGCAGGAGAGCGGATCAGCCGATGCGGGCCTGGGCGAAGTCCAGCTCCAGCAGATTGAGAAGGAACTGGCCGAAGTAGGAAAGATCCTGCTCGATGGCGAAGCGCGCGGCCTTGCCGTCACCTTCCAGCAGCGCCTTGAAGGCGTCCTCGTGGAAGTCGTTCAGCCGCAATGAAAGGTCTGCTTCGGTGAACAGGCGATTGAAGAACGGGCCGACCTGCAGCCAGAGGTTTTCGATGGTCCGCAGCAGGACCGGATTGCCGCAGGCGCCGTACAGGACCCGATGGAACTGGCTGTTGTCGTTCAGGTAGCCCTGCACATCGCGCTGCTCGATGGCGATGTCCATGCGCTCCATGCAAACCCGCAGGATTTCCAGCTCATCGGCGGTCAATCGTGGGGCGGCCGCTTCCACGGCCATGCCTTCCAGTGCCATGCGCACCTGGAAGATCTGCTTGAAGCGTTCGCGGGTCATGGGCGGCACGCGCACCGAGCGCTGTGGCTCGCCCTCGAGGGCGCCTTCTGCCACCAGCCGCTGCAAGGCGGCACGTACGGGCATCGGACTCGTGCCCCAGGCGGCGGCGAGATCGCGGATCTTCAGGCGCTCGCCGGGTTTGAACTGGCCTGCCAGCAGGCCCTCGCGTAATCGTTGGTAAAGCTGTTCCTGCAGGTTCTCGGCCATGGCTTGTCACCATGCACGGGCCGGCGGCGCCGGCAGTTGGTTCAGGGTCAGGCTGCAGTTACGCATCGTTTGGGTCGCCTTCTGTTCTGGGGTGGGTGGGTTTGATCAGGATGGGTCGCCAGGCCGGATGGACAGTTTCCATCTAGTCTTTCGTTCACTCCTGTGATCACAAATATGGTTGAACGTTAAATTTCATGGCCTCTTTTAGCAAGCCTTGACAGAATTGTGATCACAAAACACGATGTGCAGAAATTCGAACGAGGTGTTCAACATGACTGCCAGTGGAATCAGCCAAGCCGCTGTGGAAACCTTTGCCGCCCGCGAGCGCGCCCGTTTCCTCGAGCGCAATCCGAAATCCGTCGCCCTCGCCGAACGCGCGCACAAGTCTCTCTATGCCGGCGTGCCGATGCACTGGATGGCCGACTGGTCCACGCCCTGCCCGTTGTTCGTCGAGCGCGCGAAGGGCGCCCGCTTCTATGACGTCGACGGCCACGAGTACATCGACTTCTGCCTGGGCGACACCGGCACCATGTTCGGCCACTCGCCGGACCCGATCGCCAAGGCCATCGCCGAACAGGCCAACAACGGCCTGACCACCATGCTGCCGGGCGAGGACGCCGTGGTCTGCGGCGAACTCCTGGCTCAGCGCTTCGGACTGCCCTACTGGCAGGTGACCGCCACCGCCACCGACTCCAACCGCTACGTACTGCGCTGGGCCCGCGCCATCACCGAGCGCAAGACCCTGCTGGTGTTCGACGGCTGTTACCACGGCACGGTGGACGACGTGATGGTGCGTTACCGCGATGGCGAGACCGTGCCCCGCTCCGGCCTGGTCGGCCAGGCTTACGACCTGACCCAGTACAGCCGCTCCATCCCCTTCAACGATGTCGCGGCGCTGGAAGCCGCGCTGGCCAAGGGCGATGTCTGCGCCCTGCTCTGCGAGCCGGCGATGACCAACATCGGCATGGTCCTGCCCGATCCGGGCTTCATGCAGAAGTGCCGCGAGCTGACCCGCAAGTACGGCAGCCTGCTGATCATCGACGAGACCCACACCATCTCCACCAACATCGGCGGCTGCACCCAGCTGTGGAACCTCGATCCGGACTTCTTCGTGGTCGGCAAGCCGATCGCCGGCGGCGTGCCCTGCGGCATCTTCGGTTGCAGCGCGGACATGGCGGAGCGGATGCTCGCCTCGCGCAAGAAAGCCCAGGAAGACAGCCATGGCCACGGCCACAGCGGCATGGGCACCACCCTCTCGGCCAACGCCCTGGCCATGCATTGCATGCGCGCCAACCTCGAACAGGTGATGACCCAAGCCGCCTACGATTACATGCTGCCGCTGGCCAAACGCCTGGCCGATGGTTTCCGCAGCCTGATCGCCAAGTACGACCTGAAGTGGTCGGTGACCGAGCTGGGCGCACGCAGCGAATTCCAGTTCTGCCCGGTATCGCCCCGCACCGGCGCCGAAGCCGAAGCCGCCTTCCACGATGAGCTGCAGATGGCCCTGCACCTTTACCTGATCAACCGCGGCATCCTGATCACGCCGTTCCACAACATGACCCTGTGCTGCCCGGCTACCACCGCTGCCGACGTGGACAGGCTCATCGCGACCCTGGACGAAGCCATCGGCGAGCTGCTGGCCATCCCCGGCGCGCGCGAGTGATCCGTAGGGTGCGCCGCGCGCACCGAAACCCCGAATGAAGGTGCGCACGGCGCACCCTACCGAGAGAACCACCATGCAATTCGCCGATCCCCAGGAAGCCCGCGACTTCCTTGAACAACATCCGGAAGTCCGCAGCATCGAACTGATGCTGATCGACGCCAACGGCATCCCGCGCGGCAAGCTGCTGCACCGTGACGAGTTGCTGGCGATCTTCGAGAACGGCCGTCCGCTGCCCAGCTCCATTCTCTCCCTGACCATCCAGGGCGAAGACGTCGAGGCCAGCGGCCTGGTGTGGGAAGTCGCTGACGCCGACTGCTGGACCTACCCGATCCCCGGCTCGCTGGCGCTGCAACCCTGGCGCGCCACGCCCACCGCCCAGGTGCAGGTGAGCATGCACCCGACCCAGGGGCTGCCGGCCACTCCTGGCGACCCGCGTCATGTACTGGCGCGCGCAATCGAGCGCCTCAAGGCCGACGGCTACCACCCGGTGATGGCCGTCGAGCTGGAGTTCTACCTGCTGGACAAGCAGCGCGATGCCAACGGTCGTCCGCAGCCGGCCCTGCAAGCGAACGGTGTGCGCCCGCAGGCGCCGCAGGTCTACGGCGTCTATGAACTGGAACAGCTGCAGCCATTCCTCGATGACCTTTACGCCGCCTGCGAAGCCCAGGGTCTGCCAGTCCGTACCGCGATCTCCGAATACGCACCCGGCCAGCTGGAGCTGACCCTGGAGCACCGTTTCGACGCCCTGCGCGCGGTCGACGAAGGCATTCGCTACAAGCGCCTGGTCAAAGGCGTGGCCAACAAGCACGGGCTGGTCGCCTGCTTCATGGCCAAGCCGTTCGGCGACCTCGCCGGCAGCGGCCTGCACATGCACGTGAGCCTGGCCGACGAGCAGGGCAACAACCTGATGGCCAGCGACGATCCGCACGGCACCCCGCTGCTGCGCCATGCCATCGGCGGCATGATGGCGACCCTGAACGATGCGCTGGCGATCTTCTGCCCCAACGCCAACTCCTACCGCCGCTTCCAGGCCAACAGCTATGCGCCGCTGGCGAAGAGCTGGGGCGTAAACAACCGTACCGTGTCTTTCCGCGTGCCCGGCGGACCGGCCAAGAGCCGTCATGTCGAGCACCGCATCTGTGGCGCCGATGCCAACCCCTACCTGGCGGCTGCGGCGATTCTCGCCGGCATCCACAAGGGCATTCGCGAACAGATCGATCCGGGCGACCCCATCCTTGGCAACGGCTATGAGCAGGCACGCGAAACCCTGCCGACGGACTGGCTCACCGCCCTGCGCAACCTGGAGCAATCGGCCTGGGCCAAGGAAGCCCTGGGCGAGGACTTCCTGAAGATCTTCCTCGCCATCAAGTGGGAAGAATTCCGCCAGTTCGTCAGCGAAGTCGGCGAACAGGACTGGCGCTGGTACCTGACCCACGCCTGATGGCTTAGGGAGCTTGGGCGGCGCCCGGCAAACTGGCCGGGCGCCGACGCTTGCCCCGTGCGGCTGCTAGGCTCACACCATCTCCACCTTTTCTGGCCCGCTCGATGAAGGCTGCGATCCTCACGCTGCTGTTCCTGGTTATCGGCGTCTGCCAGGCCGAGCCATTGCGCATCGGCCTGGAAAGCCAGGACTACCTTCCCTATTACCGTGCGATTCCAGGGCAGCCCGCCGAAGGCTATGCCATCGCACTTCTCCAGCGCTTCGCCATCAGCCAGGGCCTTGCACTGGAGCTGGAACCCCTGCCGATCAACCGCCTGCACCGCAACCTGCAAACCACCGACCGGCTGATGCTGGTTTTCCCCGACAACCCCGAGTGGTCGCGCCAGCTCAAGGGCGATGCGCGCCTGCACTACAGCCGCCCGGTGATCCGCATCGTCGACGGCACCCTGGTGTTGCGCGAGCACCTGGGGCGGGGCATCGACTCGGTACGCCGCCTCGGCACGGTTCGCGGCTTCACCCCGGAGGCCTGGCAGGAGCGCTTGGGTGAGGGTCAGGTACAGCTGGTGGAAGCCGGCGACATCGGCGGTCTGGTGCGCATGCTGCTGCGTTTGCGCATCGACGCCATCTACGCCAATCCGGAAGTGCTGCACCACTACCTGGAAACCAGCACCAACCTTGGCAGCGACCGGCTGCTGCTGGACCCGCAATTGCCGCTGGAGCGGACTGCCTTCCACGCCAGCAGCCTCAAGTACCCGGAACTTCTGGAAGCCTTTGACCGCTTCCTGGTCGAGCAGAGCGAGGAGCTGGCGCAGCTCCGCCGGCAGCACGGCCTGGCCTGCGGTCCCAGCGACCTGGTGGAAGAGCGCCCCGCCTGCGAACAGACCAGCGAAGCCCCCTGAAGCCGGTTATCCACAGGCGGGCCTGGAATTGGCAGACCGCCGACTGTGGCGCCCCGGCGCCGGCCCGCGTCTATCCCTGACAGCCCCCCAAAACCGACGAGGCCAGCATGGAACCCGGAACCGCACAACTGTCGATGACCGTCCTCATGACCCCGGATATGGCCAACTTCTCCGGCAACGTCCACGGCGGCACCCTGCTCAAGTACCTCGATGAGGTCGCCTATGCGTGCGCCAGCCGCTATGCCGGTCGTTACGTGGTGACCCTCTCGGTGGACCAGGTGATCTTCCGTGAACCTATCCACGTGGGCGAACTGGTGACGTTCCTCGCTTCGGTGAACTTCACCGGCAATACCTCCATGGAAGTCGGCATCAAGGTGGTCACCGAAAACATTCGCGAGCGCTCGGTACGCCACACCAACAGCTGCTTCTTCACCATGGTGGCCCTGGACGATGAACGCCGTCCGGCCCAGGTCCCGCCATTGCAGCCGGAAACCTCCGACGAGAAACGCCGTTACGCCCAAGCCAAGCAGCGCCGCCAGATCCGCCAGGAACTGGAAGCCCGCTACCGGGAAATGCGCGAGGGCTGACTTTTCCGCGCTGTTCCCCAAAATCAGTGGAAGGGCCTGTGGATAAGGTGTAGACCAACCTCCAGGCCCCGCACCACACGTGTCTCACCGCGATCAGGTTATTTTCTGAGCGTTTTCAATTACTTGCTTGGATACTGCGCACAGATACTGTGTAGCAGCTTGTGGATAAGCTGTTTGGACAACGCGCAATCCCTCGCCAGCCGTGCCTTTCCCGCATTTGATCATCTTCTGACCAGGCTTTCGTGCCTCGGTGAAGCAGCCACTGCGTCTGCGCGCCTTCTGTAGTGGAAGGCCCATTTCAGAGCCTTTTCCCCCAATTCCGGTGGATGCCCCTGTGAATAAGATGTCGATGAACGCACAGGGGCCAAGCCCCGCGCGGCTTTCCACTGCCTGAGTATTTTTCGAGCAAAATCATAGGGATAACTCCACCATTGCGCACATTATCTGTGTAGCCATCTGTGGATATCTTGTGCGGACAACGCTACGAGTCAAGGCCGGCGCGGCCTCAAGCAGCATGATCAATTTCTGTCCAGCCCAGAGCCAGCTAGGCTGGGGTTGTGCATAAGGCATCGCTTCGCTCCCTGTAGGAGCGAATTCATTCGCGAAAACATTGCCCGGTTTAGCCGGAAAATCATCCACGAGGGCTGAGCTCCGAGGATCTGTTCACAGGGACGCGACGCTTTTACCCAAATCCCGTGGACTTACCTGTGGATAAGCTGTAGTTCGACCTCCAGGAAGCCGTAATATCGCGGGCTCTTGGCTTCTGAGCATTTTTCGTTCTATTTCAATTAGTTACGCAAGGCGTTGCGCACATTATCTGTGAGAGCATTTGTGGATAAGCTGTTCAGGCATCGCTACAAGCCAGGCACACCAAGCCCTCCAGCCATCTGATCAATTCCTGATCAGCGCCGCCTTCGGGGAAAGGCCACGGCTTGCCCATCGATACCGCGAGCAAATAACCCACAACCCCGCGAGTGGTTTTCCACGTTTGTACCCAGATCGCGTGGATGGTCCTGTGCATAAGGTGTCCATGGATGGCTGTAAGCCAGGCGCGGCGCAGCTTTCCGCAAACTGAGCGTTTTTCGCGCAATTTCAATGACTTACACAATCGGCTGCACACAATATCTGTGCAGCCTCCTGTGGATAAGCTGTGCGGCCCATGCCGCATCCCACGATTGGCGCGGCCTGCGCGAAACTGATCATTAAATATCCATGCTCGTCCGTAGGGTGCGCTGTGCGCACCGCCTTCAGGATCAGCTTCGATACCCCGTCAAACCTCCGGTGCGCACGGCGCACCCTACCGGATTGGCTTCATCCTGCTAGCCCGGCGATGCGAATTAGCCAGGGGCATGGGGGTTGGAGAGGTTGGAAGACGGCATCGCCAGGAAAAATCGGGGGGCAGATGATTCATGCGAGGCCGCGCATTGCGCGGGGGCTGGCGTCCTGCCGGCGGGTGCTCCTTGCGATGGATTCAGGCTAGAAGAGCCACCGCAGCCCGGCAAACCACGGTGCCGAACGGCAGCTGTGGATAACCTGGCAGGAACGTTCGCGGGGCCGGACGGCCCCGCGGGTAGGCATCAGTGCTGGTGCTCACCGTTTCCGGCCGGCGCTTCCTTCTGCACATGGACTTCCACTTCCAGGTCGCCCGCCTTCTGGAAGTGCAGGGTCATGGGGAACTTGTCGCCATCGTTCAGCGGTTGCTTCAGACCGAACATCATCAGGTGGTAGCCGCCCTGTTCGAGGCGCACTTCACCCCCGGCAGGGATATCGAGACCGTTCGGCACTTGCTGCATCTTCATCAGACCGTCCTTGTGCAGGTGCTCGTGGATTTCGGTCTTGCCGGCGCGGGCGGTATCAGCGCCGAGCAATTTGTCGGCCTCCGCGCCCTTGTTGTGGATAACCAGGTAGGCGGCGCCGTTCGGCGAGACCGCGGGCACGGCCAGCGCCCAGGGATGTTCGATGTGCAGCGAACCCAGGTTGTAGCCATGGGCGGCCAGGGAGCCAGAGAAACTCAGCAGGGCCCCCAGGGCCAGCAAGGTCTTGCGCATGTTGAAACTCCGTTCATTCGATTGACTGGCGCCCGCCCCCGGCAGGCGCCGATTGCTCTCCATTGCGGACGCGGCGACAGCACCGCGCCTGCTTCGCCGGTTAGCCGGCCACCACCTTGCTGCCACCGATGCGCGACAGCACCAGCCAGTCCAGCGCCCAGATCGCCAGGAGGGACATGCCCACCAGCGGGAACGCGATGCCGAGGCCGATCATGATCACCACCGCGGTTTTCCACAATGGCAGGTCATGGCGCAGCGGCGGTACGCCGAGCGAGCCCTGCGGGCGACGCTTCCACCACATCACCAGGCCGCTCACGGAACTCAGCAGGATCAACAGGCAGACGCCGAACATCATCAGCTGGTTGGCGAGGCCGAAGAACTTGCCTTCATGCAGCACCACGCCCATTTCGACGCTCTTGGCGACCACGCCGTAGTCCTGCCAGCGGATGTCAGCCAGCACCTTGCCGCTGTACTGATCCAGGTGCAGGGTGGCGTCGTTGCGCGGGTCGTCGGCGAACACCGCGATGCTGTACACGCCGGTGGCGTCGGCCGGCAACGTGATGCTGTAGCCCGGCACCACGCCGCGATCGCGGGCGGTGTCCACCACCCGTTGCAGGCCGACCTGATTGGCACTGGCGGCCGAGCTGGCCATGTCATGTCCCTTGTGCGCGGCATGCGGGTCGGACGCCGGCAGCGGCGTGTTCTCCACCGCCCAGGCCACGGTCTGGTCCTCGGCGGAATTCAGGCTGCGGGCCTGCTGGTCGGATTTGGGCACCTCATTCCACATGGCAGCCGGGAAGCGGTTCCAGACGTTGGCGAATTTCTCGCCCCAGAAGCCGGTCCAGGTCATGCCGGTAAGCAGCATGAACAGCAGCAGCAGCGAACCCCAGAAACCGGTCACTGCATGCAGGTCTCGCCAGAACAGGCGTCCGCGATTGGCCAGCCGCGGCCAGAACACACCGCGCATGCCCTGTCCCCGTGGCCACCAGAGGTAGAGGCCGGATACCACCAGTACGATCGCCCAGCCAGCGGCCAGCTCGATCAACCGGTCGCCGACCGTGCCGACCAGCAGGGTCCCGTGCAGTGAGCGGGCGATGGCCTGGAGGTTGTTCTGCGCATCCTGGGTGCCCAGCACCTGGCCGCTGTAGGGATCGAGAAAGAGGTTGGTCTTGCGCCCGTCGAGGCTGACCACGAACTGCGCACTGTGCTCGGTATCGACCGGCGGCAGGTACTGGCTGACGGTGGCCTGTGGATAAGCCTGGCGCACCTTGTCCAGCTGCTGGTCGGCGGTGAGTGCCTGGCCGCTGGGGCGAACCAGCATCAGGTCGCTGTAGAGGAGGTTGTCCAGCTGCGGTTTGAACAGGTAGATGCTGCCGGTGACCGCCAGCATGATCATGAAGGGGATGACGAACAGCCCGGCATAGAAGTGCCAGCGCCACGCCAGGTTGTAAAAGGAGACAGTGTTTTTCGACATTGTCGTGCTCCCTGATGAACCAGTGGCCTGCGCGCAAAGGTGCCGGTATGGGCCGGACCGTGCACAGCAGAAGAAGGTTTGCTTGGATCAGGAAAGCGCGACGGGGGGCGCGCGGGTCAGCGCGCCGGGGAAGATCGCCAGGCTGCCGTGGCCACTCAAGGTCGCCAGGGCCGGATGCGGACTGGCGAGCCCGGCAAGATCCAGCCCGTGGAGGCCGGCCGGGGTCAGGGCGGGAGAGTTGAACAGCAGGGTGCAGTAACCGCACTTGGCCCAGGACATCTCGTGGCTGGGCATCGACGGTTCATGACCGGGCGTGCTGTGGTCGGTGGCGCAGGCCAGCTCGTCCATCCACGCCGGCACCCCGCCCTGCCCCATGTCCCGTGCCTGGGACACCAGCGGCCCGACGAGCACCAGCAGCATGGCCAAAAGGCCAAACCAGGCGCCGCGATGTCGTGCTCTGCCGTGGGTCACAGGGAGGGTTCCATGCCGGTCGAACGGGGGGCGCATATGCTAGCCAAGCGCCTGCTTGGGAAGAAGCCTAGTCGCTGGGACAGATGGCCGCAGGCCAGATGTTCCGGAATTCGCGCCGTTCGGCAGCAAGACAGCTGAATCCGGCGGTGCCAGAATCCGGGCGTCGAATCCCAGGCCCGGGAGGGCCTCGATGGAAACCCTGTACTTCTCCCCCATGCTGCTCGGGCTCAACCTGATGCTCGCCAGCGCCGTCGCCTGCACCGCCCTCTGGTATTTCTCCCGGCCCTATCGGGGACCCGGACTCTGGATGGCCGGCGCCTGGACCCTGATCCTCGGCATCCTGCTGTTCATGGGCTTCATGGCCAGTGGCAGCCCGGTCCTCAACGTGCTCGGCAACGCCACCCAACTCGCCGGCGAGGCGATTCTGCTGCTCGGCGTGTTCCGCTTCCTGGACCTGCGACCGCCCTATTGGACGGTGCCGGCCAGCGCCGGCGCGATGGCCGTCGTGAACTGCTGGTACTGGTACAGCCCGATCAACACCGAGCTGATGGTCGCCATTTACGCGGCCATTGGTGGCGCCCTGCCCTTGCAGGCCTGCCATGTGCTGCTGACCGAGCGGCGCGAACCGGCGCTGCGCAGCGTGCGGCTGTTCGTCGGTGTGACACTGCTGGGCTACGCGCTGGTGACGCTGATGCGCGCGGCCATTGGCGTTCATGACTGGCTGCGGAGCGTGGAACACGCCGATGTCACACGTTCGGTGAGCTACCTGCTGCCGTACAACTTCGGCATCCCGCTCTGGGTCGTCGCCCTGGTGGGTCTGGCATTGATGACCATGCGCCGCATCCTCCAGGACAGCCAGCGCCACGCCCAGGAGGCCGAAGCCAGCGCGCACCGCTTCGAGCGCCTGATGGGCGTGGCCAACGCGGGCATGGTGGTGGTGGAAGAGGGCTGCATCCGCGATGCCAACCCGATGCTCGAACAGCTCTTCGCCCAACGTCGCGAGGCGCTGCTCGGACAACCCCTGGCGCGACTGGTGGGCGAAAGCGAAGCGCCACTGCTGGCCGATCTGCTGCAACGCGCCGACGGTCGCCCCCACGATATCGAGGCGCGCCGAGGGGACGGCAGCGGCTTCCCGGCAGAACTGGCCATCGCCTCTCTCGACGACTCCCCGCAGCGCCTGGTGGAGATCCGCGACGTCAGCCATCGCAAGGCGCTGGAGCGGCAATTGCTTCACCTGGCCACCACCGATCCGCTGACCGGCGCCCTCAATCGCCGGGCATTCGAAGAACGCGCCGAGCAGGAATTGCAGCGTGCGCGACGGCAGAGCTCGCCAATGTGCCTGGCCCTGCTCGACCTGGACCACTTCAAGCAGATCAACGACCGGTACGGCCATCAGGCGGGTGACGAGGTCCTGCGGAAGTTCAGCGAGCTTTGCCTGCTGCAGGCGCGACGCACTGACCTCTTCGCCCGCTATGGCGGCGAGGAGTTCATCTACCTGCTACCGGACACCAGCGCCGAATCGGCGCGCCATCTGCTGGAACGGCTACGTCTGGCATTGAACAACCTGGAAATCGCCGGCCCCGAGGGACCGATACGCGTCAGCGTGAGCATCGGCCTGGCCAGCGTAGGCGCCAGCGACAACCTGCACCGGCTGCAGGGCGAAGCCGATGCGGCGCTCTACCGCGCGAAGCAACAGGGAAGAAACCGTATCGAAGTGGCCCTCTGAAACCACGGTGGATGGTTTAAGCTTGGGCCTATGTTTCTGGAGTTCACATGCTGAGCCTGGCTGACGTTTTCCTGCTGATGTTGTTTACCGCCGGTGCAGCCTGGCTGTGGCGCGGTCATGGTGTGCGCGAGCGCGCGCTGGTGCTGGCCAAACAGCACTGCGCACGGCTCGACGTGGAGCTGCTGGACGGTAATGTCGCCTTCCGCCGCCTGGCACTGGTGCGCGATGGCAAGGGCAACCGGCGTCTGGCGCGCATCTATGACTTCGAGTTCACCGTTACCGGTGAGCAACGCCTGACCGGCAGCATCCAGATGTTCGGCAATCACCTCGGGCGCATCGATGTGGAGGCCCACCCGTTCCGCTCCGACCTCGAGCTCGTGCAGGACGACAAGGTTATCCACATGAACGAGTGGCGGCGCAATCATCCGAAGCCGGACGAAAAGCGCCGCGTGGACTGACCACCACTCAATCCAACGGGCCTTCGGGTCCGTTTTTCATGGTGCGGCTCAATCTGTGGATAACAACCTGCCCGCACCAGCGCAGTTCCGTCACGGCGCGCGCAACAGGAACTCGGCCGTGCGCTCGGCGCTGGCCTGGGGAAACTCCTGCATGAAGCAGTGACCGCCTTCCACCACCTGAGCACTGACGTGGCCATTGACGGCGGTGAGTCGCGCCACCGATTTGGCCACGAAGGGATAGCTGTGCTGACCGTGGAGAATCAGGGTCGGCGTCACAATGCGTCCCAGCGACGGCCACAGGCGCTTGGGGAAGGAACTGAAGATTTCCGCCTCGCGGCTGGGCCGGCACTTCAGCTCGACACCGTTATCCACAGCCTTGATGGCGTGATCCACATAGCCGTTCAGCGCCTCTTCGTCCCACCCCTTGAAGATGCCGCGCCCATGCAGGCCGTTCCACGCCGCCTGGCGATCGGCCCAGTGATTACGCCGCGCCCGCGCACGGCTGGCCATGGTGGTGCGGCGGTGGAGACCGAGCACTTCGGAAAACGCCATCACCCCGATCATCGCTGGCGTAAAGATTACCGGGTCGAGCAGCACTGCACGGCTGAACAGTTCCGGGTGACGGGCCAGGATCAGGCTGCTGAGCACTCCGCCGAAACTATGTCCCACCGCCATCCGCTTCACGTCGCCGTACTCGCGACGTCCGGCCTCGAAGGCTTCCACCGCCAGTTCGGCGTTGCGGTTCCAGCCAAGGAATCGGCCGCCATGGTCGCTGTCGCCATGCCCCTGGATATCGCAGAGCCAGAGGTCGAAATCCTCCGCCAGCGCTTGCAGCAGGGGCGTGTAGGTACGGCCGCAGAAACCGTTGCCATGGAGGAAGTGCAGGAGCGGTTTGCCAGAGGCGGGCGTTTGCCAGCCGCGCAGGGTGAATCCAGCGGAAGTGGAGTGGGACCAGGGGAGCAATTGCATCGAACGTGCCTTGAAGTTGTCTGCGCGAAGTGTATCCGCAGACTTGCGCCAGGAGCAGTGGCCAGGGCCTCCCGTGCTATCGTCGCCGCCTCTGACCTCGGGACGCCACGCCTTGATCTCCCGCCAACTGCGCATCGCCCTGCTGATCCTGCTGCTGCTCGCCGGCCTGTTCCTGGCGATGCATCTGGCTGGCCGCCAGGCCGAACGCCAGGCCCTGCGCTCGGAAGGCGAGCAGGTCCGCGAACAGTTGGCCCTCTACGCCGGCAGCCTGCGCACGTTGATCGACCGCTTCCGCGCCCTGCCTGCCGTACTGGCGCTGGACCCGGAGCTGCGCGCGACACTGGCCGCCCCTGTGGATAAAGACGCCCAGCACCGGCTCAACCTCAAGCTGGAACAGATGAACCGCGCCGCCGGGTCCACCACGTTGGAACTGCTGGATCGCGACGGCCTCGCCGTGGCCGCCAGCAATTGGCGCCTGCCCACCAGCTTCGTCGGCCACAACTACGGCTTCCGTCCCTACTTTGCCGAAGCCCGGCGCCTCGGCAGCGGCCGCTTCTATGCGGTGGGGGTGACCAGCGGGATTCCCGGCTACTTCCTGGCCAGCGCCGTGCGCGGCACCGAGGACAGCTTCATCGGCGCCATCGTGGTGAAGCTGGAATTTCCCGAACTTGAACAGGAATGGGGACAACGCTCGGACATCATCCTGGTCAGCGACGCCCGTGGTGTGGTGTTCATCGCCAACCAGGCGGGATGGCGCTACCGAGAGCTGCAGCCCATTTCGGCCGAGGGGCGCGCCGAGATGACCGCCACCCGCCAGTACGACAAACAACCCCTGGCACCACTTATCCACAAAACGCGGGTCGATTTCGGCGACGGCAGCCGGCTGGCCCGGGTCGAAGGTCCCGACGGCCCCGCCGACTACCTGTGGGAAACCCTGCCACTGGCCAGTGAAGGCTGGACCCTGCACCTCCTGCGTGCACCGCAGGAAGCCGCCAGCAGCGCACGCGCGGCCAGCCTTGCCGCCGGTGGTGCCTGGCTGGCGGTGTTCTTCCTGGCCCTCTTCCTGCACCAGCGCTGGCGCCTGGCACGCATCCGCCAGCGCAGCCGCGAAGAGCTGGAGCAGTTGGTTGAACAACGCACGTCTGCCCTGCGCACCGCCCAGGATGGTCTGATCCAGGCCGCCAAGCTGGCGGCGCTGGGCCAGATGTCCGCAGCCCTGGCCCATGAGATCAACCAGCCGCTCACCGCCTTGCAGATGCACCTCGCGAGCCTGCGCCTGATGCTCGACAACGGCCAGCTGGAGCAGGCGCGCAAGGCCCTGGGACGGCATGACGAGCTGCTGCAACGCATGGCCGCCCTCACCGGGCACCTCAAGACCTATGCACGCAAAACACCCGGCGGTCTGCGCGAATGCCTTGAGCTGGGCAGCGTTGTGGATAAGTCCCTGCAATTGCTGGCCCCCAACCTGCGCGATGCCGAGGTTCAGATCAGCCAGGAATTGAACGTGCCGGCCTGGGTCTCGGGTGATGCCATCCGCCTTGAGCAAGTACTGGTCAACCTGTTGCGCAATGCCCTCGACGCCGTGGCGGGAAAGCCAGAGCCCAAACTGTGGATAACCCTTCGACGGGACGAAGGCCACTGGCTGCTCGAAGTGGCCGACAACGGCGGCGGAATCCGCGAGGACGACCTGCCAAGGGTGTTCGACCCCTTCTTCACCACCAAGCCGGCGGGTGCCGGACTGGGAATCGGACTGGCGGTGTCCTACGCCATCATCCACGAACTGGGCGGCACCCTGACCGCCACCAACCAGGCCGAGGGCGCGCTGTTCAGCCTGCGCCTGCCTGTGGATAAAGCCAGAGAGGAACTGCCATGAATGCCCAGGTGATCTTCGTCGACGACGAAGCGGCCATCCGTGACGCCGTGCGCGAGTGGCTGGAGCTCTCCGGATTCGAAGTGCGGGTGGAATCCAGTGCCGAGGACTGCCTCAAACGCCTGGACGGGGATTTCCCCGGGGTGGTCATCAGCGACCTGCGCATGCCCGGCATGGATGGCATGGCGCTGCTTCAGGCCGTGCAGGCGCTGGACCGCGAGCTGCCGTTCCTGATGGTCACTGGCCACGGTGACGTTCCCCAGGCGGTGGAGGCCATGCGCCTGGGCGCCTATGACTTCATCGAGAAGCCGTTCACCGCCGAGCGCTTGCTGGACAGCCTGCGCCGTGCCCTGGAAAAGCGCCGGCTGGTTCAGGAGAACCGCCGCTTGCGGGTTCAGGCGGAGATCAAGGACGAACTCGACGGGCGCCTGCTCGGCGTCTCGCCCGCCATGGTGAAATTGCGCCGCCAGGTGCTGGATCTGGCCGCCACCCCTGTGAATATCCTGCTGCGGGGCGATACCGGCGCCGGCAAGGAAATGGTCGCGCGCTGCCTGCACGATTTCGGTCCGCGCGCCGGCAAGCCCTTCGTGGCGCTAAACTGCGCGGCCATCCCGGAAAACCTGTTCGAGAGCGAGCTGTTCGGCCACGAGAGCGGCGCCTTCACCGGCGCCCAGGGCAAGCGCATCGGCAAGATCGAACACGCCCACGGTGGCACCCTGTTCCTCGACGAGATCGAGAGCATGCCCCTGGCGCAGCAGGTGAAGCTGCTGCGGGTGCTACAGGAGCAACGCCTGGAACGCCTGGGCTCGAACCAGAGCATCGCTGTGGATATCCGCGTGGTCGCCGCCACCAAGCCTGACCTTCGCGATGAGGTCCGCGCCGGGCGCTTCCGCGAGGACCTGTTGTACCGCCTCAATGTGGCCGAGTTGCAGCTGCCGGCCCTGCGTGAGCGGCGCGAAGATATTCCCCTGCTCTTCGAACATTTCGCCCGTCAGGCCAGCGAACGCCTGGGGCGGCCGCAACCCATCCTGACCCCGGCCGAACTCGCACAACTGCTGGCGCACGACTGGCCAGGCAACGTGCGCGAGCTGTCCAACGCCGCCGAACGCCATGTGCTGGGGTTATCCACAGGGCAGGCAGAACGGAAGGAAGGCGAGCCTTCCCTTGCCGAGCTGATGGAAGCCTACGAGGCGCAATGCCTGCGCCAGGCCCTGGCGCGCAGCCAGGGCGATATCAAGGCGGTGATGACCCTGCTGCAACTGCCGCGCCGCACCCTCAACGAGAAGATGGTCCGCCACGGCTTGGCGCGCAGCGAGTTCTTGCGCGGCGAGGAAGACTGACTCGCGCTTTTCTGTAGGGGCAACTCACCATCGGCGGAATCTTGCTCATCGCCATTCCGGCATCGGCAGGATTCCGCGCATGATCCTCGCCCAACCGCTCTGAAACCCGTCTATTCCGCACCTTTCCTCTCCTGGCACAGCTCCTGCTAAGTACCCAGTGCCCGAAGCGCGCCGCCACAGAGCGGCGCCTCCACAACAACAACTACGCGTCGAGGAAAGATGATGGATAACTCCAGCACCCTGGCTGCCTCTGCAGAACCCCGCACGACATCGCAACGCATCAAATCGATTTTCAGTGGCTCGGTCGGCAACCTGGTCGAGTGGTACGACTGGTACGTCTACGCGGCCTTCTCGCTGTACTTCGCCAAGGCCTTCTTCCCCCAGGGCGACATGACCGCCCAGTTGCTCAACACCGCCGCGATCTTCGCCGTGGGCTTCCTGATGCGCCCCATCGGCGGCTGGCTGATGGGTATCTACGCCGACCGCAAGGGCCGCAAGGCCGCCCTGCTGGCTTCGGTGCTGCTGATGTGCTTCGGCTCGCTGATCATCGCGCTGACCCCGAGCTACGAAACCATTGGTGTTGCCGCGCCGATCCTGCTGGTGGTCGCGCGCCTGCTGCAGGGACTCTCGGTCGGCGGTGAATACGGCACCTCGGCCACCTACCTGTCGGAGATGGCAACCAAGGAGCAACGAGGCTTCTTCTCGAGCTTCCAGTACGTGACGCTGATTTCCGGCCAGCTCATCGCCCTGGCGGTGCTGATCATCCTCCAGCAGACCCTGACCACCGAGCAGCTGGAAAGCTGGGGCTGGCGCGTCCCCTTCTTCATCGGCGCCCTGTGCGCGGTGGTGGCCATGTTCCTGCGTCGCGGCATGGAAGAGACCGACTCCTTCACCAAGAAGAAGGACAAGCCGAAGGAAAGCCTGCTGCGCACCCTGATGCGCCATCCGAAGGAAGTACTGACCGTCGTCGGCCTGACCATGGGCGGCACCCTGGCCTTCTACACGTACACCACCTACATGCAGAAGTACCTGGTGAACACCGTGGGCATGAGCAAGGACGACTCGACCATGATCTCGGCCGCCACGCTGTTCCTGTTCATGTTGCTGCAGCCAATCGTTGGCGGACTCTCCGACAAGATCGGCCGTCGTCCGATCCTGATCGCCTTCGGCGTGTTGGGCACCCTGTTCACCTACCCGATCCTCAGCACACTGCACACCATCGAAACCTGGTGGGGCGCATTCTTCCTGATCATGGCGGCGCTGATCATTGTCAGCGGATACACCTCGATCAACGCCGTGGTGAAGGCCGAACTCTTCCCTACCGAAATCCGCGCCCTGGGCGTGGGCCTGCCCTATGCACTGACCGTGTCCATCTTCGGTGGCACTGCCGAATACATTGCCCTGTGGTTCAAGAGCATCGGCATGGAAAGCGGCTTCTACTGGTACGTCACCGCCTGCATCGCCTGCTCGCTGCTGGTGTACGTGTTCATGAAGGACACCCGCACCCACTCGCGGATGGACTGATCCCGACAAGGATCGAAATCACACGGGCCCTTCGGGGCCCGTTTTCGTTTCCGGGTGGAATGCATCCAGGATGCGTTCCTTGTAGGGACGATAGCGCAAGGCCTACCTCTTTAACTCGGCCTGGACCGTAGGGTGCGCTGTGCACACCGATTCCAGGATCGGCTTCGGCACCCCGTCGAACCGCCGGTGCGCACGGCGCACCCTACTAGATCGGCTTCATCCTGCTAGCCCCGCTATGCTCAGCCCAACCGGCAAGCCTCCATTCCTGCCTTCAACGCCGCCTCGTCCTGGGGCCCGGCGAATATCAGTTCCAATCGCGAGTCCTTGCGCCATTCGCTGGCCTGCCAGTGGATCGGCGCGCCCTCCAGCGCGTTGCCGGAAAGCCAGCCAGCGCCCGTCTGCAGCACCAGCTTGGCGCGGCGCCAGGGCAGGCTGGCCAACCACGTCTGCAGGCGGATCTGATCGAACTTCTGGCTCGGATGCCAACGCCAGCCGATGCTCCAACCGTCATCTGCGGCCTGCACTTGGCAGACCGGCTCGGCAGGATTCCTCCACAGAATTGCAGGTTTATCCACACCTGTTGGTAAGTCGTTGATACCAACAGCTTTTCCAGATTGTGTATGGATGCCTGGAAGCTTCTCGATATCTAGCTTCCCCTGCGTCGTCCACAGGTGAGGAATGGAAGGCAATGTCGCTGCAAGTTGTACACAGGTAGCCGAATCCAGCCCTTCGGCCTTATTTAGTAGCATAAGGCCAGCATCCAAAAGTGCCTCTTGCTGGCTGTCTGGCAGTAGCTGGCCGGTAGCCAGCGCCGCTGCATCCAGCACCACGACGCTCGGCTGTAGCGCCAAAACACGCTCCCAAGGGGGTTCGCGTAGCTGTCGCAGTAGCTCGACCGGGTGTCCGAGTCCGGACGGTTCAATCAGAAGGCGGTCCGGCCGTGCCTTGCGCAGTAGCCGGCCCAGTCCGACCTGGAAGGGCGCGCCGTTGACGCAGCACACGCAGCCACCGGCCACTTCGGCAATGGCGATGCCATCGTCGCTGCTGGCCAGCAGTGCCGCGTCCAGGCCGATCTGGCCGAATTCGTTGATCAGCACGGCCCAGCGTTCGGAGGCAGGGCGCTGCGCCAGCAGGTGGCGGATCAGGCTGGTCTTGCCGGCGCCCAGAGGCCCGGCGATGAGATGGGTAGGGATATGAGTAAGCATCGGGATATGGTGCTTGCTCACAACCCGCTTAGAAAGCGCCATGCTAGAGTCGCTGCCTTCATGTTCTGGATGACCTCCGATGCGCGCCTGGTTGCTGCCTTTGCTGCTGTTGCTTTCAGTCGAAGCCCATGCCGAAGCCTGTGTTGTCCACAGCCAAGGCGGTGGTCTGGACGTGAAGCTCTGTCAGGAAAACCGTAGCATCCCTGCGCAACTCTTTCGTGACGGCTTCTGCAAGCCGGAAATGAAAGGGCAGAAAGTGGAGGTCAGCTTTGTGGATAACTGCCCCAGTGGCGCTTTCGGGGTGTGTCGCAATGCCAAGGTCAGTAACCAGCTGTACCGCCAGGACATCCACTACTACGGCGTCGCCAGCGATGCGCGCTACCTGAAGCCCTTCTGCGAAACCCAGAGCCAGGGGAAGTGGGAGTAAGGCGAGTCCTCCCGCTCCTTGTAGGGGCGAATTCATTCGCCAAGCAGACCGCAGGTCTGCCCTGAAGCGCCCCTTCCGCTAAAGCGCCTATCCCAGCCAATCCAGCGTCAACAACAGGCGGCTCTCACCTGGCGCCAGCTGTGGCGACCTGTGGATAATTCCCCGCCCTTCATTGCCGAGCCACTTCTCTCCCTTGAACAGCGCCACATGACCCGCTGCCAGCCGCTGGTTATCCACAACCACAACCGGCTCCGAGGCGGGATTACCCAGACCCGAACGGGACATTTCACCTTCCCGCAACCATTGGCTGCCAGCGCCCGAATAGGTGCTGATCAGTCGCAGCGGCACATGATCGACGTGAAAGCGCGGACACATGGCCCGGTCCAGGCGACGCAGGCGCAGGCCGATGCGCCGCGCATCCACCAAACAGGCAAAGGCCCGCACCAGCCAGGCCACGTCGGCAACAAAGCCCTGATAGCCCTCCAGATCGGCGAAGCCAGCAGCCAGGCTGGGAAGTCGCGGATCGTCATCCATTCCCTGGAGCTCAACGCACAGGGACTCGGCCAGCGGCTCACCCAAGGCCAGCAGGCTGTTGGCGAAGCCCTGGACATGCAGGGGTAGCTGGCGCTGCCAGATGGCGAGATTGACCCCATCACGCAGCACCTCAGCCAGTACGACCGGGCTATCGCCGTGCACTTGTTGCGGCGCTGGATCCAACGGGAACGCCAGCATCAGGTGGAT
This sequence comes from Metapseudomonas resinovorans, assembly GCF_002003485.1. GTDB lineage: Bacteria > Pseudomonadota > Gammaproteobacteria > Pseudomonadales > Pseudomonadaceae > Metapseudomonas > Metapseudomonas resinovorans_D. The sequence continues at coordinate 32,100 of NZ_BDMA01000094.1, forward strand.
TCCCCGGCGTGCCAGGGCGCGAAGGGGTCCGGCATCCGCGACCAGGCTTGCGGTCCCCCCACCATTTCACCGTCATCCAGCAGGCAGGTGTCCAGTTCGGTGCGCAGGCGCGCGAAGTCGATGCCCTGTCCGATAAACACCAGTTCCTGACGGCAATCGCCCACCTCCGGCGTCCAATGCTGCATGACGCTGCGCAACCCTTCCTGATCCTCGGGCCAGCGATCGCGCGGTACGAAGCGCCACCAGGAACCCGCCAGCTCGTAGCGCATCAATCCACCTGCCTGGGACCAGCTGCCCGCATCGCGGTGGCGGCTGGCCAGCCAGAAGAAACCCTTGGAGCGCAGCAGGCGACCGTTGCTCCATGGGCGATTGAGGAACCGGAAGAAGCGCTGCGGATGGAAGGGACGTCGCGCACGGTAGGCCGTGGACGCGATGCCGTATTCCTCGGTTTCAGGGGTGTGCTCACCGCGCAGTTCCTTCAGCCACCCCGGCGCCTGGGCGGCACGGTCGAAGTCGAAGCGGCCGGTGTCGAGTATCCGCCGGAGGTCCACCTGACCCATCACCATCGGCATGACTTCGGCGCCGGGGTTGAGGCGCCGCAGGATGGCGATCAGCTCGTCGCGGTCGGCGTTGGAAATCAGGTCGGCCTTGCTGATCAGCAGCACGTCAGCGAACTCCACCTGTTCGATGAGCAGGTCGCTGATGGAGCGTTCGTCGTCCACCCCGAGGGCTTCGCCCCGGTTGGAGATGTCATCGGCAGCCTGGTAATCGCGCAGGAAGTTCACCCCGTCGACCACGGTTACCAGGGTGTCGAGGCGCGCCAGGTCCGAGAGGCTGCACCCCTGCTCGTCGCGGAAGGTGAAGGTTTCGGCCACGGGCAGCGGTTCGGAGATGCCCGTGGATTCGATCAGCAGGTAATCGAAGCGTCCTTCGCGGGCCAGGCGGCTAACCTCTTCCAGCAAGTCTTCGCGCAGGGTGCAGCAGATGCAGCCGTTGCTCATTTCCACCAGGCGCTCATCTGCATGGTTCAGGCTGACCTCGCGCTGAACCTCGCTCGCGTCGATGTTTATCTCACTCATGTCGTTGACGATCACGGCCACGCGCAAGCGTTCTCGATTGCGCAGCACATGATTGAGCAAGGTGCTCTTGCCGGCGCCGAGGAAGCCGGAAAGGAGGGTGACGGGGAGGCGTGTGTCCATGAGGGTGTCCTTCAGGCGTGGCGTTGGTGGCGTTCTTTGAGTTCCTGGCGTTGCTTGGCTTCGAGGCAGAGGGTTGCCGTTGGCCTCAACAGCAGCCGGCGAAGACCGATGGGCTCACCGGTCTCCTCGCACCAGCCGTATTCGCCCCGGGCCAGGCGGTCCAGGGCGTCGTCGATCTTGTCCAGCAACCGCTTGTCCCGTTCCAGCAGACGCAACTGCCACAGGCGCTGCTCCTCGCGGCTGGCGAGATCGAGGGCGTCGCTGACGAACTCGACTTCGCGCAGGTCGCCCAATCCGCTGTCGATGTGCTGCTGCAGTTCTTTGCGCTGGCGTTCCAGCAAGGCACGAAAGAACGCCCGCTGCGCCGAGTCCATGTAGGCCCCGGCAGGCTGAGCCAGGAGTTCTTCGCGACTGAAGGGAATGTCTGACATGACGAATGATCTTTGAATGCTTAATTTGTTATAACATAACAATCACCATTCACTTCAAGAGGTCGCCGATGAATGCCCTTGCCCTGCCGGATATCGCATCCGGAGCTTCCAACCTTGACCTTCCCCTGAACTGGGTCGGCATGTGTGGCATCGCCCAGCCGCTAAGGTTTGAAGGGCAGCGCATCAGCGCCCGCGCCGATGCGGGCGTCAGCCTGGATGACGGCAGTGCGCGTGGCATCCATATGTCCCGTCTCTATCTGGCGCTGGAAGAGTTGGAAAGCGAAGCGCTCTCCGTCGAGCTGCTGCAGCGGGTCCTGGACCGCTTTCTCGGCAGTCATCAGGGACTATCCTCCAGAGCCAGCCTGAGGTTGCAGGGGGAGGCGTTGCTACAGCGACCGGCCCTGATCAGCCCGCTGGCCGGTTGGAAGGCTTATCCATTCGAAGTCCGTGCACACCAGGATCGATGGGGGTTTCACGTGGAACTTCAATTGCAGGTGGCCTATTCCTCGACCTGCCCATGCTCGGCGGCCCTCGCTCGGCAGTTGATTCAGCAGCGCTTCGCCGAGGACTTCTCAGGTGTCTCCCTGGACCAGGAACGGGTACTGGAATGGCTGGGAAGCAGTGAGGGAATAGTCGCAACGCCCCACAGCCAACGCAGCACTGCAACGATCTGGTTGCGCCTGGCCACAGACGGAACCCTGGCACTACAACGTCTGGCCGACCTGGCAGAAGCCACGCTCGGCACAGCGGTGCAGACCGCGGTCAGGCGCGCAGACGAACAGGCCTTTGCCTTGGCGAATGGCCAGAACCTGATGTTCTGTGAGGATGCCGCCAGACGCCTGGGCAACGCCTTGCGACAGCAGGATGGGCTAGAGGGGTTCCGGCTACGGGTCGTGCACGCGGAGAGCCTTCATGCACACGACGCCGTCGCCGAATATGCCTGGCGCTATCCAGCGTAGAGGTCCGCCCGGCTCCAGGGCAGTTCATGGGAGCCATCGGCATGCGGCTTGCTCACGAGTATCTGGTGCAGGTTGATCCAGCCCTTCTGGAAGGCATGGGAGCAGCCTGCCAGATACAACCGCCAGATGCGCAGCGCCTGCTCCGGCACCAACTTGGAGGCTTGGGCGAGGTTGGCTTCCAGATTGGCGCTCCAGAACTCCAAGGTGCGCGCGTAGTGCAGTCGCAGGCTTTCCACATCCACCACCTCCATGCCGGCCAGACTCAGCTCGGAGGCCATGGTGGCCAGGTGCGGCAACTCGCCATGGGGAAATACATAACGGTTGATGAATTCACCGGCGCCACGGCCCACCGGGCGGCCATCGGGATGCCGGGCGGTGATGCCGTGGTTCATCACCAGTCCGCCGTCACGCACCGCCCCGAAGAGGCGCTTACAGTAGAGCGGCAGGTTTGCGTGACCTACGTGTTCGAACATGCCAACGCTGACCACCTTGTCGAAGCGGCCATCCTGCGGCAGGTCGCGGTAATCCAGGAGTTCCAGCTGCACCTGGCCATCCAGCCCTTCGGCCTTGACCCGTTCACGCCCAAGGCTCAGCTGTTCATTGCTGAGGGTGATGCCGAACACACGGGCGCCATACTCACGAGCGGCGAAGCGCGCCAGGCCTCCCCAGCCACAGCCGATATCCAGCAGATACTCACCGGCCTTGAGGCGGAGCTTGCGGCAGAGATGGTGCAGCTTGGCCTGCTGGGCGCTGTCGAGGTCTTCGGTGCCAGTGGGGAAGTAGGCGCAGGAGTACACCATCTCGCGATCGAGCCAAAGGGCGTAGAAATCATTGGAGAGGTCGTAGTGGTAGGAAATCGCGGCGGCGTCGGTCGCCTTGTCGTGAGACTGGCGCTCCGGCGCCGTCTCGTCTTCGTCGCCGACCAGCGCCTTGCTCAGGGCATCGCCGACGCGGATCACTTCAAGGATCGGTCCATCCAGATCCAGGCGCCCTTCCACATAGGCGGTTCCCAGCGTGCCGAGGCTGGGCCGGGTCAGCAGGGAGACCACACTGGGATCCTTCACCCTCATGGTCACGGTCGGGTTGGGACCCAGTTCGATCTCCTTGCCATCCCAGAGCAGTACGCGCAGCGGCAATTTCAGATCGCGCATGACCGGCGGAAGTTGCGCAAGCATGGGAACTCCTCCTTCACCAAGGACACTGGAAAGGTAGACCACCCTATAAAGTTGTCAGGCTATCGAGTTGATAGTTTCCCTCGATAGGGCGGGCGCCGGCACCTTTCGATCCAGCATTACTGCCCCCTCAGAAGATATGACCTCCAGCACCGCGCAACGATTCAAGCAGGTTTGCGTTGCAATCGTGATGACGCACGATACGAATTCCTGCCCAAGCAGGAAGGCTGAGTTCAATGGCCAAAAAGAAACGGCGCCCTAGGGCGCCGTCGTGCTACCAGAGACTGTGTTATTCCACGGTCACGGATTTCGCCAGGTTGCGCGGCTGATCGACGTCGGTGCCCTTGAGCACGGCGACGTAGTAGGACAACAGCTGCAGCGGGATGGTGTAGAGGATCGGTGCCAGCACGTCATCGATGTGCGGCATGGCCACCATGTGAGTGCCCTCGCCATTCTCGATACCGGCTTCGCCATCAGCGAAGACGATCAGTTGGCCGCCACGGGCACGAACCTCCTGCAGGTTGGACTTCAGCTTCTCCACCAGCTCGTTGTTCGGCGCAACGGTGACCACCGGCATGTCGCTGTCCACCAGCGCCAGCGGGCCATGCTTGAGCTCCCCTGCCGGATAGGCTTCAGCGTGGATATAGGAGATTTCCTTGAGCTTCAGCGAGCCCTCCATCGCCACCGGGTACTGCGCACCACGGCCGAGGAACAGGGTGTGGTGCTTCTCGGCGAACAGCTCGGCCACTTTCTCGATGGTCTTGTCCATCGCCAAGGCTTCACCCAGGCGGGTCGGCAGGCGGCGAAGTTCGTCCACCAGATGGGCTTCGACGCCGGCTTCCAGGGTACCGCGTACCTGACCGAGAGACAGGGTCAGCAACAGCAGGCCCACCAGCTGGGTGGTGAAGGCCTTGGTGGAGGCGACACCGATTTCCGGACCGGCCTGGGTCAGCAGGGTGAGGTCGGATTCGCGCACCAGGGAGCTGGTGCCGACGTTGCAGATGGCCAGGCTGGTCAGGTAACCCAGTTCCTTGGCATTGCGCAGCGCGGCCAGGGTATCGGCGGTTTCACCGGACTGGGAAATGGTCACGAAGAGGGTGTCCGGCTGGACCACTACCTTCCGGTAGCGGAACTCGCTGGCCACTTCGATCTGGCAGGGAATACCGGCCAGGTCTTCCAGCCAGTAACGGGCTACCATGCCGGCATGGTAGCTGGTGCCGCAGGCGACGATCTGCACATTGCGCACCTTGGCGAACAGCTCGGCGGCACGCGGGCCGAAGGCGTTGACCAGGACATGGTCCGCCCCGAGGCGGCCTTCCATGGTGCGCTGCACGACCTTCGGCTGCTCATGGATTTCCTTGAGCATGAAGTGGCGGTACTCGCCCTTGTCGGCAGCTTCTGCGCCTTCGTGGTACTGCACAGGCTCACGCTGCACAGCACGACCCTGCTCGTCCCAGATCTGCACGCTGTCACGGCGGATCTCGGCGATGTCGCCTTCTTCCAGGTAGATGAAGCGGTCGGTGACCTGGCGCAGGGCCAATTGGTCGGAAGCCAGGAAGTTCTCGCCCAGACCCAGACCGATCACCAGCGGGCTGCCGCTGCGGGCGGCCAGGAGGCGATCGGGCTGGTTGGCACTGATGACCGCGAGGCCGTAGGCGCCATGCAACTCCGGCACCGCGGCCTTGAGCGCATCGGCGAGATCGGGGATGGTCTTCAGCTTGTGGTGCAGCAGGTGGACGATGACTTCGGTATCGGTATCCGAGGTGAAGACGTACCCCAGCCCCTTGAGCTGCTCTCGCAGGGTTTCGTAGTTCTCGATGATGCCGTTGTGGACGACCGCCAGTTGGTCACCGGAGAAGTGCGGGTGGGCGTTGCGCTCGCTGGGTGCACCGTGGGTGGCCCAGCGGGTGTGGGCGATACCCAGGCGACCGACCAGAGGCTGCTCCGCAAGGGCCAGTTCCAGTTCGGCCACCTTGCCGACACGGCGGCTGCGGTCCAGCTTGCCGTCGTTGGTGAAGACGGCCACACCGGCGCTGTCATAGCCACGGTATTCGAGGCGCTTCAGGCCCTCGACCAGGATTGGGGTGATATTACGCTCGGCGATGGCGCCAACGATGCCACACATGGCTGGTTCTCCTCTCTCAATCTATGCGCGCGCAGATCAGCTTGACCCCGCGCGCGGCTATCTGTTCGCGCGCTTCGGTAGAAAGGCGCTCGTCGGTGATCAGGGTGTGGATGCTGCTCCAGGGCAGCTCCAGGTTGGGAATGCGTCGGCCGACCTTGTCGGACTCGGCCATGACGATGACCTCGCGCGCCACTTCGGCCATGACCCGCGAGAGCCCCAGCAGTTCGTTGAAGGTGGACGTGCCGCGTTGCAGGTCGATACCGTCGGCGCCAATGAACAACTGGTCGAAGTCATAGGAGCGCAGGACCTGTTCGGCTACCTGGCCCTGGAAGGATTCGGAATGCGGGTCCCAGGTGCCGCCGGTCATCAGCAGCACGGGCTCGTGCTCCAGCTCGCGCAGGGCATTGGCGACATTCAGCGAATTGGTCATCACCACGAGGCCCGGCTTGTGCCCAAGCTCCGGAATCATGGCGGCGGTGGTGCTGCCGCTGTCGATGATGATGCGCGCGTGCTCGCGGATGCAGCCGACAGCTGCACGGGCGATGGCAAGCTTGTACGAGGAAACCGGCTGGTTGCCTTCGCCGATCAGCTCCTGCGGCATCGGCACAGCACCGCCGTAGCGACGCAACAGCAAGCCGTTCTTCTCCAGCGCGGTCAGGTCCTTGCGGATGGTCACTTCGGACGTGGCGAAAGCTTTGGCCAACTCGTCCACACTCACCTCACCCTGCTCGTCGAGCAGCGCAAGGATCGCGTGGCGGCGTTGGGGAGTATTGCGTTTCGTCATCAACGAAAGTTTCGTTTCGAAAGTTAGTGGCGCGAATCAAAACCTAACGAAGCTTTTGCGTCAACCCCAAAAACGACAAAAGGCGGCCTGGGCCGCCTTTTTTGTCTGGGTCATGAATTATCCACAACCCAGGTTTTCCACAGGCTTACTTCTTGATCTTCTCCGGACGTTTCCAATCTTCGATGTTGCGCTGCTTGGCGCGGCCAACAGCGAGCGCGGCAGCCGGCACGTCCTGGGTGATGGTCGAACCCGCACCGGTGGTGGCGCCGTCGCCCAGGTGGACCGGAGCCACCAGGGAACTGTTGGAGCCGATGAACACATCCTCGCCCATGACGGTGCGGAACTTGTTGGCGCCGTCGTAATTGCAGGTGATGGTGCCGGCACCGATGTTGGTGCGCGCGCCGATCTCGGCGTCGCCCAGGTAGGCCAGGTGGCCGGCCTTGGCGCCTTCGCCCATCACGGCGTTCTTCAGTTCGACGAAGTTACCCACATGGGCCTTGGCGCCCAGCACGGCACCGGGACGCAGCCGTGCGAAGGGACCACAATCGGCGCCCTCGCCCAGTTCGGCACCTTCCAGGTGGCTGTTGGCCTTGACCACTGCACCACGGCGCAAGGTGCTGTCCTTGATGACGCAGTTAGGGCCAATCTGCACCCCATCCTCGATCACCACACGGCCTTCGAGGATGACGTTCACGTCGATCAGCACATCGCGGCCAACGCTCACTTCGCCACGCAGGTCGAAGCGGGCGGGGTCCAGCAGGGTCACGCCTTGCGTCATCAGACGGCGGGCAGCGCGCTTCTGGAAGTGACGCTCGAGCTCGGAAAGCTGGATGCGGTCGTTGGCGCCCTGCACTTCCATCGCGTCATGGGGCTGCTCGGTGGCCACTACCAGGCCGTCTGCCACGGCCATGGCGATGACATCGGTGAGGTAGTACTCACCTTGGGCGTTGTTGTTGGACAGTCGGCCCAGCCAGTCAGCCAGGCGCTTCCCGGGCACTGCGAGAATGCCGGTGTTGCCTTCCTGGATTGCGCGCTGCTCGGGCGTCGCATCCTTGTGTTCGACGATGGCCTTCACCACACCTGCGGCATCGCGAACGATGCGGCCGTATCCGGTCGGGTCATCCAGTTTCACGGTGAGCAGGGCGAGCTGGTCATCCTTCACCTTTTCCAGCAGGCGCTGGAGGGTTTCCACTTCGATCAGCGGCACGTCGCCGTAAAGGATCAGCACGCGCTCGGCGGTCAGCTGCGGCAGGGCCTGTGCAACGGCGTGGCCGGTACCCAGTTGCTCGGCCTGGAGCACGAAATTCAGGTCATCGGAAGCCAGGCGCTCGCGTACGGTCTCGGCGCCATGGCCGATCACCACATGAATGCCCTTGGGCTCGAGATTGCGAGCAGTGTCGATTACGTGGCCGAGCATGGCCTTGCCGGCCACCGGATGCAGGACCTTGGGCAGGGCCGAACGCATGCGCGTGCCCTGGCCAGCGGCGAGGATGACGATATCGAGGGACATGGAGGGATTCACCGAATCAGGCTGGTAAGCGAAAACCGGAATACCGGAAAAGAAAAAGGGTAGCCAAGGCTACCCTTTAACTTGTCTGCAATGAAGCCTTGGGCCCAAGAGCTTATCCACAAGATCGTGAATGAGCTCTTAGCCGCCGAACTTCTTGCGGATCTGCTGGACGGTACGCAGCTGGGCCGCGGCCTCGGCCAGACGAGCAGAGGCGGCAGAGTAATCGAACTCTGCGCCCTTCTCGTGGAGGGCCTTCTCAGCAGCCTTGAGGGACTCCTGAGCAGCAGCTTCGTCCAGGTCGCCGGCGCGCATCACGGTGTCGGCCAGGACCTTCACCATGTTGGGCTGGACCTCGAGGAAACCACCGGAGATGTAGTACACCTCCTCCTCACCACCCTGCTTGACCAGGCGGATCGGACCCGGCTTGAGGTCGGTGATCAGCGGGGCGTGACCCGGAGCGATACCCAGATCGCCCAGGTGGCCGTGCGCAATCACCATCTCCACCAGACCGGAGAAGATCTCCGCTTCGGCGCTGACGATATCGCAATGGACAGTAATAGCCATACGCTTGCCTCACGTAAGCGCCCGTTGCCGGGCGCTCAGGGGGTTACAGTTTCTTCGCTTTCTCGATGGCTTCTTCGATGCCGCCGACCATGTAGAACGCCTGCTCGGGCAGGTGGTCGTAGTCACCGTTGAGGATGCCTTTGAAGCCAGCGATGGTGTCCTTCAGCGACACGTACTTACCCGGAGAACCGGTGAAGACTTCGGCCACGAAGAACGGCTGGGACAGGAAGCGCTGGATCTTACGAGCACGGTTAACGAGCTGCTTGTCCGCTTCGGACAGTTCGTCCATACCGAGGATCGCGATGATGTCCTTCAGTTCCTTGTAACGCTGCAGAACGTACTGGACGCCGCGAGCGGTGTCGTAGTGGTCCTGACCAATTACCAGCGGGTCCAGCTGGCGAGAGGTCGAGTCCAGCGGGTCAACGGCCGGGTAGATACCCAGGGACGCGATGTCACGGGACAGTACGACGGTGGCGTCCAGGTGGGCGAAGGTGGTCGCCGGGGACGGGTCGGTCAGGTCATCCGCAGGAACGTATACGGCCTGGATGGAGGTAATGGAACCGGTCTTGGTGGAGGTGATGCGCTCTTGCAGAACGCCCATTTCCTCGGCCAGGGTCGGCTGGTAACCCACAGCGGACGGCATACGACCCAGCAGCGCGGATACTTCGGTACCGGCCAGGGTGTAACGGTAGATGTTGTCGACGAACAGCAGAACGTCGCGGCCTTCGTCACGGAACTTCTCGGCCATGGTCAGGCCGGTCAGTGCAACGCGCAGACGGTTGCCCGGCGGCTCGTTCATCTGGCCGTATACCAGGGCCACTTTGTCCAGAACGTTGGAATCCTTCATCTCGTGGTAGAAGTCGTTACCCTCACGAGTACGCTCACCCACGCCGGCGAACACAGAGTAACCGCTGTGCTCGATCGCGATGTTACGGATCAGTTCCATCATGTTTACGGTCTTGCCTACACCGGCGCCACCGAACAGGCCGACCTTACCGCCTTTGGCGAAGGGGCAGACCAGGTCGATTACCTTGATGCCGGTTTCCAGCAGCTCGTTGCCACCCGCTTGTTCAGCGTAGGACGGAGCGTCGCGGTGGATAACCCAGCGCTCTTCTTCGCCGATGGGACCGGCTTCGTCGATGGGGTTGCCCAGCACGTCCATGATTCGGCCCAGGGTGGCCGTGCCAACCGGGACGGAGATGGCTGCGCCGGTGTTGGATACGTCCAGGCCACGCTTGAGGCCTTCGGTCGAACCCATGGCGATGGAACGAACCACGCCGTCGCCCAGCTGCTGCTGAACTTCCAGGGTGGTTTCGACGCCGCTGACTTTCAGCGCGTCGTAGACGTTCGGCACCTGATCACGCGGGAATTCCACGTCGATAACGGCGCCGATGATTTGAACGATACGTCCGCTACTCATATCTGGTTCCTCTAAATATATGAACCGGTCTTAAACCGCGGCAGCGCCGCCGACGATTTCCGAAATCTCTTGAGTGATCGCTGCCTGACGCGCCTTGTTGTAGACCAGCTGAAGACTGCTGATCAGGTCACCGGCGTTGTCGGTGGCGTTCTTCATCGCGATCATCCGTGCCGCCTGCTCGCAGGCGTTGTTTTCAACCACGGACTGATACACCTGGGATTCTACGTAGCGCACCAGCAGACCCTCGAGGATCTCCTTGGCGTCGGGCTCGTAGAGGTAGTCCCAGTGGTGCTTCAACTCTTGATCGGCGTCGGCCACCAGCGGAACCAGTTGGTCCACGGTCGGCTTCTGCGTCATGGTGTTGACGAACTTGTTGGAAACCACGAACAGGCGATCGATACGGCCATCCAGGTATGCATCGAGCATGACCTTGACGCTGCCGATCAGGTCGTTGATCGAAGGCTCCTCGCCGATGTGGCTGATAGCTGCCACGACGTTGCCGCCGTAGTTGCGGAAGAAGGCCGCACCCTTGCTACCAATCACGCAGAGGTCGATCTCCACGCCTTGTTCACGGTAACCCGCCATGTCCTTGACCAGGCCCTTGAACAGGTTGATGTTCAAGCCGCCACACAGACCACGGTCGGTACTCACCACGACGTAACCGACGCGCTTTACTTCACGCTCGATCATGAAGGGATGACGGTATTCCGGGTTCGCGTTGGCCAAATGACCGATCACCTGGCGGATGCGCTCCGCGTAGGGGCGGCTGGCAGCCATACGCAGTTGAGCCCTGCGCATCTTGCTGACCGCCACCTTTTCCATGGCGCTGGTGATCTTCTGCGTGCTTTTGATGCTCGCAATCTTGCTGCGAATCTCTTTTGCGCCTGCCATGTAACACCTTTCGGGTTAGCAGGCGGGGGGCCTTACGACCCCCCGCTGCGGCTTACCAGGTTTGGGTGGCCTTGAACTTCTCGATACCAGCCTTGATGCCGGCGTCGATTTCGTCGTTGAAGTCACCCTTCTCGTTGATCTTCGCCAGTAGTGCGGCGTGATCACGGTTGAAGTAGGCGATCAAGGCTTGTTCGAAGGCGCCGATCTTGGTGAGCTCGACGTCCTGCAGGAAGCCACGCTCAGCGGCGTACAGGCTCAGCGACATGTCGGCGATGGACATGGGCGCGTACTGCTTCTGCTTCATCAGCTCGGTAACGCGCTGACCGTGTTCCAGCTGCTTACGGGTAGCCTCGTCCAGGTCGGAAGCAAACTGCGCGAACGCAGCCAGTTCACGGTACTGGGCCAGGGCGGTACGAATACCACCGGACAGCTTCTTGATGATCTTGGTCTGGGCCGCGCCACCAACACGGGATACCGAGATACCGGCGTTAACGGCCGGACGGATACCCGAGTTGAACAGGGCGGACTCCAGGAAGATCTGACCGTCGGTGATGGAGATCACGTTGGTCGGAACGAACGCAGAAACGTCACCAGCCTGGGTTTCGATGATTGGCAGGGCGGTCAGGGAACCGGTCTTGCCTTTCACAGCGCCGTTGGTGAACTTCTCTACATACTCTTCGGAAACGCGGGAAGCGCGCTCCAGCAGGCGGCTGTGGAGATAGAACACGTCGCCCGGGTAGGCTTCGCGGCCCGGCGGGCGGCGCAGCAGCAGGGAGATCTGGCGGTAGGCTACGGCCTGCTTGGACAGGTCGTCATAGATGATCAGGGCGTCTTCGCCGCGGTCGCGGAAGTACTCACCCATGGTGCAACCGGAGTACGGAGCGATGTACTGCAGCGCAGGCGATTCGGAAGCACTGGCGGCCACGATGATGGTGTTGGCCAGGGCGCCGTTTTCTTCCAGCTTGCGAACTACGTTGGCGATGGTCGATTGCTTCTGACCGATGGCTACGTAGACGCAGCGGATGCCGCTGTCTTTCTGGTTGATGATGGCGTCGACGGCCAGGGCAGTCTTACCAATCTGACGGTCACCAATGATCAGCTCGCGCTGGCCACGGCCGATCGGGATCATGGCGTCAACGGCCTTGTAACCAGTCTGTACCGGCTGGTCTACCGACTTACGCCAGATCACGCCCGGCGCTACTTTTTCCACCGCATCGGTGGCAGCAGCGTTGATCGGACCTTTGCCATCGATCGGGTTGCCCAGGGCGTCAACGACGCGACCCAGCAGTTCCGGACCAACCGGTACTTCCAGGATGCGGCCGGTGCACTTGGCGCTCATACCTTCGGCCAGGCCGACGTATTTGCCCAGGATTACGGCACCAACGGAGTCTTGCTCCAGGTTCAGCGCCATACCGTAGACGCCGCCCGGGAACTCGATCATTTCACCGTACATCACGTCGGCCAGGCCATAGATGCGCACGATGCCGTCGGAAACGGAAACGATGGTGCCCTCGTTACGGGCTTGGGAAGAGACGTCGAGTTTCTCGATACGTCCCTTGATGATTTCACTAATTTCGGAAGGATTGAGTTGCTGCATTGCTCTGCTGCCCCTTCAAACTCAAGATTTCAACGCTTCGGCCAGTTTCGCGAGTTTGCCGCGAACCGAGCCATCGATAACCAGGTCGCCGGCGCGGATGACTACACCACCAATGAGGCTGGAGTCTTCCACGGCGTGCAGACGCACTTCTCGGCTGAGCCGTGCGCTGAGAACCTTGGCGAGTTTGTCTTGCTGTTCATCGTTCAATGCGAAGGCACTGGTAACTTCTACGTCCACCGACTTTTCTTGCTCGGCCTTGTACAGCTCGAACTGTTCGGCGATTTCCGGCAGCAGCACGAGGCGGCCGTTCTCGGAAACAACGTGGATGAAGTTCTGTGCCAAAGCATCGAACTTGTCGCCAACCACCTCATTGAAGGTGTTGGCTTTCTCTGCGCTCGTCAGACGCGGGGCTTTGAGCACGCGCTGCATGGTGTCGTCTTGCGACACCGCAGCGGCCAGGCCTAGCATGGCCGACCAGGCGGCCAGCTGCTGATGGGCCTGGGCGTACTCGAAAGCAGCCTTGGCGTAAGGTCGGGCCAGCGTGGTCAGTTCTGCCATGATCGCCCTCGCTTAGATTTCGGCAGCCAGTTTGTTAACCAGCTCCGCGTGCGCGTTTTGATCGATAGTGGCACCCAGGATCTTCTCGGCACCATTGACGGCCAGGCTGCCCAGTTGGGCACGCAGGGCGTCTTTGACGCTGTTCAGTTCCTGTTCGATCTCAGCCTGAGCTTGCGCCTTCAGGCGCTCGCCTTCAGCACGTGCCTGATCGCGAGATTCGTCGACGATCTGGGTAGCGCGCTTTTTGGCTTGCTCGATGATTTCAGCTGCCTGAGCCTTGGCTTCGCGCAGTTGCTGACCCACTTTCTCATGGGCCAGCTCCAGGTCACGAGCCGCACGGTTGGCAGCGTCCAGACCATCAGCGATCTTCTTCTGACGTTCACGCAGAGCAGTGATGACCGGGGGCCACACGAACTTCATGCAGAACAGTACGAAGATGAAGAACGCAACGGACTGGCCGATCAGGGTTGCATTAATGTTCACGCCAACACCTCGCTCGTTCGTTGTCAGTCGAATCCTCGAAAATCGAGGATTACTGGGCTACCTGAGCAATGAACGGGTTAGCGAAGGTGAAGAACAGAGCGATACCAACGCCGATCATGGTTACGGCGTCGAGCAGACCGGCCACGATGAACATCTTGACTTGCAGCATCGGAACCATTTCCGGCTGACGAGCAGCGCCTTCCAGGAACTTGCCACCCAGCAGACCGAAGCCAATGGCGGTACCCAGGGCACCCAGACCAATCAGCAGAGCTACGGCGATCGCGGTCAGACCTACTACAGTTTCCATTTTTCCTCCCGACTTTATGTCGTGTTGGTTAAGGTTTAAGTGAAGCGGTAAAGCGAAATCGTTTTTTCCCACTGCCCTTGCGGGCTTTCCGGCTGAAACCGGAACCATCTCAAACAGTCAGCGCACCCTCTTGCCCTTCGGCCACCTGCTCCTTTGTGGGAGCGGGTCAGCGGATGCGCTGCGCGTTTTTAATGGTTGTCCTCATGCGCCATCGACAGGTAGACGATGGTCAGCATCATGAAGATGAAGGCCTGCAGGGTGATGATCAGGATGTGGAACACAGCCCACGCCCACTGCAGTGCGATACCCAGGCCGCTCAGCAGCAGGATGCCTGCGCCGAACATCACAGCGATCAGGATGAACACCAGCTCGCCGGCGTACATGTTGCCGAACAGACGCAGTGCCAGGGAGATCGGCTTGGCGATCAGGGTGACGAACTCGAGCAGGAAGTTGACCGGAATCAGCAGGATCTGAACGAAGATGTTCTTGCTGCTGAAGGGGTGCAGGGTCAGTTCGCCGAGGAAGCCGCCGATGCCCTTGACCTTGATGCTGTAGAAGATGATCAGGCCGAAGACCGAGAAGGCCATGCCGAGGGTGGCATTCGGGTCGGTGGTCGGAACGGCGCGGAAGAACAGGTGTTCATTACCGGTGATCGTGGCAGCCACCATCGGGATCCAGTCGACCGGGATCAGGTCGATGGCGTTCATCAGGAAGATCCAGACGAAGATGGTCAGGGCCAGCGGGGCGATCAGCGGATTGCGACCGTGGAAGGTGTCTTTGACGTTGCTGTCGACGAAGTCGACCATCACTTCGACCAGGTTTTGCAGGCCGCCGGGAATGCCGGATGTGGCTTTCTTGGCCGCCATGCGGAAGAGGAGTACGAACAGCAGACCGAGGCCGATGGACCAGCCCAGGGTGTCCACGTGGAAAGCCCAGAAGCCCATTTCCTTGGCTTGCTCGGCGGTGTGGGCAAAGCCCCAATCGCCATTGGGCAGACGACCGAAGGTCAGGTTCTGCAGGTGGTGCTGGATATAGCCCGAAGCGGTTTGCTCTGCCATGTTTGCCTCAAACGCCCTAAGGTTTCGAAAGTCTTGTTCTCATCAGCAGGGGCGCGAACCAGCTGACCGACTGGGTCAGCAGGAAGACGCCGAAAACTGCCGGCGCATCCAGGGGTTTCACACCTGCAAACGTCAGTGCAAACAGCACTGCCGTCAGAATCAACTTGCCCATCTCGCCCGCATAAAAAGAGCGGACTATCGCCTGGGCTGCACGGGCTCCGCTGTAACGGAACGCCTTGCGGGCGAAATACAGGTTCGGCACCCAGGCGATCAAGCCGCCGCACAAGCCAGAGTATCCAGCTACCGCGCCACGCCACTGCCAGAGAACGACAGCAGCTAGCAGCAGGACGACCAGTTGGACCAGCAGCACCGGAAAGACCGGTAAACGATGGAAGGGCAGGCGGTTTGGCGTGCGGATATCCATCGCAGCAGGTCCTCTGGAGTCGGCCGCTGGAATCAACGACTTGGCATACTTTGTGCCGACAAAATTGCGCGCAGAGTATAGGGGGGGAACCCCCCCCGTTCAACTGCCGGGTAGTGAAATCCGACCGCCGCTACAGCGCCAACTGTTTCAGCGGATGTGAGCCAGGACACCCTGCAATTCGTCGAGGGAGTTGTAGCGGATCACGAGCTGGCCTTTGCCTTTCTGACCGTGCTTGATCTGCACAGGAGCGCCCAACCGCTCAGCCAGGCGCTGTTCGAGCCGACTGATGTCCGGATCGGCCTTGACCACCTCGACAGCTTTTTCCTTGCTGTGCATCCACTGCCGAACCAGTGCCTCGGTTTGGCGCACGGTGAGACCTCGTGCGACAACATGTCGCGCCCCTTCCACCTGACGTTCCAGAGGTAGGCCGAGCAATGCGCGGGCATGACCCATTTCCAGATCGCCATGGGAAAGCAGGGTCTTGATCTCTTCCGGCAGGCCAATCAGGCGCAGCAGGTTGGTGATGGTCACGCGGGACTTGCCAACGGCTTCGGCGACCTGCTGCTGGGTGAGCTGGAACTCCTGCTGCAGGCGCTGAAGGGCAATGGCTTCCTCGATGGGATTGAGGTCTTCGCGCTGGATGTTCTCGATCAGCGCCATCGCGATGGCCGCTTCGTCCGGAACTTCGCGGACCATGGCCGGAATCCTGTCCAGTCCGGCCTGCTGGCTGGCGCGCCAGCGGCGCTCACCCGCAATGATCTCGTAGCGACCGGAACCGATCGGGCGCACCACGATGGGCTGCATAACGCCTTGAGCCCTGATCGACTGGGCCAGTTCTTCCAGCGCGGTGGGGTCCATGTCACGGCGAGGCTGGTACTTGCCACGCTGGATCAGGTCCTGGGGCAGGTGCTGCAGCTCGCGGGTATCGACCTGGACGGCTTCTTCTTCGAGTTTGGTGACGGTACTGCCGCCCAGCAGGGCGTCCAAGCCACGGCCCAGACCTCGTTTTTTCGCGGCCATGCGGATTCCTTATGCGGTAGCGGTTTTGGCTTTGGCACGCTGGCGGCGGACCAGTTCGCCAGCCAACGCGAGATAGGCGATGGCGCCACGGGATTGCTTGTCGTAGACCAGGGCCGGCATGCCGAAACTGGGCGCTTCTGCCAGACGCACGTTGCGTGGGATGACTGCGTCGTAGAGCTTGTCGCCGAAATGCGCCTTGAGTTGTGCCGAGACGTCGTTGGTCAGGCTGATGCGCGGGTCGTACATGGTGCGCAGCAGCCCCTCGATCTTCAGATTCGGATTCAGCAACTGGGCGATACGCTGGATGCTGTTCACCAGGTCCGACAAGCCTTCGAGTGCGTAGTACTCGCACTGCATGGGAATGATCACACCGTCGGAGGCGACAAGGGCGTTGATCGTCAGCATCGACAGCGAAGGTGGGCAGTCGATGAGGATGTAGTCGTAGTTCTCGCGAATCGGCGCCAGGGCTTCGCGCAGGCGATGCTCCTTGCTCGGCATGTCCAGCAGGGCCACTTCCGCCGCGGTCAGGTCGCGGTTGGCGGGCAGCAGCTGATACCCACCATGCTCGGAATACTGCATGGCGGTCGCCAGATCGCACTCGCCTGTCAGCACGTCATAGACGGAATGCTCCAGGGCGAGCTTGTCGATGCCGCTGCCCATGGTGGCGTTGCCCTGGGGATCGAGATCGATCAGCAGGACGCGCCGCTTGGTGGCGACCAGCGAGGCTGCGAGGTTGACACAGGTGGTGGTCTTGCCGACCCCGCCTTTCTGATTGGCGATTGCGAATACCTTGGCCATGGCCACCTTCCCCCTCATAGCGTGCGGCGCAGTATCAGCAGATGGCGCTGACCTTGGCAACCGGGAACATCCAGCTGATGCGCGGTCTCGACGTGGAAGTCGGCCGGCAGTGCCTGGAGCTCGTCATCCGGATGCAGTCCCTTCATGGCCAGCCAGCGAGTTTCGCCGTCGCCCAGGTGGCGGGTCCAGTTGCTGAAATCCTCCAGCGAGCTGAAGGCACGAGAAACGATACCGTCGAACGCTTGCTCCGGCGTGAATGCCTCGACCCGGCTGTGGACAACTTCGAGGTTGTCGAGTTTCAGCTCCAGCTTCACCTGGGTGAGGAAGCGAGTCTTCTTGCCATTGGAGTCGAGTAGCGTGAAGCGCCGCTCGGGGAACAGGATGGCCAGCGGGATGCCTGGCATGCCGCCGCCGCTGCCGACGTCGAGCCAGTTTTGTCCCAGCGCTGCTACGTGCGGCACCACGCTGAGGCTGTCGAGCAGGTGACGCGAAACCATTTCATCGGGATCGCGCACGGCGGTCAGGTTGTAGGCCTTGTTCCACTTGATCAGCAAAGCCAGGTAGGCAAGCAGCCTTTCGTGTTTTTCCGGGGACAGTTCGACAGCAAGTTGCTCGGCGCCATGGGACAGTTCGTCGGCATGGCGTTGGGTGACGAGGGACATCAGGCGCTTTGCTCCAACTGACGGCCAGCGCCGCGTTTCTTGAGGTGAATCAGCAACAGGGAAATGGCTGCCGGGGTGACGCCAGGTATACGACCTGCCTGGCCGAGGGTTTCCGGCCGGGAGTTACCGAGCTTGTGCTGGATCTCCTTGGACAGGCCGGAAATGCTCGCGTAGTCCAGATCCTCGGGCAGACGGATGTCCTCGCTTGCGCGCAAGCGGGCGATTTCGTCCTGCTGGCGATCGATGTACCCGGCGTACTTGGTCTTGATTTCAACCTGCTCGGCCACCTGCGGGTCCTCGGCGCCACCGCCAGTGATTTCCACCAGACCGACGTAATCGATCTCCGGACGGCTCAGCAGGTTGAGCAGGTTGTATTCATGAGCCAGGGGTGTGCCGAAGCGCTGGGCGATGGCATCACCTTCCGGTGTACCGGGGCGCACCCAGGTCGTCTTCAGACGCTGTTCTTCAAGGGCAATGCCTTCGCGCTTGGCTTCGAAGGCAGCCCAGCGCTTGTCGTCGATCAGTCCGAGCTCGCGGCCCTTTTCGGTCAGGCGCAGATCCGCGTTGTCTTCACGCAGGATCAGCCGGTACTCGGCGCGAGACGTGAACATGCGGTACGGCTCCTGGGTACCCAGGGTAATCAAGTCGTCCACCAGTACGCCGATGTAGGCCTCGTCACGGCGCGGGCACCAGGATTCCTTGCCCTGGGCGCGCAATGCGGCGTTGGCGCCTGCGAGCAAACCCTGGGCGCCGGCTTCCTCGTAGCCGGTGGTGCCGTTGATCTGGCCAGCGAAGAACAGGCCGGCGATGACCTTGGTTTCCAGGCTGTATTTCAGGTCACGGGGATCGAAGTAGTCGTATTCGATCGCATAGCCGGGACGCACGATGTGAGCGTTCTCCATGCCGCGGATGGAGCGCACGATCTCCAGTTGCACATCGAATGGCAGCGAAGTGGAGATGCCATTGGGATACAGCTCGTGGGTAGTCAGGCCTTCCGGCTCGAGGAATACCTGGTGGCTGTCCTTGTCCGCGAAGCGATGGATCTTGTCTTCGATGGACGGGCAGTAACGCGGGCCGATGCCTTCGATCACCCCTGAGTACATCGGCGAGCGATCGAGGTTGCTGGCGATGATCTCGTGGGTACGCGCGTTGGTGTGGGTAATCCAGCAGCTCACCTGGCGCGGATGCTGTTCCTTGGAGCCAAGGAAAGACATCACCGGGATCGGCGTGTCACCGGGCTGCTCGGTCATTACCGAGAAATCCACTGAGCGTCCGTCGATCCGTGGCGGGGTACCGGTCTTCAGTCGACCGACGCGTAACGGCAACTCACGAAGGCGCTTTGCCAGGGCAATTGACGGCGGATCACCGGCACGGCCGCCGGAGTAATTCTGCAGACCGATGTGGATAAGTCCGCCGAGGAAGGTTCCGGTGGTCAACACCACGGACTCTGCCATGAAGCGCAGACCCATTTGGGTCACAACACCTTTCACCTGATCGTTCTCGACGATCAGGTCATCGCAGGCCTGTTGGAATATCCACAGGTTCGGCTGGTTCTCGAGGATCTCGCGAATGGCCGCCTTGTAGAGCACACGATCCGCCTGGGCACGGGTAGCGCGTACCGCTGGGCCTTTACGGCTATTCAGGACTCGGAACTGGATGCCGCCCAGATCGGTGGCGGTTGCCATTGCGCCGCCCAGGGCATCGATCTCCTTGACCAGGTGGCTCTTGCCGATACCGCCGATGGCTGGGTTGCAGCTCATCTGCCCGAGGGTTTCGACATTGTGGGTAAGCAGAAGGGTCTTCACGCCCATGCGTGCGGCTGCCAGAGCGGCCTCCGTGCCGGCATGGCCGCCACCGATCACGATCACGTCAAAACGGGAAGGGAAATCCACCGCGCACCTCGTGCCTGTTCAAGGCTGGGAAATAGAGAAAGCCGCACAGTATAGGGGAATTTCCCCATTCGCTTGAAGCCGTCTGGCCAAAAAATAGCCAACGTGTCCGATCCGAGCTTTTCCCGGAAAGTTATCCATCTGTGGAAATATCCCTGTGGGTAAAAGAAAACTAAAGAGAAGAATTTTTTAAAAAGCTTGTTCTTATGTTTATTCCTTAGGGAAGGCCATTTCTGTGGATAAGCCCTTCTAAGCCTTCAGTGACGGTAGTTTCAGCGAATGATAAGCCTGTTACATTCCTGCCAGTAGCCGTTGTGTATGCCGTCAGAAAGCTGTGCACGTAATGATGGGTTATGCACAGGCGATTTATCCCTTGGGTTTTCACCAGGGTTATGGACTGGGTTATCGCTTACTTATCAACAGGGTTCAGGAAGGCGCTTTTTCGTGCAGACAGGCAGGGACGGACCACCCGGAGAGCGGGTAGTCACGTCGTCTGTGGATAAGAGGGGAAGGAGCTTCGGCTTATTTGCCGATGCAGAAACTGGAGAAGATGCGGCCGAGGAGGTCGTCAGAGCTGAATGCGCCGGTGATCTCTCCAAGAGCCTGTTGGGCCTGGCGCAGGTCTTCTGCCAGAAGTTCGCCGGCGCCCGCGAGGGTGAGCTGAGAGCGGCCGTGATCGAGGAATGAGCCTGCCTGACGAAGGGCTTCCAGATGGCGACGGCGAGCGCTGAAGCTGCTCTCTGAGGTCTGTTGATAACCCATGCAGTCCTTCAGGTGCTCACGCAGGAGCTCCAGCCCCTCACCGGATCTAGCGGAAAGGCTGATGGTGACATGGCGATCTTCGCTGACTTCCAGGCCGATTGATTCACCGCTCAGGTCTGCCTTGTTGCGAATCAAGGTGACTTTGTCGGGGGCCGGCGCCTGATCCAGGAATTCAGGCCACAGGGCAAAGGGATCCGCAGCCTCTGGGGCTGTAGCGTCGATCACCAGCAGTACGCGATCCGCTTCGCCAATGGCCTTGAGCGCACGTTCCACGCCGATCTTTTCCACATGGTCGTCCGTGTCGCGCAGTCCGGCGGTATCCACAACGTGCAGAGGCATCCCGTCGATGTGGATATGTTCGCGCAGTACATCGCGGGTGGTGCCGGCGATGTCGGTGACGATGGCCGCCTCGCGTCCTGCCAGGGCGTTCAGCAGACTCGACTTGCCGGCATTCGGACGACCGGCAATCACCACTGTCATGCCGTCACGCAACAGCGCCCCTTGGCCAGCTTCACTAATGACTGTGGATAAGTTATCGCGCACACCATCCAGAAGCCCCAGAACATGGCCATCGGCAAGGAAGTCGATCTCCTCCTCCGGGAAGTCGATCGCGGCTTCCACATAGATGCGCAGTTCGATCAGCTTCTCCGTAAGGGAATGCACCCGCCGGGAGAATTCTCCCTGCAGGGAGCGCAGCGCATTGCGCGCGGCTTGTTCGGAGCTGGCTTCGATCAGGTCGGCGATCGCTTCAGCCTGGGCGAGGTCGAGCTTGTCATTGAGGAACGCACGCTCGCTGAACTCGCCCGGGCGAGCCTGACGAGCCCCCAGCTCCATGCAGCGACGCAGCAGCAGGTCCATTACCACCGGGCCGCCGTGCCCTTGCAGTTCAAAGACGTCTTCACCGGTAAAGGAGTTGGGGCCGGGGAAGTAAAGGGCGATGCCCTCATCGAGGGTTTGACCGGAGGCGTCGAGGAACGGGCCGTAGTGGGCGAAGCGAGGCTTGGGTGCCCGACCACTGATGGCCTCGGCTATTCGAGCGGCGTGTGGCCCGGAAACGCGGACGATGCCGACGCCACCGCGTCCCTGGGCGGTGGCGACGGCGGCGATGGTGTCACGGACAGGATTCATCTGTAGGTACCCAAGGATCTGCGGATGGCGGATAGCAAGACGCCCCCAGAGGGGGCGTCTTGTTCAAGCTGACTGGCGTCGCTGTCAGGCTGCTGCCTTCTTGCTGGCCGCCTCGATCTGCCGGGTAATGTACCACTGCTGCGCGATCGACAGGATGTTGTTGACCACCCAGTAAACCACCAGGCCGGCCGGGAACCAGAGGAAGAAGAAGGTGAAGATGATCGGCATCAGCTTCAGCACCTTGGCCTGCATGGGATCCGGCGGCGTCGGGTTCAGTTGCTGCTGGATGAACATGGTGGCGCCCATGATGATCGGCAGGATGAAGAACGGATCCTTGATCGACAGGTCGGTGATCCAGAACATCCACGGGGCCTGGCGCATTTCCACGCTTTCCAGGAGTACCCAGTAGAGGGCCAGGAAGACCGGCATCTGCACGAGGATCGGCAGGCAGCCGCCCAGCGGATTGATCTTCTCCTTCTTGTACAGCTCCATCATCGCCTGGGACATCTTCTGGCGATCGTCACCGTGCTGTTCCTTCAGTGCCTGCAGCTTCGGCGACACGGCACGCATGCGCGCCATGGACTTGTAGCTGGCCGCCGAGAGCGGGAAGAACGCGGCCTTGATCAAGATGGTCAGGACGATGATCGACCAGCCCCAGTTGCCCAGCAGGCTGTGGATATGTTGCAGCAGCCAGAAAATCGGCTGGGCGATGAACCACAGGAAGCCGTAGTCGACGGTCAGTTCCAGGCCCGGAGAAAGCGCCTTCAGGTGGCTCTGGGTCTTGGGACCGGCATACAGGGTGGCGGAAGTTTCGGCCGAGGCACCCGCTGGAACGTTCAGCGCGGAACCCACGAAACCAACGATGTAATTACCCTTGGAATCCTTGCGGGTCTGAACGGCGCTGTTCTGATCCTTGTCCGCGACCCAGGCGGTCACGAAGTAGTGCTGCAGCCAGGCAACCCAGCCGCCCTGCACGTTTTCCTTGAAGGGCTGCTTGTCCATGTCCTTCATGGAAATCTTTTTGTACGGCTCATCCGGAGTCCAGACCGCCGCGCCCAGGTAGGTGGATACGCCGGTTGCGGTGGTGGTGGACGGGTCGGCGCTGGCGTCACGCTTCAGCTGGGCGTACATGCTGCCGGTCCAGGGCTGTGCGCTCTGGTTGTCGATCTTGTACGACACCTGCAGCTCGTACTTGCCACGGGTCAGGGTGAAGCGCTTGGTGTAGTTGACGCCGGCTTCGCTGAAGCTCAGGTCCACTACCAATTGCTCCTGGCCGTCGGCCAGCTTGTAGCTGCGTTGGCTTGCGCTGTACAGCGGACGGCCATTGGCGCGGGCATCGGGGCCGTTGGCGCCGACGAGGCCGCTCTGTGCCTGGTAGAGACGCTCGCCACCGTTGTCGAACAGTTGGAACGGAATGTCCGGATGGTCCTGGCGACGTGGGTATTTCGGCAGGGTCAGCTGGACGATGTCACCGCCGTTCGGGTCGATGGCCAGGTTGAGCACATCGGTTTCAACGCGGATCAGGTCGCTGCTGGGGGCAACCTGGGCGGCGGCTGGCTCGTTGCGCTCCGCGGTGGAGGCAGTCGGCACATCGTCGCTGGTCTTGGCGCTTGCGGTGTCGCCCGGCAGGGTCGCTTGTGCGGGGTTCACGCTGGTGCCCGCAGTCGGCAGGGCGGCCTGGCCGTAGTCCTGGTTCCACTGCAGAACCATCAGGTAGGACACGATTGCCAGGGCGACGATCAGGATCGAGCGTTGGATATCCATGATTACTCGGCCATCGAAGAGGATTGGGATGTGTTGACGGGTGGCACCGGGTCATATCCGCCCGGATTCCACGGGTGACAGCGGCCCAGCCGACGCAGGGTCAGCCAGCCGCCACGCAGGACGCCATGCTGTTCGATGGCCTCCTGCGCGTAGCAGGAACAGCTGGGATAGAAACGACAGTGACTGGCCATCAGCGGGCTGATGGCATAGCGGTAAAACTGGATCGGGACGAGGGCCAGTTTACGCATGGGGACTGTCGGACACCCCTGATCCGGTTGGTGGTTCAGGGCGAGTCCGGCTGCGCGCCAGGCGCTTCCAGAGTTTGCCGAACTGATGCTTTAGCTCGGGATTCTCCAGATCGCCAATGCCTTTGCGCGCCACGATCACGATGTCCCACCCGACCAGCAACTCGAGGTTGTGGCGGAAGGATTCGCGTATCTGGCGTTTCAGGCGATTGCGCTCAACGGAGAGCTTGACGCTCTTCTTGCCGATCACCAGACCCAGGCGGGGATGATCGAGACCGTTGTCACGCGCGAGAAGCAGGACGTTCTTGCCGGGAACCTTCCCGGTCGGTGAGTCAAAGACTGCCTTGAATTGTCGGGGAACCAGCAGACGCTTTTCCCGACCGAAGCCCTGACTCACCACCCGTTCCGGATAATCAGACGGTCAGGCGCTTGCGGCCCTTGGCGCGACGACGCGACAGGACTTGACGGCCGTTCTTGGTGGCCATGCGGGCACGGAAACCGTGGGTGCGAGCGCGCTTGATGGTGCTGGGTTGGAAAGTGCGTTTCATGATGCTTTACCTGGTGGTCACTACGGGCCGGAAGTGGCCCCCGTTTAAAGAGACCGGCGATTCTAGTGAAACGCGGCGTGCAGGTCAATTTCCAACCAGTACCGCCGAGCAAAAGAATATAGAAGGAAGGAAAATTTAAGAAAGCTTGGTTGTGTATATAGAAACTGGCGAGCGGCCTTCCTGTGGAAAACCTCACAGAAGGTGCATTCTGCCTGTTGATGAGCGGGCTAACAACCTTGTCGAAAAGACGTGTCTTGGCTGTGCGGTTGCCGTGCAGAAGCTGGGGGTGAAAGGGCCTTTTACCCACAGGCAGGTTGTGCAACGAGTTTTCCCCAGGGAGAACAGCCCGGTTAAACCATGGTTATCCACAAGATTCATGCCAATCACAGGCTTATTTCAGGTGGTGAATAAGATCTTGATTTTATTCAACCATTCGCCCTTTTTCGTGTGGATAACTTTCCGGGCGGCCGCTACAATGACGGCTGTTTTTTTGCGTCCGGCACCTTTCCGACTTGGGGGATATCCGTGTCAGTGGAACTTTGGCAGCAGTGCGTGGAGCTCCTGCGCGATGAGCTGCCTGCCCAGCAATTCAACACCTGGATCCGCCCATTGCAGGTTGAAGCCGATGGAGACGAACTGCGCGTGTATGCGCCGAACCGGTTCGTGCTCGATTGGGTCAATGAAAAGTACATGGGCCGGCTTCTCGAGTTGCTTGGCGAACGAGGCAACGGCCTGGCGCCTGCCCTTTCCTTATTAATAGGTAGCAAGCGCAGCCCGGCTCCGCGGAAGGCACCACCGCCTCCGCCGCCTGTCATGGCTCCGCCGCCAGCCCCTGCGCCTATCGCACCTCCGAAGATGCGCATCGAGACCGTGGAAGAGTCCCGCGACAATCTCGATCCGTTGGCATCGGTCACGCCCGCCCCGGCGATTCGTACCGAGCGCTCCGTGCAGGTCGAAGGCGCGTTGAAGCACACCAGCTATCTGAACCGCACCTTCACTTTCGAGAACTTCGTCGAGGGCAAGTCGAACCAGTTGGCGCGCGCCGCTGCTTGGCAAGTCGCCGACAATCCGAAGCACGGCTACAACCCGCTGTTCCTCTATGGCGGCGTTGGTCTCGGTAAAACTCACTTGATGCACGCTGTGGGTAACCACCTGCTGAAGAAGAATCCGAATGCCAAGGTGGTTTACCTGCATTCCGAGCGCTTCGTGGCGGATATGGTGAAGGCGTTGCAGCTGAATGCGATCAACGAGTTCAAGCGTTTCTACCGTTCGGTGGACGCATTGCTGATCGACGATATCCAGTTCTTCGCCCGCAAGGAGCGTTCGCAGGAGGAGTTTTTCCACACCTTCAACGCCTTGCTGGAGGGCGGGCAGCAGGTGATCCTCACCAGCGACCGGTATCCCAAGGAAATCGAAGGCCTGGAAGAACGCCTCAAGTCCCGCTTTGGTTGGGGCCTGACGGTGGCTGTCGAGCCGCCGGAGCTGGAAACTCGCGTGGCGATCCTGATGAAAAAGGCCGAGCAGGCCAAGGTCGATCTGCCGCACGATGCCGCGTTCTTCATTGCCCAGCGCATCCGTTCCAACGTGCGTGAGCTGGAAGGTGCGTTGAAGCGTGTGATCGCGCATGCCCACTTCATGGGACGTGACATCACCATCGAGCTGATCCGCGAGTCGCTCAAGGACCTCCTGGCGCTTCAGGACAAACTGGTCAGCATCGACAACATCCAGCGCACCGTAGTCGAGTACTACAAGATCAAGATGTCCGACATGCTCTCCAAGCGCCGTTCGCGTTCGGTGGCTCGTCCGCGTCAGGTCGCCATGGCGCTGTCCAAGGAATTGACCAATCACAGCCTGCCGGAAATCGGCGACGCATTCGGCGGAAGAGACCACACCACGGTGCTTCACGCCTGTCGTAAGATTGCGCAATTAAGGGAATCCGACGCGGATATCCGCGAGGATTACAAGAATCTGCTGCGTACATTGACCACCTGACCGCAGCCCAAGAGGCAAGGGACTAGACCATGCATTTCACAATTCAACGCGAAGCCCTGTTGAAACCCCTGCAACTGGTCGCCGGCGTCGTAGAGCGCCGCCAGACCTTGCCGGTCCTCTCCAACGTACTTCTGGTGGTCGAAGGCCAACAGCTGTCGTTGACCGGCACCGACCTCGAAGTCGAGCTGGTTGGGCGGGTTGCCCTGGAGGAGCCGGCGGAGCCAGGTGAAATCACCGTACCAGCGCGCAAGCTGATGGATATCTGCAAGAGTCTGCCGAGCGATGCGCTGATCGACATTCGCGTCGATGAGCAGAAGCTCCTGATCAAGGCGGGCCGCAGCCGATTCACGCTTTCCACCCTGCCTGCGAATGACTTCCCGACTGTGGAAGAAGGTCCCGGCTCGCTGAACTTCAGCCTGGTACAGAGCAAGTTGCGTCGTCTGATTGAGCGCACCAGCTTTGCGATGGCGCAGCAGGATGTACGTTACTACCTGAACGGCATGTTGCTGGAAGTAAATGCCGGTGTTCTGCGTGCTGTCGCGACTGACGGCCACCGTCTGGCGATGTGCGCCATGAATGCAGGGATCGAAGCTGCGGAACGCCATCAAGTAATCGTGCCGCGCAAAGGTATCCTGGAGCTGGCACGTCTGCTGACCGAACAGGACGGCGAGGTTCGGATCGTTCTCGGTCAACACCACATCCGCGCCACTACCGGCGAGTTCACCTTCACCTCGAAGCTGGTGGACGGCAAGTTCCCCGACTATGAGCGAGTGCTTCCCCGCGGTGGCGACAAGCTGGTCGTTGGTGATCGGCAAGCACTGCGCGAAGCGTTCAGCCGTACTGCGATCCTTTCCAACGAGAAGTATCGTGGCATCCGTCTCACCCTGGCTGCTGGTCTGCTGAAGATCCAGGCAAATAACCCGGAGCAGGAAGAGGCGGAGGAAGAAGTTGCCGTGGAATACGGCGGCAGCAACCTGGAGATCGGTTTCAACGTCAGCTACCTGCTGGACGTACTGGGCGTCATGTCTACCGAACAGGTTCGCCTGATCCTGTCCGATGCCAACAGCAGTGCACTGGTGCAGGAAGCCGACAACGACGATTCCTCTTACGTCGTAATGCCGATGCGTCTGTAACGACTCAATGTCCTTAAGCCGTATCTCGGTCACCGGTGTGCGCAATCTGCACCCGGTGACCCTCTCCCCCTCCCCCCGCATCAATATTCTTTACGGCGCCAACGGCAGCGGAAAAACCAGCCTGCTAGAAGCCATTTACCTCCTTGGCCTCGCGCGTTCATTTCGCAGTACCCGCCTCCAGCCCGTCATCCAGTATGAACAGCCAGCTTGCACCGTGTTTGGTCAGGTAAGTCTGGGCGAAGGTGCACAAGCCAATCTTGGTGTTTCTCGTGACCGTCAGGGCGAGTTCCAGATTCGTATCGACGGACAGAACGCGAAGAGCGCTGCCCAGCTTGCTGAAGCGTTGCCATTGCAACTGATCAACCCAGACAGTTTCCGCCTGCTTGAGGGGGCCCCCAAGATCCGCCGACAGTTTCTCGACTGGGGAGTGTTCCACGTGGAACCTCGGTTCATGGGAGCCTGGCAAAGGCTGCAGAAGGCCCTGCGGCAGCGGAACTCATGGCTCCGGCATGGTACACTTGACGCTGCTTCGCAGGCGGCTTGGGACCGTGAGTTGTGCCTGGCCAGTGATGAAATAGACCAGTATCGACGAGCCTACATTCAGGCGTTGAAGCCGGTCTTTGAACGGGTTCTTTCTGAGCTTGTGGAACTCGATAGTCTCACGCTCAGTTACTACCGCGGCTGGGACAAGGACCGAGAACTGTCCGAAGTGCTGAGCACTTCCCTCTTCCGTGACCAACAGATGGGGCACACCCAGGCAGGGCCTCAACGTGCCGACTTGCGATTGCGTTCAGGTGCACATAGTGCGGCGGACATTCTGTCGCGTGGTCAGCAGAAGCTGGTTGTTTGCGCACTGCGAATCGCGCAGGGCCATTTGGTCAACCAGGCGAAGCGTGGCCAGTGCATCTATCTAGTTGACGACTTACCGTCGGAGTTAGACGAACAGCATCGGCAATCACTGTGCCGATTGTTGGAAGATTTGGATTGCCAGGTGTTCATCACCTGCGTTGACCATGAATTTCTGAGGGACGGCTGGCGCACGGATACGCCGGTCGCCATGTTCCACGTGGAACATGGCTGTATCAGCCCTACGATCATCGGGAGTGAAGCATGAGCGAGAACAACACGTACGACTCTTCCAGCATCAAAGTGCTGAAGGGGCTGGATGCCGTACGCAAACGCCCCGGTATGTACATCGGCGACACCGATGATGGGACAGGTCTGCACCACATGGTGTTCGAAGTCGTCGACAACTCGATCGACGAAGCACTTGCCGGCTTCTGCTCGGAAATCAGCATTACCATCCACACCGATGAGTCCATCACCGTTCGCGACAACGGGCGTGGAATTCCCGTGGATATCCATAAGGAAGAAGGGGTTTCTGCCGCCGAGGTCATCATGACCGTGCTCCACGCCGGCGGTAAGTTCGACGACAACACCTACAAGGTCTCCGGCGGTCTGCACGGCGTGGGGGTATCCGTAGTAAACGCCCTCTCCGAAGAACTGCGGCTGACCATCCGCCGCGCTGGCCAGGTCTGGGAACAGATCTATCATCACGGTGTTCCGCAGTTTGCGCTGCGTCCCGTCGGTGAAACCGAGGGCACAGGCACCGAAGTGCACTTCAAGGCTTCCGCCGAGACCTTCACCAATATCCATTTCAGCTGGGACATCCTGGCCAAGCGAATCCGCGAACTGTCCTTCCTGAACTCCGGCGTCGCCATCGTGCTGCGCGACGAGCGCAGCGGCAAGGAAGAAATGTTCAAGTACGAAGGCGGCCTGAAAGCCTTCGTCGAATACCTGAACACCAACAAGACCGCCGTCAACGAAGTGTTCCACTTCAATGTCCAGCGCGAAGAAGATGGCGTTGGTGTAGAAGTTGCCCTTCAGTGGAACGACAGCTTCAACGAAAACATCCTCTGCTTCACCAACAACATTCCCCAGCGTGACGGTGGTACCCACCTGGCAGGCTTCCGCTCTGCCCTCACTCGCCATCTGAACAACTACATCGAGCAGGAAGGCCTGGCGAAGAAGTACAAGATCGCCACCACCGGTGACGATGCTCGTGAAGGCCTGACCGCCATTATCTCGGTCAAGGTGCCGGATCCCAAGTTCAGCTCCCAGACCAAGGACAAACTGGTCTCTTCCGAGGTGAAGACTGCGGTAGAGCAGGAAATGGGCAAATACTTTGCCGACTTCCTGCTGGAGAACCCGAACGAAGCCAAGGCCGTGGTCGGCAAGATGATCGACGCCGCGCGTGCCCGTGAAGCAGCCCGCAAGGCCCGTGAGATGACCCGCCGCAAGGGCGCCCTGGACATCGCGGGTCTGCCAGGAAAACTGGCGGACTGCCAGGAGAAGGACCCTGCCCTTTCCGAACTCTACATCGTGGAGGGTGACTCCGCGGGCGGCTCGGCAAAGCAGGGGCGTAACCGCAAGACCCAAGCGATCCTGCCGCTCAAGGGCAAGATCCTCAACGTCGAAAAAGCTCGTTTCGACAAGATGCTGTCCTCGCAGGAAGTTGGCACCCTGATCACCGCATTGGGATGCGGGATCGGTCGCGAGGAATACAACATCGACAAGCTGCGTTACCACAACATCATCATCATGACCGACGCCGACGTCGACGGTTCGCACATCCGTACCCTGCTGCTGACCTTCTTCTTCCGGCAAATGCCTGAACTGGTCGAGCGCGGCTACATCTACATTGCCCAACCGCCGCTGTACAAGGTCAAGAAAGGCAAGCAGGAGCAGTACATCAAGGATGACGAGGCCATGGACGAGTACATGACCCAGTCGGCTCTGGAAGATGCCAGCCTGCACGTCAACGAGAATGCACCGGGCCTTTCTGGTGAGGCACTTGAGCGACTGGTGAACGAGTACCGCGGCGTGATGCGTATCCTGAAGCGTTTGTCGCGCCTGTACCCGCAGGAACTGACCGAGCACATGATCTATCTGCCTCGCGTCAGCGTTGAGCAGCTCTCTGACCAGGCAGTGATGCAGGCTTGGCTGGAGGCATTCCAGGCGCGTCTGAAGGCTGCCGAGAAGTCCGGCCTGACCTATACCGCCAGCCTGCGCGAAGATCGTGAACGCCACCTGTGGCTGCCGGAGGTGGAACAGACTGCCCATGGTCTCTCCCACTACATCACCTTCAACCGTGACTTCTTCGCGAGCAACGACTACCGCCAGGTGACCGATCTGGGCAACCAGCTCAATAACCTGCTGGAAGACGGCGCCTACGTTCAGCGCGGCGAGCGCAAGAAACCGGTTGCCGGCTTCAAGGACGCCCTTTCCTGGCTGATGACCGAAAGCACCAAGCGTCACACAATCCAGCGCTATAAGGGACTGGGTGAGATGAATCCGGAGCAGCTGTGGGAAACCACAATGGACCCGAACGTCCGTCGTATGCTCAAGGTCACCATCGAAGACGCGATTGCCGCGGACCAGATCTTCAACACCTTGATGGGCGATGCAGTGGAACCGCGTCGCGACTTCATCGAGAGCAACGCCCTGGCGGTGTCCAACCTCGACGTCTGACGAGCTGTCGGTGATCTCTTCTTGTTCTTCGGTTCCTTTCGACCTGTCGAGAAAGTGCAGGGAGTCTGGCGATTCATTCCTGACCAGATGGCTCGGCAGATCATCTGGGGCTGGCTGTGCGTGGGCGAGATTCTAAAGATCGACGAGTTGCCACCAGACGCATTGCCCTGGGCGCGATATCACCCGCACTTTGCTTATGGGCCCGACCCGGGCAACACGCTCTACTTTGCAGCAGAGCAGCTATGTCTGGACGGAACAGCGCATGCCGGGGCTGGAATATTTCCCGGCGTCGACAATCGCCTGGTCCTGACTGCTCCGGAGGCGAAGGTACAGACGCACTGGCATTTGCCAGATTTCTTCGCGCCGAGCGAGGAAAGCCCAGGGCTGAGTTATCACCGGCGACTGGATCGATGGGAGCGTGTGGGCGAGATTTGCCGGTTGAACAGCGCGTACCGTGGGCAGGAGTTCGTATTCGATGTCGGGGAAAAGAAGGCACCGATGGAGTGGCTACGATCGGTGCTGGCGGTAAGTGCGAAATGAACCTTCACCGCGTTTTTCCTTTATCAGCAACGAGTTACCTAGCAGACACAGGGGGTAACACTATGCAGGGGAACTTGCGCGCGGAGTGTTACCCCTCCCTCAGCCGAGGCGTATCCGTACGGGTCGTAAGGGAACAGATTGGGGCAAGGAATGAGCACTAGAAAAGTAGATATTTTTATAAAGTGCTGATTTATAAGGGTTTTATAAAAGTTGGCACGCAGCATGCTTTCTATATGGAACAACAACAATAAAAAGCTTCAAAAAGAACGTTTTCGACTCTGACAGAACAAAAACAACAGCACAGAGAAGAAGCAAACCGATTTTTTTGGACAGGGTGTGTCGTTCCATACCCGGTGACTAGAGCAAAAGAACAATAAAACTACCTTGAGGTAGCGGCGCTCTGGTTGGTTCAGCAATGACGATGACATGATCAGCGTCCAAAAAAATCCGTTTGCCCTCGGTCCAGTTGGGACCAGCCATTTCTGGTTGCGCTAGTAGCCAGGAGCGAAGAACAACAACGAATACTTGATAAAAACAACAACAATAATGAAATAAACATTTGAGGGGAGCTTCGGCTCCCCTCAGTGCTTTCCGGCTTCTGCAAAATCCCTCCTTTCCTGTTTGCTCGAGTACCGCCTGGTTCAAGCGATCCTGCGCTTTCCCGTTGGTGGGGGCGGTCTTCGCACCTGCAGAGGGAGAGCGTAGCCTGGAAGCGCTTGCAGGGGCCCTGGAGGCCTTACAGGAGCAATAGGATGGATGAGAAGACAGGTGATGCGGCAAGCATCACTGATGACGAAATCAGCGCCTACATGATGCGCCAGCTGCGCTCAGGTAGGGTCAAGCCTGCGGTTCTGGTGGTTCTGACTGAGAAGAACTTCCCGGGCGTTACGCGTGAACGGATCATCCAGTGCTTCAACAGTCTGGATTCGCGCTACCTGAAGGGATGATGAGGAGGCGCGAGAAAGCGTTATGCACTTTCTCGCTAAGACTTAGCGTGAAACGCAAGGCCTTGTAAATCAGGGCTTTGGGCTATGAAATTGGCAATTCGCCAATTTTTTGTTCACAGCTTATCCACAGATCAGGCCGGATGCTCGACCTTGGCAGGAGTCTGCGGACCTTCGATCTCGCGCTGAGCGGCTTCCACCCAGGCAAACGCCCTATCGTTCAACTCGGCAATGGCCCTGGGCCCCTCGCCTTCTGCATGCATGGCCGGACCGAAGACGACCTGGACGGTCCCTGGACGTTTGGCCCAGCCCGCCTTGGGCCAGTAGAGGCCGGCGTTGTGCGCCACAGGCAGAACCGGTAGGCCGGCGTTGACCGCCAGTGCTGTGCCACCGCGGGAAAACTTGCCCATCTCCCCCACTGGAACGCGAGTACCCTCCGGGAAGATCAGCACCCAGGCGCCCTGCTTGAGTCGCTCGTCGCCCTGCGCAGCCAACTGCTTGAGCGCCGCCTTGGGGTTGCTGCGATCGATGGCGATGGGCTTCATCAACGCCATGGCCCAGCCAAAGAAGGGAACGCGCAGCAGCTCGCGCTTGACCACCTGACTGAGAGGCTCAAAAGCGCCGGAGAGGAAGAAGGTCTCCCAGGTGCTCTGGTGCTTGGCGAGAATCACGCAGGGCTGGGCCGGGATATTCTCCTGGCCTTTCACTTCATAGCGGATACCCACCATCACCTTGGCCAGCCAGACAGCGAACCGGCACCAGCGCCAGACGATGAAGCGGTAGCGCGCGCGAAATGGCATGAAAGGCGCGAAGAAGAGGCTCAACGTGCCCCAGATGAAGGCGCTCAGCGACAGCAGCAGGTAGAAAAGGAAGGTTCTGATGGCCTGCACTGTCGTCATGGGAGCTGTTGACCTTACTGAAGTAGATGTGTGGCGACTGCCGCCAGATCGTCGAATACCAGGGTGCCCGCTGGCAACTGCTTGGCCAGGGTACGTTCGCCCTTGCCGGTCTTCACCAGAACGGGCTGACAATCGACGGCCAACGCGGCTTCCAGGTCACCACTGCTGTCGCCGACGAACCAAATGCCAGCAAGGTCCACGCCATAGTGCTCAGCGATGCGCCTGAGCATGCCGGGCTGCGGTTTGCGGCAATCACAGCCGTCGTTCGGGCCATGCGGGCAGTATTCGATCACGCCCAGTTCGCCACCCTGCTCCGCAACCATCTCGCGCAACCGCGCATGCATCGACGCCAGCGTGGCGAGGTCGTAATAGCCGCGGGCGATGCCGGATTGGTTGGTGGCCACGGCCACGGTCCAGCCGGCCTTGCTCAGGCGCGCAATGGCGGCGATGGCACTGGGAATGGGGATCCATTCCTCGAGCGATTTGATGTACGCGTCGGAGTCTTCGTTGATGACTCCATCGCGGTCGAGAATCAGTAGTTTCATGAACAACGCCTGAAACGCCGCGCCTGACTCGAAGCACTCTGCCTCGGGCCAGGCGCGCGCTATCACTTAGCCCAGTACCGAAATGTCAGCCACGCCCAGGAACAGACCGCGCAGCTTGGCCAGCAGTGCATAGCGGTTGCTGCGTACGGCGGCGTCTTCGGCGTTGACCAGTACCGCTTCGAAGAAGCTGTCCACCGGCTCGCGCAGGCTGGCCAGGCGCTCCAGGGTTTCGCGGTAGCTGCCGGCGTTCGCCAGGGCCTGTTCGGCGTCGGCAACGGCCTTGGCCAGTGCTTGTTCGGCGGCTTCCTGCAGCAGCGCGCTGTCGACGCTGGCCGGAACGTTGCCTTCAGCCTTGCTCAGCAGGTTGGACACGCGCTTGTTGGCTGCGGCCAGGGCAGCGGCTTCCGGCAGCTTGCGGAAGGCCTGGACGGCCTGCACGCGCTGGTCGAAATCCAGGGCCGAGGATGGTTGCAGGGCGCGTACCGAGAGGTACACGGCCACGTCCACGCCTTCGTCCTCGTAGCGGGCGCGCAGGCGGTCGAAGACGAACTCCAGTACCTGCTCGGCAAGTCCCTCGGTTTTCACCTTGGAGCCGTAGAGGTCGATGGCGAAGGCGACGGCGGCCGCGAGGTCGAGATTCAGCTGCTTCTCGATCAGGATGCGCAGGACGCCCAGGGCCTGGCGACGCAGTGCGAAGGGGTCCTTGCTGCCGGTGGGGAGCATGCCGATGCCGAAGATACCCACCAGGGTGTCCAGCTTGTCGGCCACTGCCACGGCGGCGCCCGTGAGGGTCTGCGGCAGTTCGGCGCCGGCGCCACGAGGCATGTACTGCTCGTTCAGCGCCTTGGCGACGTCTTCCGGCTCACCGTCGTTGGTCGCGTAGTAATAGCCAGCGATGCCCTGCATCTCCGGGAACTCGCCGACCATCTCGGTGGCCAGGTCGCACTTGGCGAGGATACCGGCGCGCGCAGCGCGGGTCGGATCGGCGCCGATCTGCTCGGCCACGAAACCAGCGAGGCGGGATACGCGTTCTGCTTTCTCGTAGACGGTACCGAGCTGGGCCTGGAACACCACGTTCTTCAGGCGCTCGTTAAAGCCTTCGAGCTTCTGCTTCTTGTCCTGCTTGAAGAAGAACTCGGCGTCGGTGAGGCGCGGGCGAACCACTTTCTCGTTACCGGAGACGATCTGCGCCGGGTCCTTGCTGACCACGTTGGCCACGGTGATGAAGCGCGGCAGCAGCTTGCCGTTGGCATCCAGCAGGCAGAAGTACTTCTGGTTGTCCTGCATGGTGGAAATCAGGGCTTCCTGGGGCACGGCGAGGAAGCGCTCCTCGAAGGAGCACACCAGCGGCACCGGCCACTCGACCAGCGCGGTCACTTCGTCCAGCAGGTCGGCGGGCACCACGGCAGTGCCGTTCTGTTCGGCAGCCAGTTCGGCCACGCGCTTGGCAATGATCTCGCGGCGCTCGGCGAAGTCGGCCAGCACGTGGGCGCTGCGCAGGTCTTCCAGGTAGGTGGAAGGCTTGCTGATGCGGATGTTGTCCGGGTTATGGAAGCGGTGGCCACGGGACTCGCGTCCGGCTTTCTGGGTGAGGATTGTGCAATCCACCACGTCGTCGCCGAACAGCATGACCAGCCACTGGGTCGGACGGACGAACTCTTCGCGGCGAGCGGCCCAGCGCATGCGCTTCGGAATCGGCAGGGCAGCCAGGGAGGCTTCGACGATACCCGGCAGCAAGCCCGCGGCGGGCTGGCCGGGGATGGACTGGTTGAACTTCAGTTTCGGACCGCTCTTGTCGATCTGCTCCAGGTCGACACCGCATTTGCGGGCGAAGCCCAGTGCGGCCTGGGTTGGCTTGCCTTCTGCGTCGAAGGCGGCCTGGATCGGCGGACCGTCGAGGTTGACGCTGCGATCGGGTTGCTGGGTCGCCAGTTGCTCCACCAGTACGGCCAGACGGCGCGGGGCGGCGAATACCTGGGCCTTGGCATAGCCCAGGCCGGCGGCCTTGAGGCCTTGCTCGATGCCGCCGAGGAAGGCGTCACCCAGGGATTTCAGGGCCTTGGGAGGCAGCTCTTCAGTGCCCAGCTCTACCAGGAAATCTTGTGCACTCATTCTTGAGCCTCCAGCTTGGCCAGTACTTCGTCACGCAGTTCGGGAGTGGCCATGGGGAAGCCGAGACGCGCGCGCGCCTGCAGGTAGCTTTGCGCCACGGCGCGGGCCAGGGTGCGCACGCGCAGGATGTAGCGCTGGCGCTCGGTCACCGAAATGGCGCGGCGGGCGTCCAGCAGGTTGAAGGTGTGGGAGGCCTTGAGGACCATCTCGTAGGTCGGCAGCGGCAGATGCAGCTCGATCAGACGGTTCGCTTCGCTCTCGTAGAAGTCGAACATCTCGAACAGCTTCTCGACGTTGGCGTGCTCGAAGTTGTAGGTCGATTGTTCCACTTCGTTCTGGTGGAACACATCGCCATAGGTGACCTTGCCGAAGGGGCCGTCGGCCCAGACCAGGTCGTACACCGAATCAACGCCCTGGATGTACATGGCCAGACGCTCGAGACCGTAGGTGATCTCGCCGGTCACCGGGTAGCACTCGATGCCACCGACCTGCTGGAAGTAAGTGAACTGGGTGACTTCCATGCCGTTCAGCCAGATTTCCCAGCCCAGGCCCCAGGCGCCAAGGGTCGGCGATTCCCAGTTGTCTTCGACGAAGCGGATGTCATGCACCAGCGGGTCGACGCCGATGGCCTTCAGCGAGCCGAGGTACAGCTCCTGGAAGTTCTCCGGGTTGGGTTTGAGGACCACCTGGAACTGATAGTAATGCTGCAGGCGGTTGGGGTTCTCGCCGTAGCGGCCGTCGGTCGGACGGCGGGACGGCTGCACGTAGGCGGCGTTCCAGGTCTCCGGGCCGATGGCGCGGAGGAAGGTGGCGGTGTGGAAAGTACCGGCGCCCACTTCCATGTCGTAGGGCTGGAGCACCACGCAGCCCTGCTCGGCCCAGTACTGCTGCAGGGCGAGGATCAGGTCTTGGAAGGTGCGCACGGCGGGCGTAGTCTGGCTCACGAATTTCACCTGTGCTGGGTCTTCGACGGAAAATGCCGGAGTATACCCGATCCGACCCCGCCGCAACCGCATGGAAAGCCTTATGCCACGCTGCTTCTGGTGCAATGACGACCCCCTCTACATCGCCTACCACGACACCGAATGGGGCGTACCGCTGAAGGACTCTGCGGCGCTTTTCGAACTCCTCCTGCTGGAAGGCTTCCAGGCCGGCCTGTCCTGGATCACCGTACTGAAGAAGCGCGAGCGCTACCGCGAGGTTCTGTTCGGTTTCGATCCGCAGCGCCTGGCGGTGATGAGTGACGAGGAGATCGAGAAGCTGATGCAGGACCCGGGCATCATCCGTAACTTCCTCAAGCTCAAGGCAGCCCGGCAGAACGCCCAGGCCTGGCTGCGCCAGGAAGACCCGGTGAAGCTGCTTTGGTCCTTCGTCGGCGGCAAACCGAAGGTCAACCACTTCAGCGAGCGCGGCCAGGTGCCGGCGGTCACGCCTGAGGCCGAAGCCATGAGCCGCGCCTTGAAGAAGTCCGGCTTCACTTTCGTCGGCCCGACCATCTGCTACGCCTTCATGCAGGCCGCCGGCATGGTCATGGATCACACAACGGACTGCGACCGTTATCGCGAGCTGACCCTGTGATCCGGTGCGAGGGTAGAATGCGCGCTTTCGAACGTCCTGGAGTTGCCTGTGGATAAGTTGAAAGGTGCGCTGATTGTCGGCTTCCTGCGCCTCTTCGCGATGTTGCCCTGGCGCGCCGTGCAAGCGGTTGGCGCGACCATTGGCTGGCTGATGTGGAAGCTGCCGAACCGTTCCCGCGATGTGGTGCGGATCAACCTGTCCAAGTGCTTCCCCGAGTGGTCGCCGGCGGAGCTGGATCAGCGCGTTGGTCAGAGCCTGAAGGATATCGGCCGAACCTTCACCGAAAGCGCCTGCGCCTGGATCTGGCCGGCGGAGAAGTCCATCGGACTGGTACGCGAAGTGGAAGGCCTCGACGTGCTGCACGAGGCCCTGGCCAGTGGCAAGGGTGTGGTGGGCATCACCAGCCACCTGGGCAACTGGGAAGTGCTCAACCACTTCTACTGCGCCCAGTGCAAACCCATCATCTTCTACCGTCCGCCGAAGCTGAAGGCGGTGGACGATCTGCTGCAGAAGCAACGCGTGCAGTTGGGCAACCGCGTGGCACCTTCCACCAAGGAAGGCATCCTCAGTGTCATCAAGGAAGTGCGCAAGGGCGGCGCCGTGGGCATCCCCGCCGACCCTGAGCCGAGCCTCTCGGCGGGCGTCTTCGTGCCCTTCCTCGGCACCCAGGCGCTGACCAGCAAGTTCGTTCCCGGCATGCTGGCCGGCGGCAAGGCGCGCGGCGTATTCCTGCATGCCCTGCGCTTGCCCGATGGTTCGGGCTTCAAGGTGATCCTCGAAGCCGCGCCCGAAGGCATGTACAGCGAGAACGTCGAAGAAGGCGTTGCCGCCATGAGCCAGGTGGTGGAAAGGTACGTGCGGGCCTACCCGACCCAGTACATGTGGAGCATGAAGCGCTTCAAGAAACGCCCCGAAGGCGAGAAGAAGTGGTATTGAGCAGAAAGGCGCCGGAAGGCGCCTTTTTTCTGGCCGGGTGAGGGTTGTTCCAGATCTGATACACCGTTAACGTCGGCAGCTCACCGGCTCAGGATGATGCGATCCCATGGCGAACCAGCGGCAATTTCCCCGAACTCCGATGAAGTGCAGGATCAAGATCAGCCACCCGAGCTTTGGTGAACTGGTTGCCCAGACCCGCGATCTCTCCGATGGCGGCGTCTATGTCCGTCATCCCGATCTGGCTGCTCTGACAGTCGGCAGTATCGTACGCGGCCAGGTCCAGGACCTGCCGATCGAAGCACCCATCCTGGAAATGGAAGTGATGCGAGTGGATGCCGAGGGCGCGGGACTGCGTTTCATGGAGTCCTGATCAGGGCTCAGGCGGAACGGGTGGACAAACCCGCGCGGTCACCTCTACCTCGCCCTTCGCCACCGTCCTGATCCATTCCGCCGGTGGGCAACCCACCAGGCTCGCAAAGGTCCGGGAGAACGATGCCTGCGAGCTGTAGCCCACGGAGTTGGCCACCACCTTGATCTGAACCCCTTCACGCAGCAGGTCCTGCGCCGTCTTCATGCGCCAGGCGGTGAGATAGGCCATGGGCGATGTCCCCAGGATGTTATTGAAGCAGGCGGAGAATTTCGAACGGGACATCAACGCCAGGTTCGCCATGCGCTCCACGCTCCATTCCCCTTCCGGTTCTCGGTGAATCTGGCTGAGTACGGCCCCCAGCCGGCCATCCTGCAGGGCGTAGAGCAGGCCCCCGGAAATCCGACCGTCCTCGACTGCCCGCCGTACCAGCAGCACGAACAGGTACTCGAACAGCAGATTGAGCGCCTTGGCCCTGCCGGGCGCCGCGCCCTGGAACTCGCCCACCAAGCTGCGGATCACCGGCAATGCATGGCCCAGCGCGTCCAGGGGAAACACCAGGGTTTCTTCCAGTCCGAGGGGAAACGGCTGCGCCAGGCCACGGCTGAACTGGAAGGACGCACAGATCAGCTCGGCCCCCTCGATGGAGTTGGAGCGCAACTGATAACGGCAGCTGCTGGGGCAGAACAGCACGCTGGGTTCGCTGATCGATACCTTCGGCAGTCCTGGCTGGACCATGTCGATACCGCCCCGCTCCACCAGGTGGATGAACGCCATTCCAGGCGGCTTGTCGAGCACCAGCGCACCGTCCACGCGGCCGGCGAAGAACAGCCGCCCCTGGAGGCTGGTGCGCTCGAAGAA
This sequence comes from Metapseudomonas resinovorans, assembly GCF_002003485.1. Taxonomy (GTDB): domain Bacteria; phylum Pseudomonadota; class Gammaproteobacteria; order Pseudomonadales; family Pseudomonadaceae; genus Metapseudomonas; species Metapseudomonas resinovorans_D. Next base: position 71,836 of record NZ_BDMA01000094.1, read on the forward strand.
TTCGGAAAGGACATCCATCGGAGACAACCTGGCAAAGATCCTGTACGTCCTGGCAAAAGCCGCGGAGGGTGCGGCCATAGGATGAGATCACGCCGATGGTAGTCAGCCCCGGGCCGGGCTGCCACGGCAATCCGTGATTTCTTCCCGCCCGCAGGAGTCCATCGAAATGAGCCATGAACCTTCCCGTCCCTCCACGGCCTACAACGACCCAGCCGACCCTGCACTGCCCAACCCGGGCATGCGCCTGGACCTGTCCCGCGCCGCGCTGGTAGTGATTGACCCGCAAATAGATTTCCTCAGCCCCGAAGGCGTGAGCTGGAGCGTATTCGGCAAGAGCATCACCGAGCACGATACGGTTCGGCATATCGGCCAACTGTTCGCCGCTGCCAAGGAGGCTGGCATCACCGTCGCCGTGTCACCGCACTATTACTACCCCTGCGACCACGAGTGGCACTTCGGCGGACCGCTGGAGAAGGTCATGCACAGCATCTGCATGTTCGACCGCAAGGGGCCGTTGAGCCTGGAAGGTTTCGAGAACTCGGGCGCGGACTTCCTCCCCGAGTACAAGCCCTACATTCTCGATGGCAAGACCATAATCGCGTCCCCCCACAAGGTCTACGGCCCGGAGACCAACGACCTGGCGCTGCAGCTGCGCAAGCACGGCGTGTCGCAGATCATCCTCGCCGGCATGGCCGCCAACCTTTGCGTGGAATCCCACTTGCGCGAGCTGCTGGAGCTTGGCTTCGAAGTGGCGGTGGTGCGCGATGCCACCGCAGGCCCGACGACGCCCGAGGGTGACGGCTACCTGGCCGCATTGATCAACTACCGCTACATCGCCAATGCGCTGTGGAGCACCGAGCAGACCCTGATCTATCTGCGGGGAGAGAGAACCGCTGGCCCCGTCGACTTTGTGCGACGGGGCCATCTGCGTTCAGCGCAAGGTATAACCGCTGTCGACTACCAGGTCCTGGCCGTGGACGCCGCGTGCAGCCTGCGAGAGCAGGAAGAGGATGGCATCGGCCACGGCACCGGGTTCGAGGAAGCGACCCCCGAGCAAGCGCTGGCTGACGCTATCGGCTACTGCTGAGAGCTCGTCGTCTGCCAGTCCCAGGCTGGACCAGATGGGCGTGGCGGTCGGGCCGGGAGACACCATGTTCAGGCGTACGCCACGGGGTGCCAGTTCCACCGCGAGGGTGCGCATGTGCGCTTTCAGTGCGGCTTTCGAGGCAATGTAGGCGGCGAGACCGGGAAAGCTCACCCCTGAAAGGAAGGTGCCGATGAACACCACCGAGGCAGACGGCACCAACTCACCGTTCAAGGCCGCCAGCGTGTTGATGGCACCAGCGCCGTTGACCGCCCATTGCTGGTCGAAGGCAGTGGCATCCAGCCCGTCGGCGAGGCGGGCGATCCCGGCATTGGGCACCAGGTAGTGGATGGGACCGAGGTCGCGCGCCGTCTGCGCCAGCGCGGTCAGGTCACTGGCTTGGGTAACGTCGCCGGCTTGCCAATGCAGCCGCTCGCCGAAGCGCGCTTGTAGCCCGTGGAGTTCTCCCGGTCGCCGGCTCATCGCCAGGACCCGGGCGCCTTGCTCCAGCAGGCGCTCTGCAACGGCAAGGCCGATCCCGGAGCTGGCCCCGGTGACGACCGCAAGGCGATTCTCGAATTCGTGTTGTGACATGGCAGGTTCCTGTTCCTGTAAGAGGCCGACGTGGCAGGACCACGACGTGATTCACAGGAACAAGAAACGGGCCATGAATTCAGGCGTTATAAATCAAAGACTTATTGGATAAAGCTGTCCAAATGACTTTCACGGGTAGAGTCACTTGGACCTGCCATCGAGTCATTTTGACCTTGATGAAATGATCAGGCCGGCGAACCGCCGCGCTTGTCCAGGCGCTTGAGGAACACCGTCATCTCCTTCTCTGCCTGCTTGTCGCCATGGGCCTGGGCGGCCGCGAGGCCTTCGGTCCAGGCGGCGCGGGCGGCGGCGAGGTCGCCATCAGCTTCCAGGGCCTTGCCCAGCAGCTTCCAGGCGGCGGAGTACTTGGGGGCCTGCTCGACGCAACGGCGCAGGTGTTCGGCGGCCCGCGCCGCATCGCCCTGGTCGAGGTAGCCCTTGCCCAGGCCAAAGCGCAGCAGGGCGTTGTCCACGCCCTTGGCCAGCATCTTTTCCAGTCCTTCGAGCATGGGGTGCTCCCTTTAGAAGAAGGTCAGGCCGACCTGGAACAACCGCTCAGCGTCGCGGATGTACTTCTTGTCCACGAGGAACAGGATCACATGGTCGCCCGACTCGATGATGGTGTCGTCGTGGGCGATCAGCACTTCCTCGTCACGGATGATGGCGCCGATCGTGGTGCCGGGCGGCAAGGCGATGTCCTCGATCATCTTGCCCACCACCTTGCTCGACTTGGCGTCACCGTGGGCGATGGCTTCGATGGCCTCCGCCGCGCCACGGCGCAGGGAGTGCACGCTGACGATGTCGCCACGACGCACGTGGGTCAGCAGGGTGCCGATGGTGGCCAGCTGGGGGCTGATGGCGATGTCGATGTCGCCGCCCTGCACCAGGTCCACGTAGGCCGGGTTGTTGATGATGGTCATCACCTTGCGCGCGCCCAGGCGCTTGGCCAGCAGCGAGGACATGATGTTGGCCTCGTCGTCGTTGGTCAGCGCGAGGAAGATGTCGGCGTCGTTGATGTTCTCTTCCACCAGCAGGTCGCGGTCGGAGGCGCTGCCCTGGAGCACGATGGTGCTGTCGAGGACTTCCGAGAGGTGGCGGCAGCGCGCCGGGTTCATCTCGATGATCTTCACCTGGTAGCGGCTTTCGATGGCCTCGGCGAGGCGCTCACCGATGTGTCCGCCGCCCGCGATTACCACGCGCTTGTAACTGTCTTCCAGACGCCGCAGCTCGCTCATCACCGCGCGGATGTGAGCCTTGGCGGCGATGAAGAAGACTTCGTCGTCGGCCTCGATCACGGTATCGCCCTTGGGCAGGATCGGCCGATTGCGACGGAAGATGGCGGCCACGCGGGTGTCCACGTTGGGCATGTGCTCGCGGATCTGGCGCAGCTCCTGGCCCACCAGCGGACCGCCGTAATAGGCCTTGACCCCCACCAACTGGGCCTTGCCCTCGGCGAAGTCGATCACCTGCAGCGCACCGGGGTACTCGATCAGGCGCTTGATGTAGTTGGTCACCACTTGTTCCGGGCTGATCAGCACGTCCACCGGGATGGCTTCGTTATCGAAGAGGCCAGCACGGGTGAGATAGGCCGCTTCGCGTACCCGGGCGATCTTGGTTGGAGTGTGGAACAGCGTGTAGGCCACCTGGCAGGCGACCATGTTCACCTCGTCACTGTTGGTCACTGCCACCAGCATGTCGGCATCGTCGGCGCCGGCCTGGCGCAGCACGGTGGGGAAGGACCCACGGCCTTGCACGGTACGGATGTCGAGCCGGTCGCCGAGGTCGCGCAGGCGGTCGCCATCGGTGTCGACCACGGTGATGTCGTTGGCTTCGCCCGAAAGGTGCTCTGCCAAGGTGCCACCAACCTGCCCCGCGCCGAGAATGATGATCTTCACTGCTAGTTCCCTTATCGCGCCGAAGCGGCGATCTTGATCAGCTTGGCATAGTAGAAACCGTCATGGCTGTCTTCCTGCGCCAGCAACTGACGGCCATGGGGTTGTTTCAATCCGAACGGTCCGGGGATGTCCAGCTCGCGGGCGCCAGGGGTGCGGGCGAGGAAGGCGGCGATGTTGTCGCTGTTTTCCCGTGGGAGCGTGGAGCAGGTGGCATAGAGCAGCACGCCACCGACTTCCAGAGTCGGCCAGAGGGCATCCAGCAGCTCACCCTGGAGTTCGGCAAGCGCAGTGATGTCTTCTTCCTTGCGGGTCAGCTTGATGTCCGGGTGGCGTCGGATCACCCCGGTGGCCGAGCAGGGAGCATCGAGGAGGATGCGCTGGAACGGCTTGCCGTCCCACCAGCCGGCGGTGTCGCGACCGTCGGCGGCGATCAGCCTGGCCTCCAGGCCGAGTCGCGCGAGGTTTTCGCGCACACGCACCAGGCGGCTTTCTTCCAGGTCTACAGCCACCACTTCGGCAAGGCCAGGCTCGGCCTCGAGGACGTGACAGGTCTTGCCGCCGGGCGCGCAGCAAGCGTCGAGCACGCGCTGCCCGGGCGCCAGCTCCAGGAGGTCGGCGGCCAATTGGGCGGCTTCGTCCTGCACGCTGACGCGACCTTCGGCGAAGCCCGGCAGGGTCTTCACGTCGCAGGCTTCGATGAGGCGGATACCGTCACGGCTGAAGGCGCAGGGCTCGGCAGCGATGCCGGCTTGCTGCAACTCGGCCAGATAGTCGTCGCGGCTGCCATGGCGGCGATTGACCCGCAGGATCAATGGCGGATGGGCGTTGTTCGCCGCGCATACGGCTTCCCAGTGTTCCGGCCAGGCCGCCTTGAGGGCCTTCTGTAGCCAGCGTGGGTGGGCGGTACGCGCCGCCGGGTCGCGTTCCAGCTCGGCGAATATCGATTCGCCCTGGCGCTGGGCATTGCGCAGCACGGCGTTGAGCAGGCCCTTGGCCCAGGGTTTCTTCAGCTTGTCCGAGCAGCCGACGGTTTCGCCGATGGCAGCATGGGCGGGAATGCGGGTGTAGAAGAGCTGGTAGAGGCCGACCAGGAGCAGGGCTTCCACATCCTTGTCGGCGGATTTGAACGGCTTCTGCAGCAGGCGTTCGGCCAGGGCCGCGAGGCGCGGTTGCCAGCGCGCGGCACCGAAGGCCAGATCCTGGGCCAGGGCGCGATCACGCGGGTCCACCTTGTCCAGCTGCGGCGGCAGGCTGCCGCCCAAGGAGGCCTTGCCGGAAAGGACCGCGGCCAGTGCGCGGGCGGCGGCGAGACGCGGATTCATGCGCCGAGCACCTTGCCCACGGCGAACTGCTCGCGGCGGCTGTTGAACAGGTCAGCGAAGTTCAGCGGTTTGCCGCCGGGCAGTTGCAGGCGGGTCAAGCGCAGGGCGCCGTCGCCACAGGCTACGGTGAGGCCGTCCTTGCTGGCGGCGAGGATCTGCCCGGGCGTGCCCTTGCCATCGCCCAGCGCGGCGGCGAGCACTTTCAGCGGCTCGCCGTCGAGGGTGCTGTGGCAGATGGGCCAGGGATTGAACGCGCGAACCAGACGTTCCAGCTCCACCGCAGGGCGGCTCCAGTCGAGGCGCGCCTCATCCTTGTTCAGCTTGTGCGCGTAGTTGGCCAGGGCGTCGTCCTGAACTTCACCTTTCAGGGTTCCGGCGGCCAGGCCTTCGAGGGCTTCGAGGACCGCTTGCGGGCCAAGCTGTGCGAGGCGGTCGTGCAGGCTGCCGCCAGTGTCTTCCGCGCTGATCGGCGTGGTGACCTTGAGCAGCATCGGGCCGGTGTCGAGGCCGGCTTCCATCTGCATGACGGTGACGCCGCTCTCCGCGTCGCCCGCCTGGACCGCGCGCTGGATCGGCGCGGCGCCACGCCAGCGAGGCAGCAGCGAGGCGTGGCTGTTGATGCAGCCCAGGCGCGGCGTGTCGAGCACCACCTGCGGCAGGATCAGGCCGTAGGCGACTACCACCATCAGGTCGGCGCCGAGGGCCTTGAGCTCGGCCTGGGCCGCCGGATCACGCAGGGTCGGCGGCTGCAGCACCGGAATCCCGTGTTCGACCGCCAGTTGCTTGACCGGGCTCGGCATCAGCTTCTGGCCGCGACCGGCCGGGCGGTCCGGCTGGGTGTAGACGGCGATGACCTGGTGGCGGGATTCGAGCAGGGCTTTGAGGTGCTCCGCGGCGAACTCCGGGGTGCCGGCGAAGACGAGGCGCAGGGGCTCAGTCATGGGTACTCGCTAAAGAAAAAGGCTTGCCGGAGCAAGCCTTTGGGATCGGGGGAATCAAGCCTGCTGGCGATGTTGCTTTTCCAGCTTCTTCTTGATGCGGTCGCGCTTGAGGGACGACAGGTAGTCGACGAAGAGCTTGCCGTTGAGGTGGTCGCACTCGTGCTGGATGCACACGGCGAGCAGGCCTTCGGCGATCAGCTCATAAGGCTGGCCATCGCGGTCCAGGGCCTTGACCTTGACCTTCTGCGGACGATCGACATTCTCGTAGAAGCCGGGTACCGAGAGGCAGCCTTCCTGATACTGGTCCATCTGCTCGGTCAGGGATTCGAACTCGGGATTGATGAAGACCCGAGGCTCGGAATTGTCTTCCGACAGGTCCATCACCACCACGCGCTTGTGGACGTTCACCTGGGTTGCGGCCAGGCCGATACCCGGAGCGGCGTACATGGTTTCGAACATGTTATCGATCAACTGGCGGATGGAGTCGTCGACCACAGCCACCGGTTTGGCGATGGTGCGCAGCCGCGGATCGGGGAATTCGAGAATGTTCAGAATCGCCATATGCGTTTGTGATGCACTTGTGGAATATGTTGAAAATCCGCTGCTAAGATGGTGAGCAGCATAAAAAAACGGCTGAAGAGCCCGGTTGGGGCGGCTCTCAGGGCGTTTCATGTGAACGGACATAATAAAGGGATTCACCGCATGAGGAAATCACTACTCGCCCTGCTGCTCCTGGCCGCCAGTGGCCTGACCCAGGCTGCGGTGGAACTCAGGGACGGGCATCCGGAGCGCTATACCGTCGTCAAGGGCGACACGCTCTGGGATATTTCCGGCAAGTTCCTGCGCCAGCCGTGGAAGTGGCCGGAAATCTGGCATGCCAACCCGCAGATCGAGAACCCGCACCTGATCTATCCCGGCGACGTGCTCAGCCTCGTCTACGTCGATGGCCAGCCGCGTCTCATGCTGAATCGCGGTGCGTCCCGCGGCACCATCAAGCTGTCGCCCCAGGTGCGCAGCACGCCGATGGCCGAAGCCATTCCGGCCATTCCGCTGGAGGCGATCAACGCCTTCCTGCTGACCAACCGCATCATCGACGATCCCGAGCAGTTCCAGGCCGCACCCTACATCGTCGCTGGCAATGCCGAGCGCGTGGTCAGTGGTGCCGGGGACCGCGTCTACGCCCGCGGCAACTTCTCCCACGAGCAACCGGTCTACGGCATCTTCCGCCAGGGCAAGACCTATCTGGACCCTGAGACCAAGGAGTTCCTCGGTATCAACGCCGACGACATCGGTGGCGGCGAGATGGTGGCCGACGAAGGCGATATCGGCACCCTGGAGCTGACCCGCTCTACCCAGGAGGTCCGCCTGGGCGACCGCCTCTTCCCCACCGAGGAACGCGCGATCAACTCCACGTTCATGCCCAGCGCACCGGAGCGTGACATCAGTGGTGTGATCCTCGACGTACCGCGTGGCGTGACCCAGATCGGTCAGTTCGATGTGGTGACCATCAACAAGGGCAAGCGTGACGGCCTGGTGGAAGGCAACGTGCTGGCGGTCTACAAGACCGGCGAGACCGTGCGCGACCGCGTCACCGACGAGTTCATCAAGATCCCCGATGAGCGCGCCGGCCTGCTGATGGTGTTCCGCACCTACGACAAGCTCAGCTACGGCCTGGTACTGGCCGCCACCCGCCAGCTGGCGGTGCTGGACAAGGTACACAACCCGTAACACCTCCAAGCCCCCGCCCTGCGGGGGCTTGTTGTATTGATGGCCGTTCTGCCGCGGTCGCGGCGCGATCAAGGACCGATCGACGTGTCATCAATTTCACCCGCCGAGCTGGAAGCTCGCCTGCGTCTGCATCACCTCCCCGAACTTGGCCCTGCCCGTTTCCGTCGCCTGCTCGAAGCCTTCGGTTCTGCCTCCGCAGCCCTCAGTGCGCCGGCCGCTGCGTGGCGATCGCTGGGCCTGCCGGAGGTTTGCGCCGACCCTCGGCGCAGTCCGGAAATCCGCGATGCCGCGGCCCGCGCACTGGCCTGGCAGGAGCAGCCCGACCGACACCTGCTTTGCTGGGACGACCCTGGCTATCCGGCCCTTCTCACCGAGATCGGCAACGCGCCACCACTGCTTTATATCGCCGGTGATGCCACGCTGCTGGAGCGTCCACAACTGGCCATGGTCGGTAGTCGCCGGGCCTCTGCGGCGGGTCTGGATACGGCCCGGGCATTCGCCCGCAGCCTGGCGGGAGGAGGCTTCGTCATCACCAGTGGGCTGGCCCTTGGCATCGACGGCGCCGCCCACCTGGGCGCGCTGGAAGCCGCTGGCAAGACGGTCGCGGTGCTCGGCACCGGGCTGCAGCGCATCTACCCCAACCGTCACCGCGGCCTGGCTGCACGCATAGTCGAAGAAGGTGGTGCGCTGGTGTCCGAACTACCGCTGGACTGCCCGCCCCAGCCGTCCAACTTTCCCCGGCGCAATCGCATCATCAGCGGCTTGTCTCTCGGCGTGCTGGTGGTGGAGGCCAGCCCTTCCAGCGGCTCGCTGATCACCGCGCGGCTGGCGGCCGAGCAGGGGCGCGAGGTCTATGCCATACCCGGCTCCATCCACCATCCCGGTGCGCGCGGCTGTCACCAGTTGATTCGCGAAGGCGCGGCGCTGGTGGAGAAGGTGGAAGACATCCTCGAAGCATTGCGAGGCTGGCAGGCTGTGGCGCCCGATGCCCGGACAGAAGTGATGGCGGTAGAACCCCATCCCTTGCTCGACCTGCTGCGCGCAGCGCCCTATAGCAGCGAAGGGCTGGCCGCGGCCAGTGGCTGGGAGCTGCCGCGCCTGCTCGCCGAACTCACTGACCTGGAACTGCGGGGACGCGTCGCCCGCGAGGCCGGCTGCTGGGTGCATCGCCAAGGTTGAGCCCTGTACACTTTGCCGATCCAGTTTTGCGGGGAATGGGGAATGGTCAGTCGTTGGCGAGTGCAGCAAGTGGCGCGGGTCGTGCGCGAAGGTGGCGTGATCGCCTATCCCACCGAGGCGGTGTGGGGCCTGGGCTGCGATCCCTGGAACGAGGACGCGGTCTATCGCCTGCTGGCGCTCAAGGAACGCCCTGTGGAAAAGGGACTGATCCTGGTGGCGGACAACATCCGCCAGTTCGATTTCCTCCTCGAAGGTTTTCCCGACGCCTGGATCGACAAGCTCGCCAGCACCTGGCCCGGTCCCAACACCTGGCTGGTGCCGCACCAGAACCTGCTCCCCGAGTGGGTCACCGGACAGCACGACAGTGTTGCCCTGCGTGTCAGCGATCACCCGTTGGTACGTGACCTTTGCGCCCTCACCGGGCCATTGATATCCACGTCCGCCAACCCCACCGGTCGTCCCTCCGCCTACTCGCGCCTGCGGGTCCAGCAATACTTCGGCGACACCCTGGACGCGGTGCTGGGTGGCGCCCTGGGTGGACGCCGCAACCCCAGCGTGATCCGCGACCTGGCCAGCGGGCGCGTGCTCAGGGGATAAGCACGGTAGAGCCGGTGGTCTGGCGGCTGGCCAGGGCGGTGTGTGCCTTCGCCGCCTCGGCCAGGGCGAAGCGCTGGCTTACTTCCACCTTGATGCGGCCGTCGGCGATCAGCTCGAACAGCTCATCCGCCATCGCTTGCAAGCGTTCAGGCGTGCTGGCGTAGCCGAACAGTGTCGGTCGGGTGACGTAGAGCGAGCCCTTCTGCGCCAGGATGCCCAGGTTTACTCCGGTCACCGGACCCGAGGCATTGCCGAAGCTCACCATCAGGCCGCGCGGTGCCACGCAGTCCAGCGAGATTTCCCAGGTGTCCTTGCCCACCGAGTCGTAGACCACCGGGCACTTGGCGCCATCAGTGAGCTCCAGCACCCTTTGCACCACGTCCTCGTGGCTGTAGTCGATGGTTTCCCAGGCGCCGTTGGCCTTGGCCAGCGACGCTTTCTCGGCCGAGCTGACCGTGCCGATCAGCTTGACGCCGAGGGCGCGCGCCCATTGGCAGGCGATCTGCCCAACACCGCCGGCGGCGGCGTGGAAGAGGATGGTCTCGCCGCCCTGAAGCGGAAAGGTCTGGCGCAGCAGGTATTGCACGGTCAGCCCCTTGAGCATCACCGCCGCCGCCTGCTCGAAGCCGATGCCATCAGGCAGGCGCACCAGCTTGTCCGCCGGCAGCACATGCAGCTCGCTGTAGGCGCCCAGCGGGCCGGTGGCGTAGGCGACGCGGTCACCCACCTTGAAATGGGTAACCGCGCTGCCCACGGCCTCCACCTCGCCTGCGCCTTCAGTGCCCAGGCTGGTGGGAAAGCTCGGCGCCAAGTAGAGGCCGCTGCGGTAGTAGGTGTCGATGAAGTTCAAGCCGATGGCGCGGTTGCGCACGCGCACTTCCTGCGGTCCCGGTTGCGCCGGCTGGTAGTCCGCGTATTCGAGGACCTCCGGCCCACCGTAGGCGGAGAACTGGATGCGTTTGGCCATGCTGGCAACCTCCTGGCTGGAAAAGCTCCCATCCAACGCCTCGCCTTGATTCCCGTCAAGCCACGATAGCCCCCACGCGGTGGTATGCTTGCCTGCTCATTTTTCCGCCACTTAACCGCTGCCAGGGTTGACCACGTGACTGACCGTATCGAGGCCGTGAAGGCCTATCTGCTCGATCTGCAAGACCGCATCTGCGCCGCGCTCGCGGCCGAGGATGGCAAGACCGGTTTTTACGAGGACGCCTGGACCCGTCCCGCTGGTGGTGGCGGTCGTACCCGGGTGATCGAGAACGGTGCGCTGATCGAGAAGGGTGGCGTGAACTTCTCCCACGTGTTCGGCGCCAACCTGCCACCGTCGGCCAGCGCCCACCGTCCAGAATTGGCCGGGCGTGGCTTCCAGGCGCTCGGCGTTTCCCTGGTCATTCACCCGGAAAACCCCCACATCCCCACCTCCCACGCCAACGTGCGCTTCTTCTGTGCAGAGAAAGAAGGTGAAGAGCCGGTATGGTGGTTTGGCGGCGGCTTCGACCTGACCCCCTATTACGCCGTCGAAGAAGACTGCGTGCTCTGGCACCAGGTGGCCCGCGACGCCTGCGCGCCCTTCGGTGCCGATGTGTATCCGCGCTACAAGGAATGGTGCGATCGCTACTTCCACCTCAAGCATCGCAACGAGCCGCGCGGTATCGGCGGCCTGTTCTTCGACGACCTGAACCAGTGGGACTTCGACACCAGCTTCGCCTTCATGCGCGCCATCGGCGATGCCTACCTGGAGGCCTACCTGCCGATCCTGAAAAAGCGCAAGGACACCCCCTTCACCGAGCAGCAGCGCGAATTCCAGGCCTTCCGTCGTGGTCGCTACGTGGAGTTCAACCTGGTGTTCGATCGCGGCACCCTGTTCGGCCTGCAGTCGGGCGGTCGTACCGAGTCCATCCTCATGTCGCTGCCGCCGCACGTGCGCTGGGGCTACGACTGGAAGCCGGAGCCGGGCAGCGAGGAAGCGCGCCTGACCGAGTACTTCCTGAAGGACCGCGACTGGCTCGGGGAGGCAGGGCTGTGACCGACCGCTACTGCGTCTTCGGCAACCCTATCGGCCACAGCAAGTCGCCGCTCATTCACCGTCTGTTCGCCGAGCAGACCGGCCAGCTGCTCACCTATGAAGCCGTGCTGGCGCCACTGGACGACTTCACCGGTTGCGCCCGGCAGTTCTTCGAAACCGGCAAAGGCGGCAATGTCACCGTGCCCTTCAAGGAGCAGGCCTACCAACTGGCCGGCAGCCTCAGTGCCCGCGCCCAGCGCGCTGGTGCAGTGAACACCCTGAAGCGGCTGGATGATGGCAGCCTGCTCGGCGACAACACCGACGGCGCAGGCCTGGTACGCGACCTCACCCGTAATGCGCGCCTCGACCTGACCGGCAAGCGCATCCTCCTGTTGGGTGCGGGCGGCGCCGCCCGGGGCGTGATCGAGCCGTTGCTGGCCGAGAAGCCGGCAGCCCTGGTGATCGCCAACCGTACCGTGGAGAAGGCCGAGGCGCTGGCCCAGCTGTTCGCCGACCTCGGACCGGTCTCCGCCAGCGGCTTCGACTGGCTGGAAGAGCCCGTCGACCTGATCATCAACGGCACCTCGGCAAGCCTCGCCGGCGACCTGCCGCCGATTTCGCCGAGTCTGATCAGGCCGGGCCACACCGTCTGCTACGACATGATGTACGGCAAGGAAATGACCGCCTTCAACCGCTGGGCCGCCGAGCATGGCGCTGCGCGTACGCTCGACGGCCTGGGCATGCTGGCAGAACAGGCAGCCGAAGCTTTCCTGCTGTGGCGCGGCGTGTTGCCGGACAGCGCACCGGTGCTGGCCGAACTGCGTCGCCAGCTGGCGCAGGGCTGAGCCTTCCCTCCCCTTGTGGGAGCGAATTTATTCGCGAATGAATTCGCTCCCACGGCATGGCCTTCGCGAGCAGAGCTCGCTCCTACGAAATGCTCCCCTCGATCACCAGCCGGCTATCGGCACCTTCCAGCTTGCGCAGCTCCCGCTCCACTTGCGGCCGGGCGCGGCGCAGTACCAGGCTCCGCCCTTCCCCGCCCAGCCGCCGTGCTTCGTCATGGAGCATGCTCACCCCGGCGTAGTCGATGAAGTTCACATGGTGCGCATCCAGCACCAGACGCCCGGCGCGGCTGCGCTGGATCAGCTTCTGCAGATAGGGGCAGGCGCCGAAGAAGATCGAGCCCTCGATGCGCAGCACCTCCGCATCGCCTTCACGTGCTTGCAGCACCCGCGGTTGCGACGTGCGCTTGAGGTAGAAGAACAGCGACGCCAGCACCCCGGCGTAGATGGCGGTTTGCAGTTCCAGCAGCAGGGTGGCCGCACAGGTCATCGCCATCACCGCGAACTCCGCCCGGCTGACGCGCCATAGCTGGCGGACGCTGCGCCCGTCCAGCAAACCCCAGCAGATCAGCAGGATGCTCGCCGCCATGGCAGGCAGCGGGATATGGGCGATCAGTCGTGCACCCAGCAAGGCGAACAGCGCCACCCAGAGTGCGGAGAACACCCCGGCCAGGGGTGACTGTGCGCCGGCCTGGAGATTCAGAGCGGAGCGGGTGAAGGAGCCCGCCGAGAGATAGCCGGAGAACCAGGCACCGATCACGTTGGACAGGCCCTGGCCACGGGTTTCCTGGTTGGCGTCCAGCACCTGCCGCGACTGGCTGGCCAGGGCACGGGAGATGGACAGGCTGGTGACCAGACCGAGCAGGCCGCAGGCCACGGCGGACGGCAGCAGGCGCAGCACGTCCTCGGCGTCGACGCGAATCGAGGCCAGTGGCGGCAGGCCGCCATCGAAGGGGTGCACCAGCTCGACGCCGGCGAAGGTGGCCGGCATGGCCAGCACCAGCAGGCTGCCGCCGATGATGCCGATCAATAGTGCCGGCAGCCGTGGCCACAGCCTGCGCACGAGGATCGCGAGCCCAAGGGTGAAAGTCGCCACCCAAAGCGATGGCCAGTGCAGTTCGCGTACATGCCCGAGCAGTTCCAGCGCGCTCTGCCAAGCGGTGGCGCGTCCTTCCAGGTTGGCCAGCCCGAGCAGGTTGGGCACCTGGCCAAGGGCGATCACCAGCGCCGCGCCCAGGGTGAAGCCGAGTACTACTGACTGCGAGACGAAGTTGGCCAGGGAGCCGAAGCGCAGGAACCCGACCAGCCACTGGAATGCGCCAGCGAGCAGGGTCAGCAAGAGGACCAGGCTGATGTATTGCTGGCTGCCCGGCAGGGCCAAGGGGCTGACGCTGGCGAAGAGCACCACCGAGATCGCCGCCGTCGGCCCGCAGATCAGGTGCCGCGACGAACCCCAGAGGCAGGCGACGATCACCGGGACTACCGCGGCGTACAGGCCGTATTCCGCTGGCAGCCCGGCGATCAGCGCGTAGGCGATGGACTGTGGCAGGGCGAGGATGGCGCCGGTCAAACCCACCAGCGTGTCGCGGCCGAGGCTGCGGGGACGGACGGCTGGGAGCCAGGCGAGGAAGGGGAACACATCAGGCAGTTTCATCTCGGTGGCGAGGCTCTTGTAGGGGCGAATTCATTCGCCAAGGGCAGCGCAGCTGCCCCGATCAGTCGCGAATGGCAGACCTTCGGCCTGCTTGGCGAATGAATTCGCCCCTACAGGCCGGATCAGCCCCCACGCAGCTCAGAGCTTCGCCTTCACCGCCGCCAACCCATCGCCGCCGTCGCGGGTGGTCACGCCTTGCAGCCAGCCATCGATTGCCTGCGGGTTGGACTTGAGCCAGGCCTTGATGGCCGCGTCGTTGTTGCTGCTGCCGTTGAGCACCTGATCCATGATCGAGTTCTCCATCTCCTGGGTGAATTGCAGGTTGGTCAGCAACTTGCCCACGTTCGGGCACTGTGCGGCGTAACCCTTGCGCGCCAGGGTGTTCACGCTGCCGCTTTCGCCGAAGTACTTCTCGCCGCCCTTGAGGTAGGCCATGTCGTACTGCACGTTCATCGGGTGCGGTGTCCAGCCGAGGAAGACCACGAACTGCTCGCGCTTCACTGCCCGACCCACCTGCACCAGCATCGCCTGCTCGCTGGACTCCACCAGCTTCCAGTCGCCGAGACCGAATTCATCCTTGGCGATCATCTGCCGGATCGACTCGTTGGCCGGCGAGCCGGAGGCAATGCCATAGAGCTTCTTGTCGAACTTGTCGGCGAACCTGTCCAGGTCGGCGAAGGTCTTCACGCCGGCGTCGTAGGCGTAGCGCGGCACTGCCAGGGTGTACTCGGTGCCCGAGAGGTTCTGCGCCACCTTGTCGACGCTGCCGGCACTGACGAACTTGTCGTAATTGCTTTGCTGCGCCGGCATCCAGTTGCCGAGGAAGGCGTCGATCTGGCCCTTGTGCAGGCCGGCGAAGATGATCGGCACCGCAAGGGTCGGGGTTTCGGTGCGGTAGCCCAGTCCATCGAGGAGAAAACGCGCCACACCGTTGGTCACGGCGATATCGCTCCAGCCCGGATCGCCCAGCTTCACTGTCGCGCAACTGGCGTCCTCAGCCTGGACGTTGAACGCAAGGCCGGTCAGCAGGGCGCTGCCGGCAAGTACCGCATTGATCGTCTTCATGCCGTGGTTCCTCGCAAGGGGTCAGGGTTGGGGGAAGCGCGCGCGGCGTTCCAGGTCGTCCAGGTCGATGTGATTGCGCATGTACTGCTGGCTGGAGTCGACGAAGGGCTGGTGGTCCCAGCTGGCGAGCTTGCCGTGGGTCAGGGCGTCGGCCACGAAGCGGCGGCGGCGCTGGCTGGCCAGTGCGGCTTCCGCGATTACCGGGATATCCCAGCGGGCGCGGGCCTCGTCGAGGAACGCCGCAAGCAGGGCCTGGTGGTCCGGCGAGGTCGCCAGGTTTTCCAGTTCCTGCGGGTCGTTGGCCAGGTCGAACAGCAGGATGGGGTCTTCTTCTGAGTAGATGAATTTGTACGGGCCACGGCGAATCATCATCAACGGGCTGGTGGTGCCCTCGGCCATGTACTCGCCCAGCACCTCGTCGTGGCCCCTCTGCCCTTGCAGGTGCGGCAGCAGGGAGCGACCGTCGAGCGGCAGATTGCGCTCGACCACGCCACCGGCCAGCTCCACCAGGGTCGGAAGCAGGTCGACGGTGGAGACGGACTGGCTTACCCGGCGCGCCTGGAATCGCGTCGGCGCGTGGACCAGCAGCGGAACACGCGCGGCCATCTCGAACCAGTGCATCTTGTACCAGAGGCCGCGCTCGCCAAGCATGTCGCCGTGGTCGCCGGAGAACACGACGATGGTGTCCTCTTGCAGCTGGCACTCGGCCAGGGTCTTCAACAGGGTGCCGATCTGGTCGTCGACATAGCTGCAAGCACCGAAGTAGGCGCGCCGCGCATCGCGGATCTTCTGCTCGGGCAGGGGCTTGCCCCAGAGGTCGATGACCTTCAGCAAGCGCTGGCTGTGCGGGTCCTGCTCGGCGTCGGTGAAATGCACGCGGGGCAGCGGGATGTCCGCCTCGTCATAGCGGTCCCAATATTCGGCCGGGATGGTGTAGGGATCGTGCGGATGGGTCAGCGAGACCGTCAGGCAGAAGGGTTGCCCGGTGCCTTCGCGCACGTGGTCGTAGAGATACTGGCGCGCCTTGAACACCACCTCATCATCGAAGTCCAGCTGGTTGGTCCGCACGCAGGGCCCGGCCTGCAGCACCGAGGACATGTTGTGGTACCAGCTCGGACGCACGTCGGGCTCATCCCAGTTCACCGCCCAACCGTAATCTGCCGGGTAGATATCGCTGGTCAGGCGCTCCTCGTAGCCGTGCAACTGGTCCGGGCCGCAGAAGTGCATCTTGCCGGAGAGCGCCGTGCGGTAACCCAGGCGACGCAGATAGTGGGCGTAGGTCGGCACGTCGGCGGGGAAGTCGGCGGCGTTGTCGTAGGCGCCGATCTTCGACGGCAGTTGCCCGCTCACCAGGGTGAAGCGCGAGGGCGCGCAGAGCGGGCTGTTGCAGTAGGCCGAATCGAACACCACACCTTCGGCGGCGAGCCGCGACAGGTGCGGCACCTTGATGGGGGAGGCCGCGTAGAAAGGCAGCATCGGCGCGGCCATCTGGTCGGCCATGATGAAGAGGATATTGGGGCGTTTCATCGTTCGCTTATCCATACCGTCGAATTATGCGAAAGTGCGTGGAACGATGATTGCGTTCGCGGTCATCCCGGTAAAGCGCACGGCGAAACATAACTCGGATAAGCAAACGTTATGGCAGAACTACAGGCTGAGCTGTCCCTGGACCTGCTGCGGGTGTTCGAATCCGCCGCCCGCCACCTCAGCTTCACCGCCGCCGCCGTCGAGCTGGGAACGACCCAGCCCGCGGTGAGCCAGCAGATCCAGCGCCTCGAGAAGCAACTGGCGACCCGCCTGTTCGATCGCGTTTATCGCGGTATCGAACTCACCGACGCCGGTCGCCTGCTGTTCCTCCACGTGCAGGAAGGATTGCAGGCCATCAGTGCCGGGCTGGAAGCCATCGGCTCACGGCCCCAGCACGAGGTGTTGCAGGTGGCCACCGACTTCGCCTTCGCCGCTTACTGGTTGATGCCGCGCCTGCACCGCTTCCATGAGGCGAACCCGGAAATCGACGTCAGCATCGTCACCAGTGACCGCACCATGAACATGCTGCGTTCGGAAGTGGACATCGCCATCGCCTTTGGAGACGGTCGCTTCAAGCATGGGGAAGCGATGCTGTTGTTCCGTGAGGAGGTCTTTCCCATCGCCAGTCCGCGCCTGCTGGCCGGGCGCGAGCAGCCGTTGCCGGTCGCGGCCCTCGCGGAATTGCCGTTGCTGCACCTCAAGCCTGAAGTGCGCACCCGCTGGTTCGACTGGAACGCTTTGTTCCGCGAGCTTGGCATCGCCCAGCCGCCGGGTTCCGGCATGTTGCGCTTCGACAACTACACCCTGCTGATCCAGGCCGCCATCGCCGGCCAGGGCGTGGCCATCGGCTGGCGCTACCTGGTGGACGACCTGCTCGCCCAGGGCCTGTTGGTGCCCGTGCTGGAGACCCGCGTCAGCTCGGACCTGGGTTACTACCTGGTGCAGCCGGAGCGCAAGCGGCGGGCGCGGCTGATGAAATGCTTCGTCGACTGGCTGCAGCAGGAACTGGGCGACGAGGCCCGCCAGGCCCAGCTCATCAGACACCGGGAAGGCATCGCCATCTGAGACCCGGTCAGGGGGCGCGCAGGCCAAACTATCGGTTGGTTCTGCGCAGATCTGAGACGTTCGTACCGAAATCTCGCCTCATTGTCATGCAGCGGGAAAGAACCTCGGCTATCAGTTCTGGCTTCATTCATTTCATGAGCGTTGCCGATGAAAGTCTTCACCTGCCTGGCTGCCGGACTCAGCCTCTGCGCCCTTGCCGGCCAGGCCAACGCCTGGTCGCAACCGACCCACAAGAACATCGTCAAGGATGCCCTGGCCTATATGAATTCCCCCTATGCGACGGCGGAAATGCGTGAGGCCTATGAGTTCTACGTGAGCGCCGCCGGCAGTGAGGCCAAGGCTGGGGAAATCCTCGGCCAGGCCGCCTACGACGTGGATGACTTCAAGGACACCCGCCTGGGTGGCTGGTGGGTCGGCTACGAATACGCGCCGGTGTGGAACGCCGCCGCAAGTCTGGTGAACTACACCTCCTACTGGCACTTCCTCAACCTCACCCGCGACGGTGACGCCCATGGCAATGCCCATGGCGGCTACGACTATCGCTACCACAAAGTGGACGGCGGCATTGCCGACGTGGACTGGTACGCCATGGTCTATCTCTACAACCGCGAGCTGAAGCGCGGAGACTTCGACACCACCGAAGCCCACTATCGCCGGGGCACCCGTTCCAACTGGCAGGAGCATTACGGAGACTTCCAGACCGCCGCCTTCCAGCCCATCGATAACCTCGCCGGCTACTGGTTCGACCAGTTCCGCGCCGCGCCCTCGCTGCAGACCATCGGCTACGCCCTGCACGCCACCGGCGATGTGGCGCAGCCGCACCACGTGTGGGTGACCTCGGCCAACGGCCACTCCAGCTGGGAGGGCTGGGTCGACGACCATTACGCCAGCGAGAAACTCAATGACCAGGCCGCAGTGGCCAACCTCATCGGCCGCTATGACCCTAGCCGCAGCATCCGTGAGTTGCTGACCCAGACCGGGCAGGTCGCCTATGCCCATCCCGAGCCGCTGTATGACACCAGCTACGCCACGCGCCTGCGGGTGGCGAGGGAGCTGATCCCCGAGTCCATCGCGTTGACCGTCACCGTGTTGACCAAGGGGGCCGACAGCTTCAATGCGCCCGAAGGCATCTGACGTGCGCAGGGCGATCACCGGTCTGTTGCTGGGGTTGTACCTGGGGGGCGCACAGGCCATGCCGGCCGCGCCTGATTTGCGGGTCGACGGCGAGCTGCTGCCGGGCAAGAGCATCGCCCTGCTCGAACAGGTGCTCAGCCGGGTGAAGTTCAACACCGACCCGCAACAACTGCGTCGTGGGCTGCTGGAGAACCACCTGCTGGCCCGCGAGGTGGCGAGCGAGTTGAACGCCCAGAGCCGCAGCGACCTGGACGCCAGCGTCGAGATGGAAGCCGGCAACCTGCTCGAGCAGTACTACGGACGTGCCGGTCAGCAGGACCTGCGGCCCTTCCTGCGCCAGCCGCAACCGCTCAGTGCCCAGCGCCTGCGCGAGGTGCTGGTTCTCGCTTCCCGCGGGTTGGTGGAGAACAGCCTGCAGCTCAGCCCCGAGCAACAGCGCGAAGCCGCGCAGGTGGAGCTGATTAGCTGGCAGTTCCCCGGTCAGCCCGAGCAGCGCCTGGATCTGTTGTCCCTCTACCAGGGCGACAACATCCAGGGTCAGGTGGAGCTGCAACAGGGCAACCTGGAATACCTGGCGCGCCAGGTGCAGACCCGCGTGCAGCGTGACTACCTGTGGTTTCGCCTGGCTCAGGACGGCTTCACCCCGGCGGAACGCCAGGGTCTGAAAACCCTGGTGCGGGACCGCCTGGTGCGCCAGCGCTATCTGCACCAGATCGGCCTGTACAGCGACTTCCACCATGAGTCCGAAGCCCTGCGCGAACTGGCAGCCAAGGTCACCGACGCCGAGGCGCAGGCGTATTACCAGCGCAACCAGGCGCGCTACCGCAATGTCGCGGGCGTACAGGCGGCGCATATCCGCTTGCCCGACCAGGCCAGCGCCGATCGCGTGTATGCCGAACTGCAAAAGGGGCTGGCGTTCGACGAGGCGGTGCGGCGCTATTCCCTGGCGCAGGACAAGGATCGGACACCGCCGGGCGATCTCGGTCTGATCCGTCCTGAGGATGGCGAGCTGGACCTGCTGCGCAAGACGGCGCTGATCCAGAAGGCCGACACCCTGTCGCAGCCCATGCGCATCGGCGGCGTCTTCGAAATCGTCCGTGTACGCAGCCGTGAAGACCGGCAACTGCCCCTCAGCGACCGCAGCGTGCGTTATGAGGTGAACCAGGCGGTGGCGCGGGAGAAGCTGGCTGCCGAGCTCGAAGAGCGCCTGAGCCGCCTGCTTGCCAGTGCGCGGGTGGAGGGGCTGTGAAAGCCTGGCTCGGCGTGGCTGTGGCCTGCAGCACGGGCGTTGCGGCGCTGGCCTGTGCGACCGTGTTGCTGACACCGGCCCCGGAGCCGGTATCTGCGTCCAGACCCATGCCGCCGCCGACCATCGCTTCCGCGCGTCCGTTGCCTGTGGCGGCTCCTGCGCCTGCTCTGCCTGCGGAAGGTCGAGGCAGGCCTCTGGCCGTCGCCGTGCCGGAACGGGAGGCGCCGCGGTTGGACCAGGCCGAAGCTATCCAGCTCATTCAGTTGATGGCCGAGAAGGGCGACCCGCGCAGCCCGACCCTTGGTGGCCTGAAACCGCGCCAGGGTGCCACCCTCACCGAGCTGGCCGACCCGCGTCAATACGCGGCCCTGGAGGAACGCCAGACCCGCGAGCTGCTCCAGGCCTACGCCGGCGGCGTGCAGCAGATACCGGAGATTCGTGCGCGCATCGAGGCGGCGGAACAGAGTGGCGAACGCAGCGCCAGCGAACTGGACGAAGCCCGCGCCGCCCTGGAGCAGCTGGAATCTATGAAGGGCCGACTCGAAAGCGAGGCGCCGCAACTGCTCCCCGATGCAGGCAGCCAGGCCCCGGCGAAAGACGGATAGCGGCGGAAATCCTCGCGGCCCGGACATCACTTGCAGGTACCATGGGGGCCTTCGGCATTCCGGGAGGCGTGAACATGCAGGACTTCTCCACACCCCGCATCAAGGGCTTTCACGCCCACGTTTATTTCGACGCCACGACCCTTGAGCAGGCCCGTACGCTCTGCGAGGAAGCCGCACGGCGCTTTCCGCTGAAGATGGGGCGCGTACACGAGAAGCTTGTCGGCCCGCATCCCGACTGGAGCTGCCAACTGGCGTTCAAGCCCGATCTGTTCGGTGACGTGATCCCCTGGCTGGCGCTGCACCGCAATGGCCTGACGGTGCTCATCCACCCCATCACCGGCAGCGACCTGCGTGACCACCGCGACTACCCCATGTGGATGGGCGCGATGCGGCCGCTGGATCTTTCCTGCCTCGAAGATGGCGAGATCGAGTACGACCTGTGAAGCATCGACTGATCGACTATGGGTTCGAATTCATTTGAACTTGGGAAAACACGTTCTGAGTCATCGGCTCTGCCTGTGACGATTCGAATGCTCGGGCTAGCAGGATGAGGCCGATCGGGTAGGGTGCGCCGTGCGCACCGGCGGTTTGGCCTGGTGCCGAAGCTGGTCCTGAAGTCGGTGCGCACAGCGCACCCTACGGTCCAGACCGGATTAAAGAGGTCGGCATTGTGCTCGGTGGTGGATTCGCCCCAACAGGGGGGCTATGGGACGGTACGAAAAAAGCCGCTGCTCCTTCTGGGAGCAGCGGCTTTTTCATGCGCGTGGGCGTGAATCAGGCGCGGGCGCCGCGGACGCCTTCGGCGAGGGTCTTGCAGAGGCTGAGGACGCCGTTCACGGCCTGTTCCGGAGACTCGGCATTGGCGATCTGGTCCACCAGGGCGGAGCCCACCACCACGCCATCGGCCAGCTTGGCGATGCTCGCGGCGTGTTCGGCGGTACGGATACCGAAGCCGATGGCTACCGGCAGGTCGGTGTGGCGGCGCAGGCGGGTGACCGCTTCCTGTACGTGCTCCAGGGTGGCGGAGCCGGCACCGGTCACGCCGGCTACCGATACGTAGTAGACGAAGCCGGAACTGCCTTCGAGCACGACGGGCAGGCGCTTGTCGTCGGTGGTCGGGGTGGTCAGGCGGATGAAGTCGATGCCGGCGGCCTGGGCCGGGTGGCAGAGGTCTTCGTTATGTTCCGGTGGCAGGTCGACCACGATCAGGCCGTCCACGCCCGCTTCCTGGGCATCGCTGATGAAACGGTCCACGCCGTAGTAGTGGATGGGGTTGAAGTAACCCATCAGCACCAGCGGAGTGGTCTGGTTGTCAGCACGGAATTCGCGAACCATCTGCAGGGTCTTGGCCAGGTTCTGCTTGGCACCCAGCGCGCGGATGTTGGCCAGCTGGATGGACGGACCATCGGCCATCGGGTCGGTGAAGGGCATGCCCAGTTCGATGACGTCGGCACCGGCTTCAGGCAGGCCTTTGAGGATCGCCAGGGACGCGTCGTAGCTCGGGTCGCCGGCGGTGACGAAGGTCACCAGGGCGGCGCGGTTCTGTTCCTTCAGTTCGGCAAAGCGGGTCTGCAGGCGGCTCATGCTTTCTGCTCCTGTTGCATGTGGTGCATAACGGTCTGCATGTCCTTGTCGCCACGGCCGGACAGGTTCACCACCATCAGGTGGTCCTTCGGCAGCTTGGGTGCGCGTTTGAACACTTCGGCCAGGGCGTGGGAGCTTTCCAGTGCCGGGATGATGCCTTCGAGGCGGCAGCACTGGTGGAAGGCTTCCAGGGCTTCATGGTCGGTGATCGAGGTGTACTCGACGCGGCCGATGTCATGCAGCCAGGCGTGTTCCGGCCCGATGCCGGGATAATCCAGGCCGGCGGAGATGGAGTGGGCGTCGATGATCTGGCCGTCTTCATCCTGCAGCAGGAAGGTGCGGTTGCCGTGCAGCACGCCCGGTACGCCGCCGTTCAGGCTGGCGGCATGCTTGCCGGTCTCGATGCCGTGGCCGGCCGCTTCCACGCCGACGATCTTCACCGAGGTGTCATCGAGGAACGGATGGAACAGGCCCATGGCGTTGGAACCGCCGCCGATGCAGGCAACCAGCGAATCGGGCAGGCGGCCTTCCTGTTCGGCCAGTTGCTCGCGGGTTTCCTTGCCGATCACGGCCTGGAAGTCGCGGACCATGGCCGGGTAAGGGTGCGGACCGGCGACGGTGCCGATCAGGTAGAAGGTGCTGTCGACGTTGGTCACCCAGTCACGCAGGGCTTCGTTCATCGCGTCCTTCAGGGTGCCGGTGCCGGCGGTGACGGGGATCACTTCGGCGCCGAGCAGCTTCATGCGGAACACGTTGGCCTGCTGGCGATCGATGTCGGTGGTGCCCATGTAGATCACGCACTGCAGGCCGAAACGGGCAGCCACGGTGGCGGTGGCCACGCCGTGCATGCCGGCGCCGGTCTCAGCGATGATGCGCTTCTTGCCCATGCGCCGGGCCAGGAGGATCTGGCCGATGCAGTTGTTGATCTTGTGCGCGCCGGTGTGGTTCAGCTCTTCGCGCTTGAGGTAGATCTTCGCGCCGCCGAAGTGCTCGGTCAGGCGTTCGGCGAAGTACAGAGGGCTCGGGCGGCCGACGTAGTCGCGCTGGAAGTAGGCCAGCTCTTTCTGGAATTCCGGATCATCCTTGGCCTTCTCGTATTCGCGGGCCAGGTCGTGGATCAGCGGCATCAGGGTCTCGGCGACATACTGGCCGCCGAAGGCGCCGAACAGGCCCTTGGCGTCCGGGCCGTTGCGCAATGAAGTCATGGTGGAACTCCTGGGAGTGGTATCCGATGCCGGCCATTCTACCGCTGGCTGGCCGGGGGAAAAGCGATTAGATTGCTTTCATCTGTCAGCAAAACTCACAGGTAGTCATGAGCCGAGACCTCCCTCCCTTGAATGCCCTGCGGGCCTTCGAAGCGGCTGCCCGCCTGCAGAGCATCAGCCGTGCGGCCGAGGAACTGCACGTAACCCACGGTGCGGTGAGCCGCCAGGTGCGGCTGCTCGAGGAAGAACTGGGCGTTGCGTTGTTCAGCAAGGACGGTCGAGGCGTAAAACTCACGGATGCCGGGCAGCGCCTGCGGGATGCCACAGGCGAAGCCTTCGAACGCCTGCGTAGCGTCTGCGTCGACGTCGCCCGCCGCGCCGAAGACGCACCCTTCGTACTCGGCTGCCCAGGCAGCCTGCTGGCGCGCTGGTTCATTCCCAGGCTGGACCGGCTTAACCGCGAGCTCCCCGAACTGCGCCTGCAGCTCTCGGCCAGCGAAGGCGAACTGGACCCGCGCCGGCCGGGTGTCGACGCCACCCTGTGCTTCGCCGAGCCCCCCTGGCCGGCGGACATGCGGGTGTTCGAACTGGCGGCGGAGTCCATCGGTCCGGTGCTGAGCCCACGCTATGCCGGTCACGAGGTACTTGCCGGAGCCACACCAGCGGCGCTGCTCAACGAGGCCGTGCTGCACACGGTCTCGCGGCCCCAGGCCTGGCCACAATGGGCGTCGGCCCAGGGGCTGGACGCGGGACGTCTGCGTCATGGCCAGGGCTTCGAGCACCTTTACTACCTGCTGGAAGCCGCAGTGGCCGGCCTCGGCGTGGCCATCGCCCCACAGCAACTGGTCGCCGACGAACTCGTTTCGGGCCGGCTGGTGGCGCCCTGGGGCTTCGTCGAAACCCCGGCGCGCCTGGCGCTCTGGGTGCCGGCACGGCAACTGGATCGTCGTGCCGAGCGGCTGGCCCTGTGGTTGCGTGAGGAGTTGGCGGGCCGATAGCGGCAATCTTGGCTAGCCTTGCTGGGGAACCCACTCGTGCCCGGCACAGGAGATACACCATGTCTGATCACCGTACCTACAAGAAGATCGAGATAGTCGGCTCCTCACGCACCAGCATCGACGACGCGATCACCAATGCCGTCGGCGAAGCGTCGAGGACGATCCGCAACATGGACTGGTTCGAAGTCGTGGACACCCGTGGGCATATCGAGAACGGCAAGGTGGCGCACTTCCAGGTGACCCTGAAAATCGGTTTCCGCATCAGCGACAGCTAAGGTCCGCACGCTCCCTGGGCGGGGACAGCGAGGTGACGCACAATTTCCTGCAGGCGATTTCGGTTAGGCTCTCGCCGTCCGCCCCTGGCCTTTGGAACCGGCGGGGGCGGATGGCTCGTGCGAGCCCATCATTCATTACGAGGGAGCGTTATCCATGAAGAAACTGCTGTTGGGCCTTGGCCTGTTCACTCTGGCCGGCTCGGCCTTTGCCGCCGTGAAACCCTGCGAGGAGCTCAAGGCCGAAATCGACGCGAAGTTGAAGACCAAGGGCGTTGCCTCCTACAGCCTGGAAATCGTCGACAAGGGCGCCGCCGCAGGCAAGCAGGTGGTGGGTACCTGCGACGGTGGCAGCAAGGAGATCGTCTACCAGCGCAATTGATTGCCCCGCATTGCCCGGGCCGGCGACCCCTGCCGGTCCATTCCTTACCTTCTGGTGCCCTGGTTACCGAAAAGTGCCTTCTAGCGGCCGTGGACGCCAATCCCTAGAGTAAGACCTACTGATTCACTCGGATAAGGCCTCGCGCCTGTCCCCTGCCAAGGTCTTGCCCATGTCTGCCCTTACCAACCTGCCCCTCTCCGTTCTCGATCTGGCGCCTGTCCGTGATCACGGCGGCGCTACCCAGGCCTTGCACAACTCCCTGGAGTTGGCGCGCCACGTCGAGCGCCTGGGTTTCTCGCGTTTCTGGGTGGCCGAGCACCACAACATGGATGGCATCGCCAGTTCGGCCACCGCCGTGCTGCTCGCCTATCTCGCGGGTGGCACTTCGCACATTCGCCTGGGCTCCGGCGGCATCATGCTGCCCAACCACGCGCCGCTGGTGGTCGCCGAGCAGTTCGGCACCCTCGCCAGTCTCTATCCGGGCCGCATCGAACTGGGCCTTGGACGTGCTCCGGGGGCTGACCATCTCACCGCCCGCGCCTTGCGCCGCGACCGTCTCGGCGACGCCGACGATTTCCCACGGGACGTCGAGGAACTGGAGACCCTCCTCGGCCCGCGCCAACCGGACCAGAAGGTGATCGCCATGCCGGGGGTGGATACCAATGTGCCCATCTGGCTGCTTGGCTCCAGCCTGTTCAGCGCCCAGCTCGCGGGCCAGAAAGGCCTGCCCTATGCCTTCGCCTCGCATTTCGCGCCGCGCTACATGCACGAGGCGATTCGCGTCTATCGCAACCACTTCCGCCCTTCGGCGGTACTCGACAAGCCTTACGTGATGCTGGGTGTGCCGCTGGTGGCGGCGCCTACCGACGAAGAGGCGGAGTTCCTCGCGACCACCGTGTACCAACGGGTACTCGCCCTGATGCGTGGCGAAAGCCTGGTGCTGCGTCCGCCGGTGGAGACCATGGCCGGTCGCTGGTTGCCCCATGAGAAGGAAGCCGTGGGCAGCTTCCTGGCCCTGGCCATGGTGGGCGGGCCGGAGAAGATTCGCGCGCGGATGCAGGTCCTGCTGGACCAGACCGACGCCGATGAACTGATCTTCACCTGCGACCTGTACCAGCACGAGCATCGGCTGCGAGCGTTCGACATCCTGGCCAGCCTGCGGGATTGAAGCCGGTGGGCGAAGCCGCTGATGACGCGGCTTCGCCAGGGCGAATCGCCTTTCTGCCTAGAAGGGACCGCAGCGCGGGAATATCTTGTGGCGCGCCAGCACAGTGCGGTTTGCGTCGTAGAGCCAGGCCATCGGCTGGTTGGCGGCGTGGCGGGCTTCCACCCGGTAGCGTTTGCCCGCTTCGAAGCCGTCGTAATGCAGCTCCATGTAGCAAGTGATGCGGGAGGGTTCGGCGTTCATGCCGAATCCGCCACCTGCGCCTCCCACCTCGAACTGGTAACGCAGCTCCAGCTCATGCCTGCCGGGCATCACCTGGTAGTAGCGGCCGTCGTTCCAGCGCTTGTCGTCGAGGCGGTTGGCCATGAGGGTGTCGCTTGGATCGGTAACGATGTCGATCCAGGCGAATCGTGGATCGGGCTCGGGCAGCTTGCTGGCGCAGGCGGTGAGGCTGGCCAGCAGCATCAGGGCCAACAGCGTGCGCATGGCGAGGCTCCTTGTGGGATGAGGCGTTCAGCATAACCCCATGTCGGAGTTTTCAGACATCGCCGCAGCGACTTTCCTTGGCCTTGGCGACCTCCCGGCTCTGCCCGTCATACAGCCGTGCCCAGGGGCGGAAGCCGATGCCACCGGCCGCGAGCTGGTAGCGCTCACCGGCGGCGAAATCGCTGTAGGCCAGCTTCAGCAAGCAGGTGCGTCGGTAGCCGGAGCTGCCCTGACCGATGTCCTTGCCGCCCACCTCGAACTCCAGGCGTACCTCCAGTTCGTGCCGGCCTGGGGAAACCTGGAAGTAGCGCTGGTCAGCGAGGGTTTCGTTATCCACCCGGTTTGCCTGGATGTGCTGGCCTTCCTGCTTTTGCAAGGAAATCCAGGCCTGGTTCGGATCGTGGCTGGGCAGGAGCATGGCGCAGCCGCCAAGGCTGAACAGCGGCAGGAAAAGTAGCAGAGGGCGCATGGAAGGCTCCAACAGGCCAGTAGTGGTGGGTGGCTCCGATGCGCTAGTGTCGCGGCATGCCGACCACCCTTCTTATCGAACTGCTTGACCGCATTCGCTGCCCCTGGGTTCCCCTGTTGGGCATCTTGCTGCTGAGCGGTTGTTCCAGCCTCGACTACTACAGCCAACTGGCGCGTGGGCAGATGGCGCTGCTGTATGCCCGGCAACCGGTGCAGGCGCTGATCGATGACACCTCGCAATCGCAGGAACTGCGCCAGCGCCTGACCCTGACCCAGGAAGCACGGACGTTCGCCAGTGGTTCGCTGGGGCTGCCGGACAACGGCAGCTACCGCGTCTATGCCGATATCCAGCGGCCCTATGTGGTCTGGAACCTGTTCGCCACGACGGAGTTCTCGCTGCAACCCGAGACCCACTGCTTCCCCGTCGCCGGCTGCGTCGCCTATCGCGGTTACTACCAGCTGGGGCGCGCCCGTGGCGCCGCGGCGTTGCTCAGGCAGCAGGGGCTGGATACCTGGGTGGGCGGCGTGGAGGCTTATTCCACCCTCGGCTGGTTCGACGACCCGCTGCTCAACACCATGTTGCGCTGGGGTGACGACCGTCTCGCCGCGCTGATCTTCCACGAGCTGGCGCACCAGCAGCTCTATATCCCGGGGGATACCGCGTTCAACGAGTCCTTCGCCAGCTTCGTCGAGCGCGAAGGCTTGAATCAGTGGCGTGCCAGTCGCGGTCTTTCGATCAAGCCCGATGACGCATCCGACCGCCGCGACGCTCTCACCCGCCTGGTGCTGGAGACCCGCGAGCGCCTGGAGCACCTCTACGCCAGCGGCCTGCCGCCGGAGCGTATGCGTGTGGCCAAAATGGAGGAGTTCGAGCGCATGCGCCGTGACTACCGAGCCATGCGCGATCGGGACTGGGGCGGCTACAACCGCTATGACGCGTGGATGGAGGGCCCAATGAACAATGCCAAGTTGCTGCCCTTCGGCCTCTACGACCAATGGGTGCCGGCTTTCGCCGACCTGTTCCTCGAAGTGGGCAAAAGCTGGCCGGCGTTCTACCAGCGTGCGCGCGAACTGGGTGACCTGCCGCTGGAAGAACGCACACAAGCACTGGAAAGGCTGATGGCAAACCGCTAGAACTTGCCTGGCTGGCCGTCAGTCCAACGGTCAGGACATCAAGGAAATGGAGTAGGCGATGAATCGAATTGCTGTAGTCCTGATGCTGAGCGCATTGGCGGGCACCGCCCTGGCGGCACCCAAGCCCTGCGAAGAACTGAAGCAGGAAATCGAAGTGAAGATCCAGGCGGCCGGGGTGACGACCTATACCCTTGAAATCGTCCCCAACGCCGAAGTGAAGGACCAGAACATGGTGGTCGGAACCTGCGAGAACGGCACCAAGAAGATCATCTATCAGCGCAATGGGGGCTGAGCCGGCACTGGGCTTGTCCTGTAGGGGCGAATTCATTCGCCAAGCAGGCCGAAGGTCTGCCCTGCTGGTTTACTGGGGGGCGCTGCGCGCCCCATGGCGAATGAATTCGCCCCTACAAGTGATCATTCGCCCCCTGCTCTTTCAACCAAACGCCCGACTCAGCTCATCCAGGCTGGCGAAGTAATAGGCCGGTGCTTCCCCCATCAACTCCTCGCGGCTGCCGAAGCCATAGCCAACCCCAGCGCCATGCAGGCCATTGCGGCTGGCGCCGATCAGGTCGTGCTTGCGGTCACCGATCATCAGCGTGTCGGCGCGTTCCAGCCCTTCCTCTTCCAGCAGGTGTGCGATCAGCTCCACCTTGTTGGTGCGGGTGCCATCCAGCTCGCTGCCGTAGATGTGCTTGAAGTGCCGGTCGAAGCCGAAATGCCGGGCGATCTCGCGGGCGAACACGGTCGGCTTGCTGGTGGCGATGAACAGTGTGCGGCCCTGTTCACGCAGGCGTCCGAGCAGCGCATCGATGCCGTCGAACACGCGGTTCTCGTAGAGTCCGGTGGCCTTGAAGCGGTCGCGATAGTGGTTCACCGCGTCCCAGGCGCGCGCCTCGGTCAGGCTGTAGGTCTGCATGAAGCACTGCAGCAGCGGCGGCCCGATGAAGTGCTCCAGGTTCGCCAGGTCCGGTTCGTGGATATCGAGCTTGGCCAGCGCGTATTGCACCGAACGGGTGATGCCCTCGCGCGGATCGGTGAGGGTGCCGTCGAGGTCGAAGAGGATGTTCTGGTAGTGCATCGAGTCAGACCCCGTAGCCTTCGGCGATGTGCAGGTCCTTCAGCTTCACGTAGTTCGCCGCGCTGTAGGTGAAGAAGGCCTTTTCCTTGTCGCTGAGCGGGCGAGCCTGTTTCACTGGGCTGCCGACATAGAGATAGCCGCTCTCCAGGCGCTTGCCGGGCGGCACCAGGCTGCCGGCGCCGAGCACCACGTCGTCCTCGATTACCGCGCCGTCCATGACGATGCTGCCCATGCCGATCAGTACCCGGCTGCCGACCTTGCATCCGTGCAGCAACGCCTTGTGGCCGATGGTCACGTCGTCGCCGATTTCCAGCGGATAGCCGTCCGGGTTGAAGGGGCCGGCGTGGGTGATGTGCAGCACGCTGCCATCCTGCACGCTGGTGCGCGCGCCGATGCGGATGCGGTGCATGTCGCCGCGAATGGTCACCAGGGGCCAGACTGAACTGTCGTCACCGAGGTGCACGTCGCCGATGACCACGGCGGAGGCGTCGACGAAGGCCCGCTCGCCGAGCTGCGGGGTGATGCCCTGATAGGTTCTGATCGGGTTCATAGCATTTCCTGAGGCTGCGTCAGCCGGCGATTGTAATTAAGATGGCTCCCATCCGGGTTATGTCTCGTCTCCGTAGCCAGCCCGCGTCCCTTCCCGAATACAGGTGAATGCCGTGACCCTGAGCAATCCCCTCCTGCAGGACTTCGACCTGCCGCCCTACTCCACCATTCGTCCGGAACATGTCGAGCCGGCCGTCGACCAGATCCTCGCCGACAACCGTGCCGCCATCGCCGACCTGCTGGCGCGCCAGGATGGCACCCCCACCTGGAAAGGCCTGGTGCTGGCGCTGGACGAACTGGGCGAACGCCTGGGGCGAGCCTGGAGCCCGGTCAGCCACTTGAATGCCGTGTGCAACAACGCCGAGTTGCGCAATGCCTATGAAGCCTGTCTGCCCAAACTCTCCGAGTACTGGACCGAGATCGGCCAGAACCGTGCACTGTTCGAGGCTTACGAGGCGCTGGCCGCGAGCCCGGACGCCGCAGGCTACGAGGTGGCGCAGAAGACCATCCTCGATCACGCCCTGCGCGATTTCCGCCTGTCCGGCATCGACCTGCCGGCGGACAAGCAACAGCGCTACGGCGAAATCCAGATGAAGCTGTCCGAGCTGGGCAGCCGCTTCTCCAACCAGTTGCTGGACGCTACCCAGGCCTGGACCAAAGAGGTTCATGACGAATCGGCCCTGGCCGGCCTCACCGACTCGGCGAAGGCGCAGATGAAGCAGGCTGCCGAGGCCAAGGGTCTGGACGGCTGGCTGATCACCCTGGAATTCCCCAGCTATTACGCGGTGATGACCTACGCCAACGATCGCGCCCTGCGCGAAGAGGTCTACACCGCCTACAGCACCCGCGCCTCTGACCAGGGCCCGAATGCCGGGCAGAACGACAACGGTCCGGTCATGGCCGAGATCCTCGACCTGCGCCAGGAACTCGCCCACCTGCTCGGCTTCGCCCACTTCAGCGACCTGAGCCTGGCCACCAAGATGGCCGAGTCCACCCCGCAGGTACTGGGCTTCCTCCGCGACCTGGCCAAGCGCAGCAAAGCTTTCGCCGCCAAGGACCTCGACGAGCTCAAGGCCTTCGCCGCCGAGCGCGGCGTGGCGGACCTGCAGAGCTGGGATGTCGGCTATTTCAGCGAAAAACTGCGCGAGCAGCGCTACAGCATTTCCCAGGAAATCCTGCGCGCCTATTTCCCCATCGATAAAGTGCTGTCGGGCCTGTTCGCCATCGTGCAGAAGCTCTACGGCATCGAGATCCGCGAGCTGTCCGGCTTCGACACCTGGCATCCGGACGTGCGCCTGTTCGAGATCAGCGAGAACGGCCAGCACGTCGGCCGCTTCTTCTTCGATCTCTATGCCCGCGCCAACAAGCGCGGCGGTGCCTGGATGGACGGTGCTCGCGACAAGCGTCGCAACGTCGGCGGCGAGTTGATCGCACCGGTGGCCAATCTGGTCTGCAATTTCACCCCGGCGGTGGGCGACAAGCCGGCGCTGCTAACCCACGACGAAGTCACCACGCTCTTCCACGAGTTCGGTCACGGCCTGCACCACCTGCTGACCCGCGTCGAGCATGCCGGCGCGTCCGGCATCAACGGCGTGGCCTGGGACGCGGTGGAGCTGCCCAGCCAGTTCATGGAGAACTGGTGCTGGGAACCGGAAGGCCTGGCGCTGATCTCCGGTCACTACCAGTCCGGCGAGCCGCTGCCCCAGGACCTGCTGGACAAGATGCTCGCGGCGAAGAACTTCCAGTCCGGCCTGATGATGGTGCGCCAGCTGGAGTTCTCCCTGTTCGACTTCGAGCTGCATGCCATCCACGGCGACGGCCGCAGTGTTCTCGACGTGCTGGAAGCGATCCGCTCCGAAGTGGCGGTCATGCGTCCGCCGGCGTTCAATCGTTTCGCCAACAGCTTCGCGCACATCTTCGCGGGCGGTTATGCGGCCGGTTACTACAGCTACAAATGGGCGGAAGTGCTGTCCGCCGACGCCTTCTCGCGCTTCGAGGAAGAAGGCGTGCTCAACCCGGCCACCGGTCGCGCTTTCCGCGAGGCCATCCTGGCCCGTGGTGGCTCCCAGGAGCCCATGGTGCTGTTCGTCGACTTCCGTGGTCGCGAGCCGTCCATCGACGCCCTGCTGCGCCATAGCGGTCTGTCGGAGGATGCGGCATGACAACGACGCCGAAACGTTTCATCGCCGGTGCCGTGTGCCCGGCGTGCAGCGAAATGGACAAGATCCAGATGTGGGACGAAGACGGCGTGCCGCACCGCCAGTGCGTGGCCTGCGGCTATGCGGACACCCTCAATGCCCAGGGCCAGTCGGTGCCCAAGGAGCTCGGTACCCGAGTCAATCAACCCAAGCCCAAGGCGGCCGATCCCAAGGTGCAGGGGGTGCAGTTCTTCCCCAATCCGAAGCTGAAGAAACCCAGCGAGTGATCTGAAGGCCAAGGAGGGCGCATGTGGCATCTGGTGTGTGGTGATGTGGCGGCGGAAGGCGTAACCCGTGTCATCGGGGTGGACGTCGCCGCCCAAGCATTGCGCGTGCTGCGTGACGACCTGGCGGTCGGACCGCTGGCGGATATCGAGATACCGCCCTGCACGGTGCGCACGCAGTTCTGGCTGGACGTCTGGCCCAGCGCTGTGACCCCGCGGCCGGACTTCGGTACGGGGCTTTGTGCCGATGCCGACTGGCTTGCCGCGCTGAAACGGCAAGATCAACCGGTCACCGTCTGGCATGGCGACAGTTGCTCCGAACAACTCCTGCTGGCCCGTGTCGCGGCCGCTCTGGAAGGTACCGACCTACCGTTCTGGGAAGTGTCTTGCGGCACCGGCGACAGCCGAGTCGAGACGCGTCGCGCAGTTGGCATGATCGACCCCGCCGACCTGGGCGCTTACTTCCTGCCGAAACAGGTCGATGCCGGGCGCAAGGCGTTGCTCGCCAACCAGTGGCGCAGCGTCGTGGCCGGGAACGCCGATGTCCGCCGCTGGCAAAAGGGCGAGTTCCAGAGTGAGGATCATTGCAAGGTAGACGCCATCCTCCTCGGTACCTGCACGTCGGACTGGCAGCCGCTGGCGCGGGTGATGGCAGAGCTGATGGGGCAGAGCGACGGCTTCTTCGCCACCGACTTCTTCGCCTTCTGGCGCGCTCGTGAGCTGGCTGCCCAGGGGCGTCTCGAACTGGACGGCACTGCTGGCCAGCACGACTATGGCGGGCTTTCCGTCCGCCTGAGCTGACGATAGTTCTGCTTTGTGGGAGCGAATTCACGCTCCGAACACAAGGCGGACCTCTATAGCTCGGTCTGGGCCGTAGGGTGCGCTGTGCGCACCGATTCCGGAACCGTCTTCGGCATCCCGTCAAACCGTCGGTGCGCACGGCGCACCCTACCGGACCGGTTTCATCCTGCTGGCCCGCGGATTCGAATCGTCACAGGTATCCCCGCCACGGCAGACGCACCGCCCGGCAGAATCTGGCTAGTCGTAGGAAGAATCTCCATATACTGTATGAATATACAGTTTGCGGAGTTCTTCCCATGTCTGCGCCCCTTCCTCCCCGTGGTCGCGGTACCGGCAGCAACCCTTTCAACCGCTTCGCGCCGACCACTTCGGTGGCGATGGATGACGGCTGGTTCCAGGAAGTCCCGCCCAGCCGTGCTACGGAAGTCCGGTTTGAAACCGCCAAGAGCATCATCACCCGCAACCAGTCGCCGGACCTGCCGTTCGACCGCTCGGTGAACCCCTATCGCGGCTGCGAGCACGGCTGCATCTACTGCTATGCGCGTCCCAGCCATGCTTATTGGGACATGTCGCCGGGATTGGATTTCGAGACGCGGCTGATCGCCAAGACCAACGCCGTTGCCCTGCTCGAACAACAGCTCTCCAAGCCGGGTTACCAGTGCGCGCCGATCAACCTCGGCTCCAACACTGATCCTTACCAGCCCATCGAGCGCGAGCACCGCCTCACCCGCCAGACCCTCGAAGTGCTGCTGCGCTACAGGCATCCGGTGACCATCGTCACCAAGGGATCGCTGGTGTTGCGCGACCTCGATCTGCTCACCGAGCTGGCGGAGCAGAACCTGGTGGCGGTGATGATCAGCCTCACCACCCTCGACGACGAGCTGAAACGCACCCTGGAGCCCCGCGCCGCCGCCCCGTCGGCACGCCTGCGCGCGATCCGTGTGCTGAGCGAGAACCGAATTCCGGTGGGTGTGCTCTGTTCGCCGATGATTCCGATGATCAACGACATGGAGCTGGAGAGCTTGCTGGAAGCGGCACGTGATGCCGGAGCGCGGCAGGCGAACTACATGCTGCTGCGCCTGCCCAGGGAGGTGGGACCGCTGTTCGAGGAATGGCTGGAGGCGTACTACCCGCAGCGCGCCGCCCATGTGATGAGCATCATCCGCCAGTGCCGAGGCGGGGAAATCTACGACAGCCGTTTTGGCCACCGTTTCAAGGGTGAGGGCCCCTTCGCCGAACTGCTGGCGCAGCGTTTTGCCGTAGCCATTCGCAAGCTCGGGCTCAATCGCCGACGCGACTACGAACTGGACTGTTCGCGCTTCTGCCCGCCCGGCGGACAGATGGCGTTACTTTGAAGTGTGACTCGGCGGGCTGTAACGACAGTCCTGTAGGAATTCAAATGCCGACAATCAGTGGATAATGGGCGGCATAAAAGACAATTCCTACGATGACCGAGGTTGGCAGCATGAGCAACGAGCACGACAAAGTGGGCAGTGAAAGCGCCGAAGAAGCCCTGCGGACCATAGTCGAGGGCTTCCAGCGCTTCCGCGATGAGGTCTTCCCGCAACAGGAAGAACTGTTCAAGAAGCTCGCCCATGAACAGAAACCCCGCGCCATGTTCATCACTTGCGCCGACTCGCGCATCGTTCCCGAACTGATCACCCAGAGCTCTCCGGGCGACCTGTTCGTTACCCGTAACGTCGGCAACGTCGTGCCGCCCTATGGCCAGATGAACGGCGGCGTCTCCACCGCCATCGAATTCGCGGTGATGGCCCTCGGCGTGCACCACATCATCATCTGCGGCCACTCCGACTGCGGCGCCATGAAGGCGGTGCTGGACCCGCAGACCCTGGAACGCATGCCGACGGTAAAAGCCTGGCTGCGCCATGCCGAGGTGGCGAAGATCGTGGTGCAGGAAAACTGCGGCTGCGCCAACCACGAGACCCTGGAAGTGCTCACCGAAGAGAACGTGGTGGCCCAGCTCGACCACCTTCGCACCCACCCATCGGTGGCGGCGCGACTGGCTAGCGGCCAGCTGTTCATCCATGGCTGGGTCTATGACATCGAGACATCGGTGATCAAGGCCTACGACGCCGAGCAGGGCCGCTTCCGCGCGATTGGTGACGGTCCGCTGCCGATGGCCACGCCGCGTCCGCGCTACCAGGTGGATTGATGAAAAAAGGGGCTGCCGGTGCAGCCTCTTTTTCATTTGAGCTTGGGAAATCACGTCCCGAGGACGTGGTCTTGAGTCACCGGCTCTGCCAGTGACGATTCGAATCCCCGTGAAGCCGATCTTGTAGGGTGCGCCGTGCGCACCGGCAGTTTGACCGGGTGCCGCAGTTGATCCATCAAGACGGTGCGCACAGCGCACCCTACGGTCCAGACCGCGCATTCGCCCCCTTTTCAGGGGGCTTCCGCAAGTCCGCGTTCTACGAACCTGGATGCTTACTCAGCCAGCGGCGCGCTGGCCCAGGTTGAGTTCCAGCCCGACGCCCAGTTGCTCGGACATGCACGGCCAGCGTTTCCAGGCTTCCTCCACCTTGGGGTCGTGCAGTTGCTGGCGATAGGCCTGGGCTGAGGGCTGGCTGAACACCTCCTCGTCCAGCAGGCCGTCCACGGCATGGTGCACGGCTTCGTCCAGCTGGTTGGCGAAAGGCTCGCCGATCAGTTGATGGGCGATCAGGTTCGCCACCGTGGTATCCAGCGGGATCAGTGGCTGGCCGAAATGGACGATGTAGCGGTCGTTGACTTCCTCCACCAGACGATGGGCCAGGTAGGCCTCGTCGAGCAGGCCTTCCAGGCCATTGTGGCCAGCCATCAGGGCGGGCGGTTGCAGGAAGAACTGTTCGGCGACCTTGAGGACCGGCTTGATACGGGATTCGATGCCGGCTTCGCGGGCGACGGTGGCGGCCGCGTCCAGTACATCAGGAACCTGTTCCACATAGGCGGCGATGAAGCGGGCCAGCACGCCCTGGGCGTCTTCTTCTGGCAGGCGGATGGCGGGGTGAAGGCTGGCGATCTGGGTTTCTAGGATCTGGCTGAGTTGTGTCGAGGCAGCTTCGTTCTCAAGGGCGCGATGGATGACTTCGCGCAGTGCGGCGGTGTTCATGACTGCTCCTGAAAAGGACATGGCGGGGTGAAGGTGAAGACAAGACCTTAGCTTGCCCTGAGAAACTGCTAAGACCGGATTGTCATAATCGCTTAACAGTTATTCGGGCTCGCTATAAAAGCACTTTGCCATCCGCTGAAGGCCCGCGCCAGCCGTGGCGTTTAGGACAAGGCTTACGCGCCTTCAGCCATTTTCTCCAGCGCGTTGCGCAGCCGAAGTCCCTGTCTATACTCCGACTCGAAAGGCATTACCTGATGGAACCCGACTGTGCACCTGCGTGCCGAGGTCGGCGGTCTGAGTGTGGTAGTCCGGACAGCCGTCCCCAAGCCGTTGGCCCAGCCGGCGGGATAACAAGAACGAGAAGGGGAACCCGCAATGATGCGACATCCACGAGTCTGGATGGGACTCCTGCTGCTGTCTGTTCTCAGCCAGGCGGAGGCTGCCTGGACAGTCAATATGGCGCCCGGTGCTACCGAGGTCAGCCGCACCGTTTTCGATCTGCACATGACCATCTTCTGGATCTGCGTCGTCATCGGCGTACTGGTCTTCGGTGCCATGTTCTGGTCGATGATCATCCACCGCCGCTCCACCGGTCAGCAGCCAGCGCATTTCCACGAGAGCACCACGGTGGAAATCCTCTGGACCGTCGTGCCCTTCGTCATCCTTGTGCTGATGGCGGTGCCGGCGACCAAGACGCTGATCGACATCTATGACACGTCCGAGTCCGGGCTGGATGTACAGATCACCGGCTACCAGTGGAAATGGCATTACAAGTACCTGGGCCAGGACGTCGAGTTCTTCAGCAACCTGGCCACGCCCGCCGACCAGATCCACAACAAGGCGCCGAAGGATGAGCACTACCTGCTGGAAGTCGACCAGCCGCTGGTGGTGCCGGTCGGCACCAAGGTGCGCTTCCTGATCACCGCCGCCGACGTGATCCACTCCTGGTGGGTGCCGGCGCTGGCGGTGAAGAAGGATGCGATTCCCGGCTTCGTAAACGAATCCTGGACCCGTATCGAGAAGCCCGGCCTCTACCGTGGCCAGTGCACCGAACTGTGCGGCAAGGATCATGGCTTCATGCCCATCGTGGTCGAGGCCAAGTCCCAGGAAGACTTCGCCAAGTGGCTGGCCGCGCGCAAGGAAGAGACTGCCAAGCTCAAGGAGCTGACCGACAAGGAATGGACTCTGGACGAACTGGTTGCGCGAGGCGACAAGGTCTACCACACCACCTGT
This sequence comes from Metapseudomonas resinovorans, assembly GCF_002003485.1. Lineage (GTDB taxonomy): Bacteria > Pseudomonadota > Gammaproteobacteria > Pseudomonadales > Pseudomonadaceae > Metapseudomonas > Metapseudomonas resinovorans_D. The sequence continues at coordinate 109,205 of NZ_BDMA01000094.1, forward strand.
GCCGCCTGTCACCAGCCTGAAGGTCAGGGCATGCCGCCCATGTTCCCGGCGCTCAAGGGCTCGAAGATCGCCACCGGGCCGAAGGCAGACCACCTGAACATCGTCTTCCACGGCAAGCCGGGTACCTCCATGGCCGCCTTCGGCAAGCAGCTCTCCGAAGTCGATATCGCCGCCGTCATCACCTACGAGCGCAACGCCTGGGGCAACAACAAGGGCGACATGGTGACGCCCAAGGAAGTGCTGGCTCTGAAACAGGCGGAAAGCCAATGAAGAAGACACCGGCCTATATGGAGACTGACATGAGTGCAGTGATCGACCACGATCATGCCGGGCATGATCACCACCACGGTCCGGCCAAGGGCCTGATGCGCTGGGTGCTGACCACCAACCACAAGGACATCGGCACGATGTACCTGTGGTTCAGCTTCGCCGCGTTCCTGCTGGGTGGTTCGATGGCGATGGTGATCCGCGCCGAGCTGTTCCAGCCCGGCCTGCAGATCGTGCAGCCGGAATTCTTCAACCAGATGACCACCATGCACGGCCTGATCATGGTGTTCGGCGCCGTGATGCCGGCCTTCGTCGGCCTCGCCAACTGGATGATCCCGCTGATGATCGGCGCGCCGGACATGGCCCTGCCGCGGATGAACAACTTCAGCTTCTGGCTGCTGCCGGCCGCTTTCGGCCTGCTGGTCAGCACGTTGTTCACTGCCGGCGGCGGACCGAACTTCGGCTGGACCTTCTACGCGCCGCTATCGACCACCTACGCGCCGGAGAGCGTCACCTACTTCATCTTCGCCATCCACCTGATGGGCATCAGCTCGATCATGGGCGCGATCAACGTGATCGCCACCATCCTCAACCTGCGTGCCCCGGGCATGACCCTGATGAAGATGCCGCTGTTCGTCTGGACCTGGCTGATCACTGCCTTCCTGCTGATCGCGGTGATGCCGGTGCTGGCCGGTTGCGTGACCATGATGCTGATGGACATCCACTTCGGCACCAGCTTCTTCAGTGCCGCCGGTGGCGGTGATCCGGTGCTGTTCCAGCACGTGTTCTGGTTCTTCGGCCACCCCGAGGTGTACATCATGATCCTGCCCGCCTTCGGTGCGGTCAGCTCGATCATCCCGGCCTTCAGCCGCAAGCCGCTGTTCGGCTACACCTCGATGGTCTACGCCACCGCGTCCATCGCCTTCCTGTCCTTCATCGTTTGGGCGCACCACATGTTCACCGTGGGCATCCCGCTGACCGGTGAGCTGTTCTTCATGTTCGCCACCATGCTGATTGCCGTGCCCACTGGGGTGAAGGTGTTCAACTGGGTGAGCACCATGTGGGAAGGCTCGCTGACCTTCGAGACGCCCATGCTGTTCGCCGTGGCCTTCGTCATCCTGTTCACCATCGGCGGCTTCTCCGGACTGATGCTGGCCATCGCGCCGGCGGACTTCCAGTATCACGACACCTACTTCGTGGTGGCTCACTTCCACTACGTGCTGGTGCCCGGCGCCATCTTCGGCATCTTCGCCTCGGCCTATTACTGGCTGCCGAAGTGGACCGGCCACATGTACGACGAAACCCTCGGCAAGCTGCACTTCTGGCTGAGCTTCATCGGCATGAACATGGCGTTCTTCCCCATGCACTTCGTGGGGCTGGCGGGCATGCCGCGGCGGATCCCGGACTACAACCTGCAATTCGCCGACTTCAACATGATCTCGTCCATCGGTGCGTTCAGCTTTGGGGCAACCCAGTTCCTCTTCCTGTTCATCGTCATCAAGTGCATCCGGGGCGGCAAGAAGGCTCCGGCCAAGCCTTGGGACGGCGCTGAAGGGCTGGAGTGGACCGTGCCGTCGCCGGCGCCCTACCACACCTTCTCCACACCGCCGGAAGTGAAGTGAGATGAGTGGGGAACTGAGCACTCGCCGCCTGATCCTGCGCCTCCTGGTGCTGGTGGTGGCGATGTTCGGCTTCGGTTTCGCCCTGGTGCCGATCTATGACGTGATGTGCCAGGCGTTCGGCATCAACGGCAAGACCACCGGGTCGGCCTACGAGGGAGCCCAGAGCGAAGACCAGCAGCGTCAGGTGCGAGTGCAGTTCCTCGCCACCAACGCAGCCGGGATGAGCTGGGAGTTCCGTCCCAAGGCGGACGATCTGGTGGTGCATCCGGGGGCGAGCAACGAGATGCTGTTCATTGCCTACAACCCCACCGACAAGCCGATGACGGCCCAGGCCATTCCCAGCGTGGCGCCGTCCAAGGCGGCGGCGTTCTTCCACAAGACCGAATGCTTCTGTTTCACCCAGCAGGTCCTGCAGCCCGGCCAGCGCATCGAGATGCCGGTGCGCTTCATCGTCGATCGCGATCTGCCGACCGATGTGCATCACCTGACCCTCGCTTACACGCTGTTCGATATCACCGCCCGCAAGCCACCAGTCGCCAGGAATGACGGCTGACGGGCCGATAAGGAGAACAACAACGATGGCTAGTCACGAGCAGTATTACGTCCCGGCCCAGAGCAAGTGGCCGATCATCGCCACCATCGGCCTGCTGACCACGGTCTACGGCCTGGGCACCTGGTTCAACGACCTCAAGGCGGCGCGGCCGGATTCAAACGGCCCGATCATCTTCTTCGTCGGTGGGCTGATCCTGGCCTACATGCTGTTCGGCTGGTTCGGCAATGTGATCCGCGAAAGTCGCGGCGGGCTCTACAGCCCGCAGATGGACCGCTCCTTCCGTTGGGGCATGAGCTGGTTCATCTTCTCCGAGGTGATGTTCTTCGCCGCGTTCTTCGGCGCCCTCTTCTACATCCGCCACTTCGCCGGCCCCTGGCTCGGCGGGGAAGGCGCCAAGGGCGTCGCCAACATGCTCTGGCCGAACTTCGAATACGCCTGGCCGCTGCTGAACAACCCGGATTCCAAGCTGTTCCCGCCGCCCAAGGCGGTCATCGACCCGTGGCACCTGCCGCTGATCAACACCCTGCTGCTGGTGACTTCGAGCTTTACCGTGACCTTCGCTCACCACGCACTGCGCAAGAACAAGCGCGGTCCGCTCAAGCTGTGGTTGGCGCTGACCATCCTGCTGGGGGTGACCTTCCTGGGCTTCCAGGCCGAGGAGTACATCCACGCCTATAAGGAACTGGGGCTGACCCTCGGCTCGGGCATCTACGGCGCCACCTTCTTCATGCTCACCGGCTTCCACGGTGCCCACGTGACCATGGGGGCGCTGATCCTGACGGTGATGCTGGTGCGCATCCTTCGCGGCCACTTCGATCCCGAGCATCACTTCGGCTTCGAGGCGGCGGCCTGGTACTGGCACTTTGTGGACGTGGTCTGGATCGGCCTGTTCACCTTCGTCTACGTGTTGTGAAGGTGTAGGTGGTGGCCAGAGGTGGGGACCTCTGGCTTACCAGGTGACTTGAGAAACGAACTGGCCGCTGTAGAAACCCCAGGCAATGAGCGCCAGGGTGATGGCGGTCAGGATTACACGAACCGTTAGCGCATTGACCACGCGGGAGCTGCGTCCTTCGTCCTTGACCAGGAAGAAAAGGCCGCTGAACAGGCTGACCATCGTGGCAAGCAACATGAGGACGATCGCAGCTTTGAGCATGCGTGACTCCGGGGGAAGGGGGATGTTGTGCAGTATAGCCAGCCCTGTTCAGCGTCACGGACGACGCTCATGAGTGGCTTCCGGCCTGGCCTGGCGCCCACCCTGGTGGTGCTCGCGCTGCTGCCGGTGCTCATCGGCCTGGGCTTCTGGCAGCTTTCCCGTGCAGACGAAAAACGCCAGTTGCTGGCTGCTGCCGAGGCCCGCCGCATCGCCGCCCCAACCACCCTCGATGCGCTTCTCGCCAGTGCCGACCCCGCCTACTTGCGGGTGCGTCTGCACGGCCATTTCGACGCGACCCACAGCCTGCTGCTGGACAGCCGCATCCGCGACGGCAAGGCCGGCGTGGAGCTGCTGCAACCCTTCCAGGACGACGCCAGCGGCCGGTGGCTGCTGGTCAACCGTGGCTGGTTGCCCTGGCCGGATCGCCGGGTCGCGCCCGCCTTCAGCACCCCGGACGATGCCCAGGAATTGACCGCCTGGGCCTATGTGCCGCCGGGAGCGGCATTCGAACTCAAGCATCTTGAAGCGAGCGGCTGGCCTCAACTGGTCAACCAGGTGGATGCCGACGCGCTCTGGAAACACCTGGGCCGCAATGGCGTACCCCTTGAGCTGCGCCTGGAGGAAAGCCCTGCGGCCTATCGCAGCGACTGGCCAGTAGTCGCCATGGGCCCGGAAAAACACCTTGGCTACGCCGTGCAATGGTTCGCCCTGGCGATCGCGTTGCTCGGCCTGTTCATCTACTTCGGATTGCGCAAAGGACGGGAGAACAATAATGAACCCAGCACTCGCCATGCCTGAGACCGCACCGCCACGGCGCCGTGGACGCATCCAGCTGCTGCTGATCCTGATGGTGGTGATCGGCCCGATGATATTGGCCACGGCCATGTACAAGTTCAGCTTCTGGGTGCCGGAGGGGCGCAGTTTTCACGGCACGCTCATCGGCAATGGTCAGACCCTCGTCGACCTTGGGGTGCAGGACACGACGCCGGAACAGACCTGGCAACTGCTGGTCACCGCGCCGTCCGGCTGCCAGCAGGATTGCCAGCAGATGGTGTTCGTCGCGCGGCAGATCCACATCGGTCTGGGCCGCGACGCCTCCCGCGCCACCCACGCCCTGGCCGTAACCGAGGTGTCGGCGGACTATGCGGACAAGCTCAAGCAGGAATATCCGCGCCTGAAACGCTACGGCCTCGATCAGACCACCTACAGCAAGGCCACCGACAACCTCGGTGGCGCCCAGCTGTGGATCGTCGACCCCCACGGCAACCTGGTGCTGCGCTACGACGGCACCATCAAGGGCAAGAAGATCCTCAACGACCTGCGTCACCTGCTGAAGCTTTCCAATATCGGTTGAACGACCCCTTTCTCCGGAAAGGTGAGGAGCGGCTGCTGTGGACAAGTACAAGAACCGGCCCGGATTCCGCCTCGCCCTGTTCGCCACCCTGCTGGCGGTGGTGGTCGTATTGCTGGGCGCCTACACCCGCCTGACCCACGCCGGCCTCGGCTGCCCGGACTGGCCCGGCTGTTACGGTTTCATCAGCGTGCCGCAGTCCGACGCCCAGCTGGCCCATGCCGAGGCCAACTTCCCCCACGCACCGGTGGAAGCCGAGAAAGGCTGGAACGAGATGGTCCACCGCTACTTCGCCGGGTCCCTCGGCCTGGTGATCCTCGGTCTGGCGATCCATGCCCTGCGCCTGCGCGGACGTGACGGCCAGCCCCTGAAACTGCCGCTGCTGCTCGTGGGCGTGGTAATCGCCCAGGCCGCATTCGGCATGTGGACGGTGACTCTGCAACTCTGGCCCCAGGTGGTCACCGCGCACCTGCTGGGAGGCTTCACCACGCTGTCCCTGTTACTGCTGCTCAGCCTACGATTGTCCAACGCCTTTCCGGCCCTCCAACTGCCGGCGCGGCTGCGGCGCCTGGCGGCGCTGGGGCTGGTGCTGGTCATCGGACAGATCGCCCTGGGCGGCTGGGTCAGCTCCAACTACGCGGCCGTGGCCTGCGTCGACCTGCCCACCTGCCACGGGCAGTGGTGGCCGGCGATGGACTTTGCCAACGGCTTCCACCTGACCCAGCACATCGGCCCGAACTACCTGGGTGGGCAACTGGACAGCGACGCCCGCACCGCCATCCACATGACCCATCGCCTCGGCGCCCTGGTCGTGACCCTGGTGCTGCTGGTCCTCGCCTGGCAGCTGCGCACTGTCGGCCTCAAGGGGTTGGCCGGGGTGCTGCTGGCGGCCCTGTGCCTGCAGGTGGGGCTGGGCATCAGCAACGTGATCTTCCACCTGCCGCTGCCGGTGGCGGTGGCCCACAACGGTGGCGGCGCCCTGCTGCTGCTGGTGCTGGTCTCGGTCAATTACCGGGTGCGCAACCCGGCTCTTTTTGTAGGAGCGAGCTCTGCTCGCGAACGTGGGGTTACCGGGGATTCGCGAGCAGAGCTCGCTCCTACGGTGATCGCTTCGCACAGCAAATAAGGAGTACACGCCATGGCCACTCTGCTCAGCCAAGGACACAGCCAGGCCCGTGCCAGCTGGCGCGACTACCTGGAACTGACCAAACCCAAGGTGGTGGTGCTGATGCTCATCACTTCCCTGGTCGGCATGTTCCTCGCCACCCGCGCCGGGGTGCCCTGGACGGTGCTGCTGTTCGGCAACATCGGTATCGGCCTCTGTGCCGGTGCCGCGGCGGCGGTCAACCATGTGGTGGATCGGCGCATCGACTCGATCATGGCGCGCACGCTGAAGCGTCCCGTGGTCAACGGCCGCGTCTCGCCGACTGCGGCGCTGGCATTCGCTTTCGTCCTCGCGGTGCTCGGGCAAGCCCTGCTGCTGGCCTTCACCAACGAACTGACCGCCTGGCTGACCCTGGCCTCGCTGGTGGGTTACGCGGTGCTCTACACCGGCTTCCTCAAACGTGCCACGCCGCAGAACATCGTCATCGGCGGTCTGGCCGGCGCCGCGCCGCCGCTGCTGGGATGGGTCGCCGTTACCGGCCATCTCACCGCCGAGCCGTTGTTGCTGGTGCTGATCATCTTCGCCTGGACGCCGCCGCACTTCTGGGCGCTGGCCATCCACCGCAAGGAGGAATACGCCAAGGCCGACATCCCGATGCTGCCGGTGACCCACGGCGAGCACTACACCAAGGTGCACATCCTGCTCTATACGCTGGTGATGTTCGCGGTCAGCCTGCTGCCCTATGTCATCCACATGAGCGGCGTGCTCTATCTGGCCTGCGCGGTGGGCCTGGGTGCGCGCTTCCTGCAGTGGGCCTGGGTGCTGTACCGTGACAGCAGACCGCACGCGGCGATCAAGACCTTCAAGTACTCTATCGCCTACCTCTTCCTGCTGTTCATCGCCCTGCTGGTGGACCACTACCTGATGCTGAACCTATGACCAGAATCCAGAAAACCGTCTTCGTCCTCGTTGCCCTCGTGGCGGTGGTGCTTGGCCTCACCGTGCACCGGGTCCTGACCAGCCAGGCCCAGGCCGACCCGACCAAACTGCTCGACGCAGGCATTGTGCTGCTGCCGCAAAGCCGCACCCTGCCGACCCTGGAAATGGTCGACCAGAACGGTGCGAAGGTCGCGGTGGACCAGTTCAAGGACAAATGGAGCCTGGTGTTCTTCGGCTACACCTTCTGCCCGGATATCTGCCCCACCACCCTGGCGCAGATGCGTGAGCTCAAGGGCCTGCTGCCGCAGGAGGCGCAGGACAACCTGCGTTTCGTCTTCGTCAGCGTCGACCCGAACCGCGACACGCCGCAGCAGATCAAGCAGTACCTGGGCTATTTCGATCCGAGCTTCGTCGGCATCACCAGCGACCTGCCCACCCTGCAGAAGCTGGCCAACGCCGTGAGCATCCCCTTCATCCCTGCTGACACCAGCAAGGAAAACTACACCGTCGACCACAGCGGCAACCTCGTGGTCCTCGGCCCGGACGGTAGCCAGCGCGGCTTCATCCGCTCGCCGCTGAACAACCAGAAGCTCAAGGAGCAACTGCCGGGGCTGGTGACGCCGAAGAGCTGACGCGAATCGGGCGTACCGGGTAGGGTGCGCTGCGCGCACCGAAATCTCGGCGCGGGCACAAGGTGCGCACGGCGCACCCTACGATCAAGCTGAGTGCATTAACCAGTCACCCACAAAAAAGCCCGCTCATTGAGCGGGCTTTTTCATTCAGCACGAAGCGATCAGAACGCCGGAACCACGGCACCCTTGTACTTCTCCTCGATGAATTTCTTCACCTCGGGGCTGTTCAGGGCCTTGGCCAGTTTCTGCATGTCGGCGCTGGTCTTGTTGTCCTCACGGGCAACGAGGATGTTCACGTAGGGCGAGTCGCTGCCTTCGATCACCAGGGCGTCCTTGGTGGGGTTCAGCTTGGCTTCCAGCGCGTAGTTGGTGTTGATCAGCGCCAGGTCGACCTGGTTCAGCACGCGCGGCAGGGTGGCAGCTTCCAGTTCACGCACCTTGATGCCCTTCGGATTCTCGACGATGTCCTTCGGGGTGGCGGTGATGCTGGTGTTGTCCTTCAGCTTGATCACACCGGCCTTGTCCAGCAGCAGCAGGGCGCGGCCGCCGTTGGTGGCGTCGTTGGGGATGACCACCTGGGCGCCTTCGGGCAGCTCGGCCAGGGATTTCACCTTGCTGGAGTACGCACCGAAAGGCTCGACGTGCACGCCGACCACGGGCACCAGTTTCACCTTGGTCTGGCGGGCCTTGTTGAACTCGTCCAGGTAGGGCTGGTGCTGGAAGAAGTTGGCGTCCAGACGGCCTTCGGCAACCTGCACGTTGGGCTGTACGTAGTCGGTGAAGACCTTCACCTGCAGGTCCACGCCTTCCTTCGCCAGTTGCGGCTTGATGAACTCGAGGATTTCCGCGTGGGGCACCGGGGTAGCGGCGACTTTCAGGGTGTCGGCCTGGGCGGAGAGGGCGGTCAGGGCGGCGAACGCCACCAGCAGTTTCTTCATGAGCGGCTCCTTGTGGGAAGTCATCGGGCCGGCGTCTGGCCGGCGCCAGGTCATTTACGGGAGAAGTGCACCACCAGCTTGTCGCCGACGGTTTGCAGGATTTGGACGAGCACCAGCAGCAGGACCACGGTGACCACCATCACGTCGGTCTGGAAGCGCTGGTAGCCGAAGCGGATGGCCAGGTCGCCGAGGCCGCCCGCACCCACTACGCCCGCCATGGCGGTGTAGGACACCAGGGTGATGGCGGTGACGGTGATGGCGGCGAAGATGCCCGGTCGCGCTTCCGGCAGCAGGGCGTTCCAGATGATCTGGCGGGTCGTTGCGCCCATGGCCTGGGTGGCTTCGAGGATGCCGCGATCCACTTCGCGCAACGCCGTTTCCACCAGGCGCGCGAAGAACGGTGTGGCACCCACCACCAGCGGCGGGATGGCGCCGGCGACACCCAGGGAGGTGCCGGTGATGAACACGGTGAACGGGATCATCACGATCAGCAGGATGATGAAGGGCAGCGAGCGCAGCACGTTCACCAGCAGCGACAGCAGAGCGTAGACGGTCTTCTGCTCGAACAGTTGGCGCGGGCCGGTGAGGAACAGCAGCACGCCCAGCGGCAGACCCAGCAGCACGGTGAACAGCAGCGAGCCACCCAGCATCAGGAAGGTGTCGAGGGTGGCGAGCCAGATTTCGTACCAGTCGATATTGGCGAGCAGGGCGTCCATCAGCGCAGGATCTCCAGGTGCACGTCCGCCGCGCGGAAGCAGCCAAGCGCGGCATCGATGTCGCCGCCGGTCAGGGCCAGGGTCAGCTGGCCGTAGGGGGTGTCCTTGATGCGGTCGATGCGCCCGGCAAGGATGCTGTAGTCGACGCCGGTCTGGCGCGCGACGGTGCCCAGCAGCGGGGCGTAGGTCGCCTCGCCACGGAAGGTCAGGCGCAGGATGCGGCCGCTGACGTGGGCGAAGTCGTCATGCTGCTCGCCTTCGTCCACCTGTTCGTCTTCCAGCACGAAGCGCTGGGTGGTGGTGTGCTGCGGGTGCAGGAACACATCGGCCACCGCGCCCTGCTCGACGATCACACCGCCGTCCATTACCGCCACGCGGTCGCAGACCCGGCGGATCACATCCATCTCGTGGGTGATGAGGACGATGGTGAGCTTCAGTTCGCGGTTGATCTCGGCCAGCAGTTGCAGCACCGACGCGGTGGTCTGCGGGTCGAGGGCGCTGGTGGCCTCGTCGCAGAGCAGGATCTTCGGCTGGGTGGCCAGGGCGCGGGCGATACCGACGCGCTGCTTCTGGCCGCCGGAGAGTTGCGCCGGGTATTTGCGGGCGTGATCGCTGAGGCCGACGCGGGCCAGCAGTTCGTCGACTCGGCGATCGGTCTCGGCGCGGGACAACTCACCGGCCAGCTTCAGCGGTAATCCGACGTTTTCGGCAACGGTCTTGGATGCCAGCAGGTTGAAGTGCTGGAAAATCATCCCGACGCGCTGGCGGAAACGGCGCAGGCCTTCGCTGTCCAGGGCGGTGACGTCTTCGCCATCGATGACGATGCGACCGCCGGTGGGTTCTTCAAGGCGGTTGATCAGGCGCAGCAGGGTGCTCTTGCCGGCGCCCGAATGGCCGATCAGGCCGAACACTTCGCCGCTCTGGATGGCGAGGTCGGTCGGCTGCAGGGCCGGGATTTCGCGGCCTTCGACGCGGTACGCCTTGTGGACGTTATGGAATTCGATCACTGCGGAAACCTTGTGGGTTCGTCGTTAGCCGGATCGGCTAAAAACCGGCAAGTTTACCTGCTGGCACATAGGCGCAGAAAATCTTTGTGGACCTATGGCTATAGCAATGGGGAATAAGCGACAGGCGGACTTCGTCCAGTCTAGTCGCCATCAACCGGGGGTGTTCAGTGGCGGGGGCTGAGCACCAGGCGCGGCACCTGGTCGGGCTTCAGGGCCTGGCTGTACTGCGCCTTGAAGCCGGGATCGAGCTTTTTCACCCGAGCCGACAACAGCGCGGCGACCCAGGGATAGTCCTTGGCCTCACGCACCTGGATTTGCACGGCGCAATCGTGGGCGACGATATCGGCGGCCACGCCGTCCAGCAGGCGGCGCAAGTTCTCGTTGTCGTCACGGTCGAGTTGGGGCATTTCCACCAGCGGCGTCAGGGCGCGCAGCGGTTTGGCGGCCTGGACGACGGGTTTTTCTCCCTCGGGGGCGTTGGGCAGCGTGGCATTCGCCTGGATGGCGGCAGCCTGGCGCTCGGCGGCTTCGCGCAGCTGACGGGCCTGTTCCAGGCGCGCGGCGTTTTCCTTGGCGGCTGCGGCCTCGCTGGCACGGCGGGTTTGCTCAGCGCGGGCTTCGGCGTCTTCACGGGCCTTGTCGATGGCGCCGTCCAGGCCGGTGGTCAGGGCCGGTGCCTGGGGCATCAGGCTGCGGGCATGGCTGAGGGCCTTGGCGGCGTTGTCCAGGTCGCCTTCTTGCAAGGCGGTCTGGCCGCGCTGCAACCAGGCGTCGGCGAGCTGGCGCTGGTACTGCTCAAGTCGGGTGTCACCGGCTGCGCTGGTCTCGAGCGCCTCGAGGCGGGCCTCCGCTTCCGTGAGCTTGCCTTCGGCGAGGTCCCGGTCGAGATGCTGAAAGCTGCTCACGAGTGCGTCCGTTGGCACGTCGGCCACTTGCTGGGCGGTCTGGCAGGCAGCCAGCAGCAGGGAAAAAGCGACAACAGGCAGGCAACGAGTGGCGAACAGCTTCATTCCGGCAAGTCTCTGATTGCTCAAAAAACGCGCGATTCTACACGGCGGCACCGTTCAGGACAAAAAGTAGGGGCAAATCGGCCGCGAAGATGGCATTTCTGGAGGCATTCGAACGGCCCTGGAGGTGCTTTCCAGGCTCCAGTTCGTGGCGCGGCTGCTGCACTATGGCCAGCCATGACGACCAGAACGGCGAGGATTGCCATGTACGCTGCCCACCCGGAATTCGATTACCTCATCGTCGGTGCCGGCCCCGCCGGTTGCCTGTTGGCCAATCGGCTTTCGGCCGACCCACGGGTGCGCGTTCTGCTGCTGGAGGCCGGCGGCCGTGACAACCATCCCTGGATCCACATTCCTGTCGGCTACCTCTATTGCATCGGCAATCCGCGCACCGACTGGTGCTACCGCACCGAGGCGGAGCCCGGCCTGCATGGCCGCAGCCTGGGTTACCCGCGCGGTCGGGTGCTGGGCGGCAGCTCCTCGATCAACGGGATGATCTACATGCGCGGCCAGGCTGCCGACTACGATCGCTGGGAGGCACTCGGCAATGCGGGCTGGAGCTGGAAGGACGTGCTGCCCCTGTTCCTCAGGAGCGAAAGCCATTTCGGCGGTTCCAGCGAATTCCACAACGATGCCGGCGAGTGGCGGGTCGAACGCCAGCGCCTGTCCTGGGAAATCCTCGACGCCTTCCGGCTGGCCGCTGGCGAATGCGGGATCGCACCGGTGGACGATTTCAACACCGGCGACAACGAAGGCTGCGGCTACTTCCAGGTGAACCAGCGTAATGGCGTGCGCTGGAATGCCTCCAAGGGTTTCCTGCGCCCTGTGCTGCACCGGCCGAACCTGACTGTCCGCACGGGCGTGGAAGTGGACCGCGTACTGCTGGAGCAGGGCCGTGCGGTGGGTGTGATCGGACGCTGGGAAGGCCTGCAGCAGGAGTTCCGCGCACGCCGCGAAGTGATCCTCAGTGCCGGCGCCGTGGGGTCGCCGATGTTGCTGCAGCGCTCTGGAATAGGTCCGCGGCCGTTGCTGGAGCGCCTGGGCATCGGCGTGCGCCACGAACTGGCCGGCGTGGGCGGCAACCTTCAGGACCACCTGCAATTGCGCCTGATCTTCAAGGTGTCCGGGGTGCCGACCCTCAACCACCTCGCCGGCAGTCTGCGCGGCAAGCTGGGCATGGGGTTGCGTTATCTCGCCACGCGCAGCGGTCCGCTGGCTATGGCGCCGAGCCAGCTGGGCGCCTTCGTGCGATCAGGTCCCGAGCAGGCCAGGGCGAACCTGGAATACCACGTGCAGCCGCTGTCACTGGAGCGTTTCGGGGAGCCGCTGCATCCCTTCCCCGCCTTTACCGCGTCTGTGTGCAACTTGCGTCCACAGAGTCGTGGCCGGGTGGATATCCGCTCTGTCGACCATCGGGCCGCACCGTTGATCCAACCCAACTACCTGAGTGATGCCGAGGACCTGCGGGTTGCCGCCGATGCCATTCGCCTGACCCGGCGCATCGCCGCCGCACACGCGTTGGCGCGCTATCGGCCGGAGGAATACCTGCCGGGCCCGGCATTGCAGAGCGAAGAGGAGTTGCAGGAGGCGGCGGGCCATATCGGCACCACCATCTTTCACCCGGTAGGCACCTGCCGCATGGGGCAGGATCGGGACGCTGTGGTGGACGCCGAGCTGAAGGTTCACGGCATTCCGGGGTTGCGCATTGCCGACGCCTCGGTGATGCCGGAAATCGTCTCCGGCAACACCTGCTCACCGACCTTGATGATTGCGGAGAAGGCCGCCGCGTTGGTGCTCGCTGATCTCAAGCGCGTCGCGGCAGGGCAAAGCTGAAGAGGAACAGGCTGGCGGCGGAGACAACGATGGATGGGCCGGCCGGGGTGTCCTTGAACCAGGACAACGCCAGGCCCGCACAGACCGCCACCAGACCCAGCAGGCTGGCGCCCAGGGCCATCTGCTCGGGGCTGCGCGCATGGCGCTGGGCGGCGGCGGCCGGAACGATCAGCAGCGAAGTGATCAGCAGCACGCCGACGATCTTCATGGCGACGGCGATGACGATGGCGATCAGCAGCATCAGGGCGAGGCGGATGGCCGCGACCGGCAGGCCTTCCACCCGCGCCAGTTCCTCGTGCACGGTGATCGCCAGCAGCGGCCGCCACATCGGGATCAGCACCAGCAGCACCAGCGCACTGCCGCCGAGAATCCAGGCGAGGTCCGTGCGGCTGACCGCCAGCAGGTCGCCGAAGAGGTAGCCCATCAAGTCGATGCGCACCTCGCTCATGAAGCTCAGCACCACCAGGCCCAGGGACAGCGTGCTGTGGGCGAGGATGCCCAGCAGCGTGTCCGAGGCCAGCGGCTGGCGTTGTTGCAGGGTCACCAGCAGCACGGCGAGCAGCACGCAGCCGACGGTCACCGCCAGGGTGGGGCTGACGTCCAGCATCAGGCCGAGGGCCACGCCGAGCAGTGCGGCGTGGGACAGGGTGTCGCCAAAGTAGGCCATGCGCCGCCAGACCACGAAGGAACCGAGCGGACCGGCCACCAGGGCGAGGGCGAGGCCGGCGAGCAGTGCGTTGAGCAGGAAATCAGCCATGGTTGCAGTCGGGGCCGTGCTGGTGGACAGGAGTGAAACGGGTGCCGTTGGGGAAAGGTTGCTTCACCACCTCGCCATGCAGGTCGTGGGCGTGGTCGTGATGGTGGTGATAGACCGCGAGGCTCTTGGCATCCTGGCCGAACAGCTCGACGAAGGCCGGGTCGCCGCTGACCTGCTCCGGGTGGCCGGAGCAGCAGACGTGGCGGTTCAGGCAGACCACCTGGTCGGTGGCGCTCATCACCAGGTGAAGGTCGTGGGAGACCATCAGCACGCCGCAGCCATGGCGGTCGCGCAGACGGCTGATCAGGCGGTAGAGCTCGGCCTGGCCGGCGACATCGACGCCCTGCACCGGCTCGTCCAGCACCAGCAGCTCGGGCTCGCGCAGCAGGGCGCGGGCCAGCAGCACGCGCTGCAACTCGCCGCCGGAAATGTTCTGCAGCGGGCTGTCGATCACCTGGGCGGCCCCTACTTCATCCAGCGCAGCGATTGCGGCCTTGCGGTCGACACCCGGCACCAGGCGCAGGAAACGCAGCACGGTGAGTGGCAAGGTCGCGTCCACCTGGAGCTTCTGCGGCATGTAGCCGATATGCAGGCGCGGCTTGCGCCAGACCTCGCCCTTGTCCGGCTTGAGCAGGCCGAGGACGGTGCGCACCAGGGTGGTCTTGCCGGCGCCGTTGGGGCCGATCAGGGTGACGATTTCCCCTGCCTTCACCGCGAGGTGCACGTCCTGCAACACTGGCTGGCCCGCGAAGTCGACGCCGATCTTGTCGAGGCGGATCAGGACGTCGCTCATGCAGCCACCTGGCAGCTGGCACAGAGACCGACGACTTCGACGGTCTGGCCTTCAACGACGAAGCCGACGGACTTGGCGCTGTCGACGATGGCCTGGCTGATGCTCGACTGCTCCAGCTCGATGGCCGTTTGGCAATTGCGGCAGATGAGGAACTGCCCCTGGTGGGACTCGCCCGGGTGGTTGCAGCCGACGAAGGCGTTGAGCGAGGCGATGCGGTGCACCAGGCCGTTGTCCAGGAGGAAGTCCAGGGCGCGATAGACGGTGGGCGGCGCCGCGCGACGACCGTCTTCTTCCGTCAGCACGCCAAGGATGTCGTAGGCGCCCAGCGGTTTGTGGCTCTGCCAGACGAGTTCCAGCACGCGCTTGCGCAGCGCGGTCAGGCGCAGGCCATGGCGACTGCAGATGGCCTCAGCCTCGGCCAGGGCGTTGGACACGCAGTGGGAATGGTCATGAGGGCGGCAGGCCAGGGGGGCTTTTGCGCTGATCGGCTTGAGCATGGCGGCGGCGACGTCTGGTGAAAGAGACGTTATTCTATAACTCTTTTCCCGCCGAGTCTGTGCCGTGTTCCGTCTATTCGTCTCCCTGTTCCTCAGCGCCTGTGCCCTGTCGGCGCAGGCCGATGTGCGCCTTTTGACCAGCATCAAGCCGCTGCAACTGATCGCTGCCGCGGTGCAGGACGGCGCGGGCCAGCCGGATGTGCTGCTGCCTCCGGGCGCTTCGCCACACCAGTACGCCTTGCGCCCGTCCGATGTGCGCCGGGTACGCGAGGCGGACCTGTTCTACTGGGTCGGCCCTGACCTGGAAGGCTTCCTGCCCCGCGTGCTGCAGGGCCGTGACAAGCCCAGCGTGGCACTGCAAGGTGAACCGGGCCTGACCCTGCGCCACTTCGAGGCGCTGCACGATGAGCACGAAGGCGAGCACGACGAACACGAGCACGACCATGACCATCGCCCCGGCACCATCGACTCGCACCTCTGGCTGCTCCCGGCCAACGCACGGGTGATCGCCGCACGCATGGCTGCCGATCTCGCTACCGCCGACCCGGCCAACGCCGCCCGCTACCAAGCCAACCTGAAGGCCTTTGAAGGCCGCCTCGACCAGCTCGACACCCGCCTGAAGGCGCGCATGGCCAAGGTCGCCGGAAAGCCGTTCTTCGTCTTCCACGAAGCCTTCGACTATTTCGAGTCCGCCTACGGCCTGCGTCACGCCGGTGTGTTCAGCGTCGCCAGCGAAGTGCAGCCCGGTGCCCGCCACGTCGCCGCCATGCGCGAGCGCCTGCAGAAGGCCGGTCCGAGCTGCGTGTTCAGCGAACCGCCGGTGCGCCCTCGCCTGGCCGACACGCTGACGGCGGGCCTTTCGGTGCGCATGGCCGAACTGGATGCCCTGGGCATGAACGCGCCGGTTGCCGCCAATGGGTACGAGACGCTGCTGCAGAACCTGGGAGACGGCCTGGCGGGGTGCCTGGAGGCGCTCTGATCCCGACTGTAGGATGCGCTGCGCGCACCAACTCGCTATACACGCTTGGGCTTCGCCCGGTGCGCATGGCGCACCCTACGGGCGATCCCGCACGGACTGCTAATGTGAGAGAGGGGCCGCGGGCCGCTTGATGTGAATCAGCGGCCGGCATTCGTGGTCGGACTAGTCTGGACTCTTCATTGCAGGAGGGCAGCGGATGGCCAGAACGGGAACGCCCAAGCAGGTCCAGGGCAATCATGGCATCGCCTTGCAGGCGGCGTCGGAGGATATCTGGGACAGCAAATACCGTCTCAAGCACAAGGACGGCACGCCCCTCGATCTCACCCCGGACGCTACCTGGCAGCGCGTGGCGCGCGCCTTGTCCGAGGTGGAAGCCGATGCCGCGGTTCGCGAGCACTGGTACGAACGCTTCCTCTGGGCCCTGCGCAACGGTGCTATCCCCGCCGGCCGGATCATCTCCAACGCCGGCGCCCAGGACTTCAAGCCGGCTACATCCACCATCAATTGCACCGTCTCCGGCACTATCCTCGACTCCATGGACGACATCCTCGGCAAGGTCCATGAAGCCGGTTTGACGCTCAAGGCCGGCTGCGGCATCGGCTACGAATTCAGCACCCTGCGCCCACGCGGAGCGTATGTCTCCGGCGCCGGCGCACAGACCAGCGGGCCGCTGTCCTTCATGGATATCTACGACAAGATGTGCTTCACCGTGAGCTCCGCCGGTGGCCGCCGCGGGGCGCAGATGGGCACCTTCGACGTTTGCCATCCGGACGTGCGCGAGTTCATCCGCGCCAAGCGCGAGGACGGACGCCTGCGCCAGTTCAACCTCAGCCTGCTGGTCAGCGATGCCTTCATGCACGCTGTGGAGAACGACACCGAATGGCCGCTGCTCTATCCGGTACACCCGAAGGAACGGGACGAGCTGGACTTCGGCGATCCGACCCAGGTGATCTGGCGTGACTGGCCTGTGCACGACGGTTACATCGTCCGCGAAGACGGCCTGGTGGCCTGCAAGGTCTATGGGCGCGTCCAGGCCCGGCACCTCTGGGACACGATCATGGTGTCCACCTACGATTTCGCCGAGCCGGGCTTCATCCTCATCGACCGGGTCAACGAGCTGAACAACAACTGGTGGTGCGAGGCGATCCGCGCCACCAATCCGTGCGGGGAGCAGCCACTTCCCCCTTATGGCTCCTGCCTGCTGGGCTCGATCAATCTCACGGCCTTCGTCGAGGACCCGTTCACCGACGAGGCGCATTTCGACTGGGAGCGCTTCCGCGCGGTGGTGCGGGTATTCACCCGGATGCTCGACAACGTGGTGGAAGTGAACGGCTTGCCGCTTGCTCGACAGCGCGAGGAAATCCTCGGCAAGCGCCGGCACGGCATGGGATTCCTGGGGTTGGGCTCTGCCCTTGCGCTGCTGGGGCTGCGCTATGGCAGCACCGAGGCCTGTGTGTTCACCGAAGAGGTGGCGCGGGAAATGGCCCTGGCCGGTTGGCAGGTTGCGTTGGAGCTGGCGCGGGAGAAAGGTCCGGCGCCGATCCTGACCCAGGACTACGAGGTGACCGCCGGCATGCTGCGCAAGCGGCCGGAAATGGCGGATGACGGCTACAAGGTAGGTGACCGGGTGCCCGGCCGCGTCCTGCATGCGCGCTACTCCCGCTATATGCAGCGCATCGCCGAGCATGCGCCGGAGCTGGTGGCCGAGCTGGCCGAAGTGGGCGCGCGCTTCACCCATCACAGCTCCATCGCGCCCACCGGCACCATCAGCCTGAGCCTGGCCAACAACGCCTCGAACGGCATCGAGCCGAGCTACGCCCACCAGTATTCGCGCAACCTGATCCGCCCCGGGCGCAAGACCAAGGAGAAGATCGACGTCTGTAGCTACGAGCTGCTGGCGTACCGCGCGCTGGTCAACGCCCAGGCGCGGCCCGATGCCGATCATCCGGTGCAGCGCCTGCCGGACTATTTCGTCAGCGCCGACGACATCAGTCCGGCGGAGCATGTGGACATGCAGGCGGCGGCGCAGCGCTGGATCGACTCGTCCATCTCCAAGACTGCCAACGTGCCCACGGATTTTCGGTTCGACGATTTCAAGGACATCTACCTCCAGGCTTGGCGGCAGGGACTCAAGGGCTGCACAACCTTCCGCTTCAACCCGGCCGCCTTCCAGGGCGTTCTGGTAAAGGACTCGGACTTGGAGAGGACCGTCTACCGCTTCGAACTGGAGGACGGCACGCTGGTGGAACTGCGTGGCAACGAAGAAGTGGAGTACGACGGCGAGGTGCACACCGCCGCCAACCTCTTCGACGCGCTGAAAGAAGGCTATTACGGCAGGTACTGAACGCCCGGAGGCCGTCATGACCATCAAGATCGAGAAGAAGATCAAGGGTTTCAGCCTGGTCGACCTGGACCAGGAGAAGGCCCGCAAGGCCGCCGAGGAAGCGGCCGCCGTGGTGCAGATGGACGAGACACTGCAGCGTCCGGAAACGTTGGTCGGCGCGACTTACAAGATCAAGTCGCCCCTGTTCGAGCACGCGCTCTACGTAACCATCAACGACATCGTGCTCAACCCGGGCACCGCCTTCGAGCAGCGTCGGCCCTTCGAGATCTTCATCAACTCCAAGGGCATGGAGCACTTCCAGTGGATCGTCGCCCTTACCCGCATCATGTCGGCGGTCTTTCGCAAGGGGGGCGACTGCACCTTCCTGGTGGAAGAGCTGAAGGCGGTGTTCGATCCGCGAGGCGGTTATCTCAAGCGCGGCGGCGTCTACATGCCGTCACTGGTGGCCGAGATCGGCGCCGTGCTGGAGCGACATCTGGTGGCGATCGGGTTGATGGAGGGCCAGAAGCTGGATGAGGAGCACAAGCTCTACCTCGCCGAGAAGCGCGCTGCCTACGAGGCTAGCCTGGGCACCTCGAAAGCGGAACCTGGTGAGGGATTCCCGCCCGGCGCCCAGCTATGCGGCAAGTGCAACACTCAGGCGGTGGTGCAGATGGATGGCTGCGCGACGTGCCTGAACTGCGGGCATTCGAAGTGCGGGTGAGCCGGATCGGGCTGCTGATGGATCTGCCCGGTGACAGGGATTGTCCGTAGGGTGCGCTGTGCGCACCGGGAACACCGCCAAGAGCATCGGTGCGCGCGGCGCACCCTACCCAGGAGCCTGGTTCAGAGCGCAAACGGCAGCGGCAACTCCACCTTCTGCCGCTGCGCCAGCCGCAGCTGGAACACATTGGGGTCGTGGATCAGCACGTCCTGCCCGGCGAAGGCATTGGCGGCGATCAGGCGCGACAGCCAGAAGCGGACACAGGCGATGCGCAGGGCGGTCGGCCAGAGCTCGGCCTCGGCGGCGGTGAAGGGGCGTAAGGCCGCATAGGCCGCCAGCAGCGCGCGGGCGAGCGATTTGTCGAGATGGCCATCGGCATCGGAACACCAATCGTTCAGGCAGATCGCCAGGTCGTAGAGCATCGGCCCGGAGCAGGCGTTGTAGAAGTCGATCACTCCGGACAGGTGAGTACCGTCGAACAGCGCGTTGTCCTTGAACAGATCGGCGTGCAGGTTGGCGCGCGGGAGGGCGAGGAAACGCTCTTTCACTTCACCGATTTCCCGCAGCGCATCACGCAGCAACGGCAGGGCCGTGTCGTCCAGTTGCAGCGCCAGCGAGGGGCCTTCTTTGAGCATCCAGTCCAGGCCGCGATCGCTCTTGCGCTCCAGCACGCGCTCGCGCGTTGCCAGGTGCAGGCGGGCCAGCAACGCGCCGACTTCCGCGCAATGGTGGGCATTGGGCTGGTGCACATGCTTGCCCGGTAGGCGCGGTTGCAGCAGCGCCGGCTTGCCGGCGAGTTCGCGCAGGGCTTCTCCCGCCTCGGTGCGCAGGGCGAATGGGACCGGCAGGTCCGCTTCGTGGAGCACATCGAGCAGCTCGATGAAGAATGGCAGGTCGTGGCTGGGACCACGCTCCACCAGGGTCAGTACGAATTCACCCCGCTCCAGACTGACGAAGAAGTTGCTGTTCTCGGAGCCTTCGGCAATGCCCTGGAAATCCTTCAGCCGGCCAAGCCCGTAGGGGGCGAGGAATGCTTCGAGTTCCGGACGTTCGAGCGGAGTGAATACGGACATTGGACTACCTTGTTACGGGGTTGCGTGCGCTACCAGCTGAAGATTTCCCACGCGGGGATGAGCATGTCGGGGTTGTCCGAGCGGACATAATTGCTTTCGCCATCGGCGCGGACCAGGAAGTACGGCTTGCCGTTCTTCGGCGTCACCTTGATGGCGTACAGGAAACCGTTGACGCGGTATTCCTGGATGGTCTTGTCGCCTTCCTGGCGGATGGTGACGTCCGGCTCGGCGGACGGCTCATCAGCGGCGAACGTGGCGACTGGAGCGATGGCCAGCAGGCTGGCCAGCAAAAGGCGGTTCAGTGCGCGCATGGTAACCTTGTCCCTTCTCGTCAATGATCGGTCCATTCTACTTCGGGTCCGGTGAATAAAGGTTGAATTCACGCATGAGCCAAGCCCCCCTCGTCCTGGTGGACGGATCCTCCTACCTGTATCGCGCCTTCCATGCCCTGCCGCCGCTGACCACTTCAGCCGGCCTGCCCACGGGCGCGGTCAAAGGCGTGCTGAACATGCTCAAGAGCCTGCGTCGGCAGTATCCGGACAGCCCCTTCGCGGTGGTATTCGACGCCAAGGGCGGCACGTTCCGCGACGAGATGTTCGCTGAGTACAAGGCCAATCGCCCCTCGATGCCGGACGAACTGCGGGTGCAGGTAGAACCGCTGCACGCCAGCGTGCGCGCCCTTGGCCTGCCGCTGCTCTGCGTGGAAGGCGTGGAAGCCGACGACGTGATCGGCACCCTGGCCAGGCAGAGCGCGGCGGGTGGCCGCCCGGTGGTGATCTCCACGGGCGACAAGGACATGGCGCAGTTGGTCGACGGGCACATTACGCTGGTCAACACCATGACCGGTAGCACGCTGGACGTGGATGGCGTGAAGGAGAAATTCGGTGTCGGTCCTGAACTCATCATCGACTACCTGGCGCTGATGGGGGACAAGGTCGACAACATTCCGGGCGTGCCCGGCGTCGGCGAGAAAACCGCCCTCGGCCTGCTCACCGGCGTCGGTGGCGGCCTCGATGTGCTCTACGCCAGCCTGGAAAAAGTACCCGAACTGCCGATCCGCGGCGCCAAGGGCCTGCCGGCGAAGCTCGAAGAGCACAAGGACATGGCCTACCTGTCCTACAAGCTCGCCACCATCAAATGCGATGTTGAACTGAATATCGAAATCGATGCTTTGCACCCCGGCGAGCCAGACCGCGAAACCCTGGCCGAGCTGTATCGCACCCTGGAATTCAAGACCGGGCTGGACGACCTGCAACGCCAGGCAAAATCCAGCGGCGAGCAGCTGGTGCTGGAGCCAGCACCGGCCGCCGAGGTCGAGAAGCGCTACGAGGTCGTGCTCGAACAGGCTCAGTTCGACGCCTGGCTGAAGAAGCTGGAAGCCGCCTCCCTGTTCGCCTTCGACACCGAGACCACCAGCCTCGACGCCCAGCAGGCCCAGGTCGTGGGCGTGTCCTTCTCGGTTGAAGCCGGCGAGGCAGCCTACGTGCCCTTGGCCCACAGCTACATGGGCGTGCCGGAACAACTTGACCGTGACGCCGTGCTCAAGGCCCTCAAGCCGCTCCTGGAGGACCCGGCCAAAGCCAAGGTTGGCCAGCATGCCAAGTACGACATGAACGTCCTGGCCAATGCCTCCACCCCCATCGCCGTGCAGGGCATCGCCTTCGACACCATGCTCGAGTCCTATGTGCTGGACTCCACCGCGACCCGCCACGACATGGATAGCCTGGCCCTCAAGTACTTGGGCCACAGCACCATCCGCTTCGAGGACATCGCTGGCAAGGGCGCGAAGCAGCTCACCTTCGACCAGATCGCCATCGAGCAGGCCGGGCCCTATGCGGCCGAGGACGCGGACGTCACCCTGCGCCTGCACCAGACCCTCTGGCAGAAGCTGGAGGCTATCCCGTCCCTGGCCAGGGTGCTGAAGGAAATCGAGATGCCGCTGGTGCCGGTGCTGGCGCGCATCGAGCGCAACGGCGCTTACGTCGACGGCAAATTGCTGGGCCAGCAGAGTCTGGAACTGGGCGAGAAGATGGTGGCGCTGGAGCGCCAGGCCTATGACCTGGCCGGACAGGAGTTCAACCTCGGTTCGCCCAAGCAGCTCGGCGCCATCCTTTATGAAAAGCTCGGCCTGCCGGTGCTGGCCAAGACGGCTACTGGCCAGCCTTCCACCGCCGAGAACGTGCTTGCCGATCTCGCCGAGCAGGATTACGAGCTGCCCAAGGTGATCATGCAGTACCGCTCCCTGAGCAAACTCAAGAGCACCTACACCGACAAGCTCCCGGAGCAGATCAACCCGCGTACCGGGCGCATCCACACGTCCTACCACCAGGCGGTGGCGGCTACCGGGCGCCTGTCGTCCACCGACCCGAACCTGCAGAACATCCCGATCCGCACCGCCGAGGGGCGGCGTATCCGCCAGGCCTTCGTAGCGCCCAAGGGCTACAAGCTGCTGGCGGCGGACTACTCGCAGATCGAGCTGCGCATCATGGCCCACCTGGCCAAGGACGAAGGCCTGCTGGACGCCTTCCGCCATGATCGCGACGTGCACCGTGCCACCGCATCCGAAGTGTTCGGCGTAGCGTTGGAGGAAGTCAGCAACAACCAGCGACGCAGTGCCAAGGCGATCAACTTCGGCCTGATCTACGGCATGAGCGCCTTCGGCCTGGCCAAGCAGATCGGCGTCGAGCGCAAGGAGGCCCAGGCCTACATCGACCGCTACTTCGCCCGTTACCCCGGCGTGCTGGCCTATATGGAGCGCACCCGCGAGCAGGCCGCGCAGCAGGGCTTCGTCGAGACGTTGTTCGGCCGTCGCCTTTACTTGCCGGAAATCCACTCCAAGAACCAGGCCATGCGCAAGGGCGCCGAGCGCACCGCGATCAACGCACCGATGCAGGGCACCGCGGCGGACATCATGAAGCGCGCGATGGTTGCCGTGGACGATTGGCTGCAGGCAAGCGGCCTGGACGCCCGCGTCATCCTGCAGGTTCACGACGAACTCGTGCTGGAAGTGCGCGAGGACCTGGTGGCGCAGGTGAGCGAACAGATTCGTCCGCTCATGAGCGATGCGGCCGAGCTGGATGTGCCGCTGGTAGTGGAAGTGGGCGTAGGTGACAACTGGGATGAGGCGCACTGAGTGCGCCTTCTGGGCGGGGTTCTGTATCAGCAGTGAAACAGGTGCTTATTTCCTGATCGAATAAGCAGATTTTTTTGATAGCAAAGTGTTTTTTAAAGAAGTCTGAACTTTCTGCGAATCGGGGGAGTCACAAACATGAATGGCTGGTGAAGCCTTTCGATGCTCCTTTTGCTGTGTTTAGTGTTGGCAGATATCTGAACCCCGCCCTAGCGGTTCAGACTTAGACCCCGAACTTCCCCCTCCCCATACGAAGTCCGGGGTTTTTTTTGCCCGCAATTCAGGCTTCGGCTTCGGCTTCGTCGTCCTGCAGGTCCAACTGCAGCCAGTGCGCGAGCACGGCGTGGGCTTCTTCGATGCCCTGGCGCTTGGGCGCGGAGAACAGCTGGATGCTCACACCTTCGCCCCAACCCTTGCGGATTTCCTGGCGCACCTTCAAAAGGGCGTTCTTCGCTGCACCAAAAGCCAGCTTGTCGGCCTTGGTCAGCAGGATGTGCAGGGGCATGTTGCCCGCGCTGGACCAATCCAGCATCAGGCGGTCGAAGTCGGTCAGCGGGTGACGGATGTCCATCATCAGGATCAGCCCGGCGAGACTTTCGCGGCTGCTGAGGTAGGCCTCCAGGTGATGCTGCCAGTGTTGCTTGAGGGGGATCGGCACCTTGGCGTAGCCGTAGCCCGGCAGGTCCACCAGGCGACGTTCTTCGTCCAGAGAGAAGAAGTTCAGCAGCTGGGTGCGACCCGGGGTTTTCGAAGTGCGCGCCAGGCTGGCGTGGGTCAGGGTGTTCAGCGCGCTGGACTTGCCGGCGTTGGAACGCCCGGCAAAAGCCACTTCCAGGCCGCTATCCGGCGGGCACTGGTCGACCTTGGCGGCACTGATGAGGAAGCGGGCTTGTTGGCACAGGCCGAGAATCGGGTTCTTCGATGACATTGGGGATCCAGGGGTGCGACGCGGTGTCGCATAGGGCGGTTTCGTTTCCGTTTATGCATCGCCAGTATATAATGCCGCAGATTTAGTGTGCGCTTTATCCCCCAGGGTCTAGTGTCCACGGCAATGACCGACGCACGACAGAATGCGCGGCGAAGCCCCCCGATGAGGTTGATCATGAAGAAAGTACTGCTCGCTGCTAGCCTTGCGGCGCTGTCCTTCGTCGCGCAAGCGGCCCAGGATCCGGAAGCGGTTTTCAACCGGGCCTGCGGCGCCTGTCATACTGGTCAGCTGCCGATGGCGCCGAAGAAGGGCGACAAGGCTGCCTGGGAACCGCGCCTGGCCAAGGGCATGGACACTCTGGTACAGAGCGTCACCAATGGTTTGAACGCCATGCCGCCGAAAGGCCTGTGCATGGATTGCAGTGCCGAGGACTACAAGGCCGTCATCCAATGGATGAGCCAATAAAGTAGCCCGGTGCATAACACCTTTACCCTTTAGCCGTAGTTGGATTAGCTGATGAACAAAGTAATCGTGAGTCTGCTGTTGACCCTGGGCATCACCGGCATGGCCCACGCCGCAGGCGACGCCAAGGCTGGTCAGGCCAAGGCCGCAGTTTGTGGTGCCTGCCATGGCCCGGACGGCAACAGCGCTGCCCCGAACTTCCCGAAACTGGCTGGCCAGGGCGAGCGCTACCTGCTCAAGCAGATGAAGGACATCAAGGCCGGTAACCGTACCGTGCTGGAAATGACCGGCCTGCTGAACAACCTCAGCGACCAGGACCTGGCTGACATCGCCGCCTACTTCTCCAGTCAGAAGGGCAGCGTCGGCGCAGCCGATCCGAAAGTCGTCGCCCGTGGTGAAGCGCTCTTCCGTGGCGGCAAGCTGGATCAGGGCATGCCCGCCTGCACCGGCTGCCACGCTCCCGACGGCTCCGGCAACGCGGCTGCCGGCTTCCCGCACCTGGGTGGCCAGCACGCTCAGTACGTGGCCAAGCAGCTGACCGATTTCCGCGAAGGCAACCGCACCAACGATGGCGACAGCATGATCATGCGCGGCATCGCTGCCAAGCTGAGCAACAAGGACATCGAAGCGGTATCCAGCTACATCCAGGGTCTGCACTGAGACCCGTTGTCTGGAATCTGAAAGAGGGTGGCTTAGGCCACCCTTTTTCATTCTTCGGGCCGCTACAATGGCCGGAACCCGCTGTGTCGCCGCAGGTCGAAACATGGCCTTCGCGGCCCCATTACCCCTCAAGGAGTGAAGCATGCGTAACCTGATTCTTTCCGCCGTTCTTGCTGGCGCAAGCCTGCTGGGCATGAGCGCCGTCCAGGCTGACGACATCGAGGCTGGCAAGCAGTATGTCGAACTGAACAGCCCGGTTCCGGTGGCGGTTCCCGGCAAGATCGAAGTGGTGGAGCTGTTCTGGTACGGCTGCCCGCACTGCTACCAGTTCGAACCGACCCTCAATCCCTGGGCCGAAAAACTGCCGGAAGACGTCAACTTCGTGCGCATCCCCGCTATGTTCGGCGGCCTGTGGAATGTCCATGGCCAGCTCTTCATCACCCTCGAAAGCATGAAAGTCGAGCAACAGGTCCACAAGGCCGTGTTCGATGCCATCCACAAGGAAGGCAAGAAGCTCGCTACCCCGGAGGAGATGGCTGAGTTCCTCGCTGGCCAGGGTGTGGACAAGGACGCCTTCCTCAAGGCCTACAACTCCTTCGCGGTCAAAGGCCAGATGGAGAAAGCCAAGAAGCTGGCCATGGCTTACCAGATCACTGGCGTACCGACCCTGGTGGTCAACGGCAAGTACCGCTTCGACATCAGCTCCTCGGGCGGCCCGGAGCAGACCCTCAAGGTCGCCGAGCACCTGATCGAGAAGGAGCGCGCCGCGAAATAAGCGGCGCATTCGCCCGATGCTGCGACGCTGGGTGGGTGAGCGGGAGGCAGGCCCCTGCGATGCACGGGTCAACCCTCACTGCGGCAGGGGCGGGTTGCCCGCCGACGGTCGCCTGCGCCTGCTCAGCTTCAACATCCAGGTCGGCATCAGCACCGAGCGTTACCGCCATTACCTGACCCGTGGCTGGCAGCACCTGCTGCCGCACACGGGCCGCGCCGGAAACCTCCAGCGCATTGGCGACCTGTTGGGCGACTACGACCTGGTCGCCCTGCAGGAGGTCGACGGCGGCAGCCTCCGCTCCGGCTACATCAATCAGGTCGAACACCTCGCCCAGCTCGGCGCCTTCCCTTACTGGTATCAGCAGCTCAACCGCAATCTCGGGCGCATCGCCCAGCACAGCAACGGCCTGCTCAGCCGCCTGCAGCCCAGCCTGCTGGAAGACCATCCCCTGCCCGGCCCTCCCGGCCGCGGCGCGATCCTGTTGCGCTTCGGTTCGGGCAGCAATGCCCTCGCCGTGGTGATGATGCACCTGTCCCTCGGGGCCCGTACCCGTACTCGCCAGCTGGCCTACATCCGCGAGCGCGTCAGCGGCTTTCGCCACCTGGTGCTGATGGGCGACATGAACACCCACGCCAACGACCTGCTGCAGAACTCGCCCCTGCGCGACCTCGGTCTCCTGGCGCCCCAGGTCGAAGCGACGTTCCCCAGCTGGCGGCCGCAACGCTGCCTCGACCATATCCTGCTCAGTTCCAGCCTGACCCTCGAGCGCGTGGCGGTGCTCAGCCAACCCATTTCCGACCATCTGCCCGTGGCGGTGGACATTCGCCTGCCCGCTGAGCTGCAGGCCGATCTGCCCCTGGCTCTCAGCAACAACTAGCGCGGAACCCCTGCATGAGCGACGACGCCCAGCGTTGGAAAGCGAAATACCTGGAAAGCCTTGAACAGCAGGAGAAGCTCGAGAAGCGCTGGGATGCCCGCCTCGACCTGCTGCGTCGTGGCCTGGTGCGCAGCTCCCTGGCGGCCGAGGGCTCTGACAAGGCGGTTGACCAGTGCATGCAGGAGCTGCGGGAAATCATCCGCAGCGAGCAGATGGACGCCGGTCTTTCGGCGCTGATTCCGCGCTTGGAAAAGGCGGTCCTGGACTCCGAGCATCGTCGTCAGCAACGCGTGGAACAGAACGTCACCGCGCTGACCGGGATTGCCGGCCGCCTGCTTTCACTCGATCTGCCGCGTGAGGTGCGCAAAGGGATCAAGCAGTTCGCCAGGCGCATCGATGAGCGCGCGCGCCACTCCCGCGAGCTGCCAGCCCTGCTTGCCGAACTCGGGATGCTTCAGGGCCAGGCGCTGGAAGCGCTATCCAATGAAGACGCGTCGGTTGCCAAGCCCGGTCTGCTGCAGCGGCTTTTCGGCAGCAACCGCGAGGATGCGCCAGTAGCCGGGACAGAGGCCGCGACGCCCGACGTGGAACAGCGTCAGGCGCCGGTGCCGGCTCCGGCCATGGAAGCTGAAAGCGTGCCCGAGGTCGAATCGCGGATACCGGCGACCGCCATCGATCCCCTGCTCACTCCGCCGGCCGTTGCGCTCGTCGAATCCGTGCAAGCAGTCGCTGCCCCCGCTCCCGTGCGTAGCAGTGGTCTGGACAGCTTGCCGCTCTCCGCTTCCATCCTCACCGGTGACGGCAACCCCGAATACGCCCTCCCCAGCCTACCCGAGCCGGGCTACAGCGCCATCGCCCCCCATGTCGCCGACAGCCTGCGTTCACTGCTGGACGAACTGGACCTTCCGGAACATCACCAGCCGCAGGCGGCGGCACTGCGCCAACGGTTGGAAGGTGGACTGAACTGGTACGAACTGGTGCCGGTTCTGGATGATTTAGGTGTGCTTGTGCTGGCGATGACCGACAGCGGCCACCGCGAATTCGCCGGCTACCTGAAACAGCTCAACCAGCGCCTGGCACTGTTCCTCGAGCACCTGACCGCGGCTCACGAAGGTTATTCCGAGTCGCTGGACAGCGCCCGAGCCCTGGACGACCAACTGCGCGAGCAGGTCAGCGGCTTGCAGGCCAGCGTGCAGGACGCCACGGACCTCACCCACCTCAAGCAGAGCCTGGAACAGCGCCTGGACGGCCTGCTCCACACCATGAACCGCTACCAACAGCAGCGTTCGGCCCGCGAGCACGAGGTCGGCGAGCGACTGCAGGTGCTGATGACGCGGGTGTCGACCATGGAAGAAGAGGCCAAGACCTTCCAGGATAACCTCGAGGTGCAGCGCCAGAAGGCCCTGCAGGACCCGCTCACCGGGCTGCCCAACCGCGCGGCCTGGAACGAGCGCCTGGAAATCGAACTGGCGCGGCAGCAGCGCTACGGCGGCGACCTGCTGCTGGCGGTGATCGACATCGACCACTTCAAGCGCATCAACGATGGCTTCGGCCACCTCGCCGGCGACAAGGTGTTGAAGATCATCGCCGGTGAACTCCATCGGCGCCTGCGCAAGACCGACTTCATCGCCCGCTTCGGCGGCGAGGAGTTCGTCCTGCTGCTGCCTGCTACCCCTGTGGATGGCGGCGAGCAGCTGATGGAAAGCCTGCGCGTGGCCATCGAGGCCTGCCCCTTCCACTTCAAGGGCGAACGGGTGGTCATCACCCTCTCGGCCGGCCTGACATCATTGCTGGCCGGTGAGCCGAGCGACGTCGCCTTCCAGCGCGCGGACGAGGCGCTTTACCGGGCCAAGCACCAGGGGCGCAACTGCATCGAACTGTCCCTGCCGAAGCCATCGGCAGGAAGCAGCGCGCCCGACCCGCAGGGGCTGCCGCAACCGGGCTGAGTTCGTCAGGCGGCGCTTGAGATATAGGGCTTCCAGTTTTCCGGAATGTGCTCCAGGCGCGGATAATCCAGCCCGGCGAACTGCGGCTCGCTGAGCATGAACGGCGTGTGCCGCTGCTCGATCGGCAGGCTACGCAGTTCCGGTAGCCAGAGACTGACGTAGGCGGCATCCGGGTCGTACTGCCGGGCCTGGCGCAGCGCATTGAAGGCCCGCGCGCGACGCGGGTCGCTGGCCACGCCGGCGAGGTAGGCCCAGTTGCCCCAGTTGCTCGCTGGGTCGTAGTCCAGCAGGTGCTCTTCGAACCACGCCGCACCGTAGCGCCAATCCTGTTCCAGGTCGTTGACCAGGTAGGCTGCCACCACCTGCCGGCCACGGCTGGACATCCAGCCGGTCATCATCAGCTCGCGCATGTTGGCGTCCACCAGCGGCATGCCGGTGCGGCCGTTGCACCAGCGCAGGTAGCGCTCGTCAAGATTGTTCGGCGCCCGGGCGGTGGCTTTCAGCCCGTCTGCGCGGAACAGGGCACTGCCGAAACGCAGCAGTGTCCAGCGGAAGAATTCGCGCCAGAGCAATTCCATCCACAACTGCTGGGTCGATTCACTGCGGCCATGCTGCGCTTCCAGGCGATGCAGCTCGGCGGCTACCCGGCGTGGCGACAGGCTGCCATTGGCCAGCCAGGGCGACAGTTTGGATGAGTATTCGCTGCCGATCATGCCGTTGCGGGTTTCCTGATACTGGTGCACCCCCCGGGATTCCCAGAGATAGTCGCGCAGCCGCGCTTGCGCGGCAGGCTCGCCGCCGGCAAAAGGGAATGCGGTGGCCGGTGTTCCCTGCGGCTCGCCCAGCCCCAGTCGGGACAGCGTCGGCAGGGGCTCCATCAGGCTCAATGCGCCGCTGGGTAATGGCGGCAGCGTGTGCGGAACGGGACGCGGCTGGAAGACGTACAGGCGTTCGTCCATCAGGTCGCGGAACTTATTGAAGACCGAAGGCAGCTCGATCAGTGGCCGAGGCAGTTCTTCCTCGCGCAGCAGGTTGTTCCCCGGCAGCGTGGTGAACGGCACGCCCAGGGCATGACGGACACGGCGCATCTCATCGAGCTCGAAGGGCGCCATTTCATCCAGGGTGAGGACTTCGTCCAGCCCCAGGTGGTCCACCAGGGTGGGAATCACCAGTTCCGCATGGCCCTGCACCACCAGGAGCCGTGAGCCGTGCTGGCGCAGGCCGGAATCCAGGGCTGCCAGGCTTTCCAGGAGGAAGCGCGCGCGATGCACGCCCAGACGTCGCGGGCCGAGGGGCGAAGGACGGAGCAGTGCAGGGTCGAAGACGTACAGGGGCAACAGACGGTCAGCCTGGAGCGCGGCCTGGAGCGCCGGGTGGTCATCGAGCCTGAGATCCTGCTTGAACCAGAGCAGCGCGCGGCGCATGGCGGTCTTCCTCGGCGGGGATTTCCCTTAACTACAACATTACCTGCGGCAGCCATTTCCACCTCGCCGTTCATCCCGGTCTGTAGCCCCCATGTCCGATAACCGCAGTGGCATTCGGCTATAATCCGCGCCCTTTTTCTTCCGGGGCCTGCGTCCGGGGAAGATTTCGCAACAGCTTCACCACCCGCCTCAGGGTCTGCGCGCAGACGCCAGTGCAGCCGCCCATTACACTTCTGCCCATTGGTTGAGGGGAGCCCCCATGGAAATCCTAGGCATTGCCGTCCTGATCTTTCTGGTCACCGACCCCTTCGGCAACATCGCCATCTTCATTGCCGCACTCAAGGGTGTGGCCCCCGAGCGCCGTCTGCGGGTGGCGCTGCGCGAGCTGTTGTTCGCGCTGGGCTTGCTGATGCTGTTCCTCACCTTCGGTGACAAGATCCTCAGCGGCCTCGGACTTTCTCGCGAGTCCATTGCCATCGCCGGCGGCATCATCCTGTTCATCATCGCGCTGCGCCTGATCTTCCCGCGTCCCGAAGGGGTGCTCGGCGACCTGCCCGGCGGCGAGCCGATGCTGGTGCCGTTGGCCACTCCGGCAGTGGCCGGCCCGTCGGCCCTCGCCGTATTGATGACCTTGCGCAACACCCACGAGGGTGCGCTCTGGGAACTCTATGTCGCCGTGCTGCTGGCCTGGGCCTGCACCGCCCTGATCCTGCTGCAGGCCGCCTTCCTGCAACGCTTCCTCGGTGACCGGGGCCTGATGGCCGTGGAGCGCCTGACCGGCATGCTGCTGATCATGCTCAGCGTCGACATGCTGCTCGACAACCTGCAAAGCATCCTTCACCTGACTCCATGAAAACCTTTTTCCTGAGCCTCGCCCTGCTCCTGCTCGGTGGCTGCGTCGGCGGGCTGCGCATCGATGACAGCCACACCTCCGTGAGCCAGAGCAGCCGCGTGCAGTACGTGGTGCTGCACTACACCTCCACCAACATGGAAAACTCCCTGCGCCTGCTGACCCGTGACGGCGTCAGCAGTCACTACCTGGTCGGCGACCGACCGGCGAAGGTCTATCGCCTGGTGGATGAGAATCGCCGCGCCTGGCATGCGGGCGTCAGCGAATGGCAGGGGCGGACCTGGTTGAATGCCAGCACCATCGGCATCGAACTGGTCAACGACGGCTACCGCGATACGCCGGCCGGGCGCGTCTACCAGCCCTTCGGTGACGAGCAGATCGATGCGCTCATCCTGCTGCTGAAGGACATCGTGCAGCGCCACAACCTGCCCCTGGGCAGCATCATCGGCCACAGCGACATCGCGCCCCAGCGCAAGGTCGACCCGGGCCCGCTGTTCCCCTGGAAGCGCCTGGCCGACGCCGGCCTGCTGCCCTGGCCGGACGCCCGTGCGGTGGCCCGTGAGCAGTCGCGCTTCGCCACGGCCCTGCCCACGATCGGCTGGTTCCAGCAACAGCTTATTCGCCAGGGTTACAGCACACCGCAGACCGGGGTGCTGGACAGGGAAACCCGCAATGTCATCGCCGCCTTCCAGATGAAATACCGCCAACGCCTCTTCGATGGGCAGCCCGACGCCGAGACCGCCGCCCTGCTGCTGGTGCTCAACGGGATGCGGCATTAAGGGGCGAGCCGCGAATCTACCCGCTGCACGGACTTCTCTTCCTACAAGGAAAGCAGGCAGGCTCCGAGCGAGCTCCTACACCGGCAACGTCATATAGAACTGCGCACCATGGCCAGGGCGTGAATAGAGGCCGATGCGCCCGCCATGCAGTTGCACGATCTCCTTGCACAAGGCCAGGCCGAGGCCGGCTCCTCCCATGCGATGGCCAACCTGCACGAACGGCTCGAAGATTCGCGATTGCTGGCTGTAGGGCACGCCCTCGCCATCATCGGCCACGCTCACCAGCACCCGTTCGCCGTGGCGCCTGGCCTGCAGGCGGATATGTCCCCCGTTCGGACTGTGGCGGATCGCATTACCCACCAGATTGTCCAGCACGCGCTCGATCTGCAGGCGATCGAGATTCATCTGTGGCAGCGGCGGGTGCAGGTCCAGTTCGATCTCGATGCCGTGCTCGCTGGCGTGCGGCTCGAAGCGCTGGCGCAGGGCTGCCAGCAGCTCTTGAATGTCGCAGGACACGCGTTCCAGCACCTGCACTCCGCTCTGGTAGCGGGAGAAGTCCAGCAGATCGTTGATCAGCCGTACCAGCCGCTGCATTTCCTCGTCTACCGTCTTCAGCAGATCCGCCTCGCGACCGTCGGGATCGAAGTGCAGCCGCTCGTTGAGTAGACCGAACGCCATCTGCATGCCGGTGACCGGAGTACGCAGCTCATGGGAGGCACGCAACACGAACTCGTTGCGCACCCGCTCGAAGGCACGTTCCTCGGTCACATCCCGCAGCACCATCACCCCACCCTGCAGGCGTTCTTCGTCGAGAACCACCGGAACCAGCCGCCAGTTCAGCAGGCGTTGCTCGCCGTCGGCGTTTATTTCCAGGTCCTCGGGCGCTTCGTCCAGGGTTTCTCCGCGCAATACTCGCTGGGCCAGCTCGTCCATCTCTGGCCGACCGAGGGCCTGCGACAGCGATTGCCCAGGGGTGACTTCGTCCCAGGAAAGCTGTCGCTGCGCCACGGGGTTGGCGTGCTGGATGCGCCCCTGGCGATCGAGGATCAGCAAACCGTCGTCGATACTGTTAAGGACTGCATTCAGGCGCTGCTGCTCGGCCAGCAGGTTGTCGACATTGGTTTCCTTGAACATGCGCAACGCATCAGCCATCACGCCAAAGCGACGGATCAGGGTGGACACCTCATTCACCGGCGACAGGGGCAAGGTGACCCGGAAATCGCCCTTGCCCACCTGGTCGGCGGCCTTGGCCAGGGCGTCGATCGGTTCGGCGAAGCGGCGGGCCATGCTCTGGGCGGTGATGAAACCCACCACAAGCACCGCCAGGCCGAGCACCCCGAGCAGGCTTGCGACCAGCAACGCCCGGCTGCGGGCCGAGCCTTCGGCGTTCCCCACCATCGTCAGGGAATGGCGCTGCAGTTCCACCATGCTGGTGCGCAGGATGTCCAGCGAGTGACTGAAATCGTTGTCGTCCAGCAGGCTCCAGCGCAGGCTGGCGGGTTGCTGGACGACGTCGAGGAAGACCTTGTAGGACGCGGCGATACGCTGGAAATGCTCGCGGGTCTGTTCATCCGTCGTCGAGTTCAGACCCTCTTCCAGCGCGGCGAGGAATTTCTGCTGCGAGTCTTGCAACGCGGGCAGGTCCAGGTCCTTGCCCATCAGGTTGACCATTTGGTCGCCCAGATGCTGACGCATCCGCAGGCTGATATCGATGGTGGCGAAAGCCTGGTTGATCACTCGCTCCTGGGACCCCGCCATCTGCATCACGCTCACCAGACCCAGCAGCAGTCCCACCAGGGCAACGGTGATCAGCGCTGAAATGCTCAGGAACAGCCGTGTGCGCAATTGCATGGCGGCGGCCCCTTCAGAGGCCGTAGAGCTTGCGTTTGCGATACAGGGTCGAGGCATCGATACCTAGTGTGCGGGCGGCCTGGTCGAGCGTCTCGCTGCTGGCCAGAACACCGGCGATATGGGCGCGCTCCAGGTCTTCCAGACTCAGTGGCCCCCCTACCCGGGGCGAGTTGGCGGTGGGTGTGTCGCCCAGCCCGAGGTGGCTGACGTCGACCCGCTCCTGGTTGCAGATGATGCTGGCGCGCTCGATCACATTGCGCAGTTCGCGCACGTTGCCCGGCCAGCGATAGTTGAGCAGCGCCGCCGTCGCCTCTTCGCTGAAGGCCCGCGCCGGACGCGCGTATTCGCTGACGAAGCGCGCAAGGAAGCGCTCGGTGAGGTCGAGGATGTCCTCGTGGCGCTCGCGCAGGGGCGGCAGGCTCAGGGCGATCACGTTGATGCGATAGAGCAGGTCCTCGCGGAAGCGGCCGTCGCGAACCATCTCGTCCAGGTCGAGGTTGGTGGCCGCGAGGATGCGCACGTCGGCCCGGCGAGTCACCGGGTCGCCCACCCGTTCGTACTCCTTGTCCTGGATGAAGCGCAGCAGCTTGGGCTGGAGGCTCAGGGGGAAATCGCCGATCTCGTCGAGGAACAGCGTCCCGCCATCGGCCTGGCTGACCCGGCCCAGGGTACTTTCGTTGGCGCCGGTGAAGGCGCCCCGATTGTGTCCGAACAGCTCGCTTTCCATCAGGTCAGCGGAAAGCGAAGGGCAATTGATGGTGACGACGGCCTTCTTCGCGCGCTTGCTCCAGCCATGGATGGCGCGGGCCAGTTCGCCCTTGCCGGTGCCCGATTCGCCAAGAATGAGAATGTTGGCGTCGGTGGCGGCGACCTGTCGCGCTGTTTCCAGCACGGCCATCATCGCCGGACTCTGGGAAAACAGTCCGTCACCTGCACGGCGCACTTCACCTTCCAGGGCCTCCAGGCGCGCCGTCAGCTGTCGTAGTTCCAACTGCTTCGCTGCGGCCATGCGCAACTGGTCCGGACTGCAGGGCTTGACCAGGTAGTCGGCCGCGCCGGATTGCATCGCATCCACCGCCGTATCGACCGCCGAGTGCGCGGTGACGATCACCACGCGCATCCACGGCGCCTGCACCCGCATGAGGGCCAGGACGTCCAGTCCATTGTCATCGCCCAGGCGCAGGTCGAGGAAGCACAGGTCGAAGACCTGTCTCTGCAGAATCGCCTCCGCCTGCGCTGCATTCGTGGCCGTGGCGACGCTGTAGCCCTCGTCCTCCAGGCAGTAACGAAAGGTTCGGAGGATGGCGGCTTCGTCATCCACCAGCAGGATTCGTCCCTGGTTCTCGGTTACCTGTTCCATGCTCTCGCTCCATTTCCGAGTCATAGAAAGTTAGTCCAAGAATTGTCGTGCAAGTTGCACGCGTTTTTCCTACAGGCATTGCAGCATGCAAGTGTAGGAAGCCCTGGTTGAAACGCTAACAGGTTGATTAGCAAGAGAATCTCTTCAGGAATGAGGCTGGCACAGCCCTTGCGATAGTCCCAATACCTGAAGATGCATTGGCCTTTTTACCTCTTGTGACCCATGCATCCTTCAGGAGAACTCTGCCTGGGACAGGGAGGTTCCGGGCCTTTTATCAGCATGCAATTTGCCCGAGGAGCAGCACCAGACCGTGCAAAGTGCCGGCAGGCCGCTTCGGGGCGCTGAGATAATCCATTGAGTGGGAAAGAGTTTTCGAAGGGCCACGAATGGCGCGAGCCATGCATCCGAGTCACGAGGCCACCAATCCACCCGAGGGAGGATTCGAGGATGAAAGGTTTCCAGTGGTTGTCGTCCAGATGGTTGATGGTCCTTCTCATCGGGCTAGCGGTGGTGCTTGGCATATATGCCGAACATCACCTGCGCGAGCGCATCCAGCCTGCGCCTGTTCAGGTTCCCGCAGCAGAACAAAGCAGCCGCGTGGCTCCGATTCGCGCTGATGGGCCGCTGCATGAAGTGAGTCAGCGAATGTGGACCGAATCCCGCGCCCAGTCGCGCTGGGTCTTCTGATCTGGAGGCATCGCGATGTGGAGCCTTGCCCTCGCCCTGACTACCGCGCTGTGTTGCATCGTCATGTTGCGCAGCGCTCGCCAACGGTGTGCAACACCCACCGACGCTGCGCCCTGCGTCGTGCCGGTGGTCCTTGCGCAATGGCGCAGACAACACCGAAGCCACAAAGGAGAAAGACCATGCTGAGTTGGGCACTTACTTTCCTGGTCATCGCAATCGTCGCCGCCGTACTGGGTTTTGGCGGTATTGCCGGAACCGCCGCGGGCATCGCGAAGATACTGTTCGTCGTCTTCCTGGTCTTGTTCGTGGTGTCCTTCATCATGGGCCGGCGAGCCCCTTGAGGAGGTTTCATGGACAACTCGATCAAGGCGGTTGCCGCCTTGCTCCTGGGGCTGGCCAGCGCTCAAGCGCTGGCCGTCGACACGGATGCGCAGCACCGACTCAACGAACTGCTCGGCAGCGACCCTGAGTATCAGGACACCTGGCAGGAGTTGGTGCGAGACGAAAGCCGACTGCCCGAATGGGTAATGAACCTTTCAGGTACTGCACCGCCAATGAAGGCGGTGGAGGACGA
Organism: Metapseudomonas resinovorans; assembly: GCF_002003485.1. Lineage (GTDB taxonomy): Bacteria > Pseudomonadota > Gammaproteobacteria > Pseudomonadales > Pseudomonadaceae > Metapseudomonas > Metapseudomonas resinovorans_D. Next base: position 145,777 of record NZ_BDMA01000094.1, read on the forward strand.
GGGCGACAAGTTTCTGGTGGGGGAGCTGTGTGAAGCCAACAACTGCTTCAACCAGCGCCTCTATGTTGCCTTCAGCTGGAACAAGGAAGACGCCTGGGCACTCTATGTGCAGTTGCCGGACGGCTTGCCATCCGACAAGTCGCCCAGTCGACATGCCAGTTACCGCTGGCTCGGCGAGCCGGACCAAGAGGTCCGACGCATTCTCGACGAGCAATTGAAAGCGGACCCGAACTGGTACTGAGGACCGAAGGATCAAGGCCTGGCGACGGGCCGATAGACCAAGGGGCCGGGTTGTTCCGCGTCTTCTGGAGCGGCGTGACCTAGGGGCAGAAGGGGTGCCTCCGCAACCACGCGGGCCGGGTCGGGCGAGCTGCTGCCGGGAGCTGGCATTGCTCCAGCTCCCGGTGGGCAGCGGAGAGCGCCACACCTATCGGGGATGCTGCGCATCCTTTGGCGAATGAATTCGCCCCTACAGGTTGTTCACCTTCCTTTACTGCATCTTGCTCACCAATGTCGCCACATGGGCGCCCTGGAATTTCGCCAGGGACAACTCTTTGGCGCTGGGCTGGCGCGAGCCATCGCTGCCGGCCACCGTGGCCGCGCCATAGGGCGAGCCGCCGCGCAGTTCACTGATATCGCTCAGCTCGGGTGCCGAGTAAGGCAGCCCGGCGAGCAGCATTCCGTGATGCGCCAACGTGTGCCAGAACGAGGTGATGGTGGTTTCCGAGCCGCCGCCGGTACCGGTGGAGGTGAAGACGCTGCCGATCTTGCCGATCAGTGCGCCCTTCACCCAGAGCCCGCCAGTCTGGTCGAGGAAGCTGCGCATCTGCGCGCTCATGTTGCCAAAGCGCGTCGGCGTGCCGAACAGGATCGCATCGTAGTCCGCCAGTTCCTGCGGGCTCGCCACGGGGGCGGCCTGATCCAGCTTGGCGCCGGCCTTACGGGCTACATCCTCGGGCATGGTTTCCGGCACGCGCTTGAGGGTCACTTCCACCCCGGACACGCTGCGGGCACCTTCGGCGACGGATTCCGCCATGCGTTCGATATGACCGTACATCGAGTAATACAGCACCAGGACCTTCTTCATTGCCGCTCTCCATTCATCCATAGACTGGCAGCCCGATCGGGCCGGACCCAGTGAGCCTAGATGGCACGCACGCAGTTTGCCGTCGCCCTTCGCGGGAAATTGCCATGCCGGAAATGTCAGTTGGATATCGCTGGAACCATGGTTCCATCTCGTTTTGGTTATGCCGATTCGGCATGGGGTAGGCGGTTACGGCATTAGACGATCGTTAGCTCCCTATGAATCATGTCGCCCCTTTTTTGCGGTCCGCTCGGTCATCCCGGACGGTGCCGTACTCCCGACTTCCAAAAGAAATCAGAGGGTGACGACTATGACCAAGGCCAGACTGAGCCTCGCGTGGCAGATTCTCATCGGGCTGGTGCTGGGTATCGCCATCGGCGCCCTGCTCAACCACTTCAGTGCCGAGAAGGCCTGGTGGATCGCCAACGTCCTGCAACCGGCCGGTGACATCTTCATCCGCCTGATCAAGATGATCGTCATTCCGATCGTCATCGCTTCGCTGGTCGTCGGCATCGCCGGCGTGGGTGACGCGAAGAAGCTGGGACGTATTGGTCTGAAGACCATCCTCTACTTCGAGATCATCACCACGGTGGCGATCGTCGTCGGCCTGCTGCTGGCCAACTTCTTCCAGCCCGGCACCGGCATCGACATGAGCACCCTGGGCACGGTGGACATCTCCAAGTACCAGCAGACCGCCCAGGAAGTGCAGCACGACCACGCGCTGATCTCGACCCTGCTGAACCTGATCCCCTCCAACATCTTCGCCGCCGTGGCCCGGGGCGAGATGCTGCCGATCATCTTCTTCTCGGTGATGTTCGGCCTTGGCCTGTCGAGCCTGCCGAGTGAGACCCGCGAGCCGGTGGTGAAGGTGTTCCAGGGCGTTTCCGAGACCATGTTCAAGGTCACCCACATGATCATGGCCTACGCCCCCATTGGCGTATTCGCGCTGATCGCCGTGACCGTGGCCAACTTCGGCTTCGCCTCCCTGCTGCCGCTGGCCAAGCTGGTGGTGCTGGTGTACTTCGCCATCGCCTTCTTCGCCTTCATGGTCCTCGGCCTGGTGGCGCGCCTATTCGGCTTCTCGATCATCAAGCTGATGCGTATCTTCAAGGACGAACTGATCCTCGCGTACTCCACCGCCAGCTCCGAAACCGTGCTGCCGCGCATCATCGAGAAGATGGAAGCCTACGGCGCACCGCGTGCGATCAGCAGCTTCGTGGTTCCCACCGGCTACTCCTTCAACCTCGATGGTTCGACCCTGTACCAGAGCATCGCGGCCATCTTCATCGCCCAGCTCTACGGCATCGACCTGAGCATCAGCCAGCAGCTCCTGCTGGTGCTGACCCTGATGGTCACCTCCAAGGGCATCGCCGGTGTGCCGGGCGTTTCCTTCGTGGTCCTGCTGGCCACCCTGGGCAGCGTCGGCATTCCGCTGGAAGGCCTGGCCTTCATCGCCGGTGTCGACCGCATCATGGACATGGCCCGCACCGCCCTGAACGTGATCGGCAATGCCCTGGCCGTACTGGTCATCGCCAAGTGGGAAGGCATGTACGACGCGGAGAAGGGCCAGCGCTACCTGGCTTCCCTGCCGAGCGCCGAAGTTTCGCCCAAGGGGCGTGCGGCCATTGATTGATCCGCTGAAGTGATCGAAAGGAAAGCCCCGACTTGGTCGGGGCTTTTTTTGTGGGTGCCCAGGCGCAAGTTCCAGCAGGGGCTCAACTGCCCTCACCCCAACCCTCTCCCAGAGGGAGAGGGAGATGATCGTGCAGGCTGACACGAATTTGCCAATCGCGAGTCACCCCTCTCCCTCCGGGAGAGGGGCCGGGGGTGAGGGAAGCTGGATTCGCACGGACTCAAGGACAGATTGAATTCGCCCCTGCGGCTACACCCCCGCTAGAATCCGCCTCACTGTTTTCTGGGGGACTGCAAATGCTCAACGGCCTGTGGCTGAGCTTCTTCCTGGTGGCGGCGGTGGCCGCACTGGGACGCTGGATCGGTGGCGACCCGGGTGTCTGGGCGGCGATGGTGGAAAGCCTGTTCGCCATGGCCAAGCTCTCGGTCGATGTGATGATCCTGCTGTTCGGCACGCTGACGTTGTGGCTGGGTTTCCTGCGCATCGCCGAGCGGGCCGGCCTGGTGGATATCCTCGCGCGCCTGCTCGGCCCGCTGTTCGCACGCCTGATGCCGGAGGTGCCACGTGGCCACCCGGCGCTCGGCCTGGTCACCCTGAGCTTCACCGCCAACGGCCTTGGCCTGGACAACGCGGCCACGCCCATCGGCCTCAAGGCGATGAAGGCGTTGCAGGAACTGAATCCCAGCAGCACCTCGGCGAGCAACGCCCAGGTGCTGTTCATGGTGATGAACGCCTCCTCCTTCGTGCTGCTGCCGGTGACCATCTTCATGTACCGCGCCCAGGCCGGTGCCACTGATCCGGCCCTGGTGTTCCTGCCGATCCTCCTGGCCAACGCGATCTCCACCATGACGGCGCTGCTGTCGGTGGCGTTCATGCAGCGGATCAAACTGACCGACCCGGTTCTGCTCGCGTGGTTCGGCGGAGCCGCGCTGCTGCTCGGCGGCTTCATGGCGGTGCTGGCCGGTCTTTCGGCGACGGCGCTGACGGCGCTGTCCTCCCTGCTCGGCAACCTCACCCTGTTCGCCCTGATCCTCAGCTTCCTGGTGATGGGTGCGCTGAAGAAGGTGCCGATCTACGAGGCCTTCGTGGAAGGTGCGAAGGAAGGCTTCGACGTAGCGAAGAACCTCCTGCCCTACCTGGTCGCCATGCTCTGCGCCGTGGGTGCGCTGCGGGCCTCGGGCGCGCTGGATCAACTGCTCGACGTGATCCGCTGGGTAGTCGAAGGACTGGGACTGGACAGCCGCTTCGTTGAGGCCCTGCCGACGGGGCTGGTCAAACCCTTCTCCGGCAGTGCCGCCCGCGCCATGCTGATCGAGACGATCCAGACCCAGGGCGTCGACAGCTTCCCCGCCCTGGTGGCCGCCACCATGCAGGGCAGCACCGAAACCACCTTCTACGTCCTGGCCGTGTACTTCGGCTCGGTGGGCATCCAGCGCGCCCGCCACGCCGTGGGCTGCGCGCTGCTGGCGGACCTGTCCGGCGTCATCGCGTCCATCGGCGTCTGCTACTGGTTCTTCGGCTGAGCCGCCGGTTCGACGGGGCATGCGGTGTCAGTCAGGACCGTAGGGTGCGCTGTGCGCACCGGTTCCGGGATTGGCTTCGGCATCACGTGAAACCTCCGGTGCGCACGGCGCACCCTACCGCTTCGGCCTGATGCTCAATGGGGCTTGGGCGGCAGCTCGGACGGCGTGACCTTGAAGCGCAGCGTACCGATCATCTGTCCGGCTTCAGTCAGCACCTGCACCTGCCAGCGACCCGCCGGATTGCCGGGGAAGTTCTGCTTGTGGGTCCAGGCGCGGTAGCCGGCTTCGCGGCCGCCGTGGATGTTCAGGGCAATGCGGTCCACTTCGCGGCCATTGAAGCGCCACACGTGGTAGATGCGTTCGTTCAGCCCGCGCGGGGCGTTGATCGCGGTGTAGGCGTAAAGCCCCTTGCTGCGCAGCTCGGCGGCGCTGACTTCTTCCACACCATCGCCCGGTGTGCGCTGGTGGTTATCCATGTTCGGCGTCACCGCAACTTCGGTCAGCCAGAGGGTCGCGGGGGGTACCCAGATGCGCGTGACCCAGCCCAGCCCGCCGAGGGCCAGGGTTAATCCCAGCAGCCCCACTACGCGCCACCAGCGCTGCCCGCGGATTACCCCGAACAGACTGACGAAGGATAGTGCGACGGCGGTGCCCAGAGCCCAGCGGTAGCTCTGCGCGGTGGTCAGCTGAAGGATCAGCGGCAGCGCTGCCAGCAGCACGGCGAACAACGTCAGCGTGTGATAGGCGAGGAACAGCCAGCGGCGCGGCGCCAGATGGCGGTTGTAGATCGGGTCGGTGATGGAACAGATCGCCGCCACGCCCAGCAGCCCGGTGAACAAGGCCTGGCCGCTGTTCCAGCTGGTGGTGATGGCGAAGAACGGCAGCACGAAGAACAGGCTTTCCTGGTGGATCAGCTGGGTCAGGAAGCGCATCAGCGGTGGTGGTAGTTCGACGCCGAAGACTCGCTCGATGCCGCGCCGGAAAATGTTCTCCAGCATCAGCCAGAGCCAGCTCACCAGCAGCAGGATGGCGATCACCTTGGCCACCCGCGCGCCCCGCTCCACCAGGAAGAAGCTCGCCATGCCGGAGCAGAAGCCGTACAGCGCGATCAGCCGGGGATGGCGTTGCAGCAGCTCGATGAGCTTCAGCACGTGGGGTTTGAAGGTGGACAGCAGCATCGGTCGCAACAGGACGTGGGGGAGGCGCGCAGGATACTGCCCACCGGAAGCCCTGAGAAGGCGCGTTGGACCTGCGCTGACGGCCTGCCGCTCAGTCCAGCAGCAAGCGCATCTTCTGTGGCTGGTCGGGGCGTCCGTTGGGCAAGGTGACGGGAGGCAGGTCTTCGACCCAACGGAAGGCGAAGCGCTGGTAGAGGCGAATCGCCGCGTCATTGGATTTCAGCACTGCCAGTTCCACGCGGCGCATGTGTTGTCGACGGCAGTGCGCGAGGGCCGCCTCCATCAATTGCCCACCCAGGCCCCGGCCGCGATGGGCCTTCCTCACCTGCATGCCGAGCACGCCGAAGTCTTCGCCCGAGCCGTCCTCCATGAGGCACAGGCTGGCCGGGAAAATCTCGATGGAGCCCACCAGCTCACCTTCGTCATCGACGACGAACTGCGGCAGGTCCAGCGGCAGCGAACGCAGGAGCAGCGCACGCATCTGCTCAAGGGGCGGCGCCTCGGCGCGCAGCAGGTACTCGCCTTCGGCGCTGACCTCGGCGAGCAGCCGGTGCAAGGCCTCGATATCGCTGATGCGCAGTTTCCTGATCGACATGGGCGTACTGCTCCGGGGAATTGCTGGCACTCTCCCCCAGGGCTCGTTGTCTGGCAATGCCTCAAGCGTGCCGGTGGCGCCTCTCCCAGAATTGCTGGGCCAGCGCCTGCAGGTCCGCCGCCAGCTCCGCCACCTGGTGGGCGCTGTTCTGGCTGTGGCCACTGCTTTCGGCATTGCTGTCGGCGGCAATGCGGATGCTCGCCAGGCTGTGCTGGATTTCCTCACTGGCGGCGCTCTGCTGCTCCACTGCGCTGGCGATCTGCAGGCTCATGCTGCTGATTTCGCTGACCTGGCCGTTGATCCGTGCCAGGGAATCGCTGGCGCGCAACGCCTGTCCCAAACTCTCGGATGCCTGCCGGCAACTCCGCTGCATCGCCTCCACGGCATCGCCGGTGCCCTGTTGGAGCCTGGCGATCAGTGTGTGGACCTCTTCTGTGGAGTGTCGGGTCCGCGAAGCCAGGGCACGCACCTCGTCGGCGACCACCGCGAAACCCCGACCGGCCTCGCCCGCACGGGCCGCCTCGATAGCGGCGTTAAGGGCCAACAGGTTGGTCTGTTCGGCGATGCTGCGGATCACTTCCAGGATCTGGCTGATATCGCCACTGTGGCTGCGCAATTCCTGCACGGCGCAGCTGGCCTGGCGCACCTCTTCCTCGAGGCTGGCGATGTGCAGGCGGGTGGCATCCACTTCCTCCCGGCCAGCGCTCGCGGCGGCGTCGGTCTGATCGGCGGCGGTGGCGCCTTGCTGGGCGCTGCGCGCCACTTCCTGGACGCTGCAGGCCATCTGCTCGATGGCACTGGCGACATGCTCGGTATCCTGCTGCTGGCGGCGGGTCGCCTCGCTGGTGCTGGTCACCGACGACGCCAGGTGCCCGGCATGGCCCGCCAGCTGCCGCGCGGATTCGGCGATACGCCCGACCACGGCGCCCGCCTCGGTTTCCAGCATGCGCATGGCGAAGTCGAGTTCGCCGAATTCGTCGGTCCGGCCGCAATAGAGCCACTGCCCGATAGGGTTGTCAGCGATGCGCCTGGCCTTGTCCAGTAGTGCGCTCAGGGCGCGCAGCTGCCAGTGGATCCAGGCACCACAGGCCCCGAGGCTGGCGAGGGCGGCGGGAACCTCGGCGAAGGGCAGCATGCCGTCGAGTATCAGGGCGAGGCCAAGGCCGGAGAGGCCGGCGGCTCCGCAACCCGCCAGCAGGCGTGCACGCAGGCCCAGGAGCGGACGCCGCAGGGCGCTTGGCCGGCGCCCCTCCCGCAGGCTTGCGTAGAGCTGTTCCGCCGCCGCGGACTGGATGGCGTCGGGTCGGGTCCGCACCGACTGGTATTCCACCACCTTCCCGTCCTGCACTACCGGCGTGACATAGGCACTGACCCAGTAGTGGTCGCCGTTCTTGCAGCGGTTCTTCACCAGCCCCATCCAGCTGCGGCCGCCCTTGAGGGTTTGCCAGAGATGGGCGAAGGCTTGCGGCGGCATGTCCGGGTGACGCACCAGGTTGTGGCTGCGCCCCAGCAGTTCCTCGCGGTCGAAGCCGCTGATGGCCAGGAAATCATCGTTGACGTGGGTGATGATCCCTTTCAGGTCCGTGGTGGAGAGGATGTTGGCGTTGGCGTCGAACTCGACCGCCCGTCCGCTGACCGGCAAGTTGATCTTCATCGGCTGCTCCCCTGGCTATCTTCGCGGGTCCTGGTGGCCGGGCCTGGCAGACATTCTTCGCCTTCGAACCCCTCCTCTCCCAGCAGCAGCGGTTCGAGCAGGTCCGGTGGCCGTGGGCGGCTGAACCAGAACCCTTGCGCGTAGCGGCAGTCCTGGCCAAGCAGGAAATCCAGGTGCGCCGGGTCTTCGACGCCCTCGGCCACCACTTCCAGGCCGAGGCTGCGGCCCAGGCCGATGATGGCTCGGGAGATGGCGTTCAGTTCGGGGTCGTGCGGCGCGCCGCTGATGAAGCTGCGGTCGACCTTGAGGATTTGCAGCGGGAAGCGCTTCAGGTAACCGAGTGAGGAATAGCCGGTGCCGAAGTCGTCCAGGGCCAGGCGGACCCCGAGCACGGCCAGTTCGCGAAGGCACGCCAGGGTCTCGGCGCTGTCCTGCATCAGCAGGCTCTCGGTGATCTCCAGCACCAGGCAGGTGGGGCGCAGCCCGCTCTCGCGCAGGATGGACGCGACGCGCTGGGCGAATCCCGGTTGGAGCAGCTGTCGGCTGGAGAGATTCACCGAGCAACACAGGTCCTCTTGGCCGGCCAGTTGCCAATGGCGGGTCTGCCGGCAGGCTTCCCGCAGCACCCAGTCGCCCACTGCGATGATCTCGCCGGATTCCTCCAGCGCGGGAATGAACTGCAGTGGCGATTCGAGCCGGCCGTTCCGGCGCCAGCGCAGCAGGGCCTCGACCGCGGTGACCTGTGGCCGGCTGCCATCGATGCGGCAGATCGGTTGGTAATGCAGTTCGAACTCGTCGCGGGCCAGCGCATGGGCCAGGGCGTTGTGCAGGTCCAGGCGCTTCTGCGCGGCGGCCTGCAGTTCGGTGCTGTAGCGGGCGAACTGGGCCTTGCCGGCTTCCTTGGCGCGGTACAGGGCCAGGTCAGCCGCTTGAAGGGTATCCACTGCTTGTCCCTCGGCCAGCAGCCCGGTAATGCCGATGCTGGCGCTGACCGCCAGGCTGTGGTCGTCCAGGTGCAGGGGCTGGTGCAGGCTGTCGAGCATGCGCTGGGCGACCTGTTCGGCGTCGGCCAGGCAGGCCAGGTCGTCCAGCAGCACCACGAACTCGTCGCCGCCGAACCGCACCAGGTGGTCCCCCGGACGCAGGCAGCGGGATAGTCGCTGGCTCACCTCCACCAGCACACGGTCGCCCATGGCGTGGCCCAGGCTGTCGTTGATCAGCTTGAAGCGGTCGAGGTCGATGAACAGCAGCCCTGCCTCCCTTGCCCCGGGGCGCTGGCGCCGTTGCAGTGCCTGTTGCAGCAATTCGTCCAGGCGCAGCCGGTTGGCCAAGCCGGTCAGGGGATCGTGGCGGGCGGCGTGGCGCAGTTGCTGTTCGGAGAGCTTGCGCTGGCTGATGTCGGTCTGCGAACCGGCCATGCGCCCTGCTTCCGCCACGCCGCGTACCAGCACCCAGAGGTAGGCGCCGTCGCGGCGGCGGATGCGGTACTCATGATTCAGCCAGGGCGTGTCGCCGCGCAGGTGGGCATCCACCGATTGGCGCAGACCCGGCAGGTCGTCCGGATGGACCCGCCCGAACCAGCTGGCGCTGCCTTCGCCCAGGCTGTCGCGGCCGAGGCCGAGCATCGCCGCCCAGCGTTCGGAGAGGTAGATCCGGTCTGTTTCCAGGTCCCAGTCCCAGAGGCCGTCGTTGGCTCCGCGCAGCGCCCGGGCGAAGCGCGCTTCGCTGTCCTCCAGGGCCTGGCGTTGTGCGCTGCTGTAAGTGTCGATGGCCAGTGTCATGTCGAAGAACACCGCCTTCAGCAGGCTGGCGTAGATGGATTGGTCCGCGCCTTCGCCCAGCAGTGCGCCGAGCATGTGGTCCAGGTACAGGCGGTAGGCGCCCAGGTACCACTTGAGGTCCACCCCCACGTGCTGGTGCACCAGGCCCACGCGCAACCGGTCGAGCACGTAGCCACGGTCGTAGGGGCCGCGCCAGAGCCGCTGGTAGTAGTCGAGCTGGCTGTGCTTGAGGCGTTGAAGGGTGACGGGATCGTGGAGGACGCCGGCGATGGGCTCGAACTGCGCCAGATGGTCGTACAGGCGTTCGACGAAGGACTGGTGGCAGTCGTCCAGGCTCGCGCCCCGGCTGGCCAGGTGCGCCGCGTCCTTGTCCTGCCAGTCCAGGTAGCGGCAGCGCATCGTGACTTCCGTGCGTGACAGGCCGATGCGGCCGAGCATTCCCTCGAGTTGTCGTTCCAGGCCCATGCATCCTCCCTTGGAAGTTTTCTGCGGGCATAAAAAAAGCGCCGTGATCGGCATCCCCCGGAGGAGATGCCGATCACGGCGCTTTGTCTTGCAGGCCCCTTGCGTCCTGCCCGGCAAAGCCGGCTTCCGCGTTGGCGGAACCTTGCGGCCTCGTTTGTACCTCAGTCGTCGGGAGGCGGCAACTCCCCCAGCGCCTGTTCGAGGCGTTTGCGCAGGCGGCCCAGTTCACTGGAGCGGAAGGCGTGGCGGGTGCGATCCAGCACCTCCACCGCCTCCCCCAGCAGGGCGCGCAGACGGCCGGAATGGTTCAGCGGTGTGTCCTTCAGCCAGCGGCACAGTGGGGCCTTCGAGCAGTCGCTGCTGGTGGCCAGCACGGTGCATTCCAGGGCGTTGTACGTCAGCAGCTGGCGCGCCTGGTCGGCGAGCACGCGGTCATCGCTGATCAGCAGCAGGGGCGGGAGGATGCGTGGCATGGCGGGACGACCTGATATCAATTGGCCATCGACTTTATCCACGAGCCTGTGGACAAATATTGATCCGCATCAGTTGTCGCGATTGGCCACTCGCGCTGGCGATGTCGGCCACTGCCGCTCTCGGGGCGTAGGACTAAGCTGCTCTGGCCTTGCGCCGGCGAGCGGCGACAGAAGAACAACAAGAGAACCCATCGATGAACTACGACAGCAGTCAGCAACTGATTCTCGGGCTGGTGCTCGCCGCGCTGATGTTCGGCGTGGCGCTGGAGCTGCGCCTGGCCCATTTCCTCCTGGTACTGAAACGACCCCTGCCGGCCCTGGTAGGGCTGCTCTGCCAGTGCCTGCTGTTGCCCTGGATGACCCTCGTGGTCACCCTCTTCCTCGACCTGCGCCCCGGCCTGGAGCTGGGCATGCTGCTGGTGGCCGCGTGCCCGGGTGGCAACCTGTCCAACGTCATCACCCATCTGGCGCGCGGCAATACCGCGCTGTCGGTGAGCATCACCAGCCTTTCCTGCCTGTTGGCAATCATCAGCCTGCCGCTGAATTTCGCCGCGACCGCCAGCCTCAATCCGGACACCGCCGCCTTCCTCCATGGCCAGATGAGCAGCCTGGACGTCGATGCCGGCGGCATCGTCGGTGGCCTGGTCGTTTTGCTGGTGCTGCCGCTGCTTGCGGGCATGCTGGTGGGCAACCTGGCGCCGGCGTTCAGTGCCCGCGTGCTGCCCTGGTTCAAACGCTTTTCCCTGCTCGCTTTCGGCGTGTTCCTGGTGGCGGCGGCCGCGGGTAACTGGCAACTGCTGGTGGCCAACGCCGGCCTGGTGCTGCTGGTGGTGGTCGGCCACAACGCCTCCGCCCTGCTGCTGGGCTGGAGCGCCTCGCGCCTGACCGGACTGGCCGAAGCTGACCGCCGCGCGCTGACCATCGAGGTCGGCATGCAGAACTCCGGGCTCGCCCTTGGGCTGATCCTGACCCAGTTCGGCGGCCAGTTGGACATGGCCCTGGTGGCCGGCTTCTGGGGAATCTGGCACATCGTTTCCGGCCTGTTGCTGGTGGTCGTCTGGCGGCGCCGCGCGCCGCGCGTCCAGGAGGAAATGCCGTGCGCGTCCTGATCACCGGCGCGGCCGGCTTCATCGGCCAGCAGGTATTGAACGACCTCGCCACGCGCCATCCGAACTGGACCCTGGTGGCTGCGGACATCCGCCCGCTGAGCTATCAAGGGCTCAAGTCCAACATCGAGCCGGTTTCGCTGGACATCAGCCTTCCCCGCGAAGTGGGCGCCTGCGTCGAGCGCTGGAAGCCCGACGCCATCGTGCACCTGGCATCGGTGGTGACGCCGCCGCGCGGCATGAGCGAGGCGCGCCTGCACGCCATCGATGTCGGCGGTACCCGCGCCGTGCTGAATGCGGCGGTGGCCCACGGCGTAGGCCAACTGATCGTCACCAGTTCCGGCGCTGCCTATGGCTATTACCCGGAGAACGCGGAGTGGATCGACGAACAGCACCCGTTGCGCGGCCACGACCTCTTCGCCTACGCCCGTCACAAGCGCGAGGTGGAACTGCTGCTGGCCGACGCGCGCAAACAGCATCCGCAGCTGCGCCAACTGGTCCTGCGGCCCGGCACCATCCTCGGTGAGCAGGTGAATAACCAGATCACCGAACTGTTCCAGAAGCGTTCGGTGCTGGGCATCAAGGGGCATGACAGCCGCTTCGTCTTCATCTGGGACCAAGACGTGGTGGCGATCATCCGTGAAGGCCTGGAGCGCGGCGCGGGGGGTATCTACAACCTCGCCGGCGATGGCGCGCTGAGCATGGCCGAGATCGCCAGCATCCTCGGCAAACCCTACCGCCCCCTGCCGGCTGGGTTGTTGCGCACCGTCCTGGCCCTGCTCAAGCCGCTGGGCCTGACCCAGTACGGCCCGGAGCAACTGGACTTCCTCCGCTACCGCCCGGTGCTGGACAACCGTCGGCTGAAAGAAGAGTTCGGCTACCGGCCGAAGTACTCCAGCCGCGAGGCGTTTCTGGCATTTCTCAAGGCGCGGGGGATAGCGTCGAAGCTGAGCTGAATCCTTGTAGGGGCGAATTCATTCGCCAAGGGATGCGCAGCGTCCCCGCCTGATCCTGCAGGGCTGCCCTTCGGGCCGCTTGGCGAATGAATTCGCCCCTACGAAGAGCAAGAGAAGCTCAATCCCGATGCTTCTGCCGATACTCGCCCGGTGTCAGCCCGGTCCATTGGCGGAATGCGCGGAAGAACACGCTGGGCTCCGAATACCCGAGCAGCACAGCGATATCGGCGATGGGCAGGCGACCTTCCTGCAAGTGGCGCTCGGCAAGATGGCGGCGGGTGTCGTTGAGCAGGTGCTGGTAGCTGCTGCCCTCGTCCGCCAGGCGCCGTTGCAGCGTGCGTTCACTGATTCCCAGGGCTGACGCCAGGGCGCCGCGGTCGGGTTCGCCGCGCGCCAGCTGGGCGCCGAGCAGCGCGACCACCCGCGCCCGCAGCCCTTCGCTGGGCAGGCGCGCGAGCAGGGCTTCGGCATGTTGGCGCAGCACCGCCTGCAGAGGCGGGTTGGACTGTTTCAACGGGGCCGAGCGCAGCGCCAAGGGCAGCACCAGGGCGTAATCTTCCGCCTCGAACTGCAGCGGGCAGGCGAAGCACTGCTGGTAGAGCGTGGTGTCCGCCGGCGCCGGGTGCACGAAGCAGGCCCGCACCAGGCGCAGGTCCGCCAGCAGCGGACGCATCAGCTCCAGCCAGAAGACCATCAGCGCCAGCACCCGCGCGCGGGTGGCTGGCAGCTTCGGGTGCAGCGGGCGGTACAGGGTCCAGAGTTCATCGCCGCGCACTTCCAGCGCCAGGCTGCCGCCCTCTCCCACCAGACGCTGGTAGCGCAGCTCGGCCTCCAGGGCTTCGCCCAGGGTCGGGCTGCTCTGTAACAGGTAGCCGAGGACGCTGAACTGGCCGGGGGCCAGGGCACTGCCGATGGCGATGCCTGGCTCGGGGTGCGGCAGGCGGGCGTGGATGGCCGCCCAGAGCGCTTCCTGGGTGCTGAAGGGGATGCGCGCATCCGGGTCGGCTAGGCGTCTTTCGTCGAGCTGGCTGGCGCGCAGGAGTTCGTCGCGGCCAAGGCCGAGCTGGGAAGCGGCGTGCAGGATGGCCTGGGTCAGGCTGGCGCTGACCGAGGCGCTGGAGGGGTCGTGTGGCGTCATCCCCGGATTCTGCCCAAGCGGCCCGCACGCTGGGAAGAGCGAGCCTCAGCGATGGGAGCCGATTTCCGGTTCGAAATAACGTTGCGGCGCTTCCAGTGGACGCTCTTCCTCCACGTTTTCCGGGGCATCGGGGTTATCCAGTACGGCATAGGCGATGGCGCAGAACAGCGAGTTGATGCGCTTCATGTCGCTGATCAGGCCAAGGTGCAGGGCGCTGGTCTCGATGCTCTGCACCACCTGTTGGTGCAGCCGCGAGACGTGGGCGTGGGCATAGCGGCGTTCGAGGATGCGGAAGCGTTGCTTGGCCCGACGCAGGCGCTTGGCGTTTTCCTGGTCGCCGTTGAGGAACACCGACAGCGACAGGCGCAGGTTTTCCACCAGCTGGTCGTGGAGATTGACGATCTCCCCTAGCCCCTCTTCAGAGAAGGCGCGGCCCTGGGCCCTGTTCTTGCTCTGCACGTCGTCGAGCATGCGCTCGATGATGTCGCCGGCCTGTTCCAGGTTGATGGTCAGCTCGATGATCTCGGCCCAACGACGGCTGTCGCGCTCGGCCAGATCCTCGCGGGGCATGCGTGCCAAGTAGAGTTTGATGGCGGTGTAGAGCGCGTCGATATCGTCGTCCAGGCGGTGGATGTCCTTGCCCAGCACCGGGTCTCCGCCGCGCAGGAGATGCAGCAGGTTGTTCAGCATCTGCTCGACGATATCGCCCATCCGCAGGGTTTCACGCACTGCATTGGCCAGGGCCAGGCTCGGAGTATCCAGGGCCGCCGGATCCAGATGGCGCGGTTTGGCAATATCGTCCGGCTGCGGACGCTCCGGCAGCAGCCAGTTGCACAGGCGCGCCATCGGCACCGTCAGGGGCAGGCAGAGTGCGCAGCGCACGCTGTTGTAGAGCAGGTGGAAGGCGATCACCAGTTCGGCATTGGAAATGGGCCAGGTGTCGATCCAGCTGGCCAGGGGACCGACCATGGGCAACACGAGCATGCAGCCGGCGAGCTTGAACGCCAGGCTGCCCACGGCCACTCGGCGCCCGGCGGGGTTCTGCAGGCTGCTGCTGAGCAGGGCGAGGATGCCGCTTCCGAGGTTGGCGCCGATCACCAGGCAGAGCGCCACCTTGAGGGAGATCACCTTGGAGGCGGCCAGCGTGGCGGTGAGCAGCACGGCGGCCAGGCTGGAGTAGGAAATCATCGCGAACAACGCGCCGGTCAGGGCGTCCAGCAGCACATCGCCGGTCAGCGAGGAGAAGAGCACCTTCACGCCCTTGGCGGTGGTGATGGGTTCGGCGGCAGCGATGATCAGCTGCAGGGCGAGGATGATCAGTCCGAGCCCGATGCCGACCCGTCCGAGCTGCCCCAGGCGAGTCTGTTTGCGGGAGAGGAAGAAGATCACCCCGAAGAAGATCAGCAGCGGCGAAAGCCATGACAGGTCCAGGGTCAGCACTCGCGCCATCAGCGCCGTGCCGACATCGGCGCCCAGCATGATGGCCAGTGCAGGGGCCAGCAGCATCAACCCCTGCGCGACGAAGGAGCTGACCAGAAGGGCGGTGGCATTGCTGCTCTGCACCAGGGCCGTGACGCCGATGCCGGCGGCGAACGCCATGGGTGGGCGGTGCACGCTGCGACTGAGCAGGCGGCGCAGGTTGGCGCCGTATACGCGGAGGATGCCCGTTCGCACGATGTGCGTGCCCCAGATGAGCAAGGCGACGGCCGAGAGCAGATTGAGCAGCGTCAGCATGGTGGCCCTCCTGGCGATCTTGAAGGCCGCCGTATCCATGCGCAGGAAAACGGCGGCGCGGTCAGGCGTTGGGTAACACGATTGTCTTTGGACCTTCATGGTCCTGGCTGATTGCAGCTATTTGCCTGACGGGTATGGCACCTGATGACAAGTAAAGACGCTTTCAGGCCATTTTGCTCATTACCGATCAATGGCTTGGCGCAGCAAGCTGAGGTGATTTCAATGGGGTTTCGCAGATGCGCGTCACCTGTGACGCCAACGGTGCGGGGTGGAGCGATGCTTCGTTGGGCCTCGCTCCTCTCGGACCAGCCTGCGGGCTACGGGCCACTATGCAGCCATTTGCGAATGAATACGCCCCCACAAACAAAAAGCCCGGCATCCGCCGGGCTTTGAGGGTTTGCAGCGAGTCGCGATCAGCTGACGCGCTGGGCTTGCAGCAGGCGATCGGAGCCACCTTCGGCCACGCGGTCCAGGACCATGAAGCTGCCTTCGGCGGCAACCGGTTCGACGACCTGGATGTAGGCGCCTTCCTTCGACTCGCCCAGCACCGGCTGGGAGTCGGACGGCAGGGCGAAGACACTGGTGCTCAGGCTGGCGATGAACAGGGCGGCGAAGGCGTGGGTTTTCATGATCGTGGGCTCCTCGAAGGGGCTGGAAACTGGGTACGAAGCCAATCTTACGGATGGGGCGTCGATTAAAAAGTGATCACGCCAGATAGAGAACATCAACGTCGTTGATGATTTCGAAAGTCACTATTAATCAGCCACTTGCTGATGTTTCAGGCAAGACGCTGGCCGCATCGGGGACGACGGGTTCGTACCACCATTCGTCAGCAATCCCACCGGGGCGTCGAAAGCGGTCAATCCTTCCTGTGTCGCCCGGACCCGCACAGGGAGGTCAGCATGGCCAAGCGCACCGCCCCGACAAAGCCCCGCAGGAAGGCTGCGACCAAGCGGCTGGATGTTCGCCGCGACTCCATGGATTTTCGCGACCTCACTTACTCCGCATCCCTGACACCGCTGCCGGACGAGCTGTTCCCGGACTGGCAGTTGCTGTACATCCTCGACCAGGGTGAGGAAGGCGCCTGTACCGGGTTCGGCCTGGCGGCGGCGATCAACTACCTGCGCAGCCGGCGCGAACTACCCGGTCGGGTCAGTCCGGAGATGCTCTTTGCCATGGCCAGGCGCTACGACCAGTGGCCGGGAGAGAACTACGACTTCAGCAGCGCCCGAGGCGCCATGAAGGGATGGCACAAGCATGGTGTCTGCCAGGAAGGCAGTTGGCCCGCCATAGGCGGCCTGACCCCGGTGATTCAGCAGGAGGCGCTGGATATTCCACTGGGCGCGTATTTCCGGGTCTTCTCGCGGATCAACGATGTCCAGGCGGCCTTGCGTGATGTCGGCGTGCTATTTGCCTCAGCGCGTACCCACGAGGGCTGGCGTTCGCCCCGGCGTGGCGTGATCGACTGGAAACCGGATGCGCTGGACGTCGGCGGCGGACATGCCTTCGCCATCGTCGGCTACACCCGTGACGGCTTCCTGGTGCAGAACTCCTGGGGCCCGGACTGGGGCGGCTTCCGCCAGGGCAAGGCCACGTACGATGGGGTGGCGCTGTGGAGCTACGCCGATTTCGAGGCGAATGTCTGGGACGTGTGGGTGGCCCAACTGGGCGTTGCGGTCAACCATGGCGTCACCGATACCGCCACCCGCTATGTGTCCGATGGCGGCACCGCGCGGCTGGCCCTGCAAGGCCCGCCCCAGGAGGCGATTTATCTGCACTACCTGCACATCGACGATGGCCGCTTCGACGGCCTGGGCCAGTACGCCTCGGACCTGACCCAGCTGGACGCCATCATCGAAGAGCTGCAGCACAGCAAGCCGCAGCACCTGCTGCTCTACGCCCATGGCGGGCTGAACAGCGTGAACGGTTCGGCCATGCGTGCCTTCAAGTGGCGGCCGGCGTACCGCGATAACGGCGTGCACGAACTCCACTTCATCTGGGAGACCGGACTGCTGGCCGAGCTGGGCGACATTCTGCTCAGCAAGCTGCCGCTGGTAGGCGAACGCGTGGGGTCGGTGAGCTCCTGGTGGGACAACCAGGTGGAGAGCCTGGTGCAGCCCGCCGGCTTCGCGCTCTGGCAGGAGATGAAGCTGGATGCCGAGCGCGCCTTCCACAAGGGCGCGGCGGGCACGCTGGCGCTGCAACGCCTGATCGGCTGGCTGGCGGCCCAGGGCGCGGCTGCACCCAAGGTGCATCTGGTGGGCCATAGCGCCGGCTCCATCTGGCATGCGCATCTGTTGCAGGTCTGGCAGGCGTTGAATGGCCCAACCATCGACAACCTGGTGCTGTTCGCCCCGGCCTGCACCTTGGAGCTGTACCAGTCGACCTTCCTCAAAACGCTGGGAAAAGGCATTCGCCAGCAGACTCTGTTCGTACTGTCGGATCAGGCCGAGCAGGAGGACAACGTCGCCAGCGTCTATCGCAAATCACTGCTTTACCTGGTGTCCAATGCCCTGGAGGACAAGCAGCGACGGGTATCACTGCTGGGCATGCAGAAATTCCAGCCGCCCCAGCAGCCACCGGGCAGCACCCTGATCGTGGCCGATACCGGCAGCCCGGTCAGCCGAAGCACCAGCCACGGCGGTTTCGACAACGACCTGCAGACCATGGACAGCCTGCTGAGGCTGGTGCTGGGTGGCGGCAGCTTCCGAGGGTTCAAGGCGGATGAATTGAAGGGGTACTGACGTGGAGCCGGCGGGGTAGCTTTTTTGTAGGGGCGAATTCATTCGCCATGGGCTGCGCAGCAGCCCCCTGCGCATGTATTGGCAGACCTTCGGCCTGCTTGGCGAACGAATTCGCCCCTACACGTAAGCCGTGCGCAATGAAAAACGGGGCCATCTGGCCCCGTTCTTCATTGCTTCGGCTTACTGCCCAGGAATGTCCTTGCGCAGTTTCACCGGATCTTCCTTGCGACCGCGAGCGATGCGCATGCGGATGTTGAGCGCCTCGACGGCCAGGGAGAAGGCCATGGCGAAGTAGACGTAGCCTTTCGGCACGTGGACTTCGAAGGACTCGGCGATCAGCACGGTACCGACCACGACCAGGAAGGCCAGGGCCAGCATCTTCAGGCTCGGGTGCTTGTCGATGAAGTCGCTGATGGTGCCAGCGGCCAGCATCATCACCAGCACGGCAACGATGATCGCGGCGACCATCACCGGCACGTGGGAAACCATGCCGACGGCAGTGATCACCGAGTCCAGCGAGAACACGATGTCGATGATGGCGATCTGGATGATGGTGCCGATGAAGTTGCGCGCCGCGCCCGAAGGCTGCTCGCCGGATTCATCTTCGCCTTCCAGGCTGTGATACATCTCGGTGGTGCTCTTCCACAGCAGGAACAGGCCGCCGAAGAAGAGGATCAGGTCACGGCCGGAGATCCCCTGGCCGAACAGTTCGAAGAGGTCGTTGGTGAGCCGCATGATCCAGGTGATGGAGAGCAGCAGCAGGATACGGGTGATCATCGCCAGCGCCAGGCCGAAGAAGCGCGTGCGTGCCTGCATATGCGGGGGCATGCGGGCCACGAGGATGGCGATCATGATGATGTTGTCGATGCCCAGGACGATTTCCAGGGCGGTCAGGGTGAAGAAGGCGACCCAGATTTCCGGGCTGGTCAGCCATTCCATGATGCGTTGATCCTCGTGAGTTTCTTGGTATGGGATGGAGTACGAACAAGCCGGAAGGAGCTTACGCAGATTCCGGCTTGAGCGAATGTCAGTTAGCGACTCTCAGTGTGATCCGAAGAGCGGGAACACACCCAGCAGCAGGGCGGCGAGGAGGATACACAGACAAATCATCACCGCCCACTTCAACGTGAAGCGCTGGTGGTCGCCGAACTCCACCTTGGCCAGGCCCACCAGCAGGT
The DNA here is from genome assembly GCF_002003485.1 of Metapseudomonas resinovorans. GTDB lineage: Bacteria > Pseudomonadota > Gammaproteobacteria > Pseudomonadales > Pseudomonadaceae > Metapseudomonas > Metapseudomonas resinovorans_D. The sequence goes on from NZ_BDMA01000094.1 coordinate 165,019, forward strand.
AGGTGGAGGGTACCAGCGGACTCAGCAGATGCACCGGCTGGCCTACGATAGACGCTCTCGCCATCTCCACCGGGCTGATGCCGTAATGGCTTGCCGCCTCGGCCAGAACCGGTAACACGCCGTAATAAAAAGCGTCGTTGGACATGAAGAAGGTGAACGGCATGCTGACGATCGCCGTGATCACCGCCATGTAAGGGCCCATCGACGGCGGGATGACCGCCAGCAGGCTCTTGGACATGGCTTCCACCATGCCGGTGCCGGACAGGATGCCGGTGAAGATGCCCGCGGCGAAGATCAGGCCAACGACCGCCAGGACGTTGCCGGCATGGGCCGCAACGCGCTCCTTCTGCTGCTGCAGGCAGGGGTAGTTGATGATCATGGCGATGCTGAAGGCGATCATGAACAGCACCGGCAACGGCAGCAGACCGGCGATCAGGGTCGCCATCAGCGCGGCGGTTAGCGCTGCGTTCACCCACAGCAGCTTGGGCCGGCGGGCTTCCGGGAACTGCGAAACGCTGATCTCGTCATGGTTGACCTGGTCATCCGGCAGGTGCAGCACGCCAAGGCGGGCGCGCTCGCGTTTGCCATAGGCCCAGGCGAGCCCGAACAGGGCGACGGCGCCGGCGATCATGGCCGGGATCATCGGGACGAAGATGTCCGACGGGTCCACGTGCAAGGCGCTTGCGGCGCGGGCGGTGGGGCCGCCCCAGGGGGTCATGTTCATGATGCCGCCGGCGAGGATGATCAGGCCGGCCATGATCAGCGGGCTCATGCCCAGGCGGCTGTACAGCGGCAGCAGGGCGGCGACGCAGATCATGTAGGTGGTGGCGCCGTCGCCGTCGAGGGAGACGATCAGGGCCAGGGCGGCGGTGCCCATGGACACTTTCAGCGGATCACCCTTCACCAGCTTGAGGATCTTGCGCACGGCCGGATCGAACAGGCCGGAGTCGATCATCAGGGCGAAATAGAGGATGGCGAACATCAGCATCACGCCGGTGGGGGCGAGCTTGCCGATGCCTTCCAGCATCATCGGGCCGATGCCCGCGGCGAAGCCGCCGATCAGGGCGAAAGTGATGGGGACGATGATCAGGGCGATTAGGGCGGACAGGCGCTTGGTCATGATCAGGTACATGAAGCAGATGACCATGGCGAAGCCGAGCAGAGTCAGCATGGCGGTTCTCCGGGCGTGATTCGGGCGGGCGGGAGGAAATCAGCGCTGGGCCGAAGACGTGCAGAGAGCGGACGGAGGAGTGCCGGGCAGGCAGCGGGAGCAGAGCATGTCGATCACCAATCTTGTTGTTGTCGGGTTACCGGTCTGGTGCCGGTAGTGGGGCGGATGCTAAGCCCGCAACCTTTCAGCCAGCTTTCGGCGGTGATCGGTACCGATTACGCGGCTATTTGTCGACGAACGGCGGACAGGCCGCCGGGACGTCAGCTGGCCAGGGTGCGCATCACCAGCAGCAGGCTGCCGGCGGCGAGCAGGGTCTGCAGGGTGATGATGCCGGCCATCAGGTGGCTGTCGCCGCCGAGCTGGCGGGTCAGCACGTACGCCGTGGGGGCGGTGGGCAGGGCGAAGAACAGCACCAGGATGCTGCTTTCCATGGCGGGCAAGCCGAGCAGGCGGGCGACGGCGAAGGCAAGGACGGGCATGGCCAGTAGACGCAGGGTGCAGTTCCAGGCGAGGGCCGGGACTTCGCCAGCCAGTTCCTGCGGACGCAGCGCCGCACCGACGCAGAGCAGGCCCAGCGGCAGGCTGGCCACTGCCAGCAGGTTGAGCAGGCGGTCGGTGCCGCCGGGCAGGCCGAGTCCGGCGAGGTTGACCAGCGCGCCGGCCAGGCAGGCGAGGATCAGCGGGTTCTTCGCCATCGGCAACAGCAGGCTCACGCCGCGTTCGGCGGTTAGCGCCCAGACCGACATCAGGTTCACCGTTGGCACCATCAGGGCCAGCAGCAGCGCGGCCATCGCCAGCCCGTCTTTGCCATAGAGGCTGCCGATGGCCGCCAGGCCGAGGTAGGTGTTGAAACGCAGGATGCCCTGGGTGATCGCGCCGAAGCGCGCCGCCGGCCAGCCCAGCAGCCGTCGCGCCAGGAGCAGGGCGGTCCAGCCGATGCCGAGGGCGAGGAACACCGCCAGGGCCAGGCGCGGCAGCGCCGGGTTGTCGAGCGGCGCGGTGGCCAGGCTACTGAAGAGCAGTGCGGGGAAGAGGATGAAGTAGTTCAGGCGCTCGGCGGCGGGCCAGAAGGCTTCGCCGGGGAAGTCCCAGCGGCGCAGCAGGTAGCCGCCGATGATCAGCGCGAAGAGCGGCCAGAGGGCTTCGAGAAGGGTCAGCACGGCGACGTCCGGGTCAGCTGGGGCATTCCATCTTCAGGTCAGGATCAGTGGCATGCAACCGCCTGCTAGGGTGAAAGACAGCGCTCAAGCCGGAGACCACCATCATGGCTGAACTCCATACCGGCGGCTGTCATTGCGGGCAGCTGCGTTATGCCGTCGAAGCATCCCTGGGCGATGTCGCCCATTGCCATTGCTCGATCTGTCGGCGCACCACCGGCGGCATCGTCACCACCTGGGCCACGGTGCCGCTGGCGAGCTTCCGCTGGACGAGCGGAACGCCCGCCGAGTACGCCTCATCCGCGAGCTGCATCCGCTACTTCTGCCCGCGATGCAGCAGCCAGCTGGCGCTGTTCACCAGCCTCAGCCCCGGCACCCTGGACCTCACTATCGCCACCCTCGACCAACCCGAGGCGGTTACCCCCAACCGGCATATCTGGGTGAAGAGCCGCTTGCCCTGGCTGAGTCTGGACCCGCAGTTGCCGGAGGAGGATGAGGAGCAGCTGTGAGTCTGGAGGCGCCTGCGTAGGGTGTGCTGCGCGCACCGGAATTTTCGCACGGGGTGTCGGTGCGCGCGGCGCACCCTACGAAATTGTCCGACTGCGACGGAGCTCTCGTAGGTTGGGTAGAGCTCCGCGAAACCCAACGGTCCGAGCGTGGAATCGTTGGGCTTCGCTTCGCTCTGCGCCAACCTACGGCGTGCGTTACGGAAGGACCAGGCCGCCGGCATCCTTGTGCAACTGGCGCAGGTGCGCGCCGATGGCCTTGAGGTTGGCCTCGGTGGCGTTCAGTTCTGCCATGCGTTGCGGTTCCAGCAGGCTGCGGACTTCGCGGTCGAGGTCATCGCTGAGCTTGTGCATGGTCTGCTGGCGGCTGCTGCTTTCGGCCTCCAGGCGCTGCCATTCCGCGCTTTGCGGCAGGCCGTAGCCACCTTGCAGCAGTTCAGCGGGGCGGCTGAGGAACCCGCTGTTGGCGAGCATCTGTTCCAGGGTCCCGCCCGCCTTGGCGAAACGGGTTTGCCCGGCCTGCTCGCGGGAGCTGAGATAGTTGCGCTTGAGTTCGTCCTGGGCCAGCAGGAGCTGGCGGCGCTGGGCGGCCTGCTCCAGCAGGAGCAGGGCGGCGCTGGCACGCAGGTCGGCCTTGTCGAACCAGGGGCGACGTTGCTCGGCGGTAAGCTCCAGCCAGTCCTCGACTTCTTTCTGGGGCACGTCGAGGCGCTCGCGGAGAATCTTGAACATGGCCTGGTAGCGGTCACGGAAGGAGTCGAAGCGATACCCCAGGCGCAGCGCTTCCTTGGGATCGTCCAGCGGGGTGCGGTCAGCGACACCGCGGCCTTCCAGCAGCTTGAGCAGGCCGTTGGGCATGATGCTGTCGAGATCGCGCAGCGCCGGGTGGTCGGTTCCGCTGCGCAGCAGCTTGAGGGTTTCCACCGCGCAGTTGTTGGAGAGGAACCAGTAGTCGCCGTCGTAGCTCCAGTGCATCTCCGCGGCGTGCTCGACCAGGGCTTCCACTTCCTCGCGGCTGAGCTTGAGCGGCACTGACGCCAGACTGCGCAGTTCCACCTTGGTGTATTCCTCGATCACCTGGTGCAGCGGCAGCACGAACAGGCGGGAAGGGTAGGCGCCGGTGAGGCCGTCCCAGCTCGACAGTTGCACGTCGCCGACGAAGGCGCGGTAGGACAGCACCAGATGCTGGTCGAGGTCGAGGCGGCAGTCCGGCCCACGCGGGCGGCCAGGGGCGCAGATCACCAGGCGCAGCATGCTGTGACCCCAGCGGCTCACCCAGTTCTGATTGGCTTCGGCAAACAGGTAGTCGACTTCGTAGACACGATCCGGGTCGAGTTTGCCCAGGGGCTGCTTGCCGAAGTCTCGACCGGCATTGAGGTAGGCGTAGCCGTCGTTGCAGCTGGTCTGCTGTTCAGGAGCCCAGCCGAAATGTTCGCGGTAGTAGCGGTAGAGCGCCGGGCGGCGGCAGGCGTAGGCCGGATCGAGGAGGAAATACTCCATGTTCACCGCGACGAATTCGCGGGCGTTCTTCAGCTCGTAGATGTCCGGGCTGCGTGCCACCTGGTGGTTGTCCCGCTCGCGCTGGCCGCGCTTGCCGACGTACTGCGGCCAGCCGGCGAGGTCGAGCAGGCGCGGGTCGTCGCTCAGGGTGAAGCGGCGTTCTGTCTGGCCCCGGCAGTCGCCGGGCAGGCCCACTCGGCCGTTGCTGGATGCCTGGTTGCGACAGCGGAACTGTTGCGTCTTTTCGGCGGGGGACCAGAGGCGCGCACGGTCGTAGAGATGGGTCAACTCGTGCAACACGGTGGCGAGCATTTCGCGGCGTACCGTGCCGTGGACGCGCGCGGTCTTTTGCGTTGCCGCCGAGCCGTCGGTTAGGCCGGTCAGCAGGTTGCGGTTGAGCACCAGGGCATCGAAACGGGTAGCGCGGCCGTAGCCATTCTCGGGCAGGTCATCGCTCCAGCCTACCTTGACGCTCCGGTCCAGGTGCTGGACGAAAGTCGGCGGCAGGGCGGCGAGTGCTTCATCAAGGAGCTGCTGGCTGGCCTGGCGCTGGGCCGTGGTGAGCCCTTCGTCGTCCAGCACCAGACGCAATTCAGCCTGGGCACTGCCTGCCAGTAGCAGGGCACCCAGGCCGATACGGCGAAACCAGGTATTCAGGGGCTGATGCTCGGGTCAGAGGGCGACGATGGTTTCCGCCAGTGCCAGGTCGCTGGCCTCGCGGGCTTGCGGGAACTGTTCGCGCAGGGCGGAGAAGGCCGCTTCCAACTGGGCACCACGAATATCGCCAGCGCTGGCGACGAAGCTGGCGGCGTCTTCACGGGCAGCCATGACCACTTTCATGTCACGGATCGACGTCGTGGTGTCGGAAGTGAAGTCGAGGGTGCGGTCCAGCGCGCGGACGATGATGTTGCTGGTCGCCACCAGGGTCTGGGCCTGTGCGGCACCGGCTACGAGGAAAAGGGCGATGGCTGCAACAGACAACGAGCGGCGCATGAAAGCTCTCCGAAGGAAATTTCTAAGGTATTGGACGGAAATACCCTTCGGCAGTTCTCTGCCGCGGGCACAGGGCGCGCAGGTTAGCGGAATGGACGGACGAGGGCCAGGCGCTGCGGGGCATGCAGGCCGATGGACCGCGCAATGCGCGGCCCCGGAGTGTGCCGTCAGAGGGTGAGGATGGCCTGGGCCAGTTGGAGGTCGCTGGCAGCCAGCTGCGGCTGGGTGGAGCGGATGTGCTTGAACGCGGCTTCCAGCTGGGCACCCCGGATATCGCCGGAGCTGGCAACGAAGCTGGCGGCATCGTCACGGGCTGCGAGCACGATCTTGTCATCCTTGAAGGAAGAGGTGACATCGGACGTGGCATCGGAGGTGGCCGCGACGGCGTTGACGACGGCGTCAGTGGTTACCACGAAGCTGGTGGCCGATGCGCTGGTGGCGAGCGCCAACAGGGCGGCGGCGCTGAGTAGGCGAAGAGTGGTCATGGGGGGCTCCTTTTTACAGACCAGTGCGGCAGCGCGAGAAGCGCTGCCGGCTGGGGAAAAGCCTAGTCAAAGTGACGCTTGCGGGCCAGTGCTGGCCAGGAGCCTGCCAGCCCACCGGCGGACGTCGCTGTCAGCGCCAGAAGGGACGCTCCAGTTCCTGGTAGCGGTCGCTCGGACTGATACCCACATCTGCCAGCGCGCGCGGGTCCAGCTGTGCGAGCTGGTGCCGGGTGCGGGCATTGCGCCGCCACAGGGCAATGGTGGCGAACAGGCGCAGGTACCAGTGGGTACGCGGCAGGCTGGTCTGCAAGTGGGCGGAGGCAGTGAGGGTGCGGTCCATGGCGCTCTTCCTTCCCGCGGCAGGGCGGGGATGGGTTATGGAAGGTCATGATCCCGTTCTGCAGGAAGACTGTGCAGTCACAGCGAGGTTGAATTGTGCTGTAGCAGATGTGTTTTAGTGGCAACTGTATCGGTCTGATCCGATTCAGCTGTGTCGGAATCACTGAAGGCCTGAGCCATAGGGTGCGCTGCGTGTTCAGCCGGGGGACATAGGTAACGGGTGTCGGGAGAC
>NZ_BDMA01000095.1:0-174735 GCF_002003485.1 Metapseudomonas resinovorans
CAGCTTAACGCCCTATCGGGGTGTCCAGAATCATTAGGCCACTTCACCCCCGGCCCCTCTCCCAGAGGGAGAGGGGTGACTATCGGGGAGCGTTCGGTGCGAATTACCTTCCGCCCATGATCGCGATGTAGTCCTGGGTCCAGCGGCTGTACGGCACGTACTTGCCGCCCTCGGCCTGCGGGGTTTTCCAGAAGGCGATCTTGTCGAACTGCTCGTAACCGTTGGTGGCGCAACCTTCGGCACCCAGCAGGGCACTGGCCTTGCAGCCGGCGGGAACGGCGGGCAGGGCGCCGAACCAGGCGGAAACGTCCCCCTGGACCTTGGGCTCCAGCGACCAGTTCATCCATTTGTAGGCGCAGCTCGGGTGCTTGGCGTCCACGTGCAGCATGGTGGTGTCAGCCCAGCCGGTGACCCCTTCCTTCGGGAACACGGTAGCGACGGGCTGACCTTCGGCCTTCAGGGTGTTGGCCATGTAGCCCCAGGTGCTGGAAACGGCCACGCCTTCGTTCTTGAAGTCGCTCATCTGCACGGTCGCGTCGTGCCAGTAGCGGTGCACCAGGCTGTGCTGCTTGCGCAGCAGGTCGAGCGCGGCGGTGTACTGCTCTTCGGTCAGTTGGTACGGGTCCTGGATGCCCAGTTCCGGCTTGGCGGACTTCAGGTAGAGGGCGGCGTCGGCGATGTAGATCGGGCCATCGTAGGCCTGGACGCGGCCCTTGTTGGCCTTGCCGTCGGCCAGTTGCTGCGGCTCGAACACCGCGCTCCAGCTGTCCGGGGCCTTGGCGAAGGCCTTGGTGTTGTACATCAGCAGGTTCGGGCCCCACTGGTAGGGCGTGCCGTACTGCTGGCCCTGGACGGTGAACCAGGGCGCGTCCTTCAGGCGCGGGTCGAGGTTCTTCAGGTTGGGGATCAGCTCCGGATTGATCGGCTGCACGCGCTTGCCGTAGATCAGGCGCAGGGACGCGTCGCCGGAGGCGGTGACCAGGTCGTAGCCGCCCTTGGCCATCAGGCTGACCATTTCATCGGAGGTGGCGGCGGTCTTCACGTTGACCTTGCAACCGGTGTCCTGCTCGAACTGGGTGACCCAGTCGTAGTTCTTGTCCGACTCACCGCGTTCGATGTATCCGGGCCAGGCGATGATGTCGAGCTGACCTTCGCCGGCACCGACTTGTTTCAGGGCTTCGGCGGCCTGCAGGCTGCCACTGGCGAGGATGGCGGTGGCCACTGCACTGAGCAGGGCGGTTTTGCGCACGGACATGTTGTTCCCTCTTTTTCGTTATTGGTCGGGGCAGATGAAGCAGGTACAGCCGGCCTTCAGGGCCTTTTATCTCTCTTAAAAATCAGTGCCGTGGCGGGCCATGATGTGACGCACCACGCTGTAGTCCTGCAAGGAGTCGCTGGACAGGTCCTTGCCATAGCCGGAGCGCTTGAGACCGCCATGGGGCATCTCGCTGGCCAGCATGAAATGGGTGTTGATCCAGGTGCAGCCGTATTGAAGCCGCGCGGCCACCTGCATGGCCTTGTCCAGGTTTTGCGTCCACACGGACGAAGCCAGGCCGTACTCGGAGTCGTTGGCCCAATCCACGGCTTGGGCCAGGTCGTCGAAGCGGGTGACGGTGACCACGGGGCCGAAGACTTCGCGCTGGACGATTTCGTCCTGCTGCTTGCAGCCGGCCAGCAGGGTGGGCTGGTAGTAGAAGCCCGCACCGGAGTGCACGGCGGCCCCGGTGACGCGCTCGATGTGGGGCTGGCCCAGGGCGCGCTCGACGAAGCTGGCCACGCGGTCGCGCTGGCGGGAGCTGATCAGCGGGCCGATTTCGTTGTCCTGGTCGCGCTTGCGGGCGAAGCGCAGGCTGGCCACCGCTTCGCCGAGCTCGCTCACCAGACGGTCATGGATGCCGGCCTGGGCGTAGATGCGGCAGGCGGCGGTGCAATCCTGGCCGGCGTTGTAGTAGCCATGGGTACGTACGCCCTGGACCACGGCTTCGATATCGGCGTCGTTGCAGACGATCACCGGCGCCTTGCCGCCCAGTTCCAGGTGGGTGCGCTTCAAGGTGCGCGCGGCGCTCTGGAGAATCTTCTGGCCGGTGACGATATCGCCAGTCAGCGACACCATGCGGACCCGTGGGTGGCCGACCAACTGGCTGCCGACGCTGTCGCCGCCGCCGCAGAGAACGTTGATCACTCCCGGCGGGAGGATTTCCGCGAGGGCCGGGGCCAGGGCCAGGATAGACAGCGGTGTGTGTTCGGAAGGCTTGAAGATCAGGGTATTGCCGGCGGCCAGCGCCGGGGCGATCTTCCAGGCCGCCATCATCAGCGGGTAGTTCCAGGGGGCGATGGAGGCGACCACGCCCACCGGATCGCGGCGCACCAGGCTGGTATGTCCGGGCACGTACTCGCCGGCGAGCTGGCCCTGCTGGCAACGCACCGCGCCGGCGAAGAATCGAAAGACGTCGGCGGTAGCCGGAATGTCGTCCTGGCGCGCCAGATGCAGCGGCTTGCCGCAGTTCAGAGCTTCCAGGCGGGAGAGTTGGTCCGCGCGCTTTTCGATGGCGTCGGCAATGGCCAGAAGGGCGGTGGCGCGTTGTGCAGGCGTGGTTCGCGACCAGTGGGTAAAGGCGCGATTGGCGGCAGCGATGGCGACTTCCACCTGTTCGATGGACGCTTCGGCGATAGTCACCAGGGTCTCGCCGCTGGCGGGGTTGATGATCGGCTCGGCCAACCCTTCTCCGATGACGAGCTGGCCGTCGATCAGCAGTTCGGTGTGCAGGGTTGGTGTGCTGGCGGCGCCGGTCATCTTGCTGGCTCTTTTCTTCTCGGGTTTTTGTTCGGTCATGCCGGTGCTCCCTGAATGGGGCCCGGCATGCCTCTGCTTATGGGGACGAGAGACTAGAGGCCGGACCTGAGGTCGACAAATTCTAAATATTGAAAGCAGCGTTCGATTAAATCGAAGGCTTGCGATTGTTCGGCTGCTCGCGCGCCACAGTGAGGAATGGGTCCACTAGTGCGGGGCGAGCGGTGCCTCGACGCCAGGCCAGGCCCACGTCCAATGGTGCGCCCAGGTCCACCAGCGGACGGGCTTCGATGATGTCGCCTTCGAGCGACCAGGGGCGGTAGGTCATGTCCGGCTGGATCGACAGCCCGAGGCCAGCCGCCACGAGGCTTCGGACCGCTTCCACCGAGGCGGTGCGCAGGGTGACCTGGGGTGTCAGTCCGGCGCGGGACCAGATGCGCTGGGTGTGCAGGCCCATCTCGTCGGCGTTGAGCTGGATCAGCGGCTCGCCAGCCACATCCGCCAGGGCGATGCTGTCGCGTTCCAGCAGAGGGTGCTGGGCTGGCAGCCAGAGGCGGTGGGGCGAGTGGGTCAGTACTTCGGTCTGCAGGGCGTGGCGGTCTTCCAGGTTGGAAAGGATCAGTACGCCCACATCGATCTCGCCGCTGACCAGAAGGTGCTCGATGTACGGGCGCTCGTCTTCCACTACGCGGGTCTTCACGTTGGGGTAAGCGCGCTGGAAGCGGGTGATCAGGTCGGCCAGGTAGTAACCGGCTACCAGGCTGGTCACGCCGATCGTGAGGCTGCCGGCTACCTGGTCGGTGCTCTGTTGCAGGCTGCGCTTGGCGTTCTCCACCGTCGCCAGGATCAGGTGCGCCTGGCGCAGGAACTGGTGGCCCTGATGGGTCAGCGACATGCCCTTGGCGTGGCGGTTGAACAGGTTGACGCCGATCTCCTCTTCCAGTTGCTGAATGGCCAGGGTCAGGGTGGATTGGGAGATGAACACCGCCTGGGCGGCGGCGGAGATGGAGCCGGTCTCGGCAACAGCGATGAAATGTCGGATCTGGCGGAGGGTCATCATGGGCGTGGTTCGCGTCTGGATGGCGGCCGGTGGTTGGGGTTTATCGAAATATGAACGAGTGATTCGCTTTTTTAGATGGTTACGTCGATTTCCGCCACCCTGCGGACCCGCAGCAATATCTCGAAGCACTCTGTGAACTGCTGTGTGGAATCCCTCCGGCTAGAGTCGGTCGATCTGTGAACTCGGAATGACTCGGAGGTTTTCCATGATTACCCGCGGACTGCTCGACCAACTGCTCAAATCCGGCCAGGACCTCCTGCAGCAGAAAACTGCCGGCAAATCCGGCGGTTTTTCGGGCGGGAAGTCCAGCTCCGGCGATCTCGGCAGCCTGCTCAAAGGCGCGGGTGGAGGCGCGCTTGCAGCAGGTGCCTTGGGCCTTCTGCTCGGCAACAAGAGCGCCCGCAAGCTGGGCGGCAAGGCGCTGACCTATGGCGGCCTGGCCGCACTCGGCGTGCTGGCGTACAAGGCCTACGGCAATTGGCAGGCGCAACAGGCCGGTGCGCCGCAAGGCGAACCCCAGACCCTCGATCGTCTGCCCGCGCCCCAGGCCGAGCTGCACAGCCAGGCCATCCTCAAGGCGCTGGTGGCGGCGGCCAAGGCCGATGGCCATGTGGATGCCCGCGAGCGCCAGTTGATCGAAGAAGAGTTGGCCAAACTGACCCAGGATGCCGACCTGCGCCGCTGGCTGGACGCCGAACTGAACAAGCCGCTCGACCCGGCAGACGTCGCCCGTGCTGCCACGACCCCGGAAATGGCCGCCGAGATGTACCTGGCCAGTGTGCTGATGGTGGATGAGGAGCACTTCATGGAACGTGCCTACCTGGAAGAGCTGGCGCGCCAGTTGCGCCTCGATCCGGGGCTCAAGGTCGAGCTTGAACGCCAGGTGCGGCAGGAGCTGGCCTGAATGGCGACGCCTTGTGGGGGCGATTTCAATCGCGAATGAATTCGCTCCCACGATGAGTCGAGCACGTACCTGAAGAAGGGTAGGGTGCGCCATGCGCACCGACGATCAAGCATGAAACGCCCTGCTCCGGGTCGGGTGCGAGCTTTCCAACTGAGAATTCCTTCCCCCTGCAAACTGGCAACTTTCTGCCAAACTCCCCAAGGCCACGCGCCGTCGGCTTTCTGGCGACGTAAATGTATGTCGTCCGGTGCTTGCGAGCGTTGGGGCGAGTCACTAGAGTCGCCGCCAATGGCGCTGGGCCGCCAAGATTCCGGGCATTGGTAACTGGGGAAGTTTTGTGAAGAACTGGACTGTTCGCCTGCGTATCCAGGCAAGTTTCGCGGTGATCATCGCCATCATGCTGTTGATGGCCACCATGTCCTACCTGCAGCTGCGAAACATCGAGCACGAAGGCGACCGGGTGCTGGCCGATTCCGTGCCCGGCATGTTCGTGATCAGCAAGCTGCGCAGCAGCTGGACTGACAACATGCTGCGCACCCAGGCGTTGCTGGGTGGCACAGACGAAAGTGACATACAGGTCTATCCCGGCGATGAGAAGGCGCTCAAGGACAGCACCGACCAGCTCGATGCCTTCCTCAAGTCGTATGAAGCGACCATCTCCAAGGCCGATGACCTGGACAGCTACCGGCAATTCCTCGGTATCCACAAGACCTATCGCGAGCACCAGGCGCAAATACTGGAGCTGGTGCACGCCGGCAGCCTGGAACAGGCTCGCCGGACCTTCCGCGAAGGGCTCGTCGTGCAGTGGAACGGTGGACGCCAGCTGCTCAACGAGATGATCGATTTCAACAAGGGGACTGCCGAGAGCTCCGTCGGGGAGATCGTCGGCTCGGTGCGCAACGCCGAGCGCAGCATGCTCCTCGCCATGGTGCTGGCGGTTGCCGCCGCGGCCGTTTGCGGCCTGTTGCTGATGCGCGCGATCACCCGTCCGGTCGGCGGCATCGTCGATACCCTGCGCATCATGGGCGGCGGCGATCTGTCCACGCGTCTGGACCTCAAGCGCCAGGACGAATTCAACGCCATCGAGACCGGCTTCAACAGCATGGCCGAGGAGCTCAAGGCGCTGGTATCCCAGGCCCAGCGCTCTGCTGTCCAGGTGACCACCTCGGTCACCGAGATCGCCGCCACGTCCAAGCAACAGCAGGCCACCGCCACCGAGACCGCTGCCACTACCACCGAGATCGGCGCCACCTCGCGGGAGATCGCCGCGACCTCCCGCGACCTGGTGCGGACCATGAACGAGGTGTCCGGCACCGCCGAGCAGACCTCCATCCTCGCCGGCTCCGGCCAGCTTGGCCTGGCGCGCATGGAAGACACCATGCACCAGGTAATGGGCGCCGCCGAGCTGGTGAATGCCAAGCTGGCGATCCTCAACGAGAAGGCCGGCAACATCAACCAGGTGGTCACCACCATCGTCAAAGTGGCCGACCAGACCAACCTGCTGTCCCTCAACGCTGCCATCGAGGCGGAAAAGGCGGGCGAGTACGGCCGCGGTTTCGCCGTGGTTGCCACCGAGGTGCGCCGCCTGGCCGACCAGACCGCCGTGGCCACCTACGACATCGAGCAGATGGTGCGCGAGATCCAGTCGGCGGTGTCCGCCGGGGTCATGGGCATGGACAAGTTCTCCGAGGAAGTCCGCCGTGGCATCGCCGAAGTGGGGCAGGTGGGCGAGCAACTGTCGCAGATCATCCAGCAGGTGCAGGCGCTGGCGCCGCGCGTGCAGATGGTCAACGAAGGTATGCAGGCCCAGGCCACCGGCGCCGAGCAGATCAACCAGGCCCTGGTGCAGCTGGGCGAGGCCACCGGGCAGACGGTGGAATCCCTGCGCCAGGCCAGCTCAGCCATCGACGAACTGAACCTGGTGGCCAACGGCCTGCGAACCGGCGTCAGCCGCTTCAAGGTCTGAGTCGGCGCCATGTGCCCGAGTCGTACCCGCGCGCCGGCCCGTACCGTCAGGGGCCAGCTCTACCTGCAGTTCCGCATGGGCGGCGACCGCTATGCGCTGGATGTGCATGAAGTGGTGGAGGTCCTGCCCCTGCGCCAGCTGAAGCAGGTGCCCGAGACGCCGAGCTGGGTGGCCGGGGTGTTCTCCCATCGCGGCGTGCTGGTCCCCGTGCTGGACCTGGGCGTGCTCGCCTTCGGCCAACCCGCGCAGGTGCGCACCAGCACCCGGCTGGTGCTGGTGAATTACCCGCTGGAAGGGCGGACGCGCTGGCTTGGGCTGATCCTCGAACAGGCGACCGACACGCTGCGCTGCAGTCCGGACGAGTTCCGCGACTACGGCCTTGAGCAAGGTGGGGCGCGTTACCTCGGGCCCGTCTACCAGAGCGCCGATGGCCTGGTGCAGCGCATCCGCGTTGCCGACCTGCTTCCGGATGAGGTGCGCGCGTTGCTGTTCCCGGCCACGGAGGGCGCGGCATGATCGAGCGCTTCGAGGCCCTGTTGAAGAGCCGCATTGGCCTGGAGGCGGAATCCGTCGGCCGGGTAGTGATCGAGCGTGCCCTGCGCCAGCGCATGAGTGCCTGCGGCAGCCTGGACGAAGAAGCCTATTGGGCCACCCTCAACGCGTCGCCGGCCGAGCAGCAGGCGCTGGTGGAAGCGGTGGTGGTCCCCGAAACCTGGTTCTTCCGTTATCCGGAATCCTTTGCTGCCCTTGGCCGCCTGGCCTTCGAGCGCCTGCCAAACCTGGTGGGTGGGCGGCCCTTGCGTATCCTCAGCCTGCCCTGTTCCACCGGGGAAGAGCCGTTTTCCATTGTCATGGCACTGCTGGATGCCGGCCTTGCGCCGGGGCTGTTCCAGGTGGATGCGGTGGATATCAGCGAACGGGTACTGGAACGGGCGCGCCAGGGACTTTACGGACGCAACTCGTTCCGCGGTGACGACCTGGGCTTTCGCGACCGTTACTTCATTCCTTCGGGCGAAAGCCATGCGCTGGCCCAGCAGGTGGCGTCCAAGGTGCGCTTCCTGCGTGGCAACCTGCTGGACCCCGGCCTGCTCGCCGGTGAGCCGGCCTACGACTTCGTCTTCTGCCGCAACCTGCTGATCTATTTCGACCGAACCACCCAGACCGCCGTGCTGGAGGTGCTCAAGCGCCACATGCAGAAGGACGGCGCCATGTTCATCGGCCCGGCCGAAGCCAGCCTGCTCAGTCAGCAGGGCATGCAGCCGCTGGGTTATCCACAGGCCTTCGTGTTCCGCAATGCGCCACCCCAGGTGGCCGCCAAACCGGCCAAGGTACGCATCCCGGCGCCGGCTCCCGTCGTTGCCGCGCCATTGTCCAGCCGAGCGCCGGCCAGGCCGCGCGCGCCGCTGCCGAAGCCCGAGCTGCCCAAGGCCAAGGCCGATGGCGCGGGACCTGAAGCTGCCCTGACGACTATCGCCAGCCTGGCCAACAGCGGCCGGACCGAGGAAGCCCGCGCCGCTTGCGAAGCCTTCCTGTCGGCCCACGGCCCGTCGGCGGAGGCCTTCTACTGGCTGGGCCTGCTCAGCGATGTGGCTGGCAAGGCCGATGAAGCCCAGGACCATTACCGCAAGGCGCTCTACCTGGAACCCCAGCATGCCGAGGCATTGGCGCACCTGGCGGCGTTGCTCGCTGCCCGTGGCGACCGCGCCGGCGCAGAACGCCTGCTGCAGCGCGCCAGTCGTGGAGTGAACAGCCATGGCCGATAACCGTCTGCCCCTGATCGCCAGCGACCAGTTGCCCGCCGTGGACGACTGCTGGAATCGCATTGGCGTGCATGGCGACAAGTCCTGCGAACGCCTGGAAAACCACGTGCACTGCCGCAACTGCGAGGTGCATGCGGCCGCCGCCACCCTGCTGCTCGACCGCTACGCGCTGGTTCGCGAGGAGATCGCCGCCGCGCCGGTGGAGGAGGAGGAAGATGGCCGCGAGCGTCGTTCAACCCTGGTTTTCCGTATGGGCGAGCAGTGGCTCGGCCTGGCGACGCGCAGCCTGGTGGAGGTGGCTTCAATCAACCCCATCCATTCCCTGCCGCACCAGCGTTCCCTGGCCCTGCTGGGCGTGACCAACGTGCGTGGGGCGCTGGTGGCCTGCCTGTCGTTGAGCGAGTTGCTGGGGCTGGAAAAAGGCGGGCAAGTGAACGGTGAGCGGCGTGTCGTGCCGCGTATGCTGATTCTCGCCAGCCAGGGTGGACCGCTGGTGGCGCCAGTGGACGAAGTAGACGGAATACACGGCATTCCCGTGGACGCGGTGATCGACCCGGGCCGTACCCCGGACCTGGCAGCCCGCCAGTTCGCTTCGGGGGTGGTGCAGTGGCGTGGACGCAGCATCACGCTGCTGGACGAAAGCCTGCTGTTGCAGGCCATGGCAAGGAGCCTGGCATGACGCCGGACCAGATGCGCGACGCATCCCTGCTGGAGCTGTTCCGCCTGGAGGCGGATGCCCAGACCCAGGTGCTCAACACCGGCTTGCTGGTGCTGGAACGCAATCCGACCCAGGCCGACCAATTGGAAGCCTGCATGCGTGCTGCCCACTCGCTGAAAGGGGCGGCGCGTATCGTCGGGCTGGATGCCGGGGTGCGGGTCGCCCATGTGATGGAAGACCTGCTGGAGGCCGCGCGCCAGGGGCACGTGCGCCTGCAGCCGGACAATATCGATGCGTTGCTGCAGGGTTCCGATCTGCTGGTGCGCATTGGCAGCGACGCTGACTGGGCGGAGAACGCCGGTCGCGATGTCATCGCTGCGCTGGTAGCCCGCCTGCAGGGGCAGCCCGCCGAGCCTGCGCCAGCGACGGGAGGGCTTATCGAGCCGGTCATCCCCGCGCCGGTCATTTCTGCACCTGCCATTCCTGTCGCGCCGTCGCCATTACCGTCGCCTGAACCTGTCGAAGCCCAGGTCCCTGCGGATACCGGTGCCGAGGCCCGTGACCGGGTGTTGCGAGTCAGCGCTGAACGTCTTGATCACCTGCTGGATATCTCCAGCAAGTCGCTGGTGGAGTTCCAGCGCATAAAGCCCCTGAACGATGCCCTGCACCGTCTCAAGCGCCTTCAGGCCAGCGCCAGTCGCGCCCTCGACGTGGCGCGCGAATCGGTGCTGGACGGCACCCTGGACCCGCAAGCCCAGGCGATGCTTGGCGAGGCCCGGCAACTGCTCGGCGAGTGCCAGCAGATGCTTTCCGGCTACATGGCCGATTTCGATGAATTCGGCTGGCAGGGCGGCCAGCGTGCCCAGTTGCTCTATGACGCCGCCCTCGCGTCACGCATGCGTCCGTTCGCGGACGTGTTGGCTGGCCAGGCGCGCATGGTCCGGGATCTCGGCCGCTCGCTGGGCAAACCGGTGCGGCTGGAAGTGAGCGGCGAGACCACGCAGGTCGACCGCGATGTGCTGGAACGTCTGGAGGCGCCGCTCACGCACCTGCTGCGCAATGCCGTGGATCACGGTATCGAGAGCCCCGCCGTGCGCCTGCGCCTGGGCAAGCCGGAGGAGGGTGTGATCCGCCTGCATGCCCGCCATCACGCCGGGATGCTCCTGCTGGAGCTGGCGGATGATGGCGCCGGGGTGGACCTGGAGCGGCTGCGCGATGCGGTGGTCGCCCGCCAGTTCGCCAACCTCGAGACCGCTGCACGGATGACCGAGGAAGAGCTACTGGCCTTCCTCTTCCTGCCCGGCTTCAGCATGCGCGAGCAGGTCACCGAGGTGTCCGGGCGCGGCGTCGGCCTGGATGCCGTGCAACACATGGTGCGCCAGTTGCGTGGCGGCGTGCGCATGGAGCAGCGCAGCGGCCAGGGGGCAACCTTCCATATCGAAGTACCGCTGACGCTGTCGGTGGTGCGCAGCCTGGTGGTGGAAGTGGGCGGCGAGGCCTACGCCTTCCCCCTGGCCCATATCGAACGCATGACCCGTTTGCAGCACGAGGACATCGTCCAGCTCGAAGGGCGTCAGCACTTCTGGTACGAAGGCCGGCATGTGGGGCTGGTTTCGGCCAGCCAGATCCTTCAGTGCGCCGAGGGCAAGCGCGACGAGGCCGGTATTCCGGTGGTGCTGATCAATGAACGCGACACCTGCTACGGCGTTGCCGTGGAGCGGTTCATCGGTGAGCGCACCCTGGTGGTGATGCCGCTGGACCCGCGTCTGGGCAAGGTCCAGGACCTGTCCGCCGGGGCCTTGCTGGATGATGGCCGGCCCGTGCTGATCCTCGATGTCGAGGATCTGCTGAAATCCGTTGGCAAGCTGCTGGGCAGTGGCCGCCTGGAGAAGGTCGACCGCGGTGGCCGCCAGGGCGCTGGCGCCCAGCGCAAGCGCGTCCTGGTGGTGGACGACTCGCTGACGGTGCGTGAACTGGAGCGCAAGCTGCTGACCGGTCGCGGCTACGAAGTGGCGGTGGCGGTGGATGGCATGGACGGCTGGAACGCACTGCGTTCGGAGCACTTCGATCTGCTCATCACCGATATCGACATGCCGCGCATGGACGGCATCGAGTTGGTCACCCTGGTGCGTCGTGACAACCGTCTGCAGTCGTTGCCGGTGATGGTGGTTTCCTACAAGGATCGTGAAGAGGATCGTCGACGCGGCCTGGACGCCGGCGCCGACTATTATCTGGCGAAGGCCAGTTTCCACGACGAAGCGTTGCTGGATGCAGTGGTCATGCTGATCGGGGAGGCCCAAGGGTGAGGATAGGGATAGTCAACGATATGCCCCTGGCGATCGAAGCGCTGCGTCGGGCCCTTGCCCTGGAGCCGGCGCACCAGATCGCCTGGATCGCCTGCAATGGCGCGGAAGCGGTGGAGTGCTGCGGTCGGGATGTGCCGGATGTGGTGCTGATGGACCTGCTGATGCCGGTGATGGACGGGGTCGAAGCGACCCGCCAGATCATGGCGCGCAGCCCGTGCGCCATCCTCATCGTGACCGTGGATATCGAACAGAACGTGCACCGGGTGTTCGAGGCCATGGGTCATGGCGCCCTGGATGCGGTGAATACCCCTGCGCTCGGTAGCGGTCAGGCCCAGGAGGCCGCGCTGCTGTTGCGCAAGATCCAGAACATCGGCTGGCTCGTGGGCCAGCGCGACAATCGCGCCCGCGGCGCAGCCGAACCGAGCGCCCGGCGCAGCGGGGGGCAGCGCCTGGTCGCCATCGGTGCCTCGGCAGGCGGTCCGGCGTCCCTGGCGCAGTTGCTCAAGCAGTTGCCGGCGAACTTTTCGGCGGCCGTGGTGCTGGTCCAGCACGTGGACGAAGTCTTCGCCGGGGGGATGGCCGACTGGCTGGCCAGCGAGTCTCGTTTGCCGGTTCGACTGGCACGGGAAGGCGAGCCGCCACAGCCGGGAACCATCCTTCTGGCCGGCACCAACAACCACCTGCGATTGCTGAAAAATGGCACTTTGGCCTATACCGCCGAGCCCACCAGCTTCGTATATCGTCCTTCCATCGATGTCTTCTTCGACAGCTTGGTGGAGCACTGGAAGGGCGAAGCCGTCGGCGTGCTGCTTACCGGCATGGGCCGGGACGGCGCCGAGGGCTTGAAGCGCATGCGCGGCCGCGGCTTCCTGACCATTGCCCAGGACCAGGCCAGCTGCGCGGTCTATGGCATGCCCAAGGCCGCCGCCGCCATTGGCGCGGCGGTGGAAATCCTCGCCCTGGAGCGCATCGCGCCCCGGCTGGCCGAGGTATTCGGATAATTTCTACCTGAGGCCTGCGGGCCCGGAGAGCGTGATGCAATACCCCTATCGCAACCCCATGGACATGACCCCGGTCGAGCCTTCGGCAATGGTGCTGCTGGTCGATGACCAGGCCATGGTCGGTGAAACGGTGCGTCGGGCACTGATGGCCGAACCGGGCATCGATTTCCATTTCTGCGCCGACCCGCTGCAGGCGGTCGCCGTGGCCTTGCAGATCAAACCCACGGTCATCCTTCAGGATCTTGTGATGCCCGGGGTAGACGGCCTCAGCCTGCTCGCCGAATACCGCGCGGTGCCGGCGCTGCGCGATGTGCCGATCATCGTCCTGTCCACCAAAGAAGAACCCACGGTGAAGAGCGCCGCCTTCGCCGCCGGCGCCAACGATTACCTGGTCAAGCTGCCCGACACCATCGAACTGGTCGCGCGTATCCGCTACCACTCGCGTTCCTTCACCGCCCTGCAACAGCGCGACGAGGCGTATCGCGCCCTGCGCGAGAGCCAGCAACAACTGTTGGAAGCCAACCTGGTGCTGCAGCGGCTGATGAACTCCGACGGCCTGACCGGGCTGTCCAACCGGCGTCACTTCGACGAGTACCTGGACATGGAGTGGCGACGCGCGCTCCGCGAGCAGAGCGAGCTGTCGATGCTGATGATCGACGTCGACCACTTCAAAGGCTTCAACGACAACTTCGGCCACGTAGCGGGTGACGAGGCGCTGCGCCGGGTGGCGGAATCCATCCGTGCGTGCTGCAGTCGAGCCACCGACCTGGCCGCACGCTACGGTGGCGAAGAGTTCGCGATGATCCTGCCGGGCACTGCGGCTGGCGGCGCACGCCTGCTGGCGGAAAAGGTACGACGCTCGGTGGAGGCGCTGGCCATTCACCACGATCTGCCGGTGGCGGGCTCGGTGCTGAGCGTCAGCATTGGCGTCGCCACGCTCACGCCGAAGTCGGGCCAGGTTTCCCTGGTGCTGGTGGACATGGCTGACCAGGGCCTCTATCAGGCCAAGAACAATGGCCGTAACCGGGTGGCCATGGTGGCAGCCAGCCCCGCGCCCTGATCGGGAGGGGGCTCCAGTGCGCCCGTGCGTCGCCGGCGGGGCGCATTTCGCGGCTGGCATGCTGCCGGCATCCGGTGACTCGGGTATACTCGCCGGCTTTTCCGAAAGTTTTGCCAGCGAGAGCTTCCCGTCATGGAAATCAACCCGATCCTGAACAGCATCAAGGACCTCTCCGATCGCACCCTGTCTATTCGGGGGTATCTTTGACTACGATCAGAAGCATGATCGTCTCGTCGAAGTAAACCGCGAACTCGAAGACCCCGCCGTCTGGAACAACCCCGAATACGCCCAGAATCTTGGCCGTGAACGTGCCCAGCTGGCGCAGATCGTCGAAACCCTGGACGACCTCACCAGCGGCCTCGGCGACTCCCGCGACCTGCTGGACATGGCAGTCGAGGAGAACGACGAAGGCGCTGTCAACGACGTCTCCACCGAAGTCGAGCGCCTGCGCGAAATCCTCGAGAAGCTCGAGTTCCGCCGCATGTTCAGTGGCGAGATGGACATGAACAACGCCTACCTGGACATCCAGGCCGGCTCCGGCGGCACCGAAGCCCAGGACTGGGCCAACATGCTGCTGCGCATGTACCTGCGCTGGGCCGACAAGCGCGGCTTCGACGCCACCATCATCGAACTGTCCGCAGGTGAAGTCGCCGGCATCAAGGGCGCCACCGTGCATGTGAAGGGCGAGTACGCCTTTGGCTGGCTGCGCACCGAGATCGGCGTGCACCGTCTGGTGCGCAAGAGCCCGTTCGATTCCGGCAACCGTCGCCACACATCGTTCACCGCGGTGTTCGTATCGCCCGAGATCGATGACAACATCGAGATCGAGATCAACCCGTCCGATCTGCGCATCGATACCTACCGCTCCTCCGGCGCGGGCGGTCAGCACGTGAACACCACCGACTCCGCGGTGCGTATCACCCACGTGCCCACGAACACCGTGGTGGCGTGCCAGAACGAACGCTCCCAGCACGCCAACAAGGACACCGCCATGAAAATGCTGCGGGCCAGGTTGTACGAGCAGGAGATGCAGAAACGCACCGCCGCGTCCCAGGCGCTGGAAGACACCAAGTCCGACATCGGCTGGGGCCACCAGATTCGCTCCTACGTACTCGACCAGTCGCGGATCAAGGACCTGCGCACCGGTGTCGAGCGCAGCGACTGCGACAAGGTGCTGGACGGCGATCTGGACGAATACCTTGAGGCCAGCCTCAAACAAGGGCTCTGACGCGGAGCCGCTTTTGTAGGAGCGAGGGGGACGCCGAGTTCTTGTGCACCCCTCGAAGAGCTTCGCAAGTTCGCTCCTACAGTTACCTTCTTTTGAAATTGACGCCAGGCAGATAGACGACCATGAGCGACCAACAACTCGACCAGCACGAACTGCAACAGGAAGAAAACAAGCTGATCGCCCAGCGCAAGGAAAAACTTGCCGCCGTGCGTGAAGCCAAGGCCATTGCCTTCCCCAATGACTTCCGCCGCGAGAACTACTTCGCGGACCTGCAGACGCAGTACGCCGACAAGACCAAGGAAGAGCTGGAAGCAGCCGCCATCCCCGTCAAGGTCGCTGGTCGCATCATGCTCAACCGCGGTTCCTTCATCGTTCTTCAGGACTCCAGCGGCCGCCTGCAGGTCTACGTCAACCGCAAGACCCTGCCGGAAGAAACCCTGGCCGAGATCAAGACCTGGGACCTGGGCGACATCATCGGCGCCGAAGGCACCCTGGCCCGTTCCGGCAAGGGCGACCTGTACGTCGAGATGACCAGCGTGCGCCTGCTGACCAAGTCCCTGCGCCCGCTGCCGGACAAGCACCACGGCCTGACCGACACCGAGCAGCGCTATCGCCAGCGCTACGTCGACCTGATCGTCAACGAGGAAACCCGCAACACCTTCCGCGTACGTTCCCAGGTGATCGCTCACATCCGCCGCTTCCTGTCCGATCGCGGTTTCCTCGAAGTGGAAACCCCGATGCTGCAGACCATCCCCGGCGGCGCCGCAGCCAAGCCGTTCGCGACCCATCACAATGCGCTGGACATGGCCATGTTCCTGCGTATCGCACCGGAGCTGTACCTCAAGCGTCTGGTGGTTGGTGGTTTCGAGAAGGTCTTCGAGATCAACCGCAACTTCCGTAACGAAGGCGTTTCGACCCGGCACAACCCCGAGTTCACCATGCTCGAGTTCTACCAGGCCTACGCTGACTACGAAGACAACATGGACCTGACCGAGGAGCTGTTCCGCGAGCTGGCCCAGGCGGTGCTCGGCAGCACCGACGTGCCCTACGGCGACAAGGTCTTCCACTTTGGCGAGCCGTTCGCCCGCCTGTCCGTGTTCGACGCCATCCTCAAGTACAACCCGGAAATCAGCGCCGCTGACCTCAAGGATGTCGAGACTGCCCGTGCGATCGCCAAGAAGGCCGGTGCCAAGGTCCTTGGCCACGAAGGCCTGGGCAAGCTGCAGGTGATGATTTTCGAAGAGCTGGTGGAGCACAAGCTGGAACAGCCGCACTTCATCACCCAATACCCCTTCGAAGTGTCGCCGCTGGCGCGCCGCAACGACCAGGATCCGAGCGTCACCGACCGCTTCGAGCTGTTCATCGGTGGCCGCGAGATCGCCAACGCCTATTCCGAGCTGAACGACGCCGAGGACCAGGCCGAGCGCTTCATGCTGCAGGTCAAGGAGAAGGATGCCGGTGACGACGAGGCGATGCATTACGACGCCGACTTCGTCAACGCACTGGAATATGGCATGCCGCCCACCGCCGGCGAAGGCATCGGTATCGACCGACTTGTGATGTTGCTCACCAATTCGCCGTCTATTCGTGACGTCATCCTGTTCCCGCACATGCGGCCCCAGGCTTGATGCAGGAGTAAGAAAGAAACCGCCTTCGGGCGGTTTTTTCTTGGCCGCCGTCCGGCATGCGAACCTTTTGCCCCCGGCGCCGCTCCTACAAGGCGCTAGTCAGGGAGACAGAGCCTAAATCTCGCCAGTTCCTGCATTGATAAGCGGGATAAATGGTCAACACTTTCACCTTGAGTGAGTTCGGAGGGTTTCCTGTCTTGAGCCAGTCGTCCCGCAGTGACAGCGCCGCCCGCGTGGCCAGCGCGGTCGCCGAAAGCGTGAAATACCAGGGCCGCAAGGCCAGTCGCCAGGGCAGCGAGCAACGCCGCCAGGCAATCCTCGATGCCGCCATGCGCATCATCGTCCGCGACGGTGTACGGGCCGTGCGCCATCGGGCCGTCGCCGCGGAGGCGCAGGTGCCGCTGTCGGCCACTACCTATTACTTCAAGGACATCAACGACCTCATCACCGATACCTTTGCGCAGTTCGTGGAGCGCAGTTCGGCGGTGATGGCGGCCTTCTGGGCCAGCGTGGAGGATGACCTGCAGGCCATGGCCGGCGTGCTCAGCCGCGACGGCGATTCGCGCCGGGAAATGACCGACCAGATCGTCGAACTGGCGATCCAGTACGTGCGCAGCCAGCTCGAAGAGAACCGCGACCAGTTGCTGGCCGAACATGCCTTCCGCCAGGAAGCGCTACTGAATGCCGGTCTCCGTAATCTTGCTGACGCACATCGCAGGATACTCTCGCAGGGCGCGGAGCATTTCTTCCAGGTACTGGGCTCGGCCGAACCCACCGAAGACGCCAAGGTGTTGACGGCCGTCATTCTGCGGATGGAATATCAGGGCCTCCTCGACGGCGTGGAAAACCTCGACATCGACGAGATGCGAGCGGTCCTTAAACGCTACCTTTACCTGGTGATGGGACTTTAAGCGCATAGATCAAACCCCGCCGTACCGGCGACTGCGTGAACACTGCTGCACTCGGCCATGCGTCGTTGAAAGCAGGCTCAGAATGCTCATTTACTGCGTGTAAACTGCGCTTCTTCGCCTGTTTCGCCTAGCCTGGCCATCGCTCGCGACGTGTTCACTTGGCCGGCGAGGCGGGGTTTTTCGTTATCACAAGGAGAGCGAGATGAAAGTCTGGCGTGCCGTGGTTGCCCTGTCCTTCCTGCTGTTGGGCGGCTGCCTGGTCACCTTCAAGGATCCGATTCCGGCCAATGAGCCGGCCCCCATCCCACTGCTCGGGGACTGGACCCGCAAGGACGAATGGGGCGAGCGCGAGTATCTGGAGATCAGCCGCTCCGGCTCCAACGTGTACAAGGCACGCAGCTTCGAGGGCAGCAAGGACAACCTGGAGGGCATGGAAGAGTTCGGCTTCACCGTCGCCCACCACGGTCGCCGCTGGTACCTCTCCGCCGGGTTGCCGAAGAAAATGGGCGCGAACTTCGCCATCGCCGGTTTCGAACTGACCACGGATAACGAACTGGTGGTCTACAACCTGGATGTCGAGCGCATCGAACAGGAAATGCAGGAAGGCAAGTTCCAGGGCCAGCCCGTGGAAATGCCGGACGGCGACGGCGTGCTCATCACCACTCCGCTGGATGTCGTCTTCGGCTGGCTGGATGACCCGGCCAACTCGGATGTCTTCGTTGAAGTGGCGCGTTACCAGCGCTCGGCCGAGGAGTGAGCCAACGATGACCCGTCGCAAGCTCCCTGACGATTACCAGAAGACCATCCGCGCGCTGTCCGATCGCATCGTCCAGGCGCAGACCCCGATCCGCGTGCTGGACGCTGTGAAATGGGACGACAGCGTCCGCCAGGACTTCCTCAAGCACAAGGGCAAGTCCATGCCCGCTGTGGACCGCGCTTACTACGAGAGCCGCCCGCTGGCCTTCGACTCGGTAGAGAAGAAGCTGGAATTCCAGAACATCGAGCGCGACATCACCCGACACCTGGGCCAGTTCAACCCGGTGGGGCAGATCATGCGGCGCATGTGCAAGGAATACCGCATGGTGATCCGCATGCTGGAAGCGCGCGGCACCGCGGATTTCGGCCTGATTTCCCAGGAGCTTTACGGTGCGGCGTCCGATGCCTTCCATGCCGGTGACCCGACCTTGGCCGACCTCGGCCTGATGCTCTCGGACTACCTGAATAACATTGCCGACCGTGGCGACCTCAAGGACGATCCCAAGACCCTGAGTGCCAAGGACGCCGTCAACCTGCTGCAGAGCCGGCTGGGAGAGGTATTCGGCGATGACACCATCCGGGTGTTCGAGTCCGACGGCATCGTCGCCGACGCGGCCGCGGGTGCCGACTACATCAAGATTCGCGCTGACGCCATGTTCAACGAGCGCGACGTGCGAGCCCTGGAAGTCCACGAGGGGCTGGTGCACGTAGGCACGACCCTGAACGGCCAGAACCAGCCGATCTGTACCTTCCTGTCCAAGGGCCCGCCGTCTTCCACCGTGACCCAGGAAGGTCTGGCGATCCTGATGGAGGTGATCGCCTTCGCGTCCTACCCGACCCGACTGCGCCGGTTGACCAACCGCACCCGTGCGATCCACATGGCGGAGGAGGGCGCCGATTTCCTCGAGGTCTACCACTTCTACCGCGAGCAGGGTTACAGCACGGAAGAGAGCTACGGCAGCGCCAGCCGTGCCTTCCGTGGTTCGGTGCCGGGCGGGCTGCCCTTCACCAAGGATCTGTCGTACCTGAAGGGTTTCATCCTGATCTACAACTACATCCAGCTCGCGGTGCGCAAAGGCAAGCTGGAGCAGATCCCGCTGCTGTTCTGCGGCAAGACCACCCTGGAGGACACCCGCACGCTGCGCCAGTTGGTGGACGAAGGCCTGGTGGTGCCGCCGAAGTACCTGCCGCCGCAGTTCCGCGACCTCAACGCGCTGTCGGCCTGGATGTGCTTCTCCAACTTCCTCAACCATCTGAGCCTGGACCGCATCGAGGCGGATTACGCCAACATCCTCTGACCACTGCCTGTGACGATTCGAATGGCCGGAATTGCAGGATGAAGCTGATCCGGTAGGGTGCGCCGTGCGCACCAACGGTTTGACGGGGTGCCGAGGCAGATCCTGGAATCGGTGCGCGCAGCGCACCCTACGGCTCAGACCGAGCTAAAGAGGTCGGCCTTGTGTTCAGGGGCTATCGAAAGTCCATGCTTTACGAATGTGGAAATTCATTCGCCAACCAGCCCGCAGGGCTGGCCTGTGATGTTTCAGGAAGGAAATGCACATGCCCGCTTCTCGCCTCCTGCTGATCCTC
Source organism: Metapseudomonas resinovorans (assembly GCF_002003485.1). Classification (GTDB taxonomy): domain Bacteria; phylum Pseudomonadota; class Gammaproteobacteria; order Pseudomonadales; family Pseudomonadaceae; genus Metapseudomonas; species Metapseudomonas resinovorans_D. Next base: position 19,620 of record NZ_BDMA01000095.1, read on the forward strand.
TTCGCTCTGATCCTGCAAGGCTGCAGCTCGCTGCTGTTCTACCCGGACAAGTACCTGCCCTTCACACCGGAAAAGGCCAAGCTGCAATATCGCGACATCCAGCTCACCGCCGCCGACGGCACCCGCCTGCATGCCTGGTGGCTGCCGGCCAAGCCCGGCGTGGAAGTGAAGGGCACCGTGCTGCACCTGCATGGCAACGGCGGCAATGTCGCCAGCCACCTGGGCGGCAGCTGGTGGTTGCCGGAGCAGGGCTACCAGGTGCTGTTGCTGGACTATCGCGGCTACGGCCGTTCCGAGGGCTCGCCCAGCCTGCCGGCGCTCTACGAGGACATCGATGCCGCCTTCGCCTGGCTCGACCAGGCGCCGGAGGTCCAGGGCAAACCGGTCGTGCTGCTCGGCCAGAGCATCGGAGGCGCCCTGGCGGTGCATTACCTCTCCGAGCGCCCGGAGCGCCGCAGTCGGCTCAAGGCCCTGGTACTGGACGGCGTACCCGCCAGCTACCGCGAGGTGGCCCGCTTCAGCCTGTCCAATGCCTGGCCGCTCTGGCCGCTGCAAGTTCCGCTCTCCTGGTTGGTGCCCGATGGGGACAGCGCCATACGCGCCATTGGCGAGCTGAAGGGCTTGCCGATGCTGATCTATCACAGCATCGATGATCCGGTGGTGCCCCTTTCCAACGGCGTGCGCTTGTATCAAGCTGCGCCCCCGCCGCGGGTATTCCAGCCGGTCCGCGGCGGCCATGTGCAGACCTTCGCCGATCCCACCTGGCGCAAGGTAATGGTGCTTTACCTCGAAGACCCCAAGGGCTTCGTCGGACTGCGCCGGCTGGCTGAAGTCCCGAATACAGAGAGTCCCCAATGAGCGAACGCAATCCCATCCCGCTGATCCTCACCGGCATCGGCAGCATTGTCGGCACCGTGATGGTGCTCTGGTACTACGGCTACCTGCACTTCGCCAAACCCGAAGATGCGCTGCTGCTGTCCGACTTCACCATGCTCAAGACCGTCCCCGGCGAAGACTACAAGGTCTCCCTCGAGCCCGCCGCACAAGTGGCGCAGTGCATCGACGGCGTGCTGGTGATGTTCGATACCACGCAGAAGGGCCTGACCGGCGTGCTTGTGGATAACAAGAAGAAAGCGGTGCGCTGCGTAGGTCAGGAGACCCCGCAAGAGGTCAAATAAGGGCTAGCCTCCGTAAGGAGGTGACCCCATGGACATTCGTATCTGGCAGGGCGACATCACCACCCTGGAGGTGGACGCCATCGTCAATGCCGCCAACTCCTCTCTGCTCGGCGGCGGGGGCGTTGATGGCGCCATTCACCGCGCCGCCGGCCCCGAGCTCCTCGCCCATTGCCGCACCCTTGGCGGTTGCCCCACGGGCGAGGCGCGCATCACGCCCGGCTTCCGTCTGCCGGCGCGGTTCGTGATCCACACCGTCGGGCCGGTCTGGCAAGGCGGCAAACACCGCGAACCTGAACTGCTCGCCAACTGCTACCGCAACAGCCTCGCCCTGGCCGACGCCGAAGGGCTGGCGAGCATCGCCTTTCCGGCGATCAGTTGCGGGGTGTATGGCTATCCGTTGCAGGAAGCAGCGCGGATCGCCGTAGCCGAGTTGCGACGGCCCCGCCCAGCGGGCAGCCGCCTCAAGGAGGCGCTGCTGGTGGCCTTCGGCGCAGATATGGTGAAGGTCTACGAGAACGTGCTGGCGTAGGTACGTATTTAATGTCTGCACGGACAGCCCCCTCTCCCTTTGGGAGAGGGTTGGGGTGAGGGAAGCTAACAGCCGCGCGGACCTTCCCTCACCCCCGGCCCCTCTCCCGGAGGGAGAGGGGAGAAAGCAACCGCAACCCGTTGAACACCACCAGCAGGCTCGCGCCCATATCGGCGAACACCGCCATCCACAGCGTGCCTTCGCCCATCAGGGTCAATCCCAGGAACACGGCCTTGATACTCAACGCCAAGCTGATGTTCTGCATCAGCACGCTGTGGGTTCGGCGGGACAGGCGGATGAATTGCGGCAGCTTGCGCAGATCGTCGTCCATCAACGCCACGCCGGCGGTTTCGATGGCGGTATCGGTGCCGGCCGCGCCCATGGCGAAACCGATGTCGGCGCGGGCCAGGGCTGGAGCGTCATTGATGCCGTCGCCGACCATGCCCACGGGCACGCCGCCCGACTGGCGCCTGCCGATCTCCGCCAGTTTGTCTTCAGGCAGCAGGTTGCCGCGGGCGTCGTCCATGCCCACCTGGCCGGCGATGGCTTGCACCGTGTGCGGGTTGTCGCCGGAGAGCATCAGGGTTTTCACCCCCAGTTCATGCAGTTGGCCGATGGCTTCGCGGCTGCTGTCACGCACCGTATCGGCCACCGCGAACAGCGCGAGCACGGCGTTTTCACCACACAGCGCCACCACTGTCTTGCCCTGTGTTTCCAGGGCGTCCAGGCGCGCTTCCAGCTCTGCCCCGCAGAGACCGAGTTCTTCCACCAGACGGTGATTGCCCAGGTGATAGCTATGGCCCGCGATCTGGCCACTGACGCCGCGGCCGGGCAGGGCGGCCAGGTTATCCACAGCGTAGAGGGCAATGCCGTCGGCTTCGGCGGCGCGTGCCACGGCCAGAGACACTGGATGGTCAGAGCGGGCGGCCAGGCTGGCCGCCAGGGCTCGGGCATCGCGCTCGCCCGCCTGCAGCAGCTCGAAATCGGTCTGCCGAGGGCGCCCCTCGGTCAGGGTGCCGGTCTTGTCCAGGGCCACCCACGCAAGTTTGCGGCCGAGTTCGAGGAATACCCCGCCCTTGATCAGGATGCCGCCCCGCGCCGCTGCGGCGAGGCCGCTGACGATGGTCACCGGCGTGGAGATCACCAGTGCGCAGGGGCAGGCGATGACCAGCAGCACCAGCGCACGGTAGAGCCAGTCGAGCCAGGCGCCGTCGAACAGCAGCGGGGGAAGCAGGGCGGTGAGTACGGCGATGCCGATCACCACCGGGGTGTAAATGCTCGAGAAGCGGTCGACGAAGCGCTGGGTCGGTGCGCGCGCGCCCTGCGCTGCTTCCACCGCATGGATGATGCGCGCCAGGGTGCTGTCGTCGGCGGCGCGGGTGGCGCGGTACTCCATTTCGCCTTCGCCATTGATGGTGCCGGCGAACAGCGGGTCGCCCAGGTCCTTTTCCACCGGCAGGCTCTCGCCGGTGATGGGGGCCTGGTTGACGCTGGAGCGCCCGCTCAGCACTTCACCGTCGAGGGCGATGCGCTCGCCGGGACGCACCCGCAGGCGGGCGCCGGGCAGTACGTCGCGTGCCGGACGCTCGCGCCACTGACCGTCTTCGAACACGGTCGCCTGCTCGGGGGCCAGTTGCAGCAGGCCGCGAATGGCGTTCCGCGCGCGCTCCAGCGAGCGTGCTTCGATCAGCTCGGCAATGGCGAACAGCACGCTGACCATCGCCGCTTCCGGCCACTGGCCGATCAGCAGGGCGCCGGTGACCGCGATGCTCATCAGGGCGTTGATGTTCAGGTTGCGGTTCTTCAGGGCGATCCAGCCCTTCTTGTAGGTGGGCAGGCCGGCACCGAGGATGGCGAGTATCGCCAGCCCGGCGATCACCCACTCGGGCGCCAGGCCAAACCATTCACAGGCTTCCGCGGCCAGTGCGGCGAGCCCCGCCAGCGCCAGGGGCCACCAAGGTTTCTTTTCCTGGGCCGGCGCCGTGGCGGTAGCGCCCTCGGCCAGTGGCACCGCTTGCATGCCGAGACTCTCGATCAGGCGCTGCAGGGGCTCGACGTTGTCGAAACGGTGCCGCACGCGTAGCAGGCGCTGCATCAGGTTGAACTCCAGCGCCTCGACGGCCGGGACCTTGCCCAGGGCGTCGCGGATCAGGCGTTCCTCGGTGGGACAGTCCATGGCGTCGATGCGCAGGCTACTCCAGCGAGCTTCGGCGGTAGCGGCGACGGCGGCTATTTCCGGCGTGGCGGAGCGGGGCGCGTGGTCATGGTCGTGGCAGCAATGGTGGCTCATGGGTCAATTCCTGTTTGACGCTTCGAGTGGCATTGCACACCCTGTAGCAACTACAGAGTCAAGCGGAGGCGGAGCATGAAAATCGGCGAACTGGCGACCCTCACCGGTTGCCCCGTGGAAACCATCCGCTACTACGAGCGTGAAGGCCTGTTGCCCGAACCTTCGCGCAGTGCGGGCAACTACCGCCAGTACGACACCCTCCATGTGGAGCGGCTGTCCTTCATTCGTCACTGCCGTTCGCTGGACATGACCCAGGAAGAAATCCGTGCCCTGCTGGCCCTGCGCGATCGCCCCGAGGCCGATTGTGGTACCGCCAATCGACTGATTGAGGAGCACCTGCACCATGTGGAGGTGCGCATCGCCGAACTGCATTCCCTGCGCGACCAGCTCAGGGAGCTGCGCGCGCGCTGCAGCGGCGTAGGAGCCAGCGAAGCCTGCGGCATCCTCCGCGAACTGGAGCAGCCCGGACCACCGCCGGTGACCAGCGAGGAATGCGCGCACGCAGGCCACCTGCACGTGCCGGGCGTGCATCGGCGGGGCTGAAACGGACTGCGGCGGTCTAGTGGTTCGTGTTTTCGCGCGGGTCGCTCAACTGCCGCAGGTAGCGGCGTGAAAGGGCCAGGAAACGGGGCGTCGGCCCGATATCTTCATAGAGCGGGTCGCCCTGCTCGTCGGTGGCGACCACCTGGCTGCCCTTGACGTAGGGGAAGCTGGCTTCCAGCTCCTCGAGGGCGGAGCCGACCAGTTCCCCGATCAGTTCCTCGACGCTGCGCTTGGGGTACATCTCGGCCAGGGCGGCCAGTCGCGCTGCGGACTCCAGGTCCAGATGAATGCTGTACTCGCTGCGGGTCAGGCGACCCTTGGCGTTCTGCTCCCAATGGCGGACCAGTTCTCGGATCTTCATAGACACCTCATCCTCTTCCCACGTGGTTGTGGGTGGCTTTGAGCTCCGGGCGGTCTCTGCCACCCGGGAGTCGTCATTCGTGATGGCGGCTACTGTTCAGACTAGCTCGCAGGCGCATGGGGATACACCGTTCGTCGCACCCTTGTATCTGCATGGCGCTATCGGCAATCTGGAGGTCGAATCCAGCTAAGGAGGGGAAGGCAATGGCCGAAATAGACGCGCGCCTGCGTGAGGATGTCCACCTGCTCGGCGAGTTGCTCGGCGACACCATTCGTGCCCAGCTGGGGGATGCCTTCCTCGACAAGATCGAGCGCATTCGCAAGGGCGCCAAGGCCGCGCGCAAAGGCTCGGCCCAGGGCGAGCGCCAGCTCATCGAGACCCTCGACGGCCTTAGCGACGACGAGCTGCTGCCGGTGGCTCGCGCCTTCAACCAATTCCTCAACCTGGCGAACATCGCCGAGCAGTACCACCGCATCCGCCGACGCGGCACGGACGAACCGCAACCCTTCGAAGACTCGGTGCTCGGCGACCTGCTGCAGCGCCTGCTCCACGCCGGTCACGGCCCGGAGCAACTGGCCCGGCAGCTCGGACGGCTGGACATCGAACTGGTGCTGACCGCCCACCCCACTGAAGTCGCACGCCGTACGTTGATCCAGAAATACGACGCCATGGCCTCGCAACTGGCGGCCCAGGATCATGCGGATCTCAGCGATGCCGAGCGCGAACAGACGCGCCTGCGCCTGCTGCGCCTGATCGCCGAGGCCTGGCACACCGAGGAAATCCGCCGCAGCCGACCGAGCCCGGTGGATGAGGCGAAATGGGGCTTCGCGGTGATCGAACATTCCCTCTGGCACGCCCTGCCCAATGTGCTCCGCCATGTCGACCGGACCCTGCACACTGCCACCGGCCTGCACCTGCCATTGACCGCTGCGCCGGTGCGTTTCGCGTCATGGATGGGGGGCGACCGCGACGGCAATCCCAACGTCACCGCCGCCATCAGTCGCCAGGTGCTGCTGTTGGCGCGCTGGATGGCGGCCGATCTATATCTGCGGGACATCGACCACCTTGCCTCCGAGCTGTCCATGCAGCAGGCCAGCGATGAGTTGCGAGTGCGGGTGGGCGTCCATCCCGAACCCTATCGCGCAGTGCTCAAGCAACTTCGCGACCGCTTGCGCGCCACCCGTGCCTGGGCGGAAGCGGCGCTGGATGGCGACGTCGCGCCGGCTGCCGACGTGCTGAGCGAGAACACCCAGCTGCTGGAACCCCTGGAGCTCTGCTATCACTCGTTGCATGCGTGCGGCATGGGCGTGATCGCCGATGGCGCGCTGCTCGACTGCCTGCGCCGTGCGGCCACCTTCGGCCTATTCCTGGTACGCCTGGATGTCCGCCAGGACGCCGGCCGCCACGCCGCGGCCCTCGATGAGATCACCGATTACCTGGGCCTCGGCAACTATGCCGAATGGGATGAAGAGACCCGTCTGGCCTTCCTCCAGCGGGAACTGGACAACCGCCGCCCGCTGCTGCCTGCGAACTACCGACCCTCCGCCGACACCGCCGAAGTGCTCGCCACCTGCCGCGTGGTGGCCCATGCGCCGGCAGCCTCCCTTGGTTCTTATGTGATTTCCATGGCCGGGGCTCCTTCCGATGTGCTGGCGGTGCAATTGCTGCTCAAGGAAGCCGGGTTGCAACGGCCTATCCGCGTGGTGCCACTTTTCGAAACCCTGGCCGATCTGGATAACGCGGGTCCCGCTATTGACCGCCTGCTGGGACTGCCCGGCTATCGCGCCCGGTTGCACGGCCCGCAGGAAGTGATGATCGGCTACTCCGATTCGGCCAAGGATGCCGGCACCGTCGCTGCCGCCTGGGCCCAGTACCGTGCTCAGGAGCGCCTGGTGGAAGTGTGCCGCGAGCATCAGGTGGAGTTGCTGTTGTTCCACGGCCGCGGTGGCACCGTGGGGCGCGGCGGCGGTCCGGCCCACGCGGCGATCCTGTCGCAACCGCCGGGGTCCGTGGCAGGGCGTTTCCGCACCACGGAACAGGGCGAGATGATCCGCTTCAAGTTCGGTTTGCCGGGTATCGCCGAGCAGAATCTCAACACCTACCTGGCTGCTGTCCTGGAGGCGACCCTGCTGCCACCACCGGAGCCGGAGCCAGCCTGGCGTGCCGCGATGGACCGCCTCGCGACGGACGGTGTGGCCGCCTACCGCGCCGTGGTGCGCGAACATCCGCAGTTCGTCGAGTATTTCCGCCAGGCGACGCCCGAGCAGGAACTGGGCCGCCTGCCCCTGGGCAGCCGACCGGCCAAGCGCCGCGCCGGCGGGGTGGAAAGCCTGCGGGCGATCCCGTGGATCTTCGCCTGGACCCAGACACGCCTGATGCTGCCGGCCTGGCTGGGCTGGGAAGCGGCCCTGGCCAATGCCCAGCAACGCGGTGAAACCCAGCTGCTGGAGCGGATGCGCGAGCGCTGGCCGTTCTTCGCAACGCGCATCGACATGCTGGAAATGGTCCTGGCCAAGGCCGACGCCAATATCGCCGCGCTCTACGACGAGCGGCTGGTGCCGGAAGAGCTGAAATCCCTGGGTGCGCAGTTGCGCGACCTATTGTCGCAGGCGCGTACTTCGGTGCTGGCTCTGACCGGCCAGTCCGAGCTTCTGGCGCATAACCCGGAGACCCGCGAAGCCATCAGTGTGCGCAATACCTACCTGGACCCCCTGCACCTGCTTCAGACGGAGCTCCTGGCCCGTTCCAGACGCTGTGAAGAGCACGTCGAAGGGCCGCTGGAACAGGCCCTTCTGGTGAGCGTTGCGGGCATCGCAGCGGGGCTCCGCAACACCGGTTGAGGCCGTTTTCGCCCCTCCTTCCGGCGTCTTGTGCGCTATAGGGGCGCTGTGTATCTTGAACGTCCTTTTGGCCCGACAGCGACGCCGAAAACCTATTCTGAGATTGGCCCCATGAGGCAAATCCGACCGATCTGAAAACAAAATCTTTGAGGAGCACATCGATGCGCGTGATTCTGCTGGGGGCCCCTGGTGCCGGCAAAGGTACTCAAGCCGGTTTCATCACCAAGAAGTTCGGCATTCCGCAAATTTCCACCGGCGACATGCTGCGCGCAGCCGTCAAGGCCGGTACCGAGCTCGGCCTGCAGGCCAAGAGCGTAATGGATGCCGGTGGCCTGGTTTCCGACGACCTGATCATCAACCTGGTCAAGGAACGCATCGCCCAGCCCGACTGCGCCAACGGCTTCCTCTTCGATGGTTTCCCGCGCACCATCCCTCAGGCTGAAGCCATGAAGGAAGCTGGTGTGAGCATCGACCATGTGGTCGAGATCGCCGTGGACGACGAAGAAATCGTCGGTCGTATCGCTGGCCGCCGTGTGCACCTGGCTTCCGGCCGCGTCTACCACACCGAGCACAACCCGCCGAAGGTTGCCGGCAAGGATGACGAAACCGGCGAAGACCTGATCCAGCGCGAAGACGACAAGGAAGAGACCGTGCGCAAGCGCCTCGCCGTGTACCACTCGCAGACCAAACCGCTGGTGGATTTCTACCAGAAGCTCTCTGCCGCTGAAGGCACCCCGAAGTACAGCGCCGTTGCCGGCGTGGGCTCGGTGGACGAGATCACCTCCAAGGTGCTGGCCGCTCTCAGCTGAGACGCAGCCCGTATCTGACCGACGGCCCGCTTGCGGGCCGTTGGCGTTTATAATGCGCGCCTTTTTCTGCGTCTGGACTGATCGATGACCACTCTGCTGGCCCTGGATACCGCCACCGAAGCTTGCTCCGTCGCCCTGCTGCACGACGGCAAGGTGCTCAGCCACTACGAGGTGATCCCGCGCCTGCACGCCCAGCGCCTGCTGCCGATGATCCAGACCCTGCTGGGCGAGGCCGGCGTGCCGCTGTCGGCGCTGGATGCCATCGCCTTCGGCCGTGGTCCCGGGGCTTTCACCGGCGTACGTATCGCCATTGGCGTTGTTCAGGGTCTGGCCTTCGCCCTGGATCGTCCGGTGCTGCCGGTGTCCGATCTGGCCGTTCTGGCCCAGCGCGCCCACCGGGAGCAGGGTGTCGACCAGGTGGCTGCCGCCATCGATGCGCGCATGGATGAGGTCTATTGGGGCTGCTACCGCCTGGACGCCGGCGAAATGCGCCTGGCCGGTGTGGAAGCGGTATTGCCGCCCGAGCAGGCACTGCTACCGCGCGATGCGAGCGGTGACTGGTACGGGGCCGGCACCGGTTGGGGCACCTTCGCCGCACGGATTCCGGTGGCGGTCAGTGGCCAGTCGCCAAACCTTTTGCCCCATGCAGAAGACCTGCTGACCTTGGCCCGTTTCGCTTGGGCGCGGGGCGAAGGCCTGCCCGCCGACCAGGCGCAACCGGTCTACCTGCGCGACAACGTCGCCACGCCCAAGGCGCCGCAGTAGGATTGCGCCATTGAGCCCCGTGCCGCGGATTGCCAAGCCGTGGCCGGACGGCTAGAGTCCACCAGCTATAATTTCGAAACGCCAGCACTGCCGAGCAGTAATCGATGCGCATCGACGGCTTTACCTCCTCCTTCCCACTGGAACGCAGCCCCCGTCAGGGCAGCGCGGTTACGCCTTTCCGCGAGGTCCAGCGTGAAGAAGAAGCTCGCCGTGAGCAGCCGGGTACCCCGTCTTCGACTCAGGGTTACGAACAGGCTCCGCAACTCCGCCGCGTGCAGGCCAGCAATGGCTCCACAGACAGCCTGCCGGTGCGCCCGCAGGACCTGATCCAGCAGCAGCGCAACCTCAGCAACCGTGCCGCCCAGGCAATCGCCAGCTACAGCAGCACCGCCAGCATGACCGCCGAATACGACGCCCCCGAAGTTCTCGGCCTCGATCTCTACGCCTGATGCTGCCCTACCATCTGGGCTGCCCGTCCTGGAACGAGCCGGCCTGGCGCGGCAGCTTCTACCCCGCTGACCTGCGACCCGCCGATACCCTTGGCCACTACGTCCAGGTATTCAACGCGGTGGAAGGCAACACCACGTTCTACGCCCGTCCCTCCGCCGATACCCTGCAGCGTTGGGCGAACACGATGCCGGAGCAATTCCGCTTCTGTGCAAAGGTGCCCCGCGACATCAGCCACGAAGGCGATCTGCGCGACCAGTTCGCCGCTACATCCGACTTCCTCAAGCTCCTGGCGCCCCTTGGCCAGCGCCTGGCGCCGCTCTGGCTGCAATTGCCGGCTGCCTTCGGGCCGAACCGGCTGGGCGAGCTGGCCTGTTGGCTGGATGAGTTCCAGCATCAACCCATCGCCGTGGAAGTGCGCAGTCCCGCCTTCTTCGACAAGGGCGACGACGAGCGGCTGCTCAACCGCCTGTTGCATGAGCGTGGCGTCGAGCGAATCTGCCTGGATTCGCGGGCCTTGTTCCGCGTTCGCTCCCAGGACCCGGCGGTACTGCATGCCCAATCGAAGAAACCCCGCGTGCCGGTGCGCCCCACGGCGTTCAGCGCCAGTCCGCAGGTGCGCTTCATCGGCGGGCCGGACCTGGATGCCAACCAGCCATTCCTCGCGCCCTGGGTGGACAAGATTGCCGGCTGGATCGAGCAGGGCCTCACGCCGAACGTCTTCCTGCATACCCCGGATAACCACCTGGCTGCTGCCCAGGCCCTGCGCTTCCATGCCTGCCTGCGCGAGCGCTTGCCAGGGCTGCCGGAGCTCGTGCTTCCGGAGCCGCCAGCGCAACAACTTGGCCTGCTCTGACAGCGGCCCCGTGGCACCATCGCCGCCTTGCAATCCGCATCGACAGTTCGCCGCCACACGAACTGTCCCGCATCACCTTGGGCTAGGCTATCGAACTCTTCCCCCGGAATGCGGAGCCTGCCATGACTACCCAAGCACAACGCGGTGAAGCCTTCGCCAGCTTGCATCACGGCCCCGGCGTTCTCGTCCTGCCCAACCCCTGGGACGCCGGCTCGGCGAAGATGCTTGCCCATCTCGGTTTCCATGCCCTGGCGACCACCAGTGCCGGCCTGGCGTTCGCATTGGGACGACGGGATGCCGAAGGCAATGTCAGCCGCGACGAGGCCCTGGTCAATGCCCGGGAAATCGTGGACGCCACGCCGTTGCCGGTGGCGGCGGACCTGGAGAACGGTTACGGCGATCATCCCGAGGATTGCGCGGCGACCATTCGTGCTGCCGCCGCTGTCGGCCTGGTAGGCGGCTCCATCGAGGACGCCAGTGGACGTCCCGACCAGCCCATCTACCCCATGGAACTCGCCGTCGAACGCATTCGTGCGGCGGTGGCGGCGGCGCGCGGCCTTGGCTTTCCGTTCACCCTGGCTGCGCGGGCGGAGAATTATCTTCACGGTCGCCCCGATCTGGACGACACCCTGCGCCGACTGGTCGCCTATGCGGAAGCTGGCGCCGATGTGTTGTATGCGCCGGGCCTGACCACGCGTGAACAAATCCATGAGGTCGTGCACGCCGTGGCGCCGCGTCCGGTGAATGTGCTGGTGGGATCGGCCAGTCTGAAGCTGGGCCTGGATGAGCTGGCCGAACTCGGGGTCAGGCGCGTCAGCGTCGGTTCGACTCTGGCGCGCGTGGCCCTGGGAGCGTTCTTCCAGTCAGCCGAGGCATTGCGCCGGGGCGATCTCGAGCCGATGTCCCGCGCGATGCCCTTCGACCGCCTGAACGAGCTGTTCAGGCCATGAGCCTGTCTTGCGTCGAATCCTGACCGGTCTCGCGGCGTTGGCCCTCCTGCTTGCGCCGACGTTGGAACGGGGCTGGCGCCTGGAGCTGCCGCCACGCTGGAATCCCTGGGCGCCGCTGGATGTGCGGGAAGCGCCCAATCTGGTGACTCGTTTCAAGCTCTCACGCCTGCAGGGCGACCGCGAGCTTTGCCGACTGGCCCTGACCAGTTCTCCTCTGCGCTACGCGGCATTGCTCGATAGCGCCCCGGTGGCCGGCTGTCCCCTATCCAACAGCGTCCGCATCAGTGCATCCGACCTGGCCTTCAACAGCAGCTTCATCGCCACCTGCGAGCTTGCCGTGGCCGTCGCCCTGTTCGAGCGCCACGGCCTGCAACCCGCCGCGCAGGAAGTGTTTCGCCAGCGCGTGGTACGTATCGATCACCTCGGCAGCTTCGCCTGTCGCAATATCGGCGGCAGCCAGCGCCGCAGTCAGCATGCATCGGCCAATGCGCTGGATATCGCCGGATTCCGGCTGGCCGACGGTCGTCGTATTTCGGTGGCCAGGGATTGGGCCGGGGAGGGCGACAATGCCCGGTTCCTACGCGAGGTGCGGAAAGCCGCCTGTGCACATTTCAGTGTGACCCTCGGCCCGGATTACAACGCCGCCCATCACGACCACTTCCACCTGGATATGGGGCGATTCCACATGTGCCGCTGAGACGGGCGCGAATCTCCGTCCCTGGTCTGGCAGAATGCGCGGGTTTTTACCGGTCAGGCGATGGCGTCCATGAGTGAAGATTCTGTCAGGGTGAGGGCTGAGGCCCTGGAGTCGGCTTTTGCCGAAGCGCTGGATGCCTGGGCGGCGCGCCTGGGCCTGGCGCGTGATGGCGAGGCGGATTTCGCCCTGCAGCTGGGCGGCGAGGGCCTGCAATTGCTGCAACTGGGGCCGGACTCGCCCGGGCCGGTGCGGGTGGATTTCGTCGAGGGCGCTTCCGCCCACCGGCGCAAGTTCGGGGGCGGCAGTGGGCAGATGATTGCCAAGGCCGTCGGCGTGCAGCCGGGCGTGCGCCCAACGGTACTGGATGCCACGGCGGGGCTCGGTCGTGATGCTTTCGTCCTGGCGACGCTGGGTTGCGACATGACGCTGATCGAGCGCCAGCCGCTGATCGCTGCCCTGCTGGAAGATGGCCTGGTCCGCGCGGGAAAGGACCTGGAAACGGCGGCAATTGCCGCGCGCATGCGCTTGCTGCATGGCAATGCCATCGAACTGATGCGCACCTGGCAAGGCGAAGCGCCTCAGGTGATCTACCTCGACCCGATGTTCCCGCACCGCGACAAGAGCGCCCTGGTGAAGAAGGAAATGCGCCTGTTCCGTCCTCTGGTCGGGGATGACCAGGATGCGCCGGCTCTGCTGGAGGCTGCCCTGGCCCTGGCCAGCCACCGGGTGGTGGTGAAGCGCCCGCGCAAGGCGCCGATCATCGACGGCGCCAAGCCGGGCTATGCGCTGGAAGGCAAGTCCAGCCGCTACGACATCTACCCGAAGAAGAAGCTGGGTAGCTGACAGCCCCCAGGACGGGCTGCATGACTCAGCCCAGCCTGCGGAACCCCGTCAGCCCGGCGCTCAGGGTGCATAGGCCCTGATGAACAGCTCCACCACTTCCTGGACATGCTCTTCGGCCTCGTCCCCCTCCAGCGCTGCGGCGCAGCCGATCAGCATGCGGAAGTTGTGCCCGCCCTTGATCAGGCAGAAGAAATGCTCGGCCGCGTTCTGTGGGTGGTCGATGCGTAGCTTGCCCGCCTGGTTGGCGTGGTCCAGCAGGCCGGTCATTTCCTGCAGGATCTGCAGCGGCCCCGCCTCGTAGAACATTCGAGACAGCTTCTGATCCTGGTTGGCCATGGCCACCATCACCCGGTGCAGCTCCAGGGATTCCCGGCTGTTGATCAGCCGATGGAAGCTGCGGCCGATGTTCAGCAGCACGTGCTGGATGCTGGCGTCTGCCGGCAGTTCGAACAGCAGTTCCGGCAGCTGCTCCTCGCACTTGGCCTTCACCGCCGCAGAGAACAGCGTCTCCTTGTCGGTGAAGTGGCTGTAGACCGTCAGCTTGGACACGCCGGCCTCGGCGGCGATGGCGTCCATGCTGCTGCCGTCGTAGCCCTTTTGTAGGAAAAGATTCTTCGCAGCTTCGAGAATTGCCTTTCTCTTCGCTGGATCTTTCGGGCGGCCTGGGCCGCTGGTCGGAAATGAATTGTCTGACATTTCTTTCTAAATACTGGACTGGTGAGTTTGCTATTTTTACTATACCCAGCAGTATAAATATTCCAGCTGCTCTTCGCGAAAGGTCATTCATCATGTTTCGCCATGCTTTGCCCCTCGCTTTGCCCCTTTCCCTCTCCCTTCTGATCACGGCCTGCGGTAATGGGGAGCCTGTGCAACAGGTGGTGCGTCCGGCCATGGTGGTTCAGCCCGAGCCCGCTGCGGATGCGGTGGATACCTTCCCGGGCGAGGTGCGTTCGCGCTACGAGCCGGACCTGGCTTTCCGCATCGGCGGCAAGGTCGCCAAGCGCCTGGTGGAAGTGGGGCAGCGGGTGAAGAAGGATCAGGCCCTGGCGGAACTGGACCCGGAGGATGTGCGCCTGCAACTGGAAGCCAGCCGGGCCCAGGTGGCTGCGGCCGACGCGAACCTCAAGCTGGTGCGGGCCGAACGTGATCGCTATCGCACCCTGCTGGACCGTCAGATGATCAGCCGTTCCCAGTACGACAACGTCGAGAACCAGTACCGCGCCGGCGAGGCACGGGTGAAGCAAATCAAGGCCGAACACAACGTCGCCAGCAACCAGGCTGCCTACACCGTGCTGCGTGCGTCCCAGGACGGCGTCATCGCCACTCGCCGGGCCGAAGTCGGGCAGGTGGTGGCCGCCGGACAGACGGTATTCACCCTCGCTGTCGACGGTGAGCGCGAAGTGCTGATCAGCTTGCCGGAGCACGCCATCGATCGCTTCAAGGTGGGGCAGGACGTTGCTGTGGAGCTCTGGTCGCTGCCTGGCCAACGCTTCCCGGCACGAATCCGTGAGCTCGCTCCGGCCGCCGATTCGCAGTCGCGCACGTTCGCCGCGCGGGTCGCCTTCATCGACGGCAAGGCACCGGCGGAACTGGGCCAGAGCGCCCGAGTGTTCATCCGCAGCAATGGCAATGTACCGCTCTCCGTCCCGCTCTCGGCGCTCACCGCCGAGGCCGGCCAGCCTTACGTCTGGGTAGTCGACCCGAAGGATTCCACGCTGAAGCGCCGCCTGGTGCGCGTTGGTCCTTACGGCGAGGACCGCGTGCCGGTGCTTGAAGGCCTCCAACCCGATGACTGGGTGGTGGCCGCCGGCGTGCAGGTTCTGCGCGAAGGCCAGCAGGTGCGGCCGGTGGACCGCGCGAACCGTTCGGTGAAAATGCTGGCCAAGGAGTAAGGCGCCGTGAACTTCAACCTATCCGCCTGGGCGCTGCAGAATCGCCAGATCGTCCTCTACATCATGCTGCTGCTAGGCATTGTCGGGGCCATTTCCTATACCAAGCTGGGGCAGAGCGAAGACCCGCCCTTCACCTTCAAGGCCATGGTGATCCGCACCAACTGGCCGGGCGCCAGCGCCGAGGAAGTTTCCCGCCAGGTCACCGAACGCATCGAGAAGAAGCTGATGGAGACCGGCGAGTACGACAAGATCATCTCCTTCTCCCGGCCCGGCGAGTCGCAGGTGACCTTCATCGCGCGGGACTCCATGCACTCTAACGAGATTCCCGAGCTCTGGTACCAGGTCCGCAAGAAGATCAGCGACATTCGCCACACCTTGCCGCCGGGCATCCAGGGGCCGTTCTTCAACGACGAATTCGGTACCACCTTCGGCAATATCTATGCGCTGACCGGTGAAGGTTTCGACTACGCCGTGCTCAAGGACTATGCCGACCGCATCCAGCTGCAACTGCAGCGGGTCAAGGACGTGGGCAAGGTGGAGCTGCTCGGCCTGCAGGACGAGAAGATCTGGATCGAACTGTCCAACGTCAAGCTGGCGACCCTGGGCCTGCCGCTCGCCGCGGTCCAGCAAGCCCTGGAAGAGCAGAACGCGGTGGCCGCCGCTGGCTTCTTCGAAACCCCCAGCGACCGTGTGCAACTGAGGGTTTCCGGCCGCTTCGATTCCGTGAAGGAAATCCGCGACTTCCCCATCCGCGTGGGTGACCGCACCTTCCGTATCGGCGATGTCGCCGACGTCCGCCGTGGCTTCAATGACCCGCCCGCGCCGCGCATGCGCTTCATGGGCGAGGACGCCATCGGTCTCGCGGTGTCCATGAAGGGCGGCGGCGACATCCTGGTGCTCGGCGAGGCGCTGGAAAGCGAGTTCGCCCGCTTGCAACAGGACCTGCCGGCCGGTATGCAGCTGCGCAAGGTGTCGGACCAGCCGGCAGCGGTGAAGACCGGGGTGGGCGAGTTCGTTCGCGTGCTCACCGAGGCGCTGATCATCGTGCTGCTGGTGAGCTTCTTCTCCCTCGGCCTGCGTACGGGCCTGGTGGTGGCGCTGTCCATTCCGCTGGTGCTGGCGATGACCTTCGCCACGATGTATTACCTCGGCATCGGCCTGCACAAGATTTCCCTGGGCGCCCTGGTGCTCGCGCTTGGCCTATTGGTGGACGACGCGATCATTGCGGTGGAGATGATGGCCATCAAGATGGAGCAGGGCTACGACCGCCTGAAGGCGGCGAGCTTTGCCTGGAGCAGTACCGCATTCCCCATGCTCACCGGCACGCTGATCACCGCCGCCGGCTTCCTCCCCATCGCCACGGCGCAATCCGGCACCGGCGAATACACCCGCTCGATCTTCCAGGTGGTGACCATCGCCCTCGTGGTGTCCTGGATCGCCGCGGTGGTGTTCGTCCCCTACCTGGGCGACCGCCTGCTGCCAGACCTTGCCAAGCTGCACGCGAAGAAACATGGCGGCAGCGACAAGGGCCATGATCCGTATGGCACGCCGTTCTACCAGCGCGTCCGTCGCGTGGTGGAGTGGTGCGTGCGGCGGCGCAAGACGGTGATCCTGCTGACCCTGGCGGCTTTCGTTGCCTCCATTGCCCTGTTCCGTTTCGTGCCCCAACAGTTCTTCCCGTCTTCCGGACGTCTGGAGCTGATGGTCGACCTCAAGCTGGGCGAGGGTTCTTCCCTGGCCAATACCGAGGTCGAGGTTAAGCGCCTGGAGCAGCTCCTGCGTGAGCATCCGGGTGTGGATAACTACGTGGCCTATGTCGGCACCGGTTCGCCTCGCTTCTATCTTCCGCTGGACCAGCAGTTGCCGGCGGCGAGCTTCGCCCAGTTCGTGGTGCTGGCCAAATCCATCGAGTCGCGCGAAGAAATCCGCAGCTGGCTGATCCAGGTACTGAACGACGACTTCCCCACGCTGCGCAGCCGTATCTCGCGCCTGGAGAACGGCCCGCCAGTGGGTTACCCGGTGCAGTTCCGCGTTTCCGGTGAGCACATCGATGAAGTCCGCGCCCTGGCTCGCAAGGTGGCCGACAAGGTGCGCGAGAACCCCCATGTGGTGAATGTGCATCTGGACTGGGAAGAGCCAAGCAAGGTGGTGCGCCTGAATATCGACCAGGACCGCGCGCGTGCCATGGGTGTGAGTACCGCCGATCTCTCGCGCTTCCTGCAGAGCTCGCTGACCGGCGCGCCGGTGAGCCAGTACCGCGAGGACAACGAGCTGATCGAGATTCTCCTGCGTGGCACGGTGCGCGAGCGCCAGGAACTGGCCCTGCTGCCGAGCCTGGCGATACCCACCGACAACGGCCGCAGCGTGCCGCTGTCGCAGATCGCCACCCTGGAATACGGCTTCGAGGAAGGCATCATCTGGCACCGCAATCGTCTGCCGACGGTCACCGTGCGTGCCGATATCTACGACAAGTCGCTGCCGGCTGGCCTGGTGAAGGACATCTCGCCGACGCTGGACCCGATCCGCGCTGAGTTGCCGGACGGCTACCTGCTGGAAGTGGGCGGGACGGTGGAAGACTCCGCGCGCGGGCAGAAGTCAGTGAACGCCGGCATGCCGCTGTTCATCGTGGTCGTGCTGACCCTGCTGATGCTGCAGCTGAAGAGCTTCTCGCGCTCGGCGATGGTGTTCCTCACCGCGCCTCTGGGGCTGATCGGCGTGACCCTGTTCCTGCTGGTGTTCCGCCAGCCCTTCGGCTTCGTCGCCATGCTCGGCACCATCGCCCTGGCGGGGATGATCATGCGCAACTCGGTGATCCTCGTGGACCAGATCGAGCAGGACATCGCCCAGGGTCTGGATCGCTGGCACGCAATCATCGAAGCCACGGTGCGACGCTTCCGTCCCATCGTGCTCACCGCCCTGGCCGCGGTGCTGGCGATGATCCCGCTGTCGCGCAGCGTGTTCTTCGGCCCGATGGCCGTTGCCATCATGGGCGGACTGATCGTCGCCACGGCCCTGACCCTGCTATTCCTGCCGGCGCTCTATGCGGCCTGGTTCCGCGTCAAGCCGGCCGAGGCGGAGCAGGCACGGGCGGTACCGGTGCCGGGCACCCAGCCCAGCCTCTGACGACAAAGGCCCCTTCGGGGGCCTTTTTCATGGGCCTCTCCCGGCGATCCTGCCAATCATCAGGCCACTTCTTCCCAGGCTCTTGGCGTCGATCGCCGGTGGGCAGAGACTGGCCGAGCTTGTCTCCGCCCATGACAACAAGACGAGGTGCCCATGCAGCACGCGACCCAGGTGGACTTGCTCAAACGGACCCTGGCCCTGGTGGAACGGGGCGTGTCCGAATGCGTCGAGACGCCATCATCGCTCCCCGTGGACCTGTACCTGGACGAGCGACGCTACCGCCGCGAACGTGACGAGATTCTGCGTCGCGAGCCCCTGCTGGTTGCCCGCTCCGGCGAGATTCCCGCCGGCCACTTCATTACCCGTGATCTGCTGGCGCCTCTCCTGCTGACCCGCGACGAGCAGGGACGGCTGCGTGCCTTCCTCAACGTCTGCAAACACCGGGGCACCCAACTGGTAGGCGACGCGTCCGGGCGCAACCGAGTCTTCGTCTGCCCCTATCACGCCTGGTCCTACAACCCCGACGGCCAGTTGCGCGGCATTCCCCACGGCTACGGCTTCGAGGGAATCGACCGCTCCTGCCTGAATCTCACCGAAGTGCCGGTGGCTGAGCGTTTTGGCGCTATATGGGCTCGGCATTCACCGGGGCCGGCACTGGACATGGACGCCTTCTTCGGCGAGCAGATACTGGCTGATTTCGACAGTTTCGCCCTGGACGATCATGTGATCTTCGATCCCCAGGACATCCGCCGACCGGTGAACTGGAAACTGACCATCGACACCTTCCTGGAGAACTACCACGTCACCAAGGCACACCAGGCCACCATCGACCATCTGTTCTGGCCCAACCTGGGGCTGTTCGAGCGTTTCGGTCGGCATATCCGCAACTACTACGTGAAGCGCAACCTGCGAGAGATCCTCGACCAGCCCGAGCAGGACTGGAACCTGCGACAGCACGGCAACCTGCTGTATTTCCTCTGGCCCAACACGCTGGTGCTGGTGGAGCCTGACCACATCGACTTTTCCACAGTCTTCCCTGATGGCCCGTTGGCGACCCGTGTACTGGGGCATACCTTGCTGCCGGAGGCACCTGCAACGGAGAAGGCGCAACGCTACTTCGAGAGGAACAACGCCATTCTCTATTCAGCGCTGGAAGAAGATTTCACCATGGCCGCGCGGGTGCAGTCGGGAATCCAGGCCGGCGCCAGTGACCGGCTTTGGCACGGGCGCTTCGAGCAGGCGCTGAGGTGGTTTCATCAGGGGCTGGATGAGGCGTTGGGGGAGGAACGGGTGGAAATTCTCGAGAGGTGAGCGCGTGTGAAACTCGAATGTTTCGTGCGGCCGGAACCACCCCTCACCCCCGGCCCCCGCCCTGCGCCCCGGCCTGCTCGCTTCGCGATCTGGCGTTCATCGGCACTGGAAGCGGTGCTTCCAAAAACGTGCCTCTTCACCCCAGAGGGCGAGGGGTGACTCGCGCCGGTGAGGCACAAGTCATCCTGAAGCCCACACGGGCCGGACCCGGATGCAGGGGCAAGCGTTTTTGGTTTCTTTTTTGTGGGCGGCATTCCGACGATTGAAAAAAGAGACTCGCCGGGAGGCGAAACGGAAACCTGACACCCATTCGGCAAATGAGCTGGACATCTATCTCCCGGATTGCCAACTCACTGGAACCAACCGGATACCCACAAAAAAGCCCGGCATCAAGCCGGGCTTTTTCGCAGCGGTGCGACGCTCAGAGCGCCCCGAACACCTTTTTCGCCAGGCTGGTGGCTGCACCGGCCGGGTTCTGGCGGATGCTGGCTTCCTGCTCAGCGATCATCTTGAACAGGCCGTCCAGGGCCTCTTCGGTCACGTAGCTCTCGATATTCGCGCTCTTGGCATTCACCACGCCGAAGCTCGCGGCTTGACCGGCGAAGCTGTTGTATTGCTGGGCCAGCCCAACCTTGTCGGTGGCCTGCTTGACGATGGGCAGGAACTTGGCGCGCAACTGCTCGCGGCTGGACTTGTTCAGGTACTGGGTGGCGGCATCGTCCGAGCCGCTGAGGATGCCCTTGGCGTCCTGCACGGTCATCTTCTTCACTGCGTCCACCAGCAATGCCTGGGCCTGCGGCACCGCAGCCTCGGCGGCCTTGTTCATGGTGTCTTCGAGCTGTTCCACCTGGGCGCCCATGCCCATCATCTTCATGGTCTTGGCGGCCTTGCCGAGGTTGCCCGGCAACTCGATGCGGACGTCCGGGTTATCGGCGAAACCGCCCGGCTTGCCCAATTGCTGAACGGCGACCTTGGCACCCTGGGTCAAGGCGTCCTTCAGGCCGCCGCTGGCATCCGACTGGCTGAGATCGGCAATGGACAGGGCGAAGGCACTGGCGGAAAGGGCTAGGCCGGCGCAGAGGGTGGCGAAGCGGATCATGGCTGCATCCTTGTGGCTATTTGAGGGCGGTCCAACTCGAGGATCAGCGGACCGGGTCGACCTTGATCCGGAGTGGCTGCGGGTCGGAGCCGTCGAGTTTAACCGAGTGCTGCTCGGTGCTGATGAACATCAACCTGCCGTCCAGTTCTATTCGTGCGCTCACGGCGTAGCGGTGATTGGTCTGGACCTTGGCGGGGTCGTAGTCGAGGCGAAAGGCGAGGGGTACCTGACCCTGGATCGGCCCCTGTTGGCGAGCCAGTTCCACCGCCGGAGCATCGGCAAGGGAAACGTCCTGCAGGCTGACGCTGAGGGTGGCGGCGGGAGGCAGCGCAATGCGCTGCCGGTAGAAGACTTCACCTTCCAGGTGGCTCGTCTGCTCGGTGGGCTGGCCGGCACAGGCGGCGAGCAGGCTGCCGGCGAGGATCAGGGGCAGTGTTCTCATGGGGGCCTCGGGGTCATGTGGGATCGATAGGACCCACTATAGAAGGCGAAATGCATTGGGCCAGGGCTTCGAGCGCCCAAAAAGACATCGCCCCCGATCGGGGGCGATTGAGGGTCAGTGCGCGTTGTCGTCCAGTGCGGTGCTGGAGATGGCGTTGAGGGTGTCGTTGAACTGCACCGTTTCGTTGAACGCCTTGACCAGCGCGCGGAAGCGGTCCTTGGCGGCGATCAATTGCTTGAGCTTCTCGGCCAGTTCGTCCTTCTTTCGGACGAGCGCGGCTTCGCGTTCGTCCAGGGCATCGCTGCGACGCTGCAGGGCTTCGGTCAACTCGTCATTGCGCTGCTTTTCGTGGCGTAGGGTGTCGGCGAGCCTGACCGTGCTGCGGTCCCGCGCTTCCACATTCTCGGCCAGGGATTTGAGCGCGGCACTGCGCTCGGCCAGGGCTCGGGCGTTGTCTTCGGCGCTACGCTCCAGATTGCCGACTTCGCGCGTCAGGCGCGCTTCCAGCAATCGCAATTGCTCCTCCTTGTCGGCGAGGAGGCGTTCCTTTTCCTGCACGTGCAACTTGCGTTGCTCCAGACTCTCCTGATGTTTCAGCGCGTCCAGTTTCTGCTGGGTGAGCCCCTTGGCCATGTCCGCGAGGGAGTCGAGGGTGTTCTGCACGTCGCACAGGAGATTATCTGCATCGCCGCCAAGGGAAGGCGTCACGGTGGATTCGAGCTCCGGCGCCACCTCGGGTTGTTCCTCGATCGCTGCTGTCGCATCGGATGGCTCGGAGGGGACTTGTGTTGCGAGTTCGACGCTGAAATTACGCAGGTCGGCGGTTTCTATGCTCCGTTCGGGTTCGAGTGTCGGGGCGTCCCCGGACTCCGGCTCCTGCTCGGAAGCGATTGGCAGCGCTGTCTCGTCCTGGCTGAATTCCTCATCGACAACTTGCACGTCCGGTTCCTCTGCGCGCACTTCCTCCGCTTCAGGCACGGGCTCTGTTGCGATCACGGGTTCGGCGGACGGTGGCGGCAGACTGAAATCCACGCTCAGGGAGCTGCTGTGGAAGTGGGCGGACGGTGCGGCTTCCTTGGCGCCCAGATCCGCCAGCGGTGGGCGGGTGGAGGGCAGCGGATCGCCGGTGTTGGCACTCTGCCGTGTGGCGATCAGCTTGTTCACCGAGGAACGGTTGATGGCGAGGCGTCGGTGTTCACGGGCTATTGGAGGATTCTCGTCTGCGCCGGTGATTTCGCCATCGAGCCGGACGAAGTGGAACTGCGGTTTATCGTTCGTGCTCACGATTGCTCCCCCTTGGTGATCTGCCTGAGCACCTCCAGGACGCACTGCCACTCGCGTTCGGACTCCAGACTGGCCAGGCGATAGCCGTTCTCCTGGGGAACGGCGCTGGTCACGTACACCTTGGCGGTGCCGTGGCGGTCTTCTTCATTGAGGGTGTAGACGAGGATGTTTCTATCGATCTGGGGAATGGCGAAGCTGCACAGGACGGCAGCGTTGACCACCTCTCCAGTGCCGTTCTCGACAGTGATGGTTCTCAGGAGCATGGGGCGGGGCCTTCCGTGTTCAGGGCTGGTGATGCGCTCGGTGGACCGAGGCGGCGCAGCGCCGAATGGTACGAAGTGGTCCCGGCCACGCCTGCCGGAAGCGGTCTGGATGTCTTGTAGGAACGGTCTAAAGCGGGTGATACAGGAAAGCGCCAGGCCCGAAGGCCTGGCGGGGACGCGGGGTCAGCCAGCTTCTACCGTGGCTTCCGGTTCCGCTTCGGCCTGGCGATCGAAGGCCACTTGGCGGATGGACAGGCGAATCTCCGCGGGCAGCACACGCTTGGCTGCGCCCTCGGCCAGTTCTCCGAGCAGTTCGTGATAACCCAGCTTGCCGGCGTCGTCCCGGCGCAGCACGCGCTGGTCCAGCATCGTCTGGATGAAGTGGCGGAACAGGCTCTTGTCGAAGAACTCCGGGGCGTTCAGGCCGTGGAGGATCGACAGGCGCTGGGCCATGACGGTGCAGAGATCTTCCAGTTCCTCGGCGCTCAGTTGGTTCTGTCCGGCGTTCAGCAGCAGGGCGATGGCCATGTAGAAACGCTGCAGCGTCTGGACGATGGCGCGGGCCAGCAGGGTCAGCAGGACGAACTGCCGCGAACTCGGGGCTGGCCGCACGTAGACGTCACCTTCCACCTTGAGTAGGCCCTGCTCGACGAAGGCCGCCAGCCACTGGTCCACCACGCCTTCCAGTTCGCTGGCGTCCCAGCGGATGAACAGTTCGGCCTGCAGGTAGGGATACAGGGCTCGGGTGTAGCGCAGGATCTGCTCGCGGCTCATACGCGCGCTGCTCTGGAAGAAGCACGCGAGCAATGCGGGCAGGGCGAAGACGTGGAGGACGTTGTTGCGGTAGTAGGTCATGAGGACGGCGTTCTGCTCGTCCAGATAGAGGATCTTGCCCAGCGCGTCTTTCTGTTCGGCCAGCAGGTTCATGCTCTGCACGTACTGGATCAGCGCCTGACCGTCGCCTTCCGGTAGCGTCGCGTGGGGCGAATAAGGCACGGCGCGAATCAGCGCCAGGTAGAGGTCCAGCACTCGGGTCAGGGCGCGCTCATCCAGGGCCAGGCGGCTGGTGGAAAGCAGCGCCAGGGCCACCAGGTTGACCGGATTGATCGCCGCCGCGTCGTTGAGGTGGCGGGCGATGCGTACGGCGAGCTGGTTGGTGGTGTCGTTGAGCCAGGCCGGGCGGAACTGCGGGCCCAGCTCCTGGGCGCGCCAGTCCGGCTGCTGCTGGTCGAGGAATTCGGCCAGCTTGATCGGCTCGCCGAAGTTCACCGCCACCGAGCCGAAACGCAGCTTGAGGGCGCCGATGACCTTGAAGATGTCGAAGATGGATTCCTTCTTCTTGCTCGCGCCGCGCAGTTCGCCCAGGTAGGTGCGGCCTTCCAGCACGCGCTCGTAGCCGATGTAGACCGGCACGAAGACGATGGGCAACCGAGAGGAGCGCAGGAAGCTGCGCAGGGTGATGGCGAGCATGCCGGTTTTCGGATGCAGCATGCGCCCGGTGCGCGAGCGCCCGCCCTCGACGAAGTACTCCACCGGGAAACCGCGGCTGAACAGGGTGTGCAGGTATTCATTGAACACCGCCGTGTACAAGGGATTGCCCTTGAAGGTGCGGCGCATGAAGAAGGCACCGCCTCGGCGCAGCAGGCCGCCGATCACCGGCATATTGAGGTTGATGCCGGCGGCGATGTGCGGCGGTGTCAGGCCGTTGCGGAACAGCAGGTAGGACAGCAACAGGTAGTCGATATGGCTGCGATGGCAGGGCACGTAGATGACCTCGTGGCCATGCACGATCTCCTGCACCTGCTCGATGTGGTTGACCTTGATGCCCTCGTAGAGCTTGTTCCAGAACCAGGACAGCACCACTTCGAGGAAACGGATGGCGGTGTAGGCGAAGTCCGAGGCGATCTCATTGCCGTACTTCAGCGCCTGCGCTTCGGCGGTGGCGAGGCTGATCTTCTCGCGCTCGGCTTCTTCGGCGATGGCCTGGCGCACCAGTGGGCCCCGCACCAAGCCCTTGACCAGGTTGCGACGGTGGGAAAGGTCGGGGCCGATCACCGCAGTCTTCTGGTTGCGGAAGTGCACCCGGAGGATGCGGTTGACCATGCGCAGGGTGCGCTCCGGGCCCTTGTCCTGCTCCACCAGCTCGCGCAGGTGGATGGGGGCGGAGAACTGCACGCGGGTCTTGCGCCCAAGAATGAGGATGCTGACCAGCTTGCGCAGGCGGCCGGTCACCGCCCAGCTATCGGCGAACAGCAGCTTCCAGGGACTCGTCTCGCGGTCGGGTGACTGACCCCAGAACACCGTCACGGGGATGATCTGTGCGTCTTCCACCGCCTGCCGCTCGATGGCACCCAGTACCCGCACCAGGGTCGGGGAGGCCGCGCGCTTGTCCTGGCCGCCGAGCCAGCCCGGTTCGGGTTGCAGATAGAAAAAGGCCGCCTGCTCCATCAGGTCGCCCACTGCCACGGGCAGTACCGGGCGCGGCAGGCCGGCCTTGGTGCACTCCCGATCCACCACCGCCAGATCGCTGGCCGACGGTTGTTGCAAGACGTAGAACACCGGCTTGCTGCGGTCGAGCTTCAGGGTGAACGCCGACTGGTTGATGGTTTCCGAGCGTACCCACAGATAAAGCAGGCGGCGCAGGGCACCAAAGGCAAGGCGGCGGAAGGGGGAGCGGGTCATGGCGGGGTAATGCTGTGAAACGAGCAATTGCTCGGGGCGGCTAGTTTGCCGTATTCCCCGTCGGGTCGCAAAAAGGCGCGGGCCGTCGTTTTAGCCCGAAGATTCCTGCAACTATTGGCACAAATGCCCGTCTTGCAATGGCGGCGGATCACTCCTTATAGTCCGCCGGCGTTTTGCAAGGCCCCGGTGGCCAGCATGGCCAGGGGCTGCTCCCTTTGGGACTAAAGGCCATGATCGAAATAACAAATCTGACTAAGCGCTTCGCGCAGCATACCGCCGTGGATAACCTGTCCTTCAGCGTCGCTCCGGGGGAGGTGCTGGGGTTCCTTGGCCCCAACGGCGCGGGCAAGTCCACCACCATGAAGATGCTCACCGGCTTCCTCGCCCCGACCTCCGGCAGTGCCAGCATCTTCGGCTTCGACATTCAGACCCAGACTCTGAAAGCCCAGCGGGAAGTCGGCTACCTGCCGGAAGGTGCGCCCTGCTATGGCGACATGACGGTGCGCGGCTTTCTCGAGTTCATCGCTGAAGTCCGCGGTTTCCGCGGTGCCGAGAAGAAGGCCCGCGTGGCCCGTGCGGTGGGGCAGGTGGAGCTGGACAACGTCCTCGGCCAATCCATCGAAACCCTCTCCAAGGGCTACAAGCGCCGTGTCGGCCTGGCCCAGGCGATCCTCCATGACCCCAGCGTGCTGATTCTCGATGAGCCGACCGACGGCCTCGACCCGAACCAGAAGCACCAGGTGCGCCAACTGATCAAGAGCCTGGCCCACGACAAGATCGTGATCATCTCGACCCACATCCTCGAAGAGGTCACGGCGGTCTGCACCCGCGCGCTGGTTATCGCCTCTGGCAAGGCGGTGGCGGACGGCACCCCGTTCGAACTGGAAAGCCGCTCGCGTTATCACCAGGCCGTCACCCTGGTGGCCGAGGAACCCCTGGACATGCTGGCGCTGGCGGTGCTTCCGGGCGTGGCTGGCATCGAGGAGAACGCTATCCCGGGCGGCCTGACCATCCTGGCCAAGCCGGGCGAAGTGATCTTCCCGCAGGTGAACCAACTGATTCACCAGCGGGGCTGGAAAGTGAAGGAGCTGGACGTGGAGCGCGGTCGTCTCGACGAAGTATTCCGCCGACTGACCCGGGGAGAAGCGGCATGAGGCAGTTGCCGGTGATTTTCAAACGCGAGCTGGCGAGCTATTTCGCCACGCCGCTGGCCTATGTGTTCATCGTGATCTTCCTGGTGCTGTCCGGGGTCTTCACCTTCTACCTGGGCGGTTTCTACGAGAGTGGTCAGGCGAGCCTCGCGCCGTTCTTCAACTTCCATCCGTGGCTTTACCTGTTCCTCGTGCCGGCCATCGCCATGCGACTCTGGGCAGAGGAGCGCAAGTCCGGCTCCATCGAGTTGCTGATGACCCTGCCGATCACCCGCTTCGAGGCGGTCACGGGCAAGTTTCTCGCCGCCTGGGCCTTCGCCGGGCTGGCACTGCTGCTGACCTTCCCGATGGTGATCACGGTCAACTACCTGGGTGAGCCGGACAATGGCGCCATCATCACCGGCTACATCGGCAGCTGGCTGCTGGCCGGAGCCTTCCTCGCCATCGGCTCCTGCATGTCGGCGCTGGCAAAGAACCAGGTGATCGCCTTCATCCTCGCCGTCAGCGTCTGCTTCCTGTTCATCGTCAGCGGCTTCCCGCTGGTGCTGGACGCCTTCAGCAGTTGGGCGCCGCAGTGGCTGCTGGATGCCGTGGCTTCGCTGAGTTTCCTGACCCGTTTCGATGCCATCAGCAAGGGCGTGATCGATCTGCGTGACCTGCTCTACTTCGTCACCCTGATCGCTGCCTGGCTGGCCGCCACCGCTGTGGTGGTCGATCTGAAGAAGGCCGACTGAACATGAAAAGACTGATGTATTCCGGTGCCGGGCTGCTGCTCATCGCTGTGGCGTTCCTGGCCTTCAACATGCTCGCCGGGCTGACCCTGACCAACGCGCGGGTCGACCTCACCGAGCAGAAGCTCTACACCATCTCCAACGGGACGAAACAGATCCTTGGCGAGATCGACGAGCCCATCAACCTGTACTTCTTCTACTCCGACAAGTCCGCCAAGGACCTGGTCGTGCTGCGCAACTATGCACGGCGCGTGGAGGAGATGCTGAAAGCCTACGAGCGCGCCGCCGGTGGCAAGATCAAGTTGCACGTCATCGATCCCGAGCCTTTCTCCGAGGACGAGGACAAGGCTGCCGAATTCGGCTTGCAGGCGGTGCCGCTGCAGCAGGGTGGCGACCAGATCTATTTCGGCCTGGCCGGTACCAATGGCGTGGATGACACCCAGATCATTCCGTTCTTCCCGCTGGACCAGGAGGAGTTCCTCGAGTACGAAGTCAGCCGCCTGGTGCAGAGCCTGGCCAAGCCGGAGCGCCCGGTGGTAGGGATTCTCTCCGGGCTGAAGCTCAATGGCGGCTTCGACATGATGACCCGCCAGCCGACCCAGCCCTGGATGGTGATGGAGGAAGTCCGCCAGCTGTTCCAGATCGAGAGCCTGAAGAGCGATATCGACCAGATTCCCGAGCAGGTTTCGGTATTGCTGCTGGTGCATCCGAAGGACCTGCCACAGCAGACCCAGTACGCCATCGACCAGTTCGTCCTGCGCGGGGGCAAGCTGCTGGCCTTCGTCGATCCCTGGAGCGAAGCGGACAGCGGTATGGAAATGCCGGGTGAGCCGGGCGGGGACAAATCGTCTGACCTGGATACCCTGTTCAAGGCCTGGGGCCTGCAAATGGTGCCGGGCAAGGTGTTGGGTGACGGTGCCAACGCGATGTCGGTCAGCGTGGGCCCGGACAAGCCGCCGGCGCGTCATGCGGCCTGGCTCAATCTGCCGAGGCACAACCTGGACCAGAACGATGTCAGCACCGCTGGCCTGGAAAACATCACCGTGGCCACCGCTGGCATTCTCAAGCCGCTGGAGGGTGCTAGAACCCACTTCGTGCCGCTGATCCAGAGTTCCGAATACTCCATGCCGTTCGACGTGCAGCGCTTCGGGATGCTCTCGGACCCCGAGGAGTTGATTCGTGAGCTCAAGCCCACTGGCGAGCGTTACACCGTGGCTGCGCGTATCAGCGGGCCGGCGCAATCGGCGTTCCCCGAAGGGATCGAGGGTCGCAAGGACGGTCTGAAGTCTGCCCAGAACATCAACGTGATCGCCGTCGCCGACACCGACATCCTCAGCGATCGCATGTGGGTACAGGTGCAGGACTTCTTCGGCCAGCGCGTACCGCAACCTTGGGCGGACAACTCGGGCTTCGCCATCAACGCCCTGGACAACCTTGCCGGCTCCGATGCACTGATCAGCGTACGCTCTCGCGGCCGCTACAGCCGCCCGTTCGACGTGGTGGAGAAGCTCCAGCGCGATGCCGAGGTCAAGTTCCGCGAGCAGGAGCAGGAACTCCAGCAGCGCCTGGCGGATACCGAGCAGAAGCTGGCCTCCCTGCAGCAGAGCCAGGACCCGGCCAAGGCCCTGGAGCTGACCCCGGAACAGCAGGCGACGCTGCAGCAGTTCGTTCAGGAGAAACTGCGCATCCGCAAGCAACTGCGTGACGTGCGCTTCCAGCTCAATGCCAACATCGAAGACCTGGGACGTACCCTGAAACTCATCAACATCGCCCTGGTGCCGCTGGTGCTGACGCTGGGGGTGCTGGTGCTGTGGTTCTGGCGCCGCCAGCGCAAGGTCTGAGGGAGGCGCTATGGGACGCAAAGGTCTGATCGTTCTTGCGCTGCTGGCCGCTGGCCTCGGCGTGGCCTACTTCATCCAGCACGACAGCTCGCGGCCCCAACCGCAGCCGGCCAGTGTCACTCGCGAACTGCTGTTGCCTGCCTTGCAAGGCAACCTGGCGAGCGTGACTGCATTGGACGTGCAGATACCCGGGCAGCCGGATCTTCGCCTCGCGCGCAAGGATGGCGTCTGGGTGCTGCCGGTCAAGGCCGACTACCCGGCCGCCGGGCTGCCCGTGGTGAGCTTGCTGCGGGCGCTGGTCGATGCACGCAAGGTGGAAGCCAAGACAGCCAATCCGCAATTGCATGGCCGAGTCGGCCTGGCCGACAAGGGCACTCCCGAAGAACAGGCCACGCGGATCAGGCTGGAACGTGGCGGCGAGCCATCGCTGGAGCTTCTCGTGGGTAAGCCGGCGCAACAGGGGAGCGGTCAACTGGTGCGTCTCTACGGCGACAATCAGGTCTGGTTGATCGACCAGACCATCGCCTTGCCGGCGAACGAACTCAGTTGGCTGGATCGCCGAATCGCGGGCATTCCATTCGCCAGCGTGCGGCAGGTGGACGTCACCTATCCGGATGGCAAGCGCCTGACCGTCTATCGCGATTCGGCCGAAGAGCCCAACCTCAAAGTCAAGCAACTGCCCAAGGGGCGCCGACTGGCGTACGAGGCTGCGGCAAACGGTATGGCGACGCTGTTCGCGGGTCTGGAATTCGCCGACAACGCCCCGCTGGCGCAAGTGCAGTTCAAGGGCAAGCCGATGCTTCAGTTCAGCCTTTCCACCTTCGACGGTGGCGAACTGCGCGGTGAGGTTTTCAACCAGGGCGAGCAGGCCTGGATGGTCATCAAGGACAAGCAGAAACTTGCCGATGAGCAGGTGCCGGGCAAACTGGATTGGGCATATAGGTTGGAGCCATTCCAATATCAGGCGTTGGCCAAGAAGCTCGAAGACGTACTTGCCGCCAAATAGTTGAAGTTATTGGGAGGGCGGTAAATCGGACAATAGATAGTTCATTTCCGCCTACCCTTATGCCCCATTTTGTACTTCCAAAGAGCCAAAAAAGGGCGTCCAGCCCGCATGGCGCGGCCATTCCGAACTGTCATAAAAAAGTGCTTTTCAGTACGAACTCTTGTCGTATACTCCGGTCGCGGTCAAAAAAAGAACGCCATTCGAAGTAACCGCTCCAAGCTTGATTCGGCCGGGGTCGGATATAACAAGAAGAACGTCTTTATCGCACCGTCGAAACCCCCACCAAAGGGGGTAAACAACAAAATTGTGAGTTGGAGAGAGCAGTAATGGCTGATCGTGAGGTCGGAACCGTCAAGTGGTTCAATGACGCCAAGGGCTATGGTTTCATTCAGCGCGAAAGCGGTCCTGATGTATTCGTTCACTACCGCGCTATCCGCGGCGAGGGCCATCGCTCTCTGCTGGAAGGCCAGAAGGTAGAGTTTTCCGTGATCCAGGGTCAGAAAGGCCTGCAGGCGGAAGACGTCGCCAAGGTCTAAGACTCAAAAACAAAAGGCCCGTCAATGACGGGCCTTTTGCTTTCTGCGAATCCTGCATCGGGCAGCCGATCGTTCAATCGGTGCGCCAAATGATCTCCTGCTCACCTTCCGCATTCACCTTGATCCAGCGGTCGGCATCCTCCTCGCCCTGTACTTCCTGCCAGCCACCAGGCGCACAGCGGATTTCCACGCCGAGAGCCGCGAAGGCCGCGCGGGCACAGCCCAGATCGTCCTCCCAGGGCGTCCTATCGCTTTCCAAATAGACGCTGTTCCATTTGCCCACGGCTTTTGGCAGCCAGGTCACGGGAATGCTCCCTGCCAGGCATTTGAAGGTCTGTCCCTTTTGCTGCCAGGGCGTGCAGGTGCCCAGCGCCTCGTTGAGCCAGGTGGTGACGGCCTCCTGGTCGGCGTCCTTGAGGTAGATCTCGATATCGGGTTGGCGCATGGGGACTCCCTAGATTCGTTCGATCCAATCGTAGCGGATGGAAACCGTGACCTCGAATGGTGCTGCCACTACTGCCGCGCGGCGCTCGGCGCTGGCGCGCCAGCCGTGGGGCGTCATCGCCAGCAGATCGGCACGGGCTTGCGCTTCGTCCAGTCGCAGGCGGTAGCTCAGCGTCTCGCTGTGGGCCAGGCGCATGCCGGTGGGGATCTGCGCCAAATGCTTCTGGTCGTCGTAGTCGCGAACTTCGTCATAGAGCTTCTCGCGCAGCTCAAGCAGGTGCTCGCGGGTGGGCCCCATGCGCAGCAGTCCGCCCCCGGGAGAGAGCAGGCGCAGCGCTTCCTGCCAGTCCAGTGGGCTGAACACGCTGGCGAGTAGCTGGCAACCGGCATCGGCCAGGGGGACGCGCGCCATGCTCGCGACCAGCCAGTGCAACTGCGGCGCGCGGCGGCAGGCACGCTTGACTGCCTCACGGGAGATGTCCAGGGCGTAGCCATCGGTCGCGGGAAGGGCCATGGCCAACTGACCCGTGTAATAGCCCTCGCCACAGCCGATATCCAGCCAGCGCTCCGGATCGCGTTCGGCGGCGAGCGCGGCCAGGCGGCTGGCGAGCGGCGAATAGTGGCCTCCGTCGAGGAAGCGTCGGCGCGCCTCGACCATGGTGGCGTTGTCGCCCGGGTCGCGGCTGTTCTTGTGCTGCACCGGCAGCAGGTTGTAGTAGCCCTGGCGCGCGCGGTCGAAGCTATGGTTCGCCGGGCACGCCAGGCCTTGGTCGCGGGCGCTCAGCGCGCCCTGGCAGAGGGGGCAGATGAGCGTCATTGTGCGAGCAGTCGGACCAGGGTCTGCTGGTAGATGTCGGTCAGCAGGTCGAGATCGCTGGCAAGCACCCGTTCGTTCACCTGGTGGATGGTGGCGTTCACCGGACCGAGTTCGACCACCTGCGTGCCCATGGTGGCGATGAAGCGTCCATCGGAGGTGCCGCCACTGGTGGAAGGGGTGGTGTCGCGGCCGGTGATGGCCTTGATGCTCGCGGAAACCGCGTCCAGCAGTTCGCCCGGCTGGGTCAGGAAGGGCAGGCCGGACAGCGCCCACTCCAGGTGGTAGTCCAGGCCATGCTTGTCGAGAATCGTCGCGACGCGACGCTGCAGGCCTTCCACCGTGGATTCGGTGGAGAAGCGGAAGTTGAATACCGCGACCAGGTCACCCGGGATCACGTTAGTGGCGCCGGTACCGGAGTTGAGGTTGGAAACCTGGAAGCTGGTCGGCGGGAAGAAGGCGTTGCCGTCATCCCAGTGTTCGGAAGCGAGCTCGGCCAGCGCCGGGGCGGCCAGGTGAATGGGATTCTTCGCCAGGTGCGGGTAGGCCACGTGGCCCTGCACGCCGCGCACCGTGAGCTTGCAGCCCAGGGAACCGCGACGGCCGTTCTTCACCACATCACCCACCAGCGAGGTGCTCGACGGTTCGCCGACGATGCACCAGTCCAGGCGCTCGCCGCGAGCGGCCAGACGCTCGACCACGGCCTTGGTGCCATGATGGGCAGGACCTTCCTCGTCGCTGGTGATGAGGAACGCAATGGCGCCTTTGTGTTGAGGATGTTCGGCGACGAAGCGCTCGACCGCGACCACCATCGCCGCAAGGCTACCTTTCATGTCCGCCGCGCCGCGGCCGCAGAGCATGCCTTGAGCGTCGATCAGGGCATCGAACGGCTCGTGCTGCCACGCCTGCACAGGGCCCGTGGGGACTACGTCGGTATGGCCGGCGAAGCAGAGCACCGGACCCTCGCCGCCACGGATGGCCCAGAAGTTCTCCACATCCTCGATGCGCATGCGCTCGATGCGGAAACCCGCGGCTTCCAGCCGGCGCATCATCAGGTCCTGGCAACCTTCGTCGATCGGGGTGACCGAGGGACGACGAATGAGGTCGCAGGCGAGTTCGAGGGTGGGGGACAGGGACGACATGAAGGGCTCCGGAGGGCAGCGCGGCAACGCAAGGGATGAAAAGGCCGATATCTTAAAACAAGAACGGCGGCCATAGGCCGCCGTTTAAGGGTTTCGCGCACCGTCAGGCGGTGGCGACCTCCTCTTGCTCCTCTTCCTGGCCCTTCGGCAGGGAGGAGAGCAGCGCCATGATCAGTGCCGCCAGGTAGGGCAGCGACTGCACCAGCAGCATGGCCACCCAGAACTTCACGTCCGGACTGGGCATGCCCTGGACGATGGCGATGCCGATTGCCGCGCCCCAGAGCAGGAGCATGATGAAGACTTCTTCGCGGGCTTCGGCCAGGGCCATCAGCAGGCCGTGGTTGCTGCGCATCTTCGGCGTGCGGAAGAACGGAATGCTCTTGGTGAAGA
The DNA here is from genome assembly GCF_002003485.1 of Metapseudomonas resinovorans. Lineage (GTDB taxonomy): Bacteria > Pseudomonadota > Gammaproteobacteria > Pseudomonadales > Pseudomonadaceae > Metapseudomonas > Metapseudomonas resinovorans_D. The sequence continues at coordinate 52,879 of NZ_BDMA01000095.1, forward strand.
AGCCATAGAGCACGGCCTTGGCGATGGTGTGGGAGAGGGCGAGGCCCGCTACCGCGGCGCAGAAGGCGTCCTTCAGGTTCACCCCCACCGCTCGCTGGTAGAGGAACACGATCTTGCCCACCTTGAAGAAGAACAGCGCCAGCGGCGGGATCGCGAAGATCAGCAGCGGCGGGTCGACTCGTTGCGGCACGATGATCATCGCTGCCGACCACAACAGGGCGCCGGCGGTGAAGAAGATGTTCAGGCCATCGGCAACCCAGGGCAGCCAGCCGGCGATGAAGTGGTAGCGCTGGCCTTGCTTGAGCTTGGAGTCCTTGCCGAGGAACAGGCTGCGGGCGTGCCCCTTCATGATCTGGATGGCGCCATAGGCCCAGCGGAAGCGCTGCTTCTTGTAGTCGATGAAGGTGTCAGGCATCAGACCACGGCCAAAGCTCTCGTGTGCGTAAGCCGCGGCATAGCCGCTCTTGAACACGCGCAGCCCCAGTTCGGCGTCTTCGCAAATGGTCCAGTCGGCCCACTTCAGCTCGTCCATCACGCTGCGACGGATCATGGTCATGGTGCCGTGCTGGATGATGGCGTTACGGTCGTTACGGGTGACCATGCCGATGTGGAAGAAGCCCTTGTACTCTGCGTAGCAGAGTCGCTTGAAGGTGTTCTCGTTGCCGTCGCGATAATCCTGCGGCGACTGCACCACGGCGATTTCCGGATCGGCGAAGTGCGGAACCATGTGCTTCAGCCAGTTGCGGTCGACGCAGTAGTCGGAGTCGATTACGGCCACGACTTCGGCGTCTGGTGCGGTGTACGGCAGGATGTAGTTCAGCGCGCCGCCCTTGAAGCCTTCCAGCGGAGCAACGTGGAAGAACTTGAAGCGCGGGCCCAGCTGTTCGCAGTAGTCGCGCACTGGCTCCCAGACGGCCGGGTCCTTGGTGTTGTTGTCGATGATCAGGACTTCGTAGTCCGGATAGTCGAGGTTGGCCAGCGCGTCGAGGGTCTGTTTGACCATCTCCGGCGGCTCGTTGTAGCAGGGCACATGCACCGAGACCTTCGGACGGTAGGCGCTGTCGGCCAGTACGGGCAGGAACGGGCGACGGCGCTTGCGCACCCAGACCGCCTCGGCCAGTTCATGGGCTTCGGTCAGCAGCACGATGAAGACGCCCAGGGCGCCGACGCCAAGTAGCAGACCGACGGTCAAGCTGAACCAGGTGCTGTACTGCTGGCTGTAGTCGTAGGCGATCCAGACCAGTACCGAGCCGCCGGCGAAGGCGACGAAGGTCAGGAAGGTGCGACCGCGCTGGCGCAGGGCGCTGCCGTCGATCAGCATCAGGGCCAGGGCCAGCAGCGCCATGACCACGGATGCGACCGCGAGCATGCGCCATTGCGGGATGGCGATCACCGGGCCCTCGAAGGCGAATTTCGGCTGGCGGTCGAGGTTGTAGACGCCCCAGTAGGCACCCACCGAACCCTCGTCACTGGCCTTCCAGGGCTGATCGAAGGCCTCGATCACGAAGTAGTTGTAGCCCTTGGCGTTGAGGGCGTTGACCAGGGTGCGCAGGTAGATGGCCTGGTCGGCCTGGGAAGCGTCGGCACCGCCGCGCATGCGGCCGTTGCTCGGCCAGCCCACTTCGGAGAGCAGCAGCGGCTTCTTCGGGAAGGCCTTTTTCAGGTCCTTGGCGCGCTCCAGGACGAACTCGGTGGAGTCCTCCATCGGCACGAATTCCCAATACGGCAGCACGTGGGCGGCCACCAGGTCGACGTGCTTGGCCAGTTCCGGGTACTTCAGCCAGATGTGCCACTGCTCGGAAGTGGTCACCGGCACTTTCACGGCGGCGCGTACGCGGTCCAGGTAGACCATCAGGTCCTTGCGGCTGATCTCGCGACGGAAGAGGGCTTCGTTACCTACCACCACGCGAACCACGCTGCGGGACGCGTTGGCGATTTCAATGGCCTTGGCGATCTCGCGCTCGTTGCGTTCCTCGTCCGGGCTGATCCAGACACCGAGGGTCACCCGCAGGCCGAACTCTTCCGCCAGGCGTGGGATATCGGCCAGGGTGCCATCCACCGAGTAGGTACGGATGCTGTCGGTCTGCTTGCTCACCAACTCGAGGTCCTGGCGGATCTGCTCGTCGTTGGGGTAGCGGTTGGTTTGCGGGTTCTGGTCCGCGCGGAACGGCGAGAAGGAGTAGCCGGATATCTGTTCCGGCCAGTCCGGCGCGGTGACCGGGCGGTTGTAGAGCGCCCAGATACCGGTGAACAACGCGGCGACTGCCACGAAGACCACCAGGTTGAGTCCAAATTTACGCGATGGCATAGAGGTCAAGGGTTCCGAATCGAGGAACTGGGTTCCATACGAGAATGATCGCCAGTTGATCAAATTTCGTACGAAACCTGGGGTAGGGCCAGCGATATGCTGGTCGGCGCGAATCCTACCCCGGCGCCCAACAGCTGTATAGATTGCGACCAGCCGGGGAAGCCGGATGGCCGTCCCCGCCAGAGGGTTTGTTTGCTTGCGGCGCGAGAAGTTCGATCGGTGAACGAAAGGCAATGTCCGCACTGAGTGTTGCAAGTAGCTGCATTGCCCGTAGGAGCTGGCTTGCCAGCTGAGGGTCCCATTTCGCTAGCAAGCTAGCTCCTACATGGGGCCTGGACCGACGGTCGACTTCTGGACGCCCCGTCGGTTTGACCTCGGTCAGGTTCAGAGCGCGCGCAGCAGAATGCGTTCGCTGGCTTCCAGGTCGAGGTCGCGGCGCTCGCTCAGCGCCGTCATCCCATGCCGCTCCAGTTGCGCCAGCACCTGAGGGATCACATCGGCGTCCAGCCCGTGTTCGGACAGACGGGTAGGCACGCCCATTCGCTTGAAGAAGTCGCGGGTAGCCTTGATGGCCGCGTCGATACGCTGCTCCTCGTCGCCTTCCTTCAAGCCCCAGACGCGAGCGCCGTATTGCAGCAGCTTCTCGCGCTTGACCTGGCGGCGCTCCGCCAGCAAGGCCGGAAGCACCACCGCCAGGGTCTGCGCGTGATCGATGTGGTACAGCGCGGTCAGCTCGTGACCGATCATGTGGGTCGACCAGTCCTGGGGCACGCCGCAGCCGAGGAGGCCGTTCAGGGCCTGGGTGGCGCACCACATCAGGTTGGCGCGCACGGCATAGTCATCGGGGTTGGCCAGGGCCTTGGGGCCTTCCTCTATCAGGGTCAGCAGCAGGCCTTCGGCATAGCGGTCCTGCAGGGGCGCGTCGGAAGGGTAGGTGAGGTATTGCTCGATGGTGTGGACGAAGGCATCCACCACGCCATTGCCGATTTGCCGGGGTGGCAGGCTGAATGTGGTTCGTGGGTCGAGAATGGCGAAGCGCGGGTATAGCAGGGCGCTGGAGAACGGCAGTTTTTCCTGGCGGGCGACATGGGTAACCACACCGTGAGGATTGCTCTCGGAACCGGTCGCGGCCAGGGTCAGCACGCAGCCCATGGGCAGGGCGGCGGTAATGCGTTTACCGCTGAGCAGGTCCAGCGGATCGCCGTCGTAGCAAGCCGCCGCAGCGATGAACTTGCTGCCATCGATGACCGAGCCCCCGCCCACGGCGACGATGAAGTCGCACTGTTCGACCTTGGCCTGCTCGGCTGCCTTGACCAGGGTGTCGAACTGCGGGTTGGCCTCGATGCCGCCGAAACGGACGACCTTGTGGTCCACCAATGCTTCCTCGACCTGCTGCCAGACACCGTTCTGGAAGATGCTGCCGCCGCCATGGGTCACCAACACCCTGCTGCCCGCCGGCACGTCGCGCGCCAGCTTGGTGATCTGGCCTTCGCCGAAGTGGATGCGGGTGGGGTTGTAGAAGGTGAAATTGCGCATGACCGGCTCCCTTGTCGTTATCTGCCGACTATAGCCCTGACGGACCGCGCGCAAATCTATAGGCCGCCATTCAGCGGCAATGGACTTGGGCCGAGGGATAGCGCTTCCTATAATGCGCGCCCGCCCGAAGGTTGGCGATGGGAGTGATTGGGATGAGTACAGACGAGCGTTTCGGCGGCATTGCCCGGCTATATGGCCTGGAAGGACTTGCCCGGTTGCAGGCCGCCCATGTGGCGGTGGTCGGCATTGGCGGCGTGGGTTCCTGGGCAGCCGAGGCCCTGGCGCGTTCCGGGGTGGGGGAGATTTCCCTGTTCGACCTGGACGACGTCTGCATTACCAACACCAATCGCCAGGTGCATGCCATCGAGGGTGCTGTGGGCAAGGCCAAGGTGGATGTGATGGCCGAGCGCATTCGAGCCATCAACCCGGCCTGCGTGGTCCATGCCGTGGCCGACTTCGTTACCCGCGAGACCATGGCCGAGTACGTCACGCCCGAGCTGGATGCGGTCATCGACTGCATCGACAGCGTCGCGGCCAAGGCCGCGCTGATCGCCTGGTGCAAGCGACGCAAGATCCAGATCGTCACCACCGGCGGCGCTGGCGGCCAGGTGGACCCGGCGCAGATCCAGGTCGCCGACCTGAACAAGACCTTCAATGACCCGCTGGCGGCCAAGGTGCGCTCCACGCTGCGCCGCGACTACAACTTCTCCCGGACGCCGGGACGCACTTACAGCGTGCCCTGCGTGTTCTCCACCGAACAGCTGCGCTATCCGAAACCCGATGGCTCGGTGTGCCAGCAGAAAAGCTTCGTTGGCGAAGGCGTGAAGCTGGACTGCGCCGGCGGCTTTGGCGCGGTGATGATGGTCACCGCCACCTTCGGCATGGTGGCGGCGGCGCGGATTGTGGATAAGTTGGTGGCCGGGGCGCGCAGGCCGTCGGAGCGCCAGGCGGGTTAGGGACGGCTGCGCCGTCCTTTCGCGAATGAATTCGCTCCCACAAGGTGGTGGGATAGCTCCCTCTCCCTCTGGGAGAGGGTTGGGGTGAGGGAGTTCGTCGCATTGCGGAGTTCGATGTCGCCGATCTTCTACCGCTTGGCGAATGAATTCGCCCCTACAGTGATTTTGCCTGTGCCATCTCGCGCATTTTCTTGAGGACGGCATTCAGTCCATTGCTGCGCGATGGCGACAGTTGCCGGCCCAATCCCAGCTGATTGAACCAGTCCGCCAGGTCGACGGTGGCCAGTTCATCGCCTCGCAGGCCGTTGACCCTCACCAGCAGCACCGCCAGTAACCCACGAATCAGCCGCGCATCGCTGGCGGCGCGGAAGTGCCAGTCACCGTTCGCGTGCTCGCCCACCAGCCACACCTGGCTTTCACAGCCATGCACGCGGCTGGCGTCGCTGCGCTCGGTGTCCGTCAGGGGTTCCAACCGCTCGCCCCACTGCATCAGCAGGCGCGCGCGCTGTTCCCAGCTGCCGGCTGTGGTGAAGGCGTCCAGGGCTTCCTGGGCTTTGGCGGGCAGGTTCATCGCAGCAACTCCAGGGCCTTGTCCAATGCGGCGAAGAAACGCTCCAGATCGTCGCCATCGTTGTACAGGCCGAGGGACACGCGAATAGCGCCCTGCACGCCAAGGGTCTGCATGAGTGGCATGGCGCAGTGGTGGCCGACGCGCACGGCAATGCCCTGGTCGGTGAGCAGATGGGCCAGATCGGCGTTATGCACGCCGTCGATGGTGAAGCTGGCGAGGGCCAGTTCGGGGGCACCCAGGAGGCGCACGCCGTCTCGCGCGGCAAGGCCGGCCAGCAGCTTGGCGTGCAGGGCCGCTTCATGGCCGGCGATGGCGGCGGCGTCGAGGTTGCCCAGATAGTCCAGCGCCGCGCCGAGGCCGATAACGGAGGCGATGGCTGGGGTACCGGCTTCGAAGCCCAAGGGCGCGCCATGGAAGTCGGCCGTCTGGTAGCCGGCGGTGTGGACCATTTCGCCGCCAAACTGCCAATGCCTCAGACGTGCCAGTGAGTCGCCACGGCCGTATAGCACGCCGACGCCATCGGGCCCATAGAGCTTGTGGCTGGAGAAGGCGTAGAAATCGCATCCCATGGCCTGGACGTCATGGCGACCATGAACCGCGCCCTGCGCGCCATCAACGACAGTCAGCGCGCCTTGCGCCCGGGCCAGGGGTAGCAGTTCGGTCAGCGGTTGCCAGCGACCGAGGACATTGGACAGCTGACTCACCGCCAGCACGCGGGTGCGCGGGCCAATCAACCGCCTTGCCTGCTCCAGATCGATCAGGCCGCGATCATCCAGCGGCAGCACCACCAGCTTGAGCTGCCTGCGCAAGGCGAGTTGCTGCCAGGGAAGCAGGTTGGCGTGGTGTTCCAGGGCGCTGATGACGATCTCATCGTCTGGCTGGAACAGATGCTCCAGGCCATAGGCCAGCAGGTTGATCGCCTCGGTGACGCCGCGGGTGAAGAGGATTTCTGCCGGATTGGCGGCATTCAACCACTGTGCCGCGAGTGTCCGTGTCCCTTCGAAGGCGCGGGTGGCGCGCTCGCCGGGCAGATGCTGGGCGCGATGTACATTGGCCGCGCCGCTGGCGTAGTAGCCGAGCAGGGCGTCCAGTACTGCCTGGGGCTTCTGCGAGGTGGCGGCACTGTCCAGATAGGTCTGCCCCTCGGAATCGAGAGCTGAAAGGGCGGGAAAATCGGAGCGCCAGGGGGAGTTCAGGGACATGGCTTGCAGCACACGGAAATGGAAGCGTTGCGAGTTAAGGCCGGTTCGAACGTGAACAGGCCCGGATGCACGGTCTACTGAGTGTAAACGAGCGTCCGGGCCTGGTCAGAAGCTGTCCCGAAGCCGAGGCTTCGGGACCCTGGCTCAGTTATGAGCGTGCAGGGCTTCGTTCAGCTCGATGGCGGTCTTGTTGGTCTTGCACTCGACGGCGCCGTTCTGCGAGTTGCGACGGAACAGCAGGTCGGCCTGGCCAGCCAGATCGCGGGCCTTGACCACTTTCACCAGCTGGTTCTGGTCGTCCAGCAGGGCCACCTTGGTGCCGGCGGTGATGTACAGGCCGGCTTCGACGATGTTGCGGTCGCCCAGCGGGATGCCGATACCAGCGTTGGCGCCGATCAGGCAGCCTTCGCCCACGGAGATGACGATGTTACCGCCGCCGGACAGGGTGCCCATGGTGGAGCAGCCGCCGCCCAGGTCCGAACCCTTGCCCACGAAGACGCCCGCGGAAACGCGGCCTTCGATCATGCCCGGGCCTTCGGTGCCGCCGTTGAAGTTGATGAAGCCTTCGTGCATCACGGTGGTGCCTTCACCGACGTAGGCACCCAGGCGAACGCGGGCGGTGTCGGCGATACGCACGCCGGCCGGAACCACGTAGTCGGTCATTTTCGGGAACTTGTCCACGGAGAAGACTTCCAGAAGTTCGCCCTTCAGGCGGGCTTCCAGTTGGCGCTCGGCCAGTTCGGCCAGGTCGACGGCGCCTTGGCTGGTCCAGGCCACGTTCGGCAGCAGCGGGAAGATGCCGGTCAGGTTCAGGCCGTGGGGCTTGGCCAGGCGATGGGACAGCAGGTGCAGCTTGAGGTAGGCCTCCGGGGTGGAGGTCAGGGCTGCGTCTTCGGCCAGCAGGGTCGCGACCAGCGGCTTGTGGCTTTCGGCCAGGCGGGTCAGCAGGGCTGCCTGGGCGGCGTCGATGTCCTTCAGCGCGGTGGCCAGCTGGGCGGCCTGGGCATTGCTGATGGTGATGGCCTGGTTGCCGGCGCTGTAACCGAGTACCGGGGCGACGGCAGCGACCAGTTGCTCGGTCGGCTTGAGCAGTGGCAGGGCGTAGAAGACTTCCAGCCAGTTGCCCTGGCGATTCTGGGTACCGACGCCGAAGGCGATGCTGAAGAGTGCGTTGGACATGGGGATTCCTCTTGCTGAATGGGGTTGATCAGATGGGGCGGTTACTGGGAGGCAGTCCCGGCACCGCGCCCTGGCAAGTCACTTGAATGCGGCGGCGTAAAGGTCCGGCTTGAAGCCGACCAGGGTGCGATCACCCAGGTCCAGCACCGGACGTTTGATCATCGACGGCTGGGCCAGCATCAGGGTGATGGCCTTGTCCTGGTTCAGGTCGGCTTTCTGAGCGTCGTCCAGCTTGCGGAAGGTGGTGCCGGCACGGTTCAGGACGGTTTCCCAGCCATGTTCGGCGCACCATTTCTCGAGGTTGGCGCGGTCGATGGCCGAAGCCTTGTAGTCATGGAAGCTGTAGGCCACGCCTTGCTCTTCGAGCCAGGTGCGGGCCTTTTTCATGGTGTCGCAGGCCTTGATGCCGTAGAGGGTGATGCTCATCGTTTCTTTCCTTTGAATCTCACAGGCCCTTGATGAAGTCGCGGATGCGCTCACCAGCCTCGACGCACTCGGCCAGCGGGGCCACCAGGGCCATGCGGACGCGACCGGCACCGGGATTGAAGCCATTCACGGCGCGCGACAGGTAGGAGCCTGGAACCACGGTAACGTGCTCGCGGGCGAAGAGTTCGCGGGTGAAGGTTTCGTCGTCCACCGGCGTCTTCGGCCAGAGGTAGAAGCCGCCATCCGGGCGCTGAACGTCGAGGACCGGCCCCAGGATATCCAGCATGGCGTCGAATTTCTCGCGGTACAGGGCGCGGTTGGCACGTACGTGTACTTCGTCATTCCAGGCTGCAACGCTGGCGAGTTGGGTTTGCACCGGCATCGCGCAGCCGTGGTAGGTGCGGTACAGCAGGAAGGACTTGAGGATATCGGCGTCGCCGGCGACGAAGCCGGAACGCAGGCCGGGCAGGTTGGAGCGCTTGGACAGGCTGTGGAACACGACGCAGCGCTTGAAGTCCGAGCGGCCGAGTTCGGCGCAGGCGGTAAGCAGGCCGGCCGGCGGGTTCTGCTCATCGAAGTAGAGTTCGCTGTAGCACTCGTCGGCAGCGATCACGAAGTCATGTTCGTCGGCCAGCGCGATCAGCTTCTTCAGGGTTTCCACGGGAATCAGCGCGCCGGTGGGGTTGCCCGGGGAGCAGAGGAAGAGGATCTGGCAGCGCTGCCAGACGTCCGCGGGAACAGCATCGAAGTCCGGATTGAAGCCATTCTCCGCCAGGCACGGCAGATAGTGGGGCTCGGCACCGGCCAGCAGGGCCGCACCTTCGTAGATCTGATAGAAGGGGTTCGGGCTAACCACCAGTCCGTTATCGGCACGGTTGACCACCGCCTGGGTAAAGGCGAACAGCGCCTCGCGGGTGCCATTCACCGGCAGTACGTGGCGGGCGGCGTCGAGCCAGCCCTCCGGGATCTTGAAGCGACGCTCGCACCATTGGGCGATGGCTTCGCGCAGCGCCGGAATCCCCAGGGTGGTGGGGTAGACCGCCATCTGATCGAGATTGGCCGACAGGGCTTCGGCGACGAAAGCCGGGGAGCGGTGCTTGGGTTCGCCGATGGACAGGGCGATGGCCTTCTTCTCCGCAGGCGGCTGGGCGCCGGCCAGCAGGGCACGGAGTTTCTCGAAGGGGTAGGGCTGCAGGTGGTTCAGGGCGTCGTTCATGGTTGTAGGGCGTCAACAGGGAGGTCGTGGGTGAAACGGTGCAATCCGGCCTGCGGCCTTATTGCACCCTACGGGTTCAGATACTCAATCGCGTCGGGTCCACGCTTTGTCCGTTGGCTTCGGACAGCTGGGAGACTATCGCTTCCTGTAGCCGCAGGCAGAACTCGGGATCGGAGAGCGGCTGGTTGGCGGCGTCGGTGACGAAGAAAACGTCTTCCACGCGTTCGCCCAGCGTGGCGATCTTGGCGTTCTGCAGCGACAGGTCGAACTCCACGAAGATCCGGCCGATGCGCGCCAGCAGGCCTGGGCGGTCGGGGGCGATCAGTTCGAGGATGGTCACCGGTCGCTGGGCGTCGTTGGAGATGGTCACCTGCGGCGGGAAGGCGAAGTGCTTGAGCTGGCGCGGTACGCGGCGCTGGATGATGGACGGGTACTCGTCCGGGTTCTTCAGGGCGTCGATCAGGCCTTCGCGGATTTCGCGGATACGCACCGGGTTCTCGCCGATCCGCCCGCCATCCGCATCGAGCACGATGTAGGTGTCGAGGGTGAACTGGCTGGTGGACGTGATGATCCGCGCGTCATGAATGTTCAGGTTCAGCTGTGACATGGCGGCAACGGTCACGGCGAAGAAGTCGTGCTGGTCCGGCGCATAGATGAATATTTGCGTGGCGCCTTCGAACTCGCGCTGGGCGGTTTCCTTGATCAGGACCAGCGGATCGTTGCCAGCCGGATGCTGGAGTATTGCCTCGGTGTGCCAGACCACATCGTTGGCGGTATGGCGCAGGAAGTAGTCGTCGCCCAGCTGGCTCCAGAGCTGCTCGGCTTCGTCCTGGTCGATGCCGTTGCGCACCAGGGTGTCGATGGCGGCGGTTTGGGTCTGGCGAATCTGCTCTTCCCGGTCCAGCGGGTTTTCCAGACCACGGCGCAACGCGCGCTTGGTCTCGGTGTAGAGCTGGCGCAGCAGGCTGGCGCGCCAGGAGTTCCACAGGCTCGGGTTGGTGGCGTTGATATCGGCCACGGTGAGCACATAGAGGTAGTCCAGCCGGGTCTGGTCGCCTACCAGACGCGCGAAGTCGTAGATCACCTGCGGATCGGAGAGGTCCTTGCGCTGGGCAGTGGTGGACATCACCAGGTGGTGTTGCACCAGCCAGGCCACCAGGCGCGAATCCCACACTGGCAATTGGTGGCGAGCGCAGAAGATCTCCGCGTCTACGGCACCCAGTTCGGAGTGGTCGCCACCGCGGCCCTTGCCGATGTCGTGATAGAGCCCGGCGAGGTAGATCAGCTCGGGCTTGGGCAGCTTGTCCATGAGCTTGCTGGCCAGCGGGAATTTCTCCGCCAGCTCCGGCCACTTCAGCTTGCGCAGGTGCTTGATCAGGTTGAGGGTGTGGGCGTCCACCGTATAGATGTGGAACAGGTCGTGCTGCATCTGCCCGATGATCTGGCCGAACTCCGGCAAGTACAGGCCCAGGATGCCGTAGCGATTCATCCGCCGCAGGTTGCGGTGGATGCCCTGGGAGGACTTGAACAGCTCGATGAACAAGCTGGTATTGCGGATGTCCTTACGGAATTCGTCGTCGATCAGATGACGGCTTTCGCGCAACAGGCGGATGGTGTCGGCACGAACGCCTTTGATCTCGGGGTGCTGGGCCATCTGCACGAAGATTTCCAGCATGGCGAAGGGCGTGCGCTTGAAGACGTTCGGGTGGGTCACCTCGATATAGCCGTCGCGCAGCTGGAAGCGACTGTTGAGCGGCTGGGCCTGGCCGGTTTCCCCAGCACGCAGGATGACTTCCTCGAAGTGCTGGTTGATCAGGTCGCTGAGTTCGGAAACGCCCATCACCACCCGGTAATACTTCTGCATGAAGCGCTCGATGCTGAGCTTGCCGTCTCCGTCCCCGAAGCCGAGGAGGGCGGCGATCTTGCGCTGGTGGTCGAACAGCAGGCGGTCTTCGGCGCGGCCGGCCAGCATGTGCAGGGCGTAGCGGACCTTCCAGAGGAACTCCTGGCTGGAGGCCAGCATGCTGCACTCGCTTTCAACCAGGAAGCCTTGCTGCACCAGGCCGTGCAGGTTGAGGCTGCCGAACTGGCGGCGGGCAACCCAGAGAATGGTCTGGATGTCGCGCAGGCCGCCCGGGGAGCCCTTCACATTGGGCTCCAGGTTGTATTCGGTGTCGTTGTACTTGGCGTGGCGTGCCTTCTGCTCGGTGCGCTTGGCGAGGAAGAAGTGCTTGCTCGGCCACATCTGCTCGGGGCTGGTGACCTCCAGCATGCGCTGACGTAGGTGCTCGGGGCCGGCGATGGTCCGGCTTTCCATCAGGTTGGTGACCACCGTCAGGTCGGCCTGTGCCTCTTCGGCGCATTCAGCCACCGAGCGTACGCTCTGGCCCACTTCCAGGCCGATGTCCCAGAGCAGGGTGAGGAAGCCTTCAATGGGTTCGCGGAAGACTTCGTGGTCCGCGCTGTCCAGCAGGATCAGCAGGTCGATATCGGAGAAGGGGTGCAGCTCGCCGCGCCCGTAGCCGCCCACCGCCAGCAGGGCGATGTCGGCATCTTCGCTCCAGTCGAAGCGTTCCCACGCCGCCCGCAGGATCTGGTCGACGAACCAGGCGCGGTCTTCTACCAGGCGACGGATGTCGCGACCGTGGGTGAAACGGTTGTCGAGCACGTCGCGGGCCTGGCGAATGGCTTTCTTGAAGGCAGCAATGGGGCTGGACTTCAAGGCCAGTTCCGCCTGGAACTGCCCGCGGTCGAACAACTCGGGATCCACCTGCGGCATGGGGCGGCTTTCCTTATATAGGTTGTTGATCAGGGCGAGGTGCGCGGCAGCGTATCGTCGCTGCGCAGGGTGAGGATCTCGTAGCCGTCGGCGGTCACCAGTACGGTGTGCTCCCACTGGGCGGAGAGCTTGCGGTCCTTGGTGATGGCGGTCCAGCCGTCGCCGAGCAGGCGGGTTTCCGGGCGACCCTGGTTGATCATCGGCTCGATGGTGAAGGTCATGCCTTCCTTGAGCTCCATCCCGGTGCCGGCGCGGCCGTAGTGCAGGACCTGGGGCTCTTCGTGGAACACGGCGCCGATGCCGTGGCCGCAGTATTCACGAACCACGGAATAGCCCAGCTTCTCGGCGTACTTCTGGATCACTTCGCCGATGTCGCCCAGGCGTGCGCCCGGCTTCACCAGTTCGATGCCCTTGTACATGCATTCCTGGGTCACGCGGCAGAGCTTGTCCGCCCATTCCGGCGCCTTGCCGACCATGAACATCTTGCTGGTGTCGCCGTGGTAGCCGTCCTTGATGACGGTGACGTCGATATTGACGATGTCGCCATCCTTCAGCGGCTTCTCGTTGGGAATGCCGTGGCACACCACGTGGTTGATCGAGGTGCAGATCGACTTGGGGAAGCCCTTGTAGTTGAGGGGCGCCGGGATGGCCTGCTGCACGTTGACGATGTAGTCGTGGCAGATGCGGTCCAGTTCGTCGGTGGTCACGCCGGCTTTGACATGCTCGCCGATCATCTCCAGCACTTCGGCGGCCAGGCGGCCGGCCACGCGCATTTTCTCGATTTCTGCGGGCGTCTTGATGGTGACGGTCATATTGGCTCTCGGGCGCAAACGGAAAAGGCTTGATATTAACAGCTTCAAGCCGCAAGCCATAAGCGGCTGGCAGCAAGCGGCCTGTTTTGCGGAGCATTGTTCCAGTAGCTTGGGTCTGCTTTTTGTGCTATAAAACGCGCCGCTTTACGGACGACCTGTTCGCAAGGCATTAACCCACACACGTATCGACACGATTTCCTGGGTGCCCGCAAGGGTTGGAAATTGGGATGCGTGGAGGCCTAACCCGACTATCGAGGAATAGAAATGTCCCAAGTCAATATGCGCGATATGCTGAAGGCCGGTGTGCACTTCGGCCACCAGACCCGTTACTGGAACCCGAAAATGGGCAAGTACATTTTCGGCGCGCGCAACAAGATCCACATCATCAACCTTGAAAAAACCCTGCCGATGTTCAACGAAGCTCTGTCCTTCGTTGAGAAGCTGGCTGCAGGCAAGAACAAGGTTCTGTTCGTCGGCACCAAGCGTTCCGCTGGCAAGATCGTTCGCGAAGAAGCTGCTCGTTGCGGCTCCCCGTACGTCGATCACCGCTGGCTGGGCGGCATGCTGACCAACTACAAGACCATCCGTCAGTCCATCAAGCGTCTGCGTGACCTGGAAACCCAAGCCCAGGACGGCACCTTCGCCAAGCTGACCAAGAAAGAAGCCCTGATGCGCACCCGCGATCTCGAGAAACTCGAGCGCAGCCTGGGTGGTATCAAGGACATGGGCGGCCTGCCGGACGCTCTGTTCGTGGTCGACGTTGATCACGAGCGCATCGCCATCAGCGAAGCCAACAAGCTGGGTATCCCGGTTATCGGCGTAGTCGACACCAACAGCAGCCCCGAAGGCGTTGATTACGTCATTCCGGGTAACGACGACGCCATCCGCGCCGTTCAGCTGTACCTGGCCAGCGTTGCTGATGCTGTAATCCGCGGCCGTCAGAATGCCGTTGGCGGCGCTGACGAGTTCGTCGAAGAAGCTTCTTCCGAGGCCGCAGAAGGCTGATTTGACAGCCCTCTAGCGTTACCCGGTGCGCAAGAAGGGGGCTAGGCCCCCTTTTTGCCACCTCCGAATTGTGAATGCCCGGATTCCGGGCTGAATGGTTGAAAACCTATTCAAGAGGATTGCGACATGGCAGAGATTACTGCAGCCCTGGTTAAAGAACTGCGCGAGCGTACCGGCCTGGGCATGATGGATTGCAAGAAGGCCCTGACCGCCGCTGACGGCGACATCGAGAAGGCCATCGACGACATGCGTGCCGCCGGCGCCATCAAGGCTGCCAAGAAGGCTGGCAACATCGCCGCCGAAGGTGCCATCGCTGTCAAAGTTGCTGACGACAACAAGGTTGCTGTCATCATCGAAGTCAACTCCCAGACCGACTTCCTGGCCCTGCAGGACGACTTCAAGTCCTTCGTTGCCGCTTCCCTGGATCAGGCTTTCAACGAGAAGCTGACCGACGCTGCTCCGCTGGTTGAATCCCGCGAAGAAGCTCGTCTGGCCCTGGTTTCCAAGACCGGTGAGAACGTCAACATCCGTCGTCTGAGCCGCGTTGAAGGTGACGTGGTTGGCGCCTACCTGCACGGCCACCGTATCGGCGTAGTCGTGAACCTGAAAGGCGGCACCCCGGAACTGGCCAAGGACATCGCCATGCACGTGGCTGCCAGCAACCCGCAGTTCCTGAGCTCGGCCCAGGTTTCCGAAGAAGCCGTCGCCAAGGAAAAGGAAATCTTCCTGGCCCTGAACGCCGACAAGATCGCCGGCAAGCCGGAAAACATCGTCGAGAACATGGTCAAGGGTCGTATCGCCAAGTTCCTGGCCGAAGCCAGCCTGGTCGAGCAGCCTTTCGTCAAGGATCCGGAAATCAAGGTCGGTGACCTGGCCAAGAAAGCCGGCGCTGAAATCGTTTCCTTCGTTCGTTACGAAGTAGGCGAAGGCATCGAGAAAGTCGAAGTCGACTTCGCTGCCGAAGTAGCTGCTCAAGTCGCTGCTACCAAGCAATAAGACGGCTCCGGCTGTCGCCCCAAGAGGCTGCCCGCTCACGCGCGCGGCCTCTTCGTCAAACTGGGGAGCCACTTTGGGGCGGCTTCCACGGCAGGCTTGGTTGCAGGGCACCAACTGCCGTTTGCGCAGTCTCAGGACTCGCCAGTACATCGGGCCTCTGGGCCCAGGAATTCAATAGCGCCGCAGGAGAGATACGCAATGGCTCAGCAGGTGAGTGGTCGCCAACCTCGCTACAAACGCATTCTGCTCAAACTCAGCGGTGAGGCCCTGATGGGCTCCGAGGAGTTCGGTATCGATCCGAAGGTCCTCGATCGCATGGCGCTGGAAATCGGCCAGCTGGTCGGTATCGGCGTACAGGTCGGCCTGGTAATCGGCGGCGGCAACCTGTTCCGCGGTGCAGCCCTCAGCGCCGCCGGCATGGACCGGGTGACCGGTGACCACATGGGCATGCTGGCTACCGTGATGAACGCCCTGGCAATGCGCGATGCGCTGGAGCGTTCCAATATCCCCGCCATCGTGATGTCGGCGATTTCCATGGTCGGCGTGACCGATCACTACGATCGCCGCAAGGCCATGCGTCATCTTGCTTCTGGCGAAGTGGTGATCTTCTCTGCCGGCACCGGCAACCCGTTCTTCACCACGGATTCGGCGGCTTGCCTGCGTGCCATCGAAGTGGATGCGGACGTGGTACTCAAAGCCACCAAGGTCGATGGCGTGTACACTGCCGACCCGTTCAAGGACCCCAATGCCGAGAAGTTCGAGCGCCTGACCTACGACGAGGTGCTGGATCGCAAGCTGGGCGTCATGGATCTCACGGCCATCTGTCTGTGCCGTGACCAGAAGATGCCGCTGCGGGTCTTCAATATGAATAAACCGGGTGCCTTGCTGAACATCGTGGTCGGCGGCGCCGAAGGAACCCTGATCGAGGAGGGCGAACAGTGATCAACGAGATCAAGCAAGAAGCGCAGGAGCGCATGAAGAAAACCCTGGAATCGCTGGATCATGCTTTCGCCAAGATCCGCACCGGGCGCGCCCATCCCAGCATCCTGGACAGCGTGATGGTGTCCTACTACGGCACTGATACTCCGCTGCGCCAGGTCGCCAACGTGATTGCCGAGGACTCCCGTACCCTGGCCCTGACCGTGTTCGACAAGAGCATGATCCAGGCTGTGGAAAAGGCCATCATGACCTCCGACCTGGGCCTGAACCCGGCCACCGCTGGCACCACCATTCGCGTGCCGATGCCCGCCCTGACCGAGGAAACCCGCAAGGGTTACACCAAGCAGGCGCGTGCTGAAGCCGAGAACGCTCGTGTTGCCGTGCGCAACATCCGTCGCGATGCCCTGGCGCAGCTGAAGGACCTGGTCAAGGAAAAGGAAATCAGCGAAGACGACGAGCGTCGTGCCGCCGATGACGTCCAGAAGCTGACCGACAAGTTCGTCGGTGAGGCTGACAAGGCTCTGGAAAACAAAGAAAAAGACCTGATGGCCGTCTGAATCGCCATGGACAAGAAGCAGCAAGACGCGAATCCCGCGGTGCCACGGCATGTGGCGATTATCATGGACGGTAATAACCGTTGGGCGAAGAAGCGTCTGCTGCCTGGCGTCGCCGGCCACAAGGCCGGCGTGGACGCGGTCCGGGCTGTGATCGAGGTGTGCGCCGAGGCTGGCGTCGAGGTGCTCACCCTGTTCGCTTTCTCCAGTGAGAACTGGCAGCGCCCGGCCGAGGAGGTCGGCGCCCTGATGG
Source organism: Metapseudomonas resinovorans (assembly GCF_002003485.1). Lineage (GTDB taxonomy): Bacteria > Pseudomonadota > Gammaproteobacteria > Pseudomonadales > Pseudomonadaceae > Metapseudomonas > Metapseudomonas resinovorans_D. The sequence continues at coordinate 69,611 of NZ_BDMA01000095.1, forward strand.
AGCTCTTCCTGGCGGCACTGCGCCGTGAGGCCCGGCGCCTGGACCAGAACGACATCCGTCTGCGCATCATTGGCGATCGCTCGCGTTTCCATCCGGAATTGCAAGCCGCCATGCGCGAAGTCGAACAACTGACCGCTGGTCATAAGAAGTTCACCCTTCAGGTCGCCGCCAACTACGGCGGTCAGTGGGACATCACTCAGGCTGCACAGCGCCTGGCGCGTGAGGTCCAGGCTGGGCACCTGCAGGTGGACGACATTTCCCCGCAGTTGCTGCAAGGGTGCCTGGTCACCGGCGATCTGCCGCTGCCCGACCTGTGCATCCGCACCGGTGGTGAGCACCGCATCAGTAACTTCCTGCTTTGGCAGCTTGCTTATGCAGAGCTGTATTTCTCCGATCTCTTCTGGCCCGACTTCAAGCACGAAGCCATGCGTAAGGCGCTGACCGACTACGCAAAACGCCAGCGCCGCTTCGGCAAGACGAGCGAACAGCTAGAAGCCGAGGCCCGAGCCAAATGCTGAAACAACGCGTCATCACCGCCCTGGTGTTGCTGCCCATTGCCCTCGCGGGTTTCTTCTGGCTGGACGGTGGCGCCTTCGCCCTGTTCATCGGTGCCGTTGTAAGTCTTGGAGCCTGGGAGTGGGCGCGCCTGGCGGGCTTCGCGTCCCAGCCGCTGCGTGTCGCGTACGGCCTTCTCGTGGCGGCGCTGCTCTACGGGCTCTATCTTGCGCCGGCCCTGGCGCCCCTCATCCTCATCCTTGGTGTGCTCTGGTGGGGTGCTGCGACGGTTTTCGTGCTGGGTTACCCCGAAACCAGCCGCTATTGGGGCGGTACGTCCGGCAAATTGCTCATAGGCCTGTTGATCCTGCTACCCGCGTGGCAGGGGCTGGTCCTGTTCAAGCAATGGCCGCTGGCCAACTGGCTGATCCTGGCGGTGATGGTGCTGGTCTGGGCCGCCGATATCGGCGCCTATTTCTCCGGCAAGGCGTTCGGCAAGCGCAAACTGGCGCCGCAGGTGAGTCCCGGCAAGAGCTGGGAGGGCCTGATCGGTGGCTTGCTGGCCAGCCTTTTGATCACGGTGGTTGTCGGTTTCTACCGTGGATGGGTCGGCTCCGAATTGCTCCTGGCCCTGGCTGGTGCCGCCCTGGTGGTGCTGATCTCGGTGGTGGGCGATCTGACCGAAAGCATGTTCAAGCGCCAGTCCGGCATCAAGGACAGCAGCAACCTGCTGCCAGGCCATGGTGGTGTGCTGGACCGTATCGATAGCCTGACTGCGGCCATCCCGCTGTTCGCCGTGCTGCTCTGGGCCGCCGGCTGGGGATCCCTGTGAGTCAGCCGCAACGCATTACCGTCCTGGGTGCCACCGGTTCGATCGGTCTCAGCACCCTCGACGTCATAGGGCGTCATCCTGATCGCTACCAGGCCTTTGCACTCAGTGGCTTCAGTCGTCTGAGCGAGCTGGAGGCGCTGTGTCTGCGCCATCGTCCCGAATTTGCTGTAGTCCCGGATAGCGAATCCGCCCGCCACTTGCAGGGTGGTCTGCTGGCCGCCGGCGTGCAGACCCGCGTCCTGGTGGGCGAGCAGGGGCTTTGCGAAGTCGCCGCGCATCCGCAAGTGGACGCCGTAATGGCCGCTATCGTGGGCGCTGCGGGCCTCAAGCCCACCATGGCAGCTGTCGAGGCTGGCAAGCGTGTGCTGCTGGCCAACAAGGAGGCGCTGGTAATGTCCGGCGCCTTGTTCATGCAGGCCGTACGCAAGAGTGGGTCCGTGCTGCTGCCGATCGATAGCGAGCACAACGCGATCTTCCAGTGCCTGCCTCGGGATTACGCCCAAGGCCTGGCTCCTGTGGGCGTCCGCCGTATTCTGCTGACTGCCTCGGGCGGCCCGTTCCGTGAGATGCCGCTTGCGCAACTGTCGAATGTATCGCCTGAGCAGGCCTGCGCTCACCCCAACTGGTCCATGGGGCGCAAGATATCCGTCGACTCGGCCAGCATGATGAACAAGGGGCTCGAGCTGATCGAGGCCTGCTGGCTGTTCGATGCGCGGCCGGCCCAGGTGGAGGTGGTAATACATCCGCAGAGCGTTATCCACTCCCTGGTGGACTACGTGGATGGCTCGGTACTCGCCCAACTCGGCAATCCGGACATGCGCACCCCCATCGCCCACGCAATGGCCTGGCCGGAGCGCATCGATTCCGGTGTCTCGCCGCTGGACTTGTTCGCCGTGGCCCGTCTGGATTTCCAGGCGCCGGACGAAGAGCGCTTTCCTTGCCTGCGTCTCGCACGACAGGCAGCGGAGGAGGGGGGGAGTGCCCCGGCAATGCTCAATGCTGCCAACGAGGTGGCTGTGGCGGCGTTCCTGGATAGGCGCATCCGCTTCACCGAGATCGCGAGTATCATCGACGAAGTGCTGAACCGCGAAGCGGCGAACGCAGTCGAAACGCTGGATTCCGTACTGTTGGCGGATGCCCGTGCCCGGGCGGCGGCGCAGCAGTGGTTGGTCCGCCAAGGGCGGTAACGGGTGGCCTTCGACGGCCCGCCTGCTCCGGAGGAAACCGATGAGCGCTCTATACATGATTGTTGGCACCCTGATTGCTCTCGGGGTGCTGGTGACCTTCCACGAGTTCGGTCACTTCTGGGTTGCACGGCGGTGCGGGGTCAAGGTCCTGCGCTTCTCCGTGGGTTTCGGCAAGGCCCTGTTCCGCTGGCATGATCGCCACGGCACCGAATTCGTCGTCGCCGCCATTCCCCTGGGTGGTTACGTGAAGATGCTGGACGAGCGCGAGGCAGAAGTGCCCGAAGCGCTGCTCGGCCAATCCTTCAATCGCAAGCCGGTTGGGCAACGCATCGCTATCGTGGCTGCCGGCCCGATCGCCAACTTCCTCCTTGCGCTGTTGTTCTTCTGGGTGCTGGCCATGCTCGGCAGCCAGCAGGTGAAACCGGTGATCGGCAACGTCGCACCGGACAGCATTGCCGCACGTGCCGGCCTGGAAGCGGGCGAAGAAATCGTTTCTGTCGACGGCGAGGCTGTCACCGGCTGGTCGCAGGTCAATCTGCAACTGGTGCGCCGTCTGGGTGAAAGCGGCACGCTGCAGGTAAGTGTGCGCGAGTCCGGTGCCTCGACCGAGCAAAGCCATGAGCTGCAGCTGAACGACTGGCTCAAGGGCGTCGATGAGCCTGACCCGATTGGCGCCCTGGGCATCACACCGTGGCGCCCCGCGATTCCGCCGATCCTCGCTGAACTCGACCCGAAGGGCCCGGCCCAGGCCGCCGGCCTCAAGGTCGGCGATCGTCTGCTGGCGCTGGATGGCCAGGCGCTGGATGACTGGCAGCAACTGGTGGAGCGGGTGCGCAAGCGTCCTGCCGAACGCATCACCCTGCGCGTCGAGAGCGAAGGCCAGGTGCGCGATGTCCAGTTGAATCTGGCTTCTCGTGGCGAAGGCGAAGCCCGCAGCGGTTACCTGGGTGCTGGGGTGAAGGGTGTCGAATGGCCTGCGGAAATGCTTCGCGAAGTCAGTTTCGGACCGCTCGATGCCGTTACCGAAGCAATGGCCAGAACCTGGTCCATGAGCCTGCTAACTCTGGATTCCCTAAAGAAAATGTTGCTTGGCGAGCTCTCGGTAAAAAACTTGAGCGGGCCGATAACCATTGCTAAAGTGGCGGGCGCTTCGGCCCAGTCCGGGGTGGGGGACTTCCTGAACTTCCTCGCCTATCTGAGCATAAGCCTGGGGGTTCTCAATCTGTTGCCAATTCCTGTCCTGGACGGGGGGCACCTGCTGTTCTACCTGATCGAACTGGTGCGACGTCGCCCGGTATCGGAACGGGTGCAGGCTTGGGGGGTACAGATCGGTATCAGTCTGGTCGTGGGGGTGATGTTGCTCGCCCTGGTAAACGATCTGAGCCGTCTGTAAACGAGTCACTGAATTTCGAGTCTGCCGCCTTGTGCGGCAGATTCTTTATTACCGGTTGGAATAAAAAAGGACTTCATGAAACGCCTGCTGCTACCTGCGGTGCTTGCCGCACTCATGATCGCCGAGGTTCACGCCGAGTCCTTCAACATCTCCGACATTCGCGTCAACGGCCTGCAACGGGTTTCCGCTGGCAGCGTATTCGGCGCACTTCCGCTCAACGTCGGCGACACTGCGGATGACCGCCGTCTGGTCGAAGCTACCCGCGCACTGTTCAAGACCGGTTTCTTCCAGGACATCCAACTGGGTCGCGATGGCGACGTCCTGGTCATTACCGTAGTCGAGCGCCCGTCGATTTCCAGCATCGAGATCGAGGGCAACAAGGCCATCAGCACCGAAGACCTGCTCAAGGGCCTGAAGCAGTCGGGCCTTGCCGAAGGTGAAATCTTCCAGCGTGCGACCCTCGAAGGCGTGCGTAACGAACTGCAGCGCCAGTACGTGGCCCAGGGTCGTTACTCCGCCGAGATCGAGGCCGATGTAAACCCGCAGCCGCGCAACCGCGTAGCGCTGAAGATCAAGATCAACGAAGGCTCCGTTGCCGCCATCCAGCACATCAACATCGTCGGCAATACCGTCTTCCCCGATGAAGACCTGATCGACCTGTTCGAGCTGAAGACCACCAACTGGCTGTCCTTCTTCAAGAACGACGACAAGTACGCCCGCGAAAAACTCTCCGGTGACCTGGAGCGTCTGCGTTCCTATTACCTGGACCGCGGCTACATCAACATGGATATCTCCTCCACCCAGGTATCCATCACCCCGGACAAGAAACACGTCTACGTCACCGTCAACGTGGACGAGGGCGAGAAGTACACCGTTCGCGACGTCAAGCTCTCCGGTGACCTGAAGGTTCCCGAGGACGAAGTGAAGAAGCTGCTGCTCGTGCAGAAGGGGCAGGTTTTCTCGCGCAAGGTGATGACCACCACGTCCGAACTGATCACCCGTCGCCTGGGTAACGAAGGCTATACCTTCGCCAACGTCAACGGCGTGCCGGAACCCCATGACGAAGACAACACCGTCTCCATCACCTTCGTGGTGGATCCGGGCAAGCGTGCCTACGTCAACCGCATCAACTTCCGCGGCAACACCAAGACCGAAGACGAAGTACTGCGTCGCGAAATGCGCCAGATGGAAGGTGGCTGGGCTTCGACCTACCTCATCGACCAGTCCAAGACTCGCCTGGAGCGCCTCGGCTTCTTCAAGGAAGTCAACGTCGAGACCCCGCAAGTGCCCGGCACTGACGACCAGGTCGACGTGAACTACACCGTGGAAGAGCAACCGTCCGGCTCCATCACCGCCAGCGTGGGCTTTGCCCAGAGCGCGGGCCTGATCCTCGGCGGCTCCATCAGCCAGAACAACTTCCTGGGTACCGGTAACAAGGTCAGCATTGGCCTGACGCGTTCCCAATACCAGACCCGCTACAACTTCGGCTTCGTTGACCCCTACTGGACGCCGGACGGCGTGAGCCTGGGCTACAACGCCTTCTACCGCAGCACCGACTACGACGACCTCGACGTGGATGTGTCCAGCTATGCGGTGGACAGCTATGGTGCGGGCGTCAGCATCGGCTACCCGATCAGCGAAATCGGTCGCCTCACCTACGGCCTGACCGTGCAGCAGGACAAGATCAACACCGGTATCTACACCGTCGACGAGATCTTCGACTTCATCGAACAGGAAGGCGACAGCTACCTGAACTTCAAGGGCTCCATCGGCTGGTCCGAATCGACCCTGAACAAAGGCGTGCTGGCCACTCGCGGCCATTCCCAGAGCCTGGTACTGGAAAGCACCATTCCGGGTAGCGATCTGTCGTTCTACAAACTCGATTACCGCGGCCAGCTGTTCACTCCGCTGAGCCAGAGCACCGCGCTGCGCTGGCACACCGAACTGGGCTACGGCGACAGCTACGGCTCCACCTCCGAACTGCCGTTCTACGAGCATTACTTCGCGGGCGGCTTCAACTCCGTACGCGGCTTCGAAGACAGCAGCCTGGGCCCACGCAGTACGCCGAGCCAAGGCACCAAGCCGGGCACCGCGTTCGACCCGGACCAGGATCCGCTGCCCTTCGGTGGTAACGTGCTGATCCAGGGTGGCGTCGAGCTGCTGTTCCCGATGCCGTTCGTCAAGGACCAGCGCCAGCTGCGTACTGTGCTGTTCTGGGATGTGGGTAACGTGTTCGATACCAGTTGCTCGTCCACCGCGACCAACTGCAGCAGTATCAACGCCGGTGACCTGGCCAGCTCCGTGGGTGTGGGCCTGACGTGGATTACAGCGCTGGGGCCGTTGAGCTTCAGTCTGGGCATGCCCGTCAAGAAGCCGGACAATGCCGATACCCAGGTATTCCAGTTCTCCCTGGGCCAGACCTTCTAAGTATTATTTCAAGACAACAGTATGTGTTGCAGGAGTTGCATCGTGCGTAAGTTGACTCAATTCGTTCTGGTTGCCGCTGCCATGCTGGCGACTCCGGCCTTCGCGGAAATGAAGATCGCGGTACTCAACTATCAAATGGCCCTGCTCGAATCCGACGCCGCCAAGAAATACGCGGTCGACGCCGAGAAGAAATTCGGTCCGCAGCTGAACAAGCTGAAAACCCTGGAGAGCGACGCCAAGCGCATCCAGGACCGTCTGGTGAAAGACGGCGAGAAGATGCAACAAGCCGAGCGCGAGCGCCTGGAGCTTGAGTTCAAGCAGAAGGCGCGCGATTTCCAGTTCCAGTCCAAGGAACTGAACGAAGCCAAGGCCGTTGCTGACCGTGACATGCTCAAGCAACTCAAGCCGAAGCTGGACAAGGCTGTTGAAGAAGTCCTGAAGCAAGGCAGCTATGACCTGGTGCTGGAGCGTGGTGCTGTGGTTGACGTCAAGCCTCAGTACGACATCACCCGCCAAGTCATCGAGCGCATGAACCAGCAGCGTTGATGATGACGACTCCGGTCTTCACTCTGGGCCAACTGGCTGCGCGTCTCGGAGCCACCGTGCGTGGTTCCGAGGAAAAGGCAATTACCGGCCTGGCTACCTTGCATGAGGCCGGTCCTGGCCACCTCAGCTTCCTGGCCAATCCGCAGTACCGCAAATTCCTTGCTGACAGTAAGGCTGGAGCGGTATTGCTGACCCCGGCTGACGCCGAGGGCTTTGCCGGCGACGCGCTGGTGGTGCCGAATCCCTACCTGGCCTACGCCGAGCTCTCCCACCTGTTCGATCCGAAGCCCAAGGCCCAGCCAGGCGTCCATCCGACCGCAGTGGTCGCATCCGATGCCAAGGTGGATCCGAGCGCGAGCATCGGTGCTTATGCGGTGATCGAATCCGGGGCGCAGATCGGCGCTGGCGTGACCCTCGGCGCCCATTGCGTGGTAGGTGCCCGCACCGTGATCGGTGAAGGTGGTTGGCTGGCGCCCCGCGTTACGCTCTATCACGACGTGAAGATCGGCAAGCGTGTGGTGATCCAGTCCGGTGCCGTGATCGGCGGCGAGGGCTTTGGTTTCGCCAATGAAAAGGGCGTGTGGCAGAAGATCGCGCAGATCGGCGGCGTGACCCTGGGCGACGACGTGGAAGTGGGGGCCAACACCACCATCGACCGTGGTGCCCTCTCCGATACCCTTATCGGCAATGGCGTGAAGCTGGATAACCAGATCATGATCGCGCACAACGTACAGGTGGGTGACAACACCGCCATGGCCGGCTGCGTGGGCATTTCCGGCAGCACCAAGATTGGCCGCAACTGCATGATCGCCGGCGGCGTGGGCATGGTTGGCCATATCGAGGTCTGCGACAACGTGTTCGTCACCGGCATGACCATGGTGACTCGCAATATCACCGAGCCGGGTGCCTATTCTTCCGGTACCGCGATGCAGACCGCCGCGGATTGGAAGAAGAGCGCTGCCCGGATCCGCCAGTTGGACGACATGGCGCGTCGTCTGCAGCAACTGGAAAAACGCCTGGCGGCAGTGACCCCGGGCGGGGATGCTTCATCAGAAGCGTGATTCACGCAGCGCCGTGCATCCCCAATCCTCTGAAAAGGCTCCAGGAACATGATGGACATCAACGAGATTCGCGAATATCTGCCGCACCGCTACCCTTTCCTCCTGGTAGATCGGGTGGTGGAGCTGGATGTTGAAGGCAAGCGCATTCGCGCCTACAAGAATGTCAGCATCAACGAGCCCTTCTTCAACGGCCACTTCCCGCAGCATCCGATCATGCCGGGTGTGCTGATCATCGAGGCCATGGCCCAGGCGGCCGGCATCCTTGGTTTCAAGATGCTCGACGTCAAGCCTGCGGACGGCACGCTCTACTACTTCGTGGGTTCCGACAAGCTGCGCTTCCGCCAGCCCGTGCTGCCGGGTGATCAACTGATCCTCAGCGCGCAGTTCCTCAGCGTCAAACGCGGCATCTGGAAGTTCGACTGCCATGCCAGCGTCGATGGCAAGGAAGTATGCTCGGCCGAGATCATCTGTGCGGAACGCAAACTATGAGTTTGATTGACCCTCGCGCCATTATCGATCCGGCAGCCACGCTGGCGGATGGAGTTCAGGTCGGCCCCTGGTCGATCATTGGACCCGATGTGGAAATCGGCGAGGGGACCGTGGTCGGACCGCATGTGGTCATCAAGGGACCGACCCGTATTGGCAAGCACAATCGCATCTACCAGTTCTCTTCGGTGGGTGAAGATACGCCGGACCTGAAGTACAAGGGTGAACCCACCCGTCTGGTGATCGGTGACCACAATGTGATCCGCGAAGGCGTGACCATCCATCGTGGCACCGTGCAGGACCGCTCCGAGACCACCATCGGCGACCACAACCTGCTGATGGCCTACGTGCATATCGGTCACGACAGCGTGATCGCCAATCATTGCATCCTGGTGAACAACACCGCGCTGGCCGGCCACGTGCATGTGGACGATTGGGCGATCCTCTCCGGCTATACCCTGGTCCACCAGTTCTGCCGTATCGGCGCCCACAGTTTCTCCGGCATGGGCACGGCCATCGGCAAGGACGTTCCGGCATACGTCACGGTCTTCGGCAACCCGGCCGAAGCCCGCAGCATGAACTTCGAAGGCATGCGCCGCCGTGGCTTCAGCGCTGAAGCTATCGCCGCCCTGCGCCGTGCCTACAAGGTGGTTTATCGCCAGGGTTTGACCGTGGAGCAGGCACTCGCCGAGCTGGCCGAGTCCTCTGCACAGTTCCCAGAAGTGGCTGTTTTCCGCGACTCCATTCAGTCCTCGACCCGCGGCATTACTCGCTGACCACATGAATCGTCCATTGCGCATCGCGCTGGTTGCCGGCGAGGCGTCCGGCGATATCCTCGGCTCCACCCTGATGCACGCGCTCAAGGCGCGCCACCCCGATGCCCAGTTCATTGGCGTTGGTGGCCCGCGCATGCAGGCAGAGGGGCTGGAATCCTATTTCCCCATGGAACGCCTGGCGGTCATGGGCCTGGTGGAAGTGCTCGGGCGCCTGCCGGAACTGCTGGCGCGTCGCCGGCGGCTCATCCAGACCCTGATTGACGAGCGCCCCGATGTTTTCATCGGCATCGATGCCCCTGATTTCACCCTTGGCGTCGAGCTCAAGCTTCGTCGTGCCGGTATCAAGACCGTGCACTACGTCAGCCCTTCGGTCTGGGCCTGGCGGCAGAAACGCGTCCTGAAGATCCGCGAAGGCTGCGATCTGATGCTTACGCTCTTCCCCTTCGAAGCACGTTTCTACGAAGAGAAGGGCGTTCCGGTCCGATTCGTGGGCCATCCGCTGGCCGATGCCATCCCCCTGGAGGCCGACCGTGCCGCTGCGCGCATGGCGTTGGACTTGCCTGAGGACTCGCCCGTAGTGGCGCTGCTGCCTGGTAGTCGCGGTGGTGAAGTCGGCAAGCTGGGGGCGTTGTTCCTCGATGCCGCCGAGCGTCTGCGTTCGATTCGTCCCGGAATTTGCTTCGTCCTGCCTTGTGCCAGCCCGGAGCGTCGGGTGCAGATCGAGGCGATGCTGGCCGGTCGCGACCTGCCGTTGAAGTTGCTCGACGGCCGTTCCCATGAGGCGCTCGCCGCTTGCGATGCAGTACTGATCGCTTCCGGCACCGCTACCCTGGAGGCGCTGCTGTACAAGCGTCCGATGGTTGTGGCCTATAAGGTGGCGCCGCTGACCTATCGGATTCTCAAGCGCCTGGTGAAAAGTCCCTACGTGTCCTTGCCCAACCTGCTGGCCCAGCGCCTGCTGGTGCCTGAACTGCTGCAGGACGCCGCCACGCCTGAGGCGCTGGCCCAGGCCATTTCGCCGCTGCTCGACGACGGCGAGGTACAGACACATGGCTTCGACGTCATTCATCGCGCCCTGCGCCAGGACGCCTCGCGTGAGGCGGCCGATGCCATCCTGCAATTGATTGGAGTGTCCTGATGCAGCTCGGTCTGGATTTCAGCCTGGTGGAAGAGTTGGTGGCCGGTGTCGACGAAGTCGGCCGTGGCCCGCTCTGTGGTCCGGTGGTGACCGCCGCAGTGATCCTCGACCCGGCACGGCCGATCCTCGGCCTGAACGATTCGAAGAAGCTCTCCGAAGCCCGTCGTGATGCGCTGTTCGACGAAATACGCGAAAAGGCCCTGGCCTGGTGCATCGCGCGCGCCGAGGTGGAAGAGATCGACCAGCTGAATATCCTTCACGCCACCATGCTGGCCATGCAGCGCGCCGTTGAGGGGCTCAGCGTGACGCCGAAACTTGCCCTGATCGACGGCAACCGTTGTCCCAAGCTGAAGGTCCCCAGCGCGCCGGTGGTCAAGGGTGACAGCCAGGTTCCCGCCATTGCCGCCGCCTCTATCCTGGCCAAGGTCAGCCGTGACCGTGAGATGGCTGAGCTGGATGCGCTCTACCCGGGCTACGGCATCGCGGGGCACAAGGGCTACCCTACTGTCATCCACCTGGAGGCCTTGCGCCGTCTGGGTCCCACCGTGATCCATCGGCGTTCCTTCGGCCCGGTCCGAGCGCTGATCGAGGGCGGTTTCTGAGGCGCTCTGTCGCGCCTATCCGCGGCCTTGCCCCAAGCCTGTAGCTTTGTCCGAGGGCCCGGTACAATCCGGGCCTTGTCGTTTTCGCGTTTTGCATAGGACTTCCATGACCGCTTCCTTCGTCCATCTGCGTCTGCATTCCGAATACTCCCTGGTAGACGGCCTGGTACGGGTCAAGCCGCTGATCAAGGCTGTGACGGGAGCGGGTATGCCGGCGGTGGCGATCACCGATCAGAGCAACATGTGCTCGCTGGTGAAGTTCTACAAGACCGCCATGGGCGGCGGGATCAAGCCCATCTGCGGCGCGGACATCTGGCTGGCCAGCCCCTTCGAGGATGGTCCCTTGAGCCGCATGACCCTGCTGGCGATGAACGCCAAGGGGTATCGCAACCTGACCGAACTGATTTCCCGCGGCTGGTCCGACGGCCAGAGCAATGGCCTGGTGATCATCCAGCGCGACTGGGTAAAAGAGGCTGCTGAAGGCCTGATCGCCCTGTCCGGTGCCAAAGAGGGTGAGATCGGCATGGCCCTCCTCAACAATGACCCGGCGAGCGCCGAGGCCATGCTGGCCGAGTGGCAGGCCGTCTTCCCTGATCGCTTCTACCTGGAGCTGCAGCGTACTTCCCGCGTCAACGACGAGGAACATGTGCATGCCGCCGTTGCTCTCGCCGCCCGTTGCGGTGCGCCGCTGGTGGCCACTAATGACGTGCGCTTCATCAAGGACGGCGATTTCGAGGCCCACGAGACCCGCGTCTGCATCGGCGAGGGCCGCGTCCTCGATGACCCGCGCCGTCCGCGTAACTACTCCGACCAGCAATACCTCAAGTCGCCCGAGGAAATGGCCGAGCTGTTCGCCGACATTCCTGAGGCGCTGGAAAACACCGTCGAGATCGCCAAGCGCTGCAACATCGAAGTGCAGTTGGGCAAGCACTTCCTGCCTGACTTCCCCACGCCCAACGGCATGAGCATCGGCGACTACCTGCGCCATGCCTCCTATGAAGGGCTGGAAGAGCGCCTGCTGGTGCTCTGGCCGAAGGAAACCACGCCTGATTACGAAGAGAAACGCCAGCTCTACATCGATCGCCTGGAGTTCGAACTCGGCACCATCATCCAGATGGGCTTCCCCGGTTACTTCCTGATCGTTGCGGACTTCATCCAGTGGGCCAAGAACAACGGCGTGCCGGTGGGACCGGGACGGGGCTCGGGTGCCGGCAGCCTGGTTGCCTATGTGCTGAAGATCACCGACCTCGACCCATTGGCCTACGACCTGCTGTTCGAGCGCTTCCTCAACCCCGAGCGGGTATCCATGCCCGACTTCGACGTCGACTTCTGCATGGACGGCCGCGACCGGGTGATCGACTACGTGGCCGACAAGTACGGGCGCAATGCGGTCAGCCAGATCATCACCTTCGGCTCCATGGCTGCCAAGGCGGTGGTGCGCGACGTGGCACGGGTGCAGGGCAAGTCCTATGGTTTGGCTGATCGCCTGTCGAAGATGATCCCCTTCGAAGTGGGCATGACCCTGGAGGCGGCGTTCAACCAGGAAGAAGTGCTGCGGGACTTCCTCAAGGTGGACGAAGAAGCCCAGGAAATCTGGGACATGGCCCTCAAGCTGGAAGGCATCACCCGGGGTACCGGCAAGCACGCCGGCGGTGTGGTTATCGCGCCGACCAAGCTCACCGACTTCTCGCCGATCGCCTGTGATGAAGAGGGCGCCGGCCTGGTGACCCAGTTCGACAAGGACGACGTGGAAGCCGCCGGCTTGGTGAAGTTCGACTTCCTCGGCCTGCGTACCCTGACGATCATCAAGTGGGCCATGGAGATGATCAACCGGGAGCAGGAGAAGCTGGGCAAGCCCCTGGTCGATATCGACCGTATCCCGCTGGACGACAAGAAGACCTACGACATGCTGCAGAAGGCGGAGACCACCGCGGTCTTCCAGCTTGAATCGCGCGGCATGAAGGAGCTGATCAAGAAGCTCAAGCCCGACTGCCTCGAAGACATGATCGCCCTGGTGGCGCTGTTCCGTCCGGGCCCGCTGCAGTCCGGCATGGTGGATGACTTCATCAACCGCAAGCACGGCCGTGCCGAGCTCTCCTACCCGCACCCCGACTACCAGTACGCGGGTCTCGAGCCTGTCCTCAAGCCCACCTACGGCATCATCCTGTACCAGGAACAGGTGATGCAGATCGCCCAGGTGATGGCGGGATACACCCTCGGCGGTGCAGACATGCTCCGCCGCGCCATGGGTAAGAAGAAGCCCGAGGAAATGGCCAAGCAGCGTGGCGGTTTCATCGAAGGTTGCTCCAGCAACGGCATCGACTCCAACCTCTCGGGCAACATTTTCGACCTGGTGGAAAAGTTCGCCGGCTACGGCTTCAACAAATCCCACTCCGCCGCCTACGGCTGGGTTTCCTACCAGACCGCCTGGCTCAAGGCACATTTCCCGGCACCCTTCATGGCCGCGGTACTCACTGCGGATATGCACAACACCGACAAGGTGGTGACGCTGATCGAAGAATGCCGGCACATGAAGCTGCGCATCGTCGCCCCCGACGTGAACAACTCCGAGTATCGCTTCGCCGTCGACAATGACGGCCAGATCGTCTACGGCCTGGGCGCCATCAAAGGCGTGGGCGAAGGTCCGGTGGAGGCGATTACGGAATGCCGCGCCGAAGGTGGTCCGTTCAAGGACCTGTTCGACTTCTGCAACCGCGTCGACCTCAAACGCATCAACAAGCGCACCCTGGAAGCCCTGATTCGGGGCGGTGCCCTCGATCGTCTCGGTCCGTTCTTCAGCAACGAGCCCAAGGCCTATCAGGCTGGCATCGACCGCAACCGCGCGGTGCTGCTGACAGCCATGGAGGAAGCCATCCAGGCGGCGGAGCAGACCGCGCGTAGCCATGACAGTGGCCATATGGACCTCTTCGGCGGCGTGTTCGCCGAGCCTGAGGCCGATATGTACGCCAACCACCGCAACGCCAAGGAGCTGTCCCTCAAGGAGCGCCTGAAGGGCGAGAAGGAAACCCTGGGGCTGTACCTCACCGGTCACCCGATCGACGAGTACGAAGGCGAGATCCGCCGTTTCGCCCGCCAGCGTATCGTCGAGCTCAAGCCTGCTCGTGACACCCAGATCATCGCCGGTCTGATCGTCAACCTGCGGGTAATGAAGAACAAGAAGGGCGACAAGATGGGCTTCATCACCCTCGATGATCGCTCAGGCCGCATCGAAGCCTCGCTCTTCGCCGATGCCTTCAACGTTGCCCAGGGTCTACTGCAGACCGACGCCCTGGTGGTGGTGGAAGGGGAGGTCAGCCATGACGACTTCTCCGGCGGCCTGCGCTTGCGCGCCAAGCGTGTGCTGAGCCTGGAAGAGGCGCGTACCGGCCTGGCTGAGAGCCTGCGCATGAAAGTGGATTTCAGCGCCCTGCAAGGTGATCGTTTGCGCTGGCTGGCCGAGCTTTGCGGTCGCCATCGCGGCTCCTGCCCGCTGACCCTGGACTACAGCGGCAACGACGCGAAGGCTGTGCTGCAGTTCGGCGACAACTGGCGAATCGCACCGGCTGACGCTTTGATTCAGGCATTGCGTGACCAGTTCGGGCGCGACAACGTCTTCCTGCACTACCGCTGATGCGAACGTGACTGCACGCTCGCAGCGGCCCGATTTCGATTTGATCTCGACCCGAACGCGCCCGATCCCTTAAGGTAGGGCGCCAAATGGAACCAGCCGCCTGGCCCCAAGCGCACGACGGAAGCCTATGAACCCGAACTTTCTGGATTTCGAACAGCCCATCGCCGATCTGCAAGCCAAGATCGAGGAGCTGCGTCTGGTCGGTAACGACAACGCCCTGAACATCACCGACGAGATCTCCCGCCTGCAGGAGAAGAGCAGCGCGCTCACCGAAAGCATCTTCGGCAATCTCACCAGCTGGCAGATCGCCCAGCTGGCGCGCCATCCGCGTCGGCCCTACACCCTCGACTACATCGAGCACATCTTCACCGAGTTCGACGAGCTGCACGGCGATCGTCATTTCTCCGACGACGCCGCTATCGTTGGCGGGGTTGCCCGTCTGAACGACGAGCCGGTCATGATCATCGGCCACCAGAAGGGCCGTGAGGTGCGTGAGAAGGTCCGCCGCAACTTCGGCATGCCGCGTCCCGAGGGTTACCGCAAGGCCTGCCGCCTGATGGAAATGGCCGAGCGTTTCAAGATGCCGATCCTGACCTTCATCGACACCCCCGGCGCCTACCCGGGTATCGATGCCGAGGAGCGCGGCCAGAGCGAAGCCATCGCCTGGAACCTGCGTGTCATGTCCCGTCTGAAGACCCCGATCATCGCCACTGTGATTGGTGAGGGTGGTTCCGGTGGTGCGCTGGCCATTGGTGTCTGCGACCGCCTGAACATGCTGCAGTACTCCACCTACTCGGTGATTTCGCCCGAAGGCTGTGCATCCATCCTGTGGAAAACGGCCGAGAAGGCTCCGGATGCGGCCGAGGCCATGGGCATCACCGCCGAACGCCTGAAAGGGCTGGGCATTGTCGACAAGGTGATTGCCGAGCCTCTGGGCGGCGCCCACCGTGATCCGGCCGCCACTGCCGAGTCGATCCGCAAGGAACTCTCCGAGCAACTGAAGACCCTGCAGAAGCTCGGCAATGAGGATCTGCTGGCGCGTCGTTACGATCGTCTGATGAGCTACGGCGTAGCCTGATCCCGCTTCAGGCTGCAAAGATCGGGCCCCGGCTTTAAGCTTGGGGCCCGATTTCGTTTTGAGCAGCCCATGTCCCTTGAGTCCCGCCTCCTGACCGCCCTGGCCCCCTGGCGCCATGCGCCGGCCTGGCACGTCGCCTTCTCTGGCGGACTCGACTCCACCGTCCTGCTTCATTTGTTGGCGCGTCTCGCCCTTCGCGAAACCCTGCCACCGCTATCCGCCATCCATGTCCATCACGGCCTGCAGGCCGCAGCCGATGCCTGGCCAGAACATTGCCAACGTGTCTGCGACGCATTGGGCGTGCCGCTCAAGGTGCTGCGGGTGACTGTCGACACCGGGCCAAGCCTGGAGCGTGCCGCACGGGATGCGCGCTATGCCGCATTCGTTGGCCAGCTGCGAGCGGGGGAGGTGCTCCTCAGCGCCCAGCATCGGGACGACCAGGCGGAAACGCTGCTTTTCCGACTGTTGCGTGGTGCCGGTGTACGTGGGCTGGCGGGTATGCCACTGGTCCGGCCCCTCGGGTTGGGCAGCCTGGTCAGGCCGCTGCTGCAGGCGTCGCGTGCCGAGCTGGAAGCCTATGCTCGCGACGAAGGGATCGACTGGGTGGACGACCCCAGCAATTCGGATACTTCCCTCGCGCGCAATTTCCTCCGCCGCGATGTGTTTCCTGTGCTGTTGTCTCGCTGGCCGAGGGCGAGGGAAAGCCTGGCCCGCAGCGCAGAGCACATGGCTGAGGCGGAAGAGCTGCTGGGCGAACTGGCCCAGGCCGACCTGCAGCGCGCCCAGGCTGGCAGCGATTTCCCCTGGCTGCCGCTGCCGTCCCTCGACTTGAGCGTGCTGGCGTCGTTGTCGCCGCCGCGGCAGCGCAACGCCCTGCGTTACTGGCTGGCGAAGTTCACGCCGCTACCGGACAGCAATCATTGGGCTGGATGGGAAGACCTGCGCGATGCGGCCGCCGATACGACGCCGATCTGGCGTCTTACCTCGGGCGAGCTGCACCGAGCCGACGGACGGTTGTGGTGGCTGTCCGGGGAATGGCTCGTGGTGCCGGAGCGCGATCTTCCCTGGCCCGATCCTGCTCTGTCGCTCGAACTGCCGGGCAACGGCGAGCTGAGTCTGTTGGGGTCGCCGCCGGCCGGCAGGCTCGAAGTTCGCTATCGGCGGGGAGGTGAGGTACTGGAGCTGGCGGGGCGAGGACGTCGTGACCTCAAGCGGTTGCTCAACGAGTCTCGACTGCCCGTTTTTGTCCGCGGCCGATTGCCGCTGCTGTTCGTCGATGGTGAGCTGGTGGCCGTCGCCAACCTTACGGAGCTGGACAGTCGGGGGGCGGGTAGTGGGCAGCTGCGCTGGTCGCCACCGACGAGTGACCAAGGTTTGAGCTGGTAGGGTCTTTCCGGTAGACTACGCTCCCGTCTTACATAGCTTTCGCTGATTCCTTCGGAATCGGCGGTAGTTGCTTTTGAAGCAGCGCCCAGTTGCGCTCCATGGTTGAAGGCCATAGCCCTTCATCGCTTTCCCCGGCGGCATTCCGCCTAAACGCAGACTTCTAGGGTTTTTCATGACGCGCTACATCTTCGTCACGGGTGGTGTTGTTTCTTCTTTGGGGAAAGGCATCGCCTCGGCATCCTTGGCCGCCATTCTGGAAGCGCGGGGACTGAAGGTCACCATGCTCAAGCTCGACCCGTACATCAACGTGGACCCGGGTACCATGAGCCCCTTCCAGCACGGTGAAGTCTTCGTGACCGAGGACGGCGCCGAGACCGATCTCGATCTGGGTCACTACGAGCGCTTCGTGAGCACCACGATGACCCAGAACAACAACTTCACCACCGGCCGCGTTTACGCCGATGTGCTGCGCAAGGAGCGCCGTGGTGACTACCTGGGTGCCACCATCCAGGTGATTCCGCACATCACCGACGAGATCAAGCACCGCATCATCAAGGGTGCTGCAGGCGCGGACGTGGCCCTCGTGGAAATCGGCGGCACCGTGGGTGACATCGAGTCCCAGCCCTTCCTCGAAGCCATCCGCCAGCTGCGCGTGGAAGTGGGCGCCAAGCGCGCCATGCTGATGCACCTGACCCTGGTCCCCTACATCGCCACCGCTGGCGAGACCAAGACCAAGCCGACCCAGCACTCCGTAAAGGAGCTGCGCTCCATCGGCCTGCAGCCTGATGTGCTGGTCTGCCGTTCCGACCATGACGTCGACCTGTCCTCCCGTCGCAAGATCGCCCTGTTCACCAACGTGGAAGAGCGCGCGGTGATCTCCCTGCAGGACGTCGATACCATCTACAAGATTCCGTCCGTGCTGCACGCCCAGGGCCTGGACGATTTCGTCGTCGAGCGCTTCGGCCTGCAATGCGGCAGTGCCGACCTCTCCGAGTGGGACCGCGTGGTGGATGCCAAGCTGAACCCCGAGAAGGAAGTCACCATCGCCATGGTCGGCAAGTACATGGAATTGCTGGACGCGTACAAGTCGCTGATCGAAGCGATGAGCCACGCTGGCATCCAGAGCCGCACCAAGGTGAACCTGCGCTACATCGACTCCGAAGACATCGAAACCCAGGGCACCAGCCTGCTGGAAGGCGTCGACGCCATCCTGGTTCCGGGTGGATTCGGCCTGCGCGGTGTGGAAGGCAAGATATCCACCGTGCGTTTCGCCCGCGAGAACAAGATTCCCTACCTCGGCATCTGCCTCGGCATGCAGGTTGCGGTCATCGAATATGCCCGCAACGTACTGGGCTGGACCGACGCCAACTCCACCGAATTCGACAAGTCCAGCGGCCACCCGGTCGTGGGCCTGATCACCGAGTGGGAAGACGCCACCGGCGCCACCGAAATCCGTACCGAAGCCTCGGACCTGGGCGGCACCATGCGCCTCGGCGCCCAGGCTTGCCAGCTGGAGAACGGCTCCCTGGTGCACGATTGCTATGGCAAGGACGAGATCGTCGAGCGCCATCGCCATCGCTACGAAGTGAACAACAACCTGCTGCCGCAATTGCAGGAAGCCGGCTTGAAGGTCACCGGCCGCTCTGGCGACGGTGCCCTGGTCGAAGTGGTCGAGGCTCCGGATCATCCGTGGTTCGTCGCGTGCCAGTTCCACCCGGAGTTCACCTCCACGCCGCGTTATGGCCACCCGCTGTTCAGCGGCTTCGTCAACGCCGCCCTGGCGCAGAAAGCGAAGAAGGCCTGACCCATGGCGCAGAAGATCGTCCGCGTCGGCAATATCGAGATCGCCAACGACAAGCCGTTCGTGCTGTTTGGCGGCATGAACGTGCTGGAGTCCCGCGACCTCGCCCTGAAAGTCTGCGAGGAATACGTCAAGGTGACCGAAAAGCTCGGCATCCCCTACGTGTTCAAGGCCAGCTTCGACAAGGCCAACCGCTCCTCGATCAACTCCTTCCGTGGCCCGGGCCTGGAAGAGGGCATGAAGATCTTCGAGGAAGTGAAGAAGACCTTCGGCGTGCCGGTGATCACCGACGTCCATGAGCCCTACCAGGCGGCTCCGGTGGCCGAGGTCTGCGACATCATCCAGTTGCCGGCCTTCCTGTCGCGCCAGACCGACCTCGTGGTCGCCATGGCCAAGACGGGCGCGGTGATCAACATCAAGAAGGCCCAGTTCCTCGCACCCCAGGAGATGAAACACATCCTCACCAAGTGCGAGGAAGCGGGCAACGATCGCCTGATCCTCTGCGAGCGTGGTTCCTCCTTCGGTTACAACAACCTGGTCGTGGACATGCTCGGCTTCGGCGTCATGAAGCAGTTCGAGTACCCGGTTTTCTTCGACGTCACCCACGCCCTGCAAATGCCGGGCGGCCGTGCCGACTCCGCTGGCGGCCGCCGTGCCCAGGTCACCGACCTGGCCAAGGCCGGCATGAGCCAGGGCCTGGCGGGTCTCTTCCTCGAGGCCCATCCGGACCCGGACAACGCCAAGTGCGATGGCCCCTGCGCCTTGCGCCTGAACAAACTCGAACCCTTCCTGTCCCAGCTCAAGCAGTTGGACGACCTGGTCAAGAGTTTTCCGCCGATCGAGACTGCCTGAACGGGCCGATCTCCGGTAAAGTGCCGCTTGGGTACAATCTGACCGATCGGTCAGGACATTCGCCGGGTCAGCCGACCCCGAGGCCCGGCGAATCGCCTCACTTTCTGCTGAGCGTTTTCGTCAACTTTTGGAGTGCTAACAACAATGGCAAAGATCGTCGACATCAAGGGCCGCGAGGTTCTGGACTCCCGTGGCAACCCCACTGTGGAAGCCGATGTGATCCTCGAGAACGGCATCATCGGCAGCGCTTGCGCGCCGTCCGGTGCTTCCACCGGTTCCCGCGAGGCACTGGAACTGCGTGATGGCGACAAGAGCCGTTACCTGGGCAAGGGCGTACTGAAGGCTGTGGGCAACATCAACGGCCCGATCCGCGATCTGCTGCTGGGCAAGGACGCAGCTGACCAGAAAGCCCTCGACCACGCCATGATCGAACTGGACGGTACCGAGAACAAGGCCAAGCTGGGCGCCAACGCCATCCTCGCCGTGTCCCTGGCCGCTGCCAAGGCCGCAGCCCAGGCCAAGGGCGTACCGCTCTACGCCCACATCGCCGACCTGAACGGCACTCCCGGCCAGTACTCCATGCCGGTACCGATGATGAACATCATCAACGGCGGCGAGCACGCCGATAACAACGTCGACATCCAGGAGTTCATGGTGCAGCCGGTTGGCGCCAAGAACTTCGCCGACGCCCTGCGCATGGGCGCCGAGATCTTCCACCACCTGAAAGCCGTGCTGAAGGCCCGTGGCCTGAACACCGCTGTAGGTGACGAGGGTGGTTTCGCCCCGAACCTGGCCTCCAACGAAGACGCCCTGGCTGCCATCGCCGAAGCCGTTGCCAACGCTGGCTACAAGCTGGGTACCGACGTGACCCTGGCTCTGGACTGCGCTTCCAGCGAGTTCTTCAAGGACGGCAAATACGACCTGGCCGGTGAAGGCAAGGTGTTCGACGCCGCTGGCTTCGCCGACTACCTGGCCGGCCTGTCCCAGCGCTTCCCGATCATCTCCATCGAAGACGGCATGGACGAGTCCGACTGGGCTGGCTGGAAAGACCTGACCGACAAGATCGGCGCCAAGGTGCAGCTGGTAGGTGACGACCTGTTCGTGACCAACACCAAGATCCTCAAGGAAGGCATCGAGAAGAACATCGCCAACTCGATCCTGATCAAGTTCAACCAGATCGGCTCCCTGACCGAAACCCTGGAAGCCATCCAGATGGCCAAGGCAGCCGGTTACACCGCGGTAATCTCCCACCGCTCCGGCGAGACCGAAGACAGCACCATCGCCGACCTGGCCGTAGGCACTGCCGCCGGTCAGATCAAAACCGGCTCCCTGTGCCGTTCCGACCGCGTCTCCAAGTACAACCAGCTGCTGCGTATCGAAGAGCAACTGGGCGAGAAAGCGCCGTACCGCGGCCGTGCGGAATTCCGTGGCTGATCGGTTACGGTGATCCATGTTGAAATCAGGCGCTGAATGCATCTTTACTTCATGTAAACTTCGCAGCCACACCTGATTTCTCCTGGCCGGTCGTCTCCCGCCGCGCGGCAGCGACGTAATCCGTTCAGGAATGGTAAAAGGGCAGCGCAAGCTGCCCTTTTCGCATGGATACTCCCTGGCAAAATGACTCGCCCTAACACTTACTGGTTGTTCGTTGTCCTGATCCTGATGCTGGCTGGCCTGCAGTATCGCCTTTGGGTGGGCGACGGGAGCCTGGCGCAGGTCCAGGATCTCCAGCACCAGATTGCCGAACAGAAAGGCGAGAACGAGCGCCTGCTGGAGCGCAACCGCATCCTCGAAGCGGAAGTGATGGAGCTGAAAAAGGGTATGGAGACCGTCGAAGAGCGTGCCCGTCATGAACTGGGCATGGTCAAGGAAGGCGAAACCCTCTACCAGATTTCCGAATGAACCAGGCTGACATTCCCTTCTTCTGGGCGGTGATTCCTGCCGCCGGTGTCGGTGCCCGTATGCGCGCCGACCGTCCCAAGCAGTACCTCGAACTCGCTGGGCGAACCATCCTCGAGCACAGCCTCGATTGCTTCCTCGATCATCCGCAGCTCAAAGGGTTGGTAGTCAGCTTGTCAGTCGATGATCCATACTGGCCGGCGCTTCCCTGCGCCACGGATGAGCGCATCATCCGCGCCGATGGCGGCAAGGAACGCTCGGACTCGGTGCTCAGTGCCCTGTTGCGACTCGCCGAGCATGGCGCCCGAGCCCATGACTGGGTGCTGGTGCATGATGCGGCACGGCCGAACCTGTCGCGCTACGATCTCGACCGGCTGCTGGCCGAGCTGGCGGACGACCCGGTAGGCGGTCTGCTCGCCGTGCCGGCAAGGGATACCTTGAAGCGTGCCGGTGCCGATGGCCGCGTGGCGGAAACCGTGGATCGTAGCCTGATCTGGCAAGCCTACACGCCACAGATGTTCCACTTCGGCGCCCTGCATCGGGCGCTGGCTGATGCCCTGGTCGCAGGCGTCGCCATCACCGACGAAGCCTCTGCGATGGAGTGGGCCGGTAACGCGCCCCGGCTAATCGAGGGCCGCGCCGACAACCTCAAGATCACCCGTCCCGAAGATCTCGACTGGCTGCGTCAGCGCTGGTCCACGCGAGTCTGATCCAGCGCATATTCCGGCCGTTCGGCCAACCCAGCCTTCAATAGTTCAACCAGCTGCCGTACCTTGGGCGATAGATGCCGCTGCTGTGGATAAAGTGCCCAGACTGCCGTATTAGGCGGGCGGTGCTGTTCCAGCAGAGATACCAATGCCCCGCTGCGCAGGTGCTCCAGCACGTAGTAGTCGGGCAGTTGGCACAGGCCGAATCCCCGCAGCGCGGCGCTCAGCACTGCCTGTCCGCTGTTGCAGCGCCAGTTCCCCTGCACCCGCACCGCATGCTCGCGCCCCTGCTGGAGAAAATCCCAATGATCCGCGCTGCCGATCAGGCAGTTGTGCCGCGCCAGCTCCGAAAGACTGTGGGGGCGGCCGTAACGCTCCAGATAGGACGGCGCTGCACAGAGGTACATGACCCGTGGCGCCAGGCGTGTCGCTACCAGTCGCGAATCCTGCAGACGGCCGAGGCGTATCGCCAGGTCGAGGCCTTCGTGCACCAGGTCCAGGGTGCGATTGCTCAGTTCGATGTCCACACGCAACTGTGGATGGCGCGCCATGAACTCGTTGACCAGCGGCACGATGAAGCGCTCGCCGTAGGCCACAGCACAGGTCATGCGCAGCAGGCCCTTGGGTTCGCTGGTGAGGTCGCTCACTGCGCGAAGCGCCTCTTCGCGAGCATCCATGAGGCGTTGGCAGTGCTGCAGGAACGTCTGTCCGGCCTCGGTCAGGGCGACCTTGCGGGTGCTTCGATAGAACAGGCGCGTCTGCAGGCGTTCTTCGAGCCGGGCGATCTGTCGGCTGACATGGGATGAAGAGATACCCAGGCGTTCCGCCGCAGCCGTGAACTGGCCTGTTTCAGCAACCGCGACAAACTCGTCGAGGCCTTCCCAGCGACTCATTGATTATCCCTCCACAGCAATAACGTTTTGCTTTGTGGCGGATTATTTACCATTGGCGGCTCAACTACACTCTTTGGCCATTTCAATCAGCTGGAGAATGACCATGATCAAGTCCCGTGCCGCTGTGGCCTTCGCGCCCAACCAGCCGCTGCAGATCGTCGAAGTCGACGTGGCACCGCCCAGGGCCGGCGAAGTCCTGGTGCGGATCGTGGCCACCGGCGTATGCCACACCGATGCCTACACCTTGTCCGGTGCTGACTCCGAAGGCGTGTTCCCCTGCATTCTCGGCCACGAAGGGGGCGGCATCGTCGAAGCAGTAGGCGAGGGCGTTACCTCGCTGGCGGTGGGCGATCACGTGATTCCGCTCTACACAGCCGAATGCCGCGAGTGCAAGTTCTGCAAATCCGGCAAGACCAACCTGTGCCAGAAAGTGCGCGCCACCCAGGGCAAGGGCCTGATGCCGGACGGCACGTCCCGGTTCAGCTACAACGGCCAGCCGATCTATCACTACATGGGTTGCTCGACTTTCTCCGAGTACACCGTCCTGCCGGAAATTTCCCTGGCGAAGATTCCCAAGGAAGCGCCGCTGGAGAAGGTCTGCCTGCTGGGTTGCGGTGTGACCACCGGTATCGGTGCCGTGCTCAACACCGCCAAGGTGGAAGAGGGGGCTACCGTGGCGATCTTCGGCTTGGGCGGTATCGGCCTCGCTGCGATCATCGGCGCGAAGATGGCCAAGGCCTCCCGCATCATCGCCATCGACATCAACCCGGAGAAGTTCGACGTGGCCCGTGAGCTGGGTGCCACCGACTTCGTCAATCCGAAGGACCATGCCAAGCCGGTCCAGGACGTCATCGTCGAAATGACCGACGGCGGCGTCGACTACAGCTTCGAGTGCGTCGGCAACGTCAACCTGATGCGCGCGGCGCTGGAATGCTGCCACAAGGGTTGGGGCGAGTCCGTCATCATCGGCGTGGCGCCGGCAGGTGCCGAGATCAGCACCCGTCCGTTCCAGTTGGTGACTGGCCGTGTATGGCGCGGTTCTGCCTTTGGCGGTGTGAAAGGCCGCACCGAGCTGCCTAGCTATGTGGACAAGGCGCAGAAGGGCGAGATCCCGCTGGATACCTTCATCACCCACACCATGGGGCTGGACGACATCAACAAGGCCTTCGACCTGATGCATGAAGGCAAGAGCATCCGCTCGGTCGTCCACTACTAATCCGGCGGGGAGCCCGAGGCAGCAAGATATTCGCTTCGGGCGTCCGGCTTCGACGGAGATCGCTCCATGACTCTTGAGATCGTTTCCAGCAACAAGAGCTTTGGCGGATGGCACAAGCGCTACCGTCATCGCTCCACCAGCCTCAATTGCGAGATGGTGTTCGCCGTCTACTTGCCGCCCCAGGCGGAGCAGGGTGGAAAGTTACCGGTGCTCTACTGGCTGTCGGGTCTGACCTGCACCGATGAGAACTTCATGCAGAAGGCCGGCGCGCAGCGCCTGGCGTCGGAGCTGGGGCTGATCATCGTCGCGCCGGACACCAGTCCGCGCGGCGCGGATGTGCCCGGTGACCCGGACAACGCCTGGGATTTCGGGCTAGGCGCGGGCTTCTACCTGAATGCCAGCCAGGAGCCCTATGCACGCCACTACCGCATGCATGACTACGTGGTGCACGAGCT
Source organism: Metapseudomonas resinovorans (assembly GCF_002003485.1). Classification (GTDB taxonomy): domain Bacteria; phylum Pseudomonadota; class Gammaproteobacteria; order Pseudomonadales; family Pseudomonadaceae; genus Metapseudomonas; species Metapseudomonas resinovorans_D. Next base: position 94,472 of record NZ_BDMA01000095.1, read on the forward strand.
GCCCGCGCTGATTGAGGCCAACTTCCCGGTGTCCGGGAAACGCGGCATCAGCGGCCACTCCATGGGTGGCCACGGTGCCTTGGTTTGCGCACTGCGCAACCCGGGGCGTTATCAGTCGCTGTCTGCATTCGCCCCTATCAGCAATCCCATGGCGTGCCCTTGGGGCGAAAAGGCGTTCAGTCGCTATCTGGGCGACGACCGCGCCCGCTGGCGCGATTGGGACGCCAGCGTGTTGCTGGCCGAGGCGACCGAACGCTTGCCGATCCTGGTGGATCAGGGCGACCGCGATGACTTCCTCGCCAACCAGCTCAAACCCGAGGCCCTGCAGGCGGCTGCCAAGGCGGCCGGGCATCCGTTGACCCTTCGGTTGCAGCCGGGGTACGACCACAGCTACTACTTCATCGCCAGCTTCATTGGCGACCACCTGAAGCATCACGCTGCGGCCCTCAAGGGCTAAGCGTCGGCAAAATGGGTAGAATCACGCCCTGACTTTTCAGGGCGTTCTTCTCTATGCGAATTGGCCACGGCTACGACGTACACCGCTTCGGTGAAGGCGACTTCATCACCCTTGGCGGCGTGCGTATTTCCCACAAGTTCGGGCTGATCGCCCATTCCGACGGCGACGTTCTGCTGCATGCGTTGTCCGATGCCCTGCTTGGCGCAGCCGCGCTCGGCGACATCGGCAAGCATTTCCCCGACACCGATCCACGGTTCAAGGGCGCCGACAGCCGTGCGCTGCTGCGCCATGTGCTGTCCCTGGTGAAAGCCAAGGGCTGGAAGGTCGGCAATGTCGACGGAACCATAGTGGCCCAGGCACCGAAGATGGCTCCGCATATCGAGGCCATGCGCGCCAACATCGCGGCTGATCTGGAAGTCGACCTGGACCAGGTCAACGTCAAGGCCACCACCACCGAGAAGCTCGGCTTCACGGGGCGCGAGGAGGGCATCGCCGTACACGCGGTAGCCCTGCTGCTGCCGGTATGAACGAACTCGAACTGCTGGGCCCGCGAGCCCATGGCGAATCCCTCGGGCAGGCTCAACTGAAAGCTGTGGCCGAGGATTTCCAGGTTGATGAAGTGCTGGACATTCCACTGGAGGGCGAGGGCGAGCACCTGTGGCTCTGGGTGGAGAAGCGCGAGTTGAACACCGAGGAAGCCGCGCGGCGTATCGCCCGTGCCGCCGGCGTGCCCTTGAAGGTGGTCAGCTATGCCGGTCTGAAGGACCGTCAGGCGTTGACGCGCCAATGGTTCAGCCTGCACCTCCCAGGCAAGGCCGATCCGGATCTGTCTGCGGCCGAGAATGCCAACCTGCGGATACTCAAGAGCGTCCGCCACAAGCGCAAGCTGCAACGCGGAGCCCATTCGGCCAACGGCTTCACCCTTCGCCTGACTCGCCTGGTTGCCGATCGAGAGGCACTGGACGCGAGGCTGAAGCAACTGGCCGAGGCCGGTGTGCCCAACTATTTTGGCCTGCAGCGCTTCGGTCACGGCGGAGGCAACGTGGTGGACGCCCGCGCCTTCGCCGAGCGCAAGGAACTGCCGGTGCAGCGCAATCTCCGTTCGCGTTTGCTCTCTGCGGGCCGCAGCTTCCTCTTCAACCGGGTGTTGGCCGAGCGCATCGCTGACGGCACCTGGAACCAGGCCCAGGTCGGTGATCTGCTGGCTTTCACTACCAGTCGCAGCTTCTTCCCGGCAGGCGAGTCCGACTGTAGCGACCCCCGTCTTGCCGAGCTGGATTTGCATCCGACGGGGCCGTTGTGGGGGGAGGGCGCATCACCTGCCCAAGGGCAGCCCCAAAAGCTGGAAGCGGCGGTTGCCGCGGCGGAGCCGGCACTTTGCCACTGGCTGGCCGAAGCGGGAATGGCGCACGAACGGCGCATCCTCCGCCTCCCCATCGGCGGCCTGACGTGGCATTATCCCGAGCCTGACGTTCTGCAACTGGAATTCGTCCTGCCGGCTGGATGCTTCGCCACCGCAGTGGTGCGTGAGCTCGTCGATCTGCTGCCGGCAGGGCAGACGGAAAACCCATGCGCATTCTGATTTCCAACGACGACGGGGTGAACGCACCCGGTCTGGCCGCTTTGCATGGTGCGCTCAAGGATTACGCCGAATGCGTGGTCATCGCACCGGACCAGGACAGGAGCGGCGCCAGCAGTTCCCTGACACTGGATCGCCCGCTTCACCCCAGTACGCTGGATAACGGTTTCATTTGCCTCAATGGCACGCCGACCGACTGCGTCCACCTCGGGCTCAACGGCATGCTGGAGCAATTGCCGGACATGGTGGTTTCGGGGATCAACCTCGGCGCCAACCTGGGTGACGATGTGCTCTATTCCGGGACCGTAGCCGCGGCTCTGGAGGGGCGCTTCCTCGCCTTGCCCGCCTTCGCCTTCTCGCTGGTGTCGCGCCAGGTCGACAACTTGCCGGCCGCCGCGCATATCGCGCGCCGGCTGGTGGCTGCGCATGATCAGCTCGACCTGCCGCCTCGCACCGTACTCAATGTGAACATTCCCAACCTGCCCCTCGAGCGCATCAAGGGTATCCAGCTGACCCGCCTGGGCCATCGTGCACGGGCTGGTGCGCCGGTGAAGGTAGTCAACCCCAGGGGAAAGGAGGGATATTGGATATCAGCCGCGGGCGACGCTGAAGACGGCGGGCCTGGTACGGATTTCCATGCGGTGATGCAGGGTTACGTGTCCATCACGCCCCTGCAGCTCGATCGGACTTTCAACGAGGCCTTCGAAGGTCTCGATAGCTGGTTGGAGGGCCTGCTCTGATGTCTCGGGAACAGGATGACCTGATGCGCCGTGGGATTGGCATGACTTCCCAGCGCACTCGCGAGCGCCTTATCCAGCGCCTGTACGAGGAAGGGCTGTCCAATGCCCGTGTGCTCGAGACCATTCGCCGGACACCGCGCCACCTCTTCGTCGACGAGGCCTTGTCCCATCGTGCCTACGAGGACACCGCGCTGCCGATCGGCCACAACCAGACCATCTCGCAGCCTTACATGGTCGCTCGGATGACCGAGCTCCTGCTGGCCGCGGGGCCGTTGGACAAGGTGTTGGAGATCGGCACCGGCTCGGGCTATCAGACGGCGATCCTCGCGCAGCTGGTCGAGCGAGTGTTTTCCGTCGAACGTATCCAGGTCTTGCAGGACAAGGCCAAGGAACGCCTGGCAGTGCTCAACCTGCGCAACGTCGTATTCCGCTGGGGGGATGGCTGGGAAGGCTGGCCTGCGCTGGCGCCCTACAACGGCATCATCGTGACGGCGGCGGCGGCAGATGTTCCCCAGGCGCTGCTGGATCAGCTGGCTCCGGGCGGGCGTCTGGTGATTCCGGTGGGAGCGGGAGACGTCCAGCAACTGATGCTGATCATTCGCGAAGAGCAGGGCTTCACGCGCCACGTGCTCGACGCCGTACGCTTCGTGCCGCTACTCAGTGGTCCGCTCGCCTGAGCGCGCTATCAGGGAACCTGCGTCGAGGGCAACTTTCTGATGCACCGCCAAGCGGTCTTCCTGCGGCACTTTGTGCGGCAGGCGACTGGCTCGTTCGGATATTTCCGGCACAATAATCAAGACCTTCGAATGTTGGGAAAAGGGGACAAGAGTGAGCCTGATGGCCATTCGGCAGTGGATTCGCATGGGGAATGGGCTCGCATGGGTGCCCGCATTGGCCGTCGGCATCCTGCTTGCCGGCTGCTCCAGTACCCAGAAAGATGGTGTCAGCGTCGTCGACCGCAATCATTCGGGGGCGACTGGCGCCCAGCGGCAACCCGTCACCAGCGGTCAATACCGCGTCCAACGCGGCGATACCCTCTATTCGATTGCCTTTCGTTTTGGCTGGGACTGGAAAGCCCTGGCTGCGCGTAACAGCATTCCTGCGCCCTACGTGATTCGCCCCGGCCAGATCATTCGTTTCGACGGCAAGGCGGGCCAGGCTCGCCCGACTGCAGTCGCTACGGCGCCTGCAGTGACCAATCCAAGGACGGGTAGCAGCACCGTTCCCACGCGCCCGCCGGTGCAACCCCAGCAACCGGCTGTCCGCCCGCAACCGCAAACGCCGCAACCCGTCGCGACTGCGCCTGTATCTACACCAAACGCGTCTACTACGCGCTCTGCAGCTGGTTGGGTATGGCCCGCGAGCGGCCCGCTGATCGGCCGTTTTTCGTCAAACGGAAGTTTGAATAAAGGGATTGATATCGCTGGGGAATTAGGCCAGCCTGTCTTGGCTGCGTCAGATGGATCAGTTGTTTATGCCGGAAGTGGACTACGGGGCTACGGCGAATTGGTCATCATCAAACACAGCGATACCTACGTAAGCGCCTACGGTCATAACCGCAGGCTACTGGTACGGGAGGGACAGCAGGTCAAGGTCGGGCAGACAATTGCCGAGATGGGCTCAACGGGAACTGACCGGGTGAAGCTTCATTTTGAAATTCGCCGTCAGGGTAAACCCGTAGATCCGCTGCAATACCTGCCACGTCGTTGACCCGCTATCGGCCCGTTCCACCTACGTGGTAAGGACGGGCTCGGGCGGCGCCAGGGATATAAGGCTTCGCCAGGGCTTGTTGTCGAACTCAGCAAGGGACAACAACAATGGCACTCAATAAAGAAGCGCCGGAGTTTGACGTCGATGACGAACTGCTCCTCCTGGAGCCGGGCGTCATATTGGACGATGCGTTGAGCGAGGAGAACGACGCGCCTCTGCCTACCGCGAAATCCCGGCATTCAAGCTCGCCAAAGCAACACAAGTACATCGATTACACCCGCGCGCTCGATGCGACTCAGCTATACCTCAACGAAATCGGCTTTTCCCCCCTGCTAACCCCGGAAGAAGAAGTGCACTTCGCGCGCCTCGCGCAGCGTGGTGATCCTGCCGGGCGCAAGCGCATGATCGAAAGCAACCTCCGCCTTGTGGTGAAGATCGCGCGACGTTACGTCAACCGCGGTTTGTCGCTGCTCGACCTGATCGAAGAGGGCAACCTCGGCTTGATCCGGGCGGTAGAGAAGTTCGATCCGGAGCGGGGCTTCCGCTTCTCTACCTATGCGACCTGGTGGATCCGTCAGACCATTGAACGGGCCATCATGAACCAGACGCGGACCATCCGCCTGCCGATCCATGTGGTGAAGGAGCTCAATGTCTATCTGCGAGCTGCTCGTGAGTTGACCCACAAGCTGGATCACGAGCCTTCGCCTGAAGAAATCGCCAATCTGCTGGAAAAGCCGGTCGACGAGGTCAAGCGCATGCTCGGTCTCAACGAGCGGGTGACTTCGGTGGATGTTTCGCTCGGCCCGGATTCCGACAAGACCCTGTTGGACACCCTGACCGACGACCGTCCCACTGACCCTTGCGAGTTGCTGCAGGACGATGATCTCTCGCAGAGCATCGACCAGTGGCTGTCCGAACTGACCGACAAGCAACGAGAAGTGGTTGTTCGCCGCTTCGGATTGCGTGGCCATGAAAGCTGCACGCTTGAGGAAGTGGGCCAGGAGATCGGCCTGACCCGCGAGCGGGTGCGGCAGATCCAGGTCGAAGCGCTGAAACGGCTTCGGGAAATCCTGGAGAAGAATGGCTTGTCCAGCGATGCCCTGTTCCAGTAAAGCTGGAACAGAACGAAAGAGCCCGGCATAGGCCGGGCTTTTTTATGACCGATGAAAAGCGTGGGCCGGGGGAGGCAGCAACTGTGATCTTGGTGTCTTCCATTGAGTAACGCCCTGCGACGTCCACTTTTGTGCATCGCTGTGTAAGTCATTGCTTACAGGCTATGTACGTTATCAGAGGAACTTGCTGGTCGTAATTGGTGGAAATCAGCGAAAGATATTTTTTAACGTATTGATTTATAAGGATTTTATTTTTATTTCTGGGATTCTTTTACCCACCGGTGCGGCAAACTGCCAACTTGCTGGAGGCGTCTGGATCGCTAATATCTCCCTTGCGTACAGGATGTACGCGGGTTGATAAGGACTTCGACCAGGACATCGCGGGATGCGATTCATCAGGATGATGAGCAAGGAATACAGGGAATAGGGACAAAAGAGTGGGCGGGTATCCCCCGCCCCTTTTTTTCGCCCGCAGGAAAGCAAAAGGCCCGCAGATGCGGGCCTTTTTGCGTTTGGATGCGTAGACGAATCAGCGCTCCAGCTGCTCCAGCTTGCCTTTGACGCCATCCCATTCTTCGGCGTCGGCCAGGGCGTCTTTCTTCTCGGTGATGTTCGGCCACACTTCGGCCAGATCACGGTTCAGCTCGATGAACTCCTGCATATCCTCAGGCACTTCATCCTCGGAGAAGATGGCTTGCGCGGGGCATTCAGGCTCGCACAGTGCACAGTCGATGCACTCGTCCGGGTGAATGACCAGGAAGTTCGGGCCTTCGTAGAAGCAGTCCACCGGACAGACTTCCACACAGTCGGTGTATTTGCATTTGATGCAGTTGTCGGTGACGACGAAGGTCATTTCTATTCTTCTCCTCAAGCGGCGGCTCGGAAGCCTTCTATATCTGGCTTCTCGGCTCGGGAACTCACGGTACCGGGTAGGCTGAATCCCGGGTGCACTCCAGAGCGCGCGGGATTCTAGCAGCTTGTTTGGTTAAGGGGTTAGAGGCGTGACTTCAGTGTATATAACAGCTCCAGCGCTTGCCGGGGCGTCAGATCATCCGGCTTGATCTTCGCCAATTCGTCCAGCACAGGGTGGGGCAGGCTGGCGAACAGGTCGCTCTGCATGGGGGCGCTCGGCTGACCAGGGTCCTGTCGTGGGGCGTCATGGGGCAGGCTGGTGGTTTCCAGCCGCGCCAGATGCTCGCGGGCACGCTGGATGACGCCGCCCGGAACACCCGCCAATTGCGCTACCGCCAGGCCATAGCTCTGGCTAGCCGGCCCCGGCAGTACATGGTGCAGGAACACGATGCGCTCTTTGTGTTCGGTGGCATTCAGATGGACGTTCGCTACCACCGGCTCAGCTTCCGGCAGGACGGTCAGCTCGAAGTAATGGGTAGCGAACAGGGTGAAGGCGCGCAATCGAGCCAGGTGTTCGGCTGCCGCCCAGGCCAGCGAGAGGCCGTCGAAGGTGCTGGTACCGCGGCCCACTTCGTCCATCAGCACCAGGCTGCTGGCACTGGCGTTGTGCAGGATGTTGGCCGTTTCGCTCATCTCCACCATGAAAGTGGAACGGCCGCCGGCCAGGTCGTCGCTGGAACCGATGCGGGTGAAGATGCGGTCCACCAGTGACAGCTCGCAGCTGGCCGCAGGCACAAAGCAGCCAATGTGGGCGAGCAGGACGATCAACGCTGTCTGGCGCATGTAGGTCGACTTACCGCCCATGTTCGGGCCGGTGATGATCAGCATGCGGGTGGCGTCATCCAGGGCCAGGTCGTTGGCCACGAAGGGCGTGTCCAGTACCTGTTCCACCACCGGGTGACGACCCTGGTTGATGCGCATGCAGGGTTCGTCGACGAAGCGCGGTCGGTTCAGGTCGAGGTTCAGCGCCCGCTCGGAGAAGTTGCTCAGCACGTCCAGTTCAGCCAGGGCGGCGGCGGTATCCTGCAGCGGTGCCAATTGCTCGATCAGCAGTTCCAGCAGCTCGTCATAGAGCATCTTTTCACGCGCAAGGGCGCGGCTCTTGGCCGACAGCGCCTTGTCTTCGAAGGCTTTCAGCTCTGGCGTGATGAAGCGCTCGGCGCCTTTCAGCGTCTGGCGACGGATGTAGTCCGCGGGTGCCTGTTCGGCCTGCACGCGCGGCAGTTCGATGAAATAGCCGTGAATGCGGTTGTAGCCGACCTTGAGGTTGGGCAGGCCGGTACGGGCTTTTTCCCGCGCTTCCAGATCCATCAGGTACTGGCCGGCGTTCTCGCTAAGCGCCTGGAGCTCATCCAGTTCGGCGTCGTATCCGGTCTTGATCACGCCGCCGTCACGGATCACCGCCGGCGGGTTTTCAATAATGGCGCGAGCCAGCAGGTCGGCCAGTTCCGGATAGGTGCGGATGCTACCGGCCAGGTCCTGCAGGTGAGGGGCTTCCAGTTCGGTCATGGCGCCTTGCAGTTGCGGCAGGGCAGCGAGGGCGTCACGCAGGCGGGCCAGGTCACGGGGGCGAGCATTGCGCAGGCCAATACGGGCGAGGATGCGTTCGACGTCGCCGATTTCTTTCAGCTGCGGTTGCAGGCTTTCGAAACGGTAACGGTCCAGCAGGCAGTCGATGGAGTCCTGACGCGCTACCAACACGGCACGGTCGCGCAACGGGCGGTTCAGCCAGCGGCTCAGGAGCCGGCTGCCCATGGCCGTCTGGCAACGGTCGATCACAGATTGCAGCGTGTTGTCGCGACCGCCGGAGAGGTTGACGTCCAGTTCCAGGTTGCGGCGGCTGGCAGCATCGAGGATGACCGTATCATCGATGCGCTCGTGGCGCAGGCTGCGCAGATGGGGCAGGGCAGTACGCTGGGTCTCCTTGGCGTAGCCCAGAAGACAGCCGGCGGAGCCTATGGCGAGGGTCAGGGTTTCGCAGCCGAACCCCTTGAGGTCCTGTACACCGAACTGCTGGCAGAGGCTTTTCCTGGCCGAGTCGCGGTCGAAATCCCAGGGCGCACGGCGGCGGACACCGCGGCGCTTTTCGGCCGGCAGGCCCTGAGGCCAATCATCCGGTATCAACAACTCGGCAGGGTTCAGGCGCTCCAGTTCGGCCAGCAGGTTTTCCCAGCCCTTGATTTCCTGCACGGTGAAGCGGCCGCTGGTGATGTCCAGCACGGCGAGTCCGAACAGACGCTCATCGCCCAGCACGGCAGCGAGCAGGTTGTCGCGGCGTTCATCTAGCAGCGCTTCGTCGCTGATGGTGCCGGGGGTGATGATGCGAACCACCTGGCGTTCCACCGGCCCTTTGCTGGTGGCGGGATCGCCAATCTGCTCGCAAATGACCACGGACTCGCCAAGCTTTACCAGTTTGGCCAGGTAGCCTTCCACCGAATGGAAAGGGATACCGGCCATGGGAATCGACTTGCCTGCCGATTGGCCGCGCGCGGTCAGGGTGATGTCGAGGAGCTTGGCGGCTTTCTTGGCGTCCTCATAGAAGATCTCGTAGAAGTCGCCCATGCGATAGAACATCAGCTGGTCCGGGTGCTGATTCTTCAGCCTCCAGTACTGCTGCATCATGGGTGTGTGTTTGCTGAGATCGCTCTGACTCATTGGCTGGCCTTGCGTGCAAAAGGCGCTAGTGTACGGTATCCCGTTGGCCCGCTTTAACCCCGGAGTGCACATGTCTGTTACCGATGAAGAGCTGACTTCCCTGGCCGCCAGGCTGGGTGAGGAACTGAAGGCGCGTGGCGAATCGGTAAGCACCGCGGAATCCTGTACCGGTGGTGGGATCGCAGAAGCCATTACTCGCATTCCCGGTAGCTCGGCCTGGTTCGAGGCGGGCTATGTCACTTACTCCAATGCGCAGAAGACCGAGCAATTGGCAGTGTCGGCGGCGTTGTTTCCGCAGGTGGGGGCCGTGAGCCAGGAGGTGGTCGAGTCAATGGTGCATGGCGCCCAGCAACGCAGCGGCGCACGTTTTGCCGTGGCGGTCAGCGGCGTGGCTGGACCGGATGGGGGCTCGCCGGAAAAACCGGTCGGTACGGTGTGGCTGGCGTGGGGCAATGGAAATGACGTCGAGGCTGTACGCCGCCATTTTCCGGGCGATCGCCTGGCCGTACGCCGACAAACCGTCGCGGAAGCGCTCAGGGGGCTGATCCGACTAGCTGCAGGAGAAAAAGCCGTTCAGGGGTAGGCGAGCGACTTGCCCTATGGAATAATACTGTCTACTTATACAGTTGTTGGTGGCCGCCAGGCCCTCTTGATTTTAGTGAGGACTTCAATGGACGAGAACAAGAAGCGCGCCTTGGCTGCTGCCCTGGGCCAGATCGAGAAACAGTTCGGCAAGGGTGCGGTCATGCGCATGGGCGACCATGATCGCCAGGCCATTCCGGCTATTTCCACCGGTTCCCTCGGCCTGGACATCGCGCTTGGTATTGGCGGCCTGCCGAAGGGCCGTATCGTAGAAATCTACGGTCCAGAATCCTCCGGTAAAACCACCCTGACCCTCTCCGTCATCGCTGAAGCCCAGAAAATGGGCGCTACCTGCGCCTTCGTCGACGCCGAACACGCCCTGGATCCGGACTACGCCGGCAAGCTCGGTGTGAATGTCGACGACCTGCTGGTTTCCCAGCCGGATACCGGTGAACAGGCCCTGGAAATCACCGACATGCTGGTGCGCTCCAACGCCGTTGACGTGATCATCGTCGACTCCGTGGCTGCCCTGGTACCCAAGGCCGAAATCGAAGGCGAGATGGGTGATTCCCACGTCGGTCTGCAAGCACGCCTGATGTCCCAGGCCCTGCGCAAGATCACCGGCAACATCAAGAACGCCAACTGCCTGGTCATCTTCATCAACCAGATCCGTATGAAGATCGGCGTGATGTTCGGCAACCCGGAAACCACCACCGGTGGTAACGCCCTGAAGTTCTACGCTTCCGTGCGTCTCGACATCCGCCGTACCGGCGCGGTGAAAGAGGGCGAGGAAGTCGTGGGCAGCGAAACCCGCGTCAAGGTTGTGAAGAACAAGGTGGCCCCGCCTTTCCGCCAAGCCGAATTCCAGATCATGTACGGCAAGGGTATCTACCGTACTGGCGAGATCATCGACCTGGGCGTGCAGCAAGGCCTGGTGGAGAAATCCGGCGCCTGGTACAGCTACCAGGGCAACAAGATCGGCCAAGGCAAAGCGAACGCCGCCAAGTACCTGGAAGACAACCCGGAAGTTGGCAGCGCCATTGAGAAGATCATCCGCGAGCGTCTGCTGGTCGACTCCTCTGCCAACAACAAGTCGGCAGCTACTGCTGACGACCTGGCCGACGTAGACCTCTGATCCTCCCATGCCCGTTGTGCTCGACAGCCCCGCCGCAGTGCGGCGGGCCGCCATGGACTTGCTGGCGCAGCGCGAACACGGGCGAGTCGAGCTGACGCGTAAGCTGCGTCAGCGCGGCGCTACTCCCGAGTTGATCGACAGCGCCCTCGACCGTTTGACGGAAGAGGGCCTGCTCTCCGAATCCCGCTATCTCGAAAGTTTCATCGCCAGCCGCGCCCGCGGTGGCTATGGGCCGCAACGCATTCGTGAAGAACTGGCCCAGCGCGGTCTTCCACGCAGTGATATCGACCAGGCCTTGCGCGAGGCTGACGTCGATTGGAGCGAGCAGCTTCGCGAGGTCTGGCGTCGCAAGTTCAATCGGCAGCCGCAGGACGCTCGTGAGCGTGCCCAGCAAGGCCGTTTTCTCGCCTACCGTGGCTATTCCATGGAGATGATCAGCCGTCTCCTGCGTGGTAGTACCGACGACTGATTTTCCTGAACGCAGCCTTGAGCCATGCGCGAATGCGCATGGCTGGTTGCTGGGCGGGATTGATTACGCTCGGAGGATCAGACGTTGCTGGCCCAGTGTTGCGGCAGGTTGATGAAGTCGATCAGCTCGCGCAGGCGGCCATGGTCACGGCCATTGAAGCGAAATGCCAGGCGCATGAGATCATTGAACTCCGGCTCATCCTTCTCCGACTCCAGATAGGCCTGCTGACTGAAGTCGCCTTCCAGACACAGGTCGGCAAACTGCTCCTGAATCTGGTCGAGTGCCCTTCCGCTGAGCGGATGATTCATGCGAATCACAAAGCTGTTCTTCAGCCAGCGACTGGAATGATAGTTGCGGTAGAACTGTGCGATTTCTGCTGCGGCTTCGTCCGCATTGCGCACCAGGCGCATCAAATTCATGTCGCTGGGCAAGATGTAGCGGTTGCGTTCCAGTTGCTCGTGGAGGAATCCGATGGCGTCCTCCCAATAGCTACCATCCGGTTCGTCCAGCAATACCACCGGGACGACTGGGCTCTTGCCGGTCTGGATCAGGGTCAGCACTTCCAGCGCTTCATCCAGCGTGCCGAAGCCACCCGGACACAGCACCAGCGCATCGGCTTCCTTGACGAAGAACAGCTTGCGTACGAAGAAGAAGTGGAACGACAACAAGTGCTCGGTGCCGTCGACCGTTGTGTTGGCGTGCTGTTCGAAGGGGAGGGTGATATTCAGCCCGAGGCTGTTTTCCAGTCCCGCACCTTCATGGGCTGCGGCCATGATGCCGCCGCCGGCGCCGGTGATGACCATCAGGTCGCGCTTGGCCAGTTCAGCACCCAACTGGCGGGCCAGGTTGTAGACCGGATGGCCCTCAGGGGTCCGCGCGGAACCGAACACGGTGACTTTACGACGCCGTTTGAACTGCTCCAGTACGCTGAAAGCGTGCTCCATCTCGCGCAGGGTCTGCAGCATGATCTTGGCGTCCCAACGATTACGGTCAGCCTGTGCCATGCGCACGACGGTAATCAGCATTTCGCGGTAGAGCGCGAGGTTGGGACTGCCGCTGGGAACGGTAAGGTTGATCAGCTCATCAACCTTCTGGGTCAGATCGATTCCACTGGTCTGGAAGTGCCGGGAGAGATAATCGTCCGGATCATAAGGCATAGCATTCTCCTTGCTCATCAACATCTCTGAGCAGCTCTGCTGGTTATGTCCGGAATCCGGGCGACCCAGTCGAGCCGCTCAACTACAGCTTGCGGCAGGGAACGGATCTTTTCCAGCTAACCGTCGCCTGAATGTACAGCGGCAAAAAGTCCGGAGGATTGCGCAGCGGATCGGCTGTCAGGGACGAGGAAGGAGGAGGCGCTCCCGAAGTTGGGAGCGCCGCGCAAGCGATCAGTTGGTCCTGGCCTTGAGACCGCAGTCCTTGGCGGTGAAACGCTCGGAAGTAACCGGGCGGTTGGTCTTGTATTCACTGAACTCGTAACGCAGGCCGGCGCCGCGTGCCAGCAATTGACGGTAGCCGGTATTGCGGCAAACGCTGGCGCCCAGTTGTGCGCGTACGGCATCAGGGTTTGCGCGCATCTGCGCGGCATGGCCCTCGCGTACGCTGAGGTGGTTCACCAGTTCGTTGCCATCCACCGTGTAGCCCTGGTCGAGAATGTCCTCGTTGATTGCGCGGGGCGTGCCGGCGCTGCTCTCCTTGGCCACTTGCTCGAGCATCTTGCTGAGCTCGAAGTCCTTCAGGGAGGCGGCCTGGGCGAACAAGGGCAGGGACGCGCAGAGGGCGAGGGCGGTGAGGCGCAGCATGGAAATCTCCTAACGAAAAGTAGCTGTTTGACCAGCGCGGCAATTGTGCGTTCGCAGGCAAGGCTTGTCGCGTGGAAAATCTGCCGCATCCGGCCGACGGCGCGTCACGGCGCCTCTGGTAGAATCGTTCGATCCTTTCCGACCATTCTGACGCGCAGGCCGCCATCCGGTATGCGGGTCGAGCAGCTGCTGTATTGGAATCCGCTTCGATGAGTCACGCCGTTTCCCGCCTGCGCGCCGATTGCCTTGCGCGCAGCACCCGTCCCTTTGTGGCCCGTGGGTCGCGTTCGCCACGCTGCCCGGGGTGCAGGGTCGCCTTCGAATATTGCTTCTGCGCCTGGCGTCCCACGGTCCAGGTGCGTTCCGGTGTGTGCCTGATGATGTACTACTCCGAGCCGATGAAGCCGAGCAACACCGGCTGGCTGATCGCTGACCTCGTGCCTGACACCTGGGCGTTCGGCTGGTCGCGTATCGAGGTGGACGAGGCGTTGCTCGCCTTGCTGGAAGACCCGAAGTGGCAACCTTATCTGGTGTTCCCCGGTGAGTACGCGGCGCCTGAGCGCGTGGTGGACAGCGTCGAAGTGGCGGAGGGCAAGCGGCCACTGTTCATTCTGCTCGATGCCACCTGGACCGAAGCGCGCAAGATGTTCCGCAAGAGCCCCTATCTGGACCGCTTTCCGGTGCTCAGCCTGACGCCGGAGCAGATTTCCCGCTATCAGTTGCGCCGCAGGAAGAACGAAGAGCACCTGTGCACCGCCGAAGTCGGCGCGCTGTGCCTGGAGCTGGCGGGTGATGAGCAGGCCGGGGGCGCGCTGAACGCCTATCTGGATGTGTTCACCGAACGTTACCTGGGCGCCAAGCACAAGCTGCCTCTGGACGAGGCAAGCCCGGCGCACCTGGCGCTCAGCGCCTTCCTCTGATCAGGCTTCGGCCTTGGCCGGGGTCGCCTCGGTTTCGCGTTTCTGTGGCCAGAGCTGGGCCACCAGCATGCCGGTGAACATCAGGGCACAGCCGAAGTAGCCGCGCGCGTGCAGGGACTCATCCAGCAGCAGGGCCCCTGCGATGGCGGCGAATACCGCCTCCAGGGACAGGATGATGGCGGCGTGGGAAGCGATGGCATGGCGCTGCGCAACCACCTGCAGGGTGTAGCCGATGGCAACGGCGATGACGCCGCCATAGAGAATGGCCGGTCCGGCCTGGAGGATGGCGTCGAACCGGATCTCTTCGAACACGACCGCCAGCACCAGGCTGACCACCGCGCACACGGCGAACTGCAGGATGGACAGGCGGATCGGGTCGTAGCGGCTGGCGAAGAAGCCCACCAGCAGCACATGCACACCCCAGACGCAGGCCCCCGCCAGTTGCAGCCAGTCACCGGATGCCACGTGGAACCCTTCACCGACGCTGAGCAGGAACATGCCGACGACCGCCAGGCTGGCCCCCAGCCAGGTTCCCATGCCGGTCCGATGGCCGAGGAAGAGTCCCAGCAGCGGCACGATGATGACGTAGAGGCCGGTGATGAATCCGGAGTTGGTGACGCTGGTGAAGAGCAGGCCCACCTGCTGCAGGTTGATTCCCAGCGACAGCGCCAGGCCCATCAGCAGGCCGCCGAGCAGCATGCCGCGATTGAGCGGTTGCTTGACGGCTGGCTTGGGCAGTATCAGCAGCAAGGGCAAGAGAATCAGTGCGCCAAGGGCGAAGCGCAGGCCGGTATAGAGGAAGGGGCCGATCGCATCCATACCCAGGCGCTGGGCGACGAAAGCTGCGCCCCAGATGGCGGCAGTGATCAGCATCAGGATATCGGCGCGCAATGCTTGGCTTCGCATGGTGTTTCTCGACGGGAAAAGCCGGGAACTTTGCCGCAAAGCGTTCGACTTGACCACCCCGTCCCGGCTCGGCATTCTGAGCGCCGCTTTACGGCCTGCCCGTATCAAGCTTCGGGTCCTGGTCAGCGTATCCCGTTGTGCCGAAATGCCTCTCCACACCCCAGAGAGGCGTGTCTGGGCCCATTACAAAAAGGACATGCCCATGGCCTCATACGAAATTCTCATCGCCGATGACCACCCGCTGTTCCGCAGCGCCCTGCAGCAAGCCCTGACCCTGGGCCTCGGGCCTGATGCGCGACTGGTGGAAGCGGCGAGTATTGCCGAACTCGAGAGCCGGCTGGCTGAGCGTGCTGACTGGGATCTGGTCCTGCTCGACCTGAACATGCCTGGCGCCTATGGCTTCTCCGGGCTGGTGCTGCTGCGTGGCCAGTACCCGCAGATTCCCGTCGTGATGATCTCTGCCCAGGAAGAAGCGGCGGTCGTCGCACGTTCCCGCGAGTTCGGTGCGAGTGGCTTCATTCCCAAGTCCAGCCCGCTGGAAGTGATCCAGAGCGCGGTGCGTGCGGTACTCGATGGCGACACCTGGTGGCCGCCGCAGCTGCAGGAAGCCCCGGCCCTGTCCGACGAAGCCAAGGCTGCAAGCGAAGGCCTCGCCAGCCTGACACCCCAGCAGTTCCGCGTACTGACCATGGTCTGCGAAGGGCTGCTGAACAAGCAGATCGCTTTCGAGCTGCATGTCTCCGAAGCCACGGTGAAGGCTCACGTAACGGCCATCTTCCGCAAGCTCAACGTTCGCACCCGCACTCAGGCCGCACTGCTGCTGCAACAGATGGAATCGATTCCTTCGGCCTGAGCCCGGGCATTTCACGCAAATTTGAAGCGCGTTGCGTTAGGCTGCGCGCTCCTTTCAAAAGCCCTTCTCCTATGTCGCCATTCAAAGGCCAGACCGGCCTCAAACGCATCCTCAATGCCGCAGGCTATTCGTTCGACGGCCTGCGCGCCGCCTTCACCGGCGAAGCCGCTTTCCGCCAACTGGTGCTGCTCAATGTGGTGCTGATTCCGCTTTCGTTCTTCCTTGATGTCAGTCGTGGCGAACGCGCGCTGATGATCGGTGCCTGTCTGCTGGCGCTGATCGTCGAATTGCTGAACTCGGCCGTGGAAGCGGCCATCGATCGCATCTCGCTTGAACGCCATCCGCTGTCGAAGAATGCCAAGGACATGGGCAGTGCGGCGCAGTTCACGGCGCTGACCCTGATCACGGCCGTCTGGGCAACCATTCTCCTCGGGTAATCCTCAGGCTATCGGTGGCAGCACGATCTCGTCGCTGCGGTTAACGCCTGCGGTCAGCTCCCGGCACTGTTCGAGAAACTCGCGCATGGCTGCCGTCTGGAATTTCTGCCGGTGCCAGATGAAGTAGAACTGCCGGCGCAAATCGATGTCCGGGGTTTCCAGCGGCACCAGGCTGCCGCGGCGAAAGGCATCGCGCAGGGCCAGGCGCGAGATGCAACTGATGCCCAGGCCCGACTCCACCGCACGCTTGATTGCCTCGGTGTGTTCGAGTTCCAGCCGGATGTTCAGCGGAGTAGGGTGATGACGCATGGCCTGGTCGAAGGTCAGCCGTGTGCCGGAACCGCGCTCGCGAAGGATCCAGGCCTCGCGGCTCAGCTCCTCCATGCTCGCCTGGCCCTTGGCTGCCAGCGGGTGCCGAGGTGCGCAGAACACCACCAGTTCATCTTCCACCCAGGGCACGACTTCGATATCCGGGTGCTGGCAGTCGCCTTCGATTAGACCCAGATCAAGTTCGTACAGAGCGATCTGCTGGACGATATTCGCCGTGTTCTGCACATGCAGACTTACTTGGCATTCCGGGTGGCGTTGCATGAAGGCGCCGATCAAGAGCGTGGCTAGATAGTTGCCCACAGTGAGTGTGGCGCCGACATCAAGGGACCCGAAGCCCGTCTTGCCATTGAGCAGATCCTCGATCTCGCGCGCCTGGTCCAGCAGAGCCACGGCCTGGGGCAGCAACTGGCGACCGAGGGCGCTGAGACTGAGGCGCTTGCCTGCCCGGTCGAACAGCTGGCAGCCGGATTGGCGTTCCAGTTCGGTCAGTGAAGTACTGGTCGCCGATTGCGACAGCGACAACTGCTCCGCAGCACGGGAAACGCTTTCCTGCTGTGCGACGGCGACATAAACCTGCATTTGTCTGAGAGTAAATCGCATATCTATATAACCGATAACCTATATCTTGATAATTCAGTTAACAGATATTGTGGCGGTCATTACAATGTCGCGCAATTGCGCCCCCTGACCTGTGCGGCGCTGGCGAATTCCCAAACTTTCGGAGCCCCGTAAATGAGCAACATGAACTCCGAGCGCATCCTCAGCGTTCATCACTGGAACGACACGCTGTTCAGCTTCAAGTGCACCCGCGATCCGGGCCTGCGCTTCGAGAATGGCCAGTTCGTCATGATCGGCCTGCAACAGCCCAGCGGCCGTCCGCTGATGCGCGCCTACTCCATCGCCAGCCCGAACTGGGAAGAGCACCTCGAGTTCTTCAGCATCAAGGTGCCGGATGGTCCGCTGACCTCCCAGCTGCAGCACCTCAAGGAAGGCGACGAGATCATCATCAGCAAGAAGCCCACCGGCACCCTGGTCCTCGATGACCTGAATCCCGGCAAGCACCTGTACCTGCTGAGCACTGGCACGGGCCTCGCGCCCTTCATGAGCGTGATCCAGGACCCGGAAACCTACGAGCGTTTCGAGAAGGTCATCCTGGTCCACGGCGTACGCTACGTGAACGAAGTCGCCTACCGCGAGTTCATCACCGACCACCTGCCGAAGAACGAATTCTTCGGTGAGGCCGTCAAAGACAAGCTGATCTACTACCCCACCGTGACCCGCGAACCGTTCGAGAACCAGGGCCGCCTGACCGATTTGATGCGCAGCGGCAAGCTGTTCGAGGACATCGGCCTGCCGCCGATCAACCCTCAGGATGACCGCGCGATGATCTGCGGTAGCCCGAGCATGCTCGACGAGACCAGCGAAGTGCTCGACAGCTTCGGCCTGAAGATCTCCGCGCGTATGCGCGAGCCGGGCGACTACCTGATCGAGCGCGCCTTCGTAGAGAAGTAAGCCTCGAACGCTCCAACACAAAGCCCGCCAATTGGCGGGCTTTGTCGTTTCCAGGGAGTCAGACCGGAGAGCTGAAGCGTTGCCCGGAGATCGCCGGGTGGTAGATCGGCTGGATCTTGTTCCCGGCCGGGTCCAGCACGTGGAAGCTGTGGGCGCCGTCGCCATGGGCGAAGGGACGGTCGAGCATGGTCACGCCCTGGGCCTTGAGGTAGTGGTACCAGGCCTCCAGCTCGTCGAGGCTGTCTACAACGAAGCCATAGTGATCCACTGCCTGCGCGCCGCTGCTGGGGACAAAAGCGCGACCGAGGGAGAGATTGTCGTTACCGCAGGTGAGATAGACCAGGTCTTCGTTGGCGCGGTTGAGGACTTCCATGCCCAGCACATCCACGTAGAAGCGCTCGCATTCCTCCAGGTTGGGCACGACGATGGCGATATGGCGCAGGCCATTGAGGCGGCTTGGACGGCTGGGCATTTCTTTGACTCCATTTTTGTATACAATTTTTTGGAAATATAAGACAAAACGGAGTTAAACGTGTACTGCCTTCTCCTCAAAACCCGTCTGCGTCCCGGTAGCCTGGACGCGTTCATGGATGCCATGCGTATCAATGCCGCCGCCTCGGTGCGCGATGAGCCCGGCTGCCTGGTGTTCGATGTGCTGCAGGATCGCAGCGATCCCAACCTGGTATGGCTCTATGAGGTCTATACCGACGAAGCCGCATTCGAGGCACATATGCTGACCCCGCACTTCCTCGCCAGCCGGCCGCTGGTGGAGCCGCTGATACTCGAACAGGACTGTATCGAGGCGGATTCGCTGGCGCTCAATCCCGCCCGTTGAGCAGCGGCTGTGGGGGCATGAGTCATCTTTTTTGTAGGAGCGAGCTTGCTCGCGAACAGCCCGGGCAGGATCTTTTCGCGAGCAAGCTCGCTCCTACACGTCCGGCCATGCGCCAGCTGCGACGGTTGGTGCTGCCCCGGAAAACTCAGCCCCGCGCAATCTCCAGCACGCGAATTCGCCCCGGTTCGGGGTAGTGCCAGCGCACATCCACATCCCACAACCGCGCCCCGTAGCGGCGCTCGGGCTCGGGCTTCTGATAGGCCGGGCGCGGGTCCTGCGCGAGGCACTGTTCTACCAGTTCGGCCAGGGGCTCACCCAGGCGCTGGCCATGCTCATGGGCCTGGAGCAGGGCACTTGGTTCCCAGTCCACGGGAATCAGGCCTGGCGCCGCGTCGGCAATGGCATTCAGTGCGCCATCCTGGCGATCGGCGTAGGGCACATAGGGTTTGATGTCGATTACCGGAGTGCCGTCCAGCAGGTCGATGCCGGATAGCCAGAGTCGCCCGGCCTCGACCTTTTCCAGCTTTACCACCGACTGACCGATGCCGTTGGGACGGTGAGTGGAGCGGCTGGCGAACACGCCGATGGACTGGTTCCCGCCCAGGCGCGGCGGACGCACCTTCAGGCGCGGCTTGTCTTCCAGCGCCTGGTGGAAGAGGAACAGCAGCCAGACATGGCTGACCTGCTCCAGGCCTGCCACGGCTTCGCCTGTGTCGAAGGGCGGCACCAGTTCCAGTACGCCGCGGGCGGCTGGCGCCAGATGCGGCTGGCGCGGGATGGCGAATTTTTCCTTGAAGCAGGAGCGGACGTAGCCGACCGGCGAGATGACGTGCTGCATATCAATAGGGAACGCGGCAGCCGGCGTCGCGGAATGCCCCACCCAGGCGCAGCCAACCTTCGCCCGGGCTGGTCTGGGCGCAAGTCAGCGCGCCGTCCAGCTTGCTTTGCCAGATGAAGAATGGGACCGGCGCGGCGAAGCTCGGGATGGCCAGGGTCAGCAGCAGGGTGAGGAGGGTGAGGCGCATGGGGGTAATTCCGGTGAAGTGCGCGGCTACCCTAGCGCCGCTCCGGGCGCCGCGCAATAGACCGGCTACAGGTGGAAACCACCGTCGATGGGAATGATCGCGCCGGTCATGTAGGCCCCGGCGGTGCTGGCCAGGCTGATGGCCAGCGCGGCCATCTCTTCACCCCGTCCCCAGCGCTTCATCGGGATCAGCGCGGTATCGCGTGCCATGGCTTCCGGGTCGTTGGCGATGAAGCGAGTCATCTTGCTGGGGAAGCGGCCGGGGGCGATCACGTTGACGTTGATGTGTTCGGCCACCAGTTCACGGGCCAGCATCCGCGACAGCTGATGCAGCGCGGCCTTGCTCGGGCCGTAGGCGTAGGCTTCCTCGCCGTGGGAGGTAATGCCCGCCACCGAGCCGATATTGATCACCCGTGCCGGGCTCGCTTCACTGCCGGCCTTGCGCAGCAGGGGCAGCAACTGCTGGATGCAGCTGAATACCGAGGTGACGTTGAGCTGCATGACCTTCTCCCAGCCTTTCGCCGGATAGTTTTCCAGGGGCGCGCCCCAGGTGGTACCGGCGTTGTTCACCAGGATGTCCAGCTGTTCCGTGCGTTGCGCCAGCGCTTCGGCCAGGTTCCTGGCGCCTTCTTCACTGGATAGGTCCGCAGCCAGGCCTTCGCATTGGCCGAAGACGGAGAGTTCGGCTGCAGTTTCACGACAGGCTTCGGCGTCACGGGCGCAGATGAATACGCGGGCCCCGGCTTCGAGAAAGCCCTGTGCGATCATTCGACCGATGCCACGGGTACCACCGGTGACCAGGGCTGTGCGGCCCTGAAGACTGAAATAAGGGTGCATTGCGAACCTCGCGATTGAGCCGGGAAAGGCCCATACCCTAGCCCCGGCATAGCCGGGGCGGGGGCATTATCGAGGCGCGGAATACAGCGGCATTGTCACGCCGGAGCCGCCTGGGAAGCCGCCAGCTCGGCATCCTTGGCCAGGGCGCGCTTGTAGGCCGGGCGTTCGATGAAACGCGCGATGTAGTCCTTGATCGCCGGGACCTCCGGAATCAGTCCGAATTGGGTCGTCCAGTTCAGCGCGCTGCCCCAGAGCACGTCGGCGGCAGTGAACCGTTCGCCAAGCAGCCAGGGACCTTCCTTGAACTGGCCGAGCAGGGTCTTCATGACGCTGTCGAAATCGCCGTAGGGCGAGCGCGATTCGGGGATTGGCTCGCGCTTCTGCACGCGATCCACCACGGCTGGTTCGAAACAGGAGCCGTAGAACACCATCCAGCGCAGGTACGGTCCGCGCAGGGGATCGCCCAGCGGCGGTGCCAGTTTGGCTTCGGGGTAGAGATCGGCGAGGTAGAGGTAGACCGAAACCTGCTCGGTGACCACGGCATCGCCGTGGGTGAGCGTAGGCACCTTGCCCATGGGGTTGATGGCGAGGAACTCGGGCTTGCGCTGCTCGCCGAGCTTCATGTTCATCACGTGGAGGTTGTACTCCACACCCAGTTCTTCCAGCAGGGTCAACGCCCCTGTGGATCGGGTATAGGGGCAGTGGTAGAGGGTTACCTGGCGGTTCTCGGTAGTCATTGTTCTAGGTCCGCGTGGTCCATGGATGAAGCGAGTCTAGACCTTGCCCCTAGAGCCTGCCGTCCCGGCGCAGGCGGCGCAGTACCCAGCGGCGATAGGCCAGTGACAGGAGCGGTTTGATGAGCGGCAGGTCGATCAGCCAGGCCAGCGGGGCCAGCCTCGGAACACGGGCGAGCAAGAGGATGTAGGCATCCAGCTCGCGGTGAATGCGGCCGGCTTCATCCTGGACATGGAGTTCGGTGAGGGCGAGGTACGGATCGATGCCAAGGGCACGCAGTTCTCCGTCGCGGCCGGTGATGTCGATCCATTCCACGCCTGCGGCGGCGCGGGGGAGGGATTCGTACCAGCGCCGGTCGGCAATACAGCGCGGGCAGGCGCCGTCGTAGAAGACCTTGAGCATGGTGGGGCTCTGTTGATGGGTATCGCTGCGCTCAACCACATCCTACGACTAAGAGGGCGCATGAGTGTGCCCAAAAGAAAAAGCCCCGCATCAGCGGGGCTCTTCCATTCAGCTATCGACTCAGACCAGCTCGGCCCACATGTCGTACTCGTCGGCGTCGACAATGCGCACGCGCACCTTGTCGCCCGGCTTCACGCTGGTGGACTCGATGAACACGCTGCCATCGATCTCCGGCGCGTCCGCCCAGGAGCGGGCCACGGCGCCTTCGTCGTCGACTTCATCGATCAGCACGTCCATTTCGCGGCCGATCTTCAGCTGCAGGCGAGCGGTGGAGATGGCCTGCTGGTGCGCCATGAAACGCTCCCAGCGGTCCTGTTTCACATCGTCCGGCACCGGTTCCAGGCCCAGGTCGTTGGCCGGTGCGCCTTCCACGGGGGAGTACTGGAAGCAGCCGACGCGGTCCAGCTGGGCTTCGGTCAGCCAGTCCAGCAGGTACTGGAAGTCTTCTTCGGTTTCGCCGGGGAAGCCGACGATGAAGGTGGAACGGATGGTCAGGTCCGGGCAGATCTCGCGCCACTTCTTGATGCGCGCCAGGGTCTTGTCCTCGAACGCCGGGCGCTTCATGGACTTGAGCACTTTCGGGCTGGCGTGCTGGAAGGGAATGTCCAGGTAAGGCAGCAGCTTGCCTTCGGCCATCAGCGGGATCACGTCATCCACATTGGGGTACGGATAGACGTAGTGCAGGCGGACCCACACGCCCATGGCGGACAGGGCTTCGCAGAGCTCCAGCATGCGGGTTTTCACCGGCTGGCCGTTCCAGAAGTCCAGTTTGTATTTGAGGTCGACGCCGTAGGCGCTGGTGTCCTGGGAGATCACCAGCAGCTCCTTCACGCCGGCCTTGACCAGGCGTTCGGCCTCGGACAGCACATCGCCTACCGGGCGACTGACCAGACGGCCTCGCATGGAGGGGATGATGCAGAAGCTGCAGCTGTGGTTGCAGCCTTCGGAAATCTTCAGGTAGGCGTAGTGACGCGGGGTCAGCTTGATGCCCTGCGGCGGCACGAGGTCGACGAAGGGGTCGTGGTCGACTTTCGGCGGGACCACTTCGTGCACGGCACTGACCACTTGCTCGTACTGCTGCGGACCGGTCACGGCCAGCACGCTGGGGTGCACGTCACGGATGGAGTCTTCGGACACGCCCATGCAACCGGTGACGATCACCTTGCCGTTCTCGGCGATGGCTTCGCCGATGGCATCCAGGGATTCTGCCTTGGCGCTGTCGATGAAACCGCAGGTGTTGACCACCACTACGTCGGCATCCTGGTAGGTCGGCACGATCTCGTAGCCTTCCATGCGCAGCTGGGTGAGGATGCGTTCGGAGTCGACAGTGGCCTTCGGGCAACCCAGGCTGACGAATCCGACTTTGGGAGTAGCGGTGGACATTGCGGCTAACCTCGATGGGCGCTCGGGAGGGCGCCTCTGATCAAAAAGTGCGCAATTCTAGCGGCAGGCGTCAGCCATTTCCACCCTCATCTGTTGTCATTTCGCGGCTAGCCTGTAGGAAGCTGGTGAGGAATGAGTGGGATGCTTCTCATTGCAGGGAAGGCTTCTCGATTTGATGCGCGGCAACAGTCATCAACAGGAAGGTTTAGATGAGCGAAAGCATCTCGCAACCTGCCGAGCAGCATGCCGGACACACGGCTTCCGGCCTCGGCATGCTGGTTGCCGCAGCCGGGGTGGTCTACGGCGATATCGGCACCAGCCCGCTGTACACCCTCAAGGAAGTGTTTTCCGAACAGTACGGCGTCCAGGTCAACCATGACGGGGTCCTGGGGGTTCTTTCGCTCATCTTCTGGTCGCTGATCTGGGTGGTCTCGATCAAGTACATGCTGTTCGTGCTACGCGCCGATAACGACGGGGAAGGCGGCGCCATGGCGTTGACCGCCCTGGCCCAGCGCGCTGCCAAGTCCTACCCCAGGCTGAAGGTAACGGTGGTGCTGCTCGGCCTGTTCGGCACGGCGCTGTTCTACGGCGACAGCATGATTACCCCCGCAATCTCGGTGCTTTCGGCTATCGAAGGTCTCGATCTGGCATTCGACGGCATCAGCCACTGGGTGGTGCCGCTATCGCTGATCGTGCTGGTGGGGCTGTTTCTCATCCAGAAGCACGGCACTGCGAGGATCGGGATTTTCTTCGGGCCGGTCATGGTGCTCTGGTTCAGCGTGCTTGGCGCATTGGGGATCTACGGCATCGTTCAGCAGCCGGAGGTATTGAAGGCGCTCAACCCGTACTGGTGCGTGCACTTCTTCATGACTCACCCGCACGTAGGCGTGGCCATCCTCGGGGCGGTGGTGCTGGCGCTGACTGGTGCCGAGGCCCTTTACGCCGACATGGGACATTTCGGCCGCAAGCCCATCGCCCGAGCCTGGTTCTTCCTGGTGCTGCCGGGGCTGGTGCTGAACTACTTCGGTCAGGGCGCGGCGATCCTGGGCGATGCGTCCGCTGCGCGTAACCCCTTCTATCTGCTGGCGCCGGGCTGGACGCTGCTGCCCATGGTCCTGCTGTCCACCCTGGCGACCGTGATCGCGTCCCAAGCGGTGATTTCCGGTGCTTTCTCTCTGACCCATCAGGCCATGCAACTCGGCTACATCCCGCGCATGTTCGTGCAGCACACGTCGCAGCGGGAGCAGGGGCAGATCTATATCGGCGCGGTGAATTGGTCGTTGATGGTGGGCGTGGTGTTGCTGGTGCTGGGCTTCGAATCGTCCGGGGCGCTGGCCTCGGCCTACGGCGTGGCGGTGACGGGCACCATGTTTATCACGACGTTGCTGGTGTCGGTCGTAATGCTGCTGCTGTGGAAAACGCCCTGGTGGCTGGCGGTTCCGGTGCTGCTGGGCTTCCTCTTCGTCGACAGCCTGTTCTTCGCCGCCAACGTGCCAAAGATCGTCCAGGGTGGCGCATTCCCGGTTATCGCCGGTACCGCGTTGTTCGTCCTGATGACGACCTGGAAGCGCGGCAAGCAGATCGTGGTCGACCGCCTGGACGAATCCGCGCTGCCATTGCCGCTGTTCATCGCCAGCATCCGTTCGCAGCCGCCGCATCGGGTGCAGGGCACTGCCGTGTTCCTCACCGCGCGGACGGACGCCGTGCCCCACGCGCTGTTGCACAACCTGTTGCACAACCAGGTACTGCATGAGCAGGTGGTGTTGCTAACGGTGATCAGCGAGGACACGCCACGGGTGGCACCGGATCGGCGCTTCGAAGTGGATGCCTACGGCGATGGTTTCTTCCGGGTGATCCTGCACTTCGGTTTCATCGAGGAGCCGGACGTACCGGCGGCGCTCAAGCTCTGCCACCTCAATGAACTGAATTTCAGCCCGATGAGCACCACCTACTTCCTCAGCCGCGAGACGGTGATCCCCACCAAACGCATCGGCATGGCGCGTTGGCGGGAGGCCTTGTTCGCCTTCCTGCTGAAGAACGCCAACAGCAACCTGAAGTACTTCAACCTGCCGCTGAATCGGGTGATCGAGTTGGGAACGCAGGTAGAGATTTGAGGGGGCGCTACAGGTCTGCAACGCCCCACGAGGCGGATTTCGGCACCCTACGTCCGATTTCACGAGGGGTCAGTTACGCCCCGGCAGCATCCGCACCAGGGTGTTGTCCCGGCTCACGTAGTGGTGGAACAGCGCGGCCACCGCATGCAGGCCAATGAGCCAGTAACCCGCGGTGCCAGCCAGCTCGTGGAGTTCCTTGATCTGGCCGGCCAATTCCTTGTTCGGGCCGATCAGCGCGGGCAGTTCAAGGCCGAAGAAGGGGATGGGCTTACCGGCAGCGCTGAGAATCAGCCAGCCGGCCAGGGGCGCGCCGATCATCAGCGCGTAGAGCGCCAGGTGCATGAACTTGGCGAGGGCGTTCTGCCAGCTTGCCGGCGCGGGCTGGATGGCCGGAGTTGGCGACATCATCCGCCCGATCAGGCGCAGCCCAACCAGGAAGAACACGGCCAGGCCGAGCATGAAATGCCAGTGCTTGAGCAGTTCGCGAGTTTCGCTGCCTTTGGGGAAGTTGCCCTTCAGCTCAATGCAGGCATAAACGGCTGCAATCAGGACAAGCATCAGCCAGTGCAGGGCGATGGACAGGCTCCCGTAGCGGGCAGGTGCGTTCTTGAGACTCATCAGGGTTCCTCTTTCTCGTTATCGAAACGGCCGGAGAGGATAGCCGCTTTGTCTTAAGCGAATCTGAACGCAGATCAATCCCTTGCCAGCGATACCTGCCGTTTCTCCACTGCTGCCAGCAGTTTCTCTGCCAATGCCGGATAGTTCTCGTCGTAATGGTGGCCTCCCGGCAGCTCCAGGTTTTCCCCGACGGCCCCCGGTTGGGTGCAGCCGCTTTCGTTGGCTTCTTCCTTGCCGAACACGCACAGCACCTTGGTGGACGGCAGTCTGGCCAGTTCGGGGCCGGTGGCGGCTTCCTGGCCGGCCTTGCCAAGCCAGCCCTGCACTTCGATTTCGAAGCTGCCGCTACGCGCGAGAGCCAGCAGCAGGATCGCGTCCACCTGGTCCTGGTCGGCCTTGGGCAGTCGGTTGTAGAAGGCGGGCAGCACGTCGGCGCCAAAGGAGTAGCCGGCCAGCACGAAGCGCTTGGCGCCCCACTTTTCACGGTACTGCTTCATCAGCCGACTGAGATCGGCGGCACCCTGTTCAGGACTCTTGTGCTGCCAGAAGTAGCGCAGCGCGTCGATGCCGACCACTGGATGCTCACGCTTGGCCATCTCGTCCGCCACGGCGCGGTCCAGATCACGCCAGCCGCCGTCACCGGAATAGAACAGGGTGACGGTTTCGACGGGTTTGGCCGCCGGCACTTCCACCACTGGCAGAGGCTCGCCCTGGCCCTGCAGCAGGTTGGCGAGGCGCTGCTGGAGCAGTTGCACGAGGCTGGTGTCGTAGTCGCTGATCAGGGTTTCGGCGTTGGCCTGGTTGCGCGCGAATGCGGCGCTGGGGTCGTCCGGGTTGTCGTTCCACGCCGCTATCCAGTGGCCGTGGGGAGCCCGTTGCGGCAGGGCGGCGGGGCAGTCCGGGGTGTCCAGGCTGAAGTCGATGGACACGGCCCGGGCGTTGTCGTCGCCCTGGCTGGCCAGCCAGCGCCACGCAAAGGACGCGCCCGGGCCGATGCCGGCCACCAGCCCAGGCTCGCCGCCGAGGGTGTCACGGGCCAGCTGCAGGCGTTGCTGCTGCGCCGTGCAATCCTTTTCAGGCAGGTCCAGTTGCAGCAGGCGGGCATTGCCGCTGCGGGCCAGCGCCAGCAGGTCAGCGTCGGCCAGGCGTTGGTCGCCGCGGGCAAGCAACAGCACGCGGTGCTGCACGGCGCCAGCCGGACTGGCCAGGGTCATGGCGCTGCCATCCGGCGATTTCGGGTGATCCAGCCGCGCCTGAGGCGCCGGGCGGCTCCAGACCAACAGGGCGGCGCCGACCAGGATGAGGATCAGGATGAGCAGCAGGCGCCGCCAGTTGCGTTTGAGCATGAGCACCTCAGCGTTTTACCAGGCCTGTGAAACCGCCGGCGATCAGGGCTGCGGTATCCGCCAGCGCCACCAGTGGGTCGAGGCCGGCGGGCACGGCCATGTAGCGCGGCTCCCAGTCGGGCTGGAACTTTTCCTTGAAGCGGCGCAGGCCCTGGAAGTTATAGAACTGCTCGCCACGGCGGAAAATGAGCGCGCCGAGGCGCTGGGTCAGGGGCGCGCCGCGACGCGGCTGCAGGCCGGCCAGCGGCACCATGCCCAGGCTGAAGCGGGCATGGCCGCGCTCCTTGTAGTGCAGTAGCAGGCTGAGCATGAGGAACTCCATGGTCAGCTTCGGCGCGTGGGGGTGGACGCGCATCAAGTCGATGCTGGAAAGGACGTTGCCTTCGGTTTCCAGGAGGTTCGCGAAGGCCACCGGCTTGCCCTCGAACTGGATGGTGGCGATGCGGAAATGGTTGAGGTAGTCCGGGTCGAAGCGGCCGAGGGAGAAACCTTTCTCCCGTGCCTGCTTGCCCTGCATCCAGGCTTCGGAAATGGCCTGCAGCTGGTCCAGCGGTGCGGTGCCGGCTTCATAGATCTGCAGGTTGAGGCCGTCGCGCTGGCCACGACTCAGGGTGTAGCGCAGGTCCTTCATGGCCTTGTTCTTGGCGTCCAGATCGAAGCGGGTCAGGTCGACGCGGGCTTCCTCGCCCAGCTTCAGGGCCGATAGGCCAATGTCCATGTAATAGGGCAGGTTTTCCGCACGCACCTGGTAGAACACCGGCCGCGCATGATGGTGGTCGCACAGATCGCGGAACTGCCAGATCAGTTCGGCGCGTCGATAGGCCGGGCCAATGGGGTCGAACAGGGCCACCAGGCTGCGGCCACGCCGGGCATACATGAGGAACGCGTCGCCCTGCGGATGGAACAGCAGCGCCTTGTCGCCGGTCAGCACCAGGCCGCCGTCGGGCTGATCGGAGGCACGGATTACCGCGGAGGCGCGCTGCAGCTCGTCGTCAGTCGGCTCGTGGATGGTCGGCGGCACCGGGCGTAGCAGCCAGGCCAACGCGATACCGGCGAGCAGGATGCCGCTGGCCAGGGAGGCGCGCAGTGCGCGGGGCGCATCGCCATCCACCTCGAACTGCCACCAGAGCTCATGGCTGTAGGGCACGTCCTGGAAGGCGAAGAACATCACCCAGATCGCCGCCAGCAGCACGCAGGCACTGGCCGCCAGGTTGAGCGGCGAGAAGGGCATCTCCAGCAGGCGGCTGGGGCGGTAGAAGGCAGCACGGAAGATGGCCAGCAGCACGGCCGTCATGGTCAGCAGGCTCGACTCTTCCCAGTCGAAGCCCTTGAGCAAGGACATCCCGGCACCCGCGAGCAGCAGCACCACGGTCAGCGCCCAGGCCGCCGACAGGCGATGACGCAGGCCGTGGGCCAGCAGCAGGCAGAGCACGCCGACAAGACTGGCGACCAGGTGCGAGGCATCGATCAGGCGGTGGGGAATGAGAAAGCTCAGGTGCTCAAGGCGGACATCGGCAGCCGGAGTGACGCCGGAGAACAGCAGTACGACGCCGCTGAGGAACACCAGCAGCGACAGCACCGGCGCGGCGAGGCCGGAGGCGGCGCGCAGGGCCTGGCGACCGGCGGGGAACAGGCGCTGGGCTTCGTTGGCGAGCAGCAACAGGCAGGCCAGCACCAGTGGCAGGCCGACGTAGACCAGGCGGTAGAGGAGCAGTGCGGCCGCCAGCGGCGCGGCCCCCAGCTGGCCGGCGAAGGCCGCCAGCAACACGGCCTCGAATACGCCAACGCCACCGGGTACATGGCTGAGCACGCCTGCGGCCAGGGCCAGCATGTAGACCAGCAGGAAGGCGCCGAGGGGCGGTGCTTCCGGCAGCAGGACATAGAGCACGCAGGCCGCGGCACAGACGTCCACCACGGTGATCAGCAGTTGCAGTGCCGACAGGCGCAGGCCCGGCAGTCGCACGCTGCGGTTGCCCAGGGGCAGGTCGATGCAGCCTGGCACTGGCGGCTCGGCTGCACGCTGGCGCGAAATCCAGAGAATGAGCCCGCCACCGGCCAGCAAGACGCCTACTGCAAGGATGATCACCAGGCTTTCCGGCAAGCCGAGGGCAATGGAGGCGGCAGCCGGGGCGCTCAATGCGGCAAGGGCGGCCAGCGGCGGCAGTGCCGAGCCCAGGGCCAGGCTGGCGAACAACGTGATGCGGGCGATGTCGCCGGCACCCAGGTTATTGCGTCCGTAGAGGCGAAAGCGCACCGACCCGCCGGTGAGCATGGACAGGCCGACGGCATTGCCGACCCCCGAAGCGCAGAAGCTGCCGAGGGCCATGCGCGGCAAGGGCAGGTGCACGCCGGCGAAGCGGCAGCCAGACCACTCGTAGCCGACGTAGGCGATGAAGCTGACCGCGGTGGCGCCCAAGGCCAGCAGCAGGCTGCTGCCGGGGACGTCATGGATGGCGGCGCGCAGTGCATCGGGATCGAGTTCCCGCAGCAGGTGCCAGCAGGCCAGCAGACCGAGGACGAAGACCAGCAGGGTGAAGGCGATGACGATCCACTGCCGGTAAGCCGTAAGGCTGTCCAGCCAGCGGAGCGGGGCGGATTCTTCATTGAGTTGGCCGTTGGCCGGGTTATCCGCTGGCGGAGTGTTGGCGCGCATCAAGCACCTCGAGGCAATGTGCGCCACTGTGTGTGGGCGCCGACGGCAAGTTCCAAGTGCCTGGCAGAACTTTTTTCTTCGCCGTCACGGCCATGCGGAAGCACGGGGAACGGCCGGATAAGCGCCAAGTCTAGGCGAGTGCGGGGAAGCGGCTGTAGCGGGGAGTCGAGGGAGGCAGGTGGCGAGCGGCAATTTGTCGCGGCCGGAGGCCCCGCCGGTCAATGCCAGACCGAGCGGGTCTCCCAATCGCGGAATTGATCGGCGGGGATCGGCTGGCTGATCTTGTAGCCCTGGGCGATATCGCAGCCGTATTGGCCGAGCTGGGTGAGGGTCAACTGGTCTTCGACCCCCTCGGCGACCACCGTCAGATCCAGGTTATGGGCCAGTTCGATGATGGAGCGAACGATCTTCGCCGAGCCATCGTTGCTGGTCATGGCGCTCACGAAGGACTGGTCGATTTTCAGCGAATCCACCGGCAACCTCTGTAGATACGCAAGGGAAGAGTAACCGGTGCCGAAATCATCGATGGTCAGGTGGGCGTCCAGTTCCTTGAGTGCGCTGAGGGTCTGCATCGAGGCAACCGGGTCTTCCATCAGTGCGCTTTCGGTCAGCTCGAACTCGATCCAGTGGGGTTTGGCTCCCCAGGTGGCGAAAGAGCCCTGAATACGCTCCAGCAGGCGCGGGTCGCGCAGGTCGTGGGCAGAGAGATTGACAGAGATGGGGCGTTCATCACCCTCTTCATGCCAGGCGTAACGCTGGCCAAGGGCGGTATCCAGCACCCAGAGGGTCAGCGGGGTGATCAGCCCGGTGTTCTCCGCCAGGCGGACGAACTCGTCCGGGGGCAGCATGCCGTGCTGCGGATGGCGCCAGCGCACCAGGGCCTCGGTGCCGCAAACGCGATTGCTGGCGATATCCACTTTGGGTTGGTAGTAGAGCAGCAATTCGTTGCGGTCGATGGCGCGGCGCAGGTCGCCCATCAACGTCAGGTGCTGGGCGCATTCCTGGTCGAGTCCACCCTGGAACACTGCAAAACCGGCATTGGACCGCTTGGCCTGCTCCATGGCGCTGCCGGAGCGGCGGATCAGCGCTTCCGGTGCCGTGCCGTGGCCGGGGTAGAGTGCAATGCCGATGCTGGCGCGGGCTTCCAGGTAGAGCCCGGAAAGCTCCACCGGATCGTACAGTGCGGTGAGAATCTGCTTGGCCAGTTGTGAGGCGTGCTCGGCGCCGCTGTTGGGCATGAGCACGGCGAATTCGCACTCGCCCATCCTGGCCACGGTACGTTCCGCCCCTACCACCTGCTTCAGGCGGGAGGCGATCTCGATCTGCAGGCGGTCGCCTTCGCGGTAGCCGAGGGTTTCGTTGATCTCCTGGTTGCGGGCGATTTCCAGGTGCAGCAGGCCGAGCGGGCGGCGTTCCTGGCGGGCGGTGGCGATGGCGCTATCCAGCAGCTCGTGCAGGCGAACCCGGTTGGGCAGGCCGGTCAGCGCATCTTCATAGGCCATCCTGCGAATGGTCGCTTCGGCTTCCAGGGCGCGAGACCGGGTGCGTAATGTAGCGATGCCGAAACCCAGGTCGTTGGCCATGGCCAGCAGCAATTCCACTTCCTTTTCATCGAACGCATCGGCGCTGGTGGCCATGATCACCAGCATGCCGATGAGGTTTCCTTCCACGTGCAGGGGGAGTGCCAGGGCACCGGAGAAGCCCAGTTCGACGGCTTCTTCGTGCAAGGGAGCTGCGGAGTCGCCGAGCAGGTCGCGCATCACCAGCGGATGACCGGCGAGCAGCGCCTGCTCCAGTTCGCCGTGGAAGTTCCGGTCATGACTGCCGGCGCCCCAGCCCTGGCAGATGCCATTGGCGGCGTGGCAGGCCATCACCTTGTAAGGATGCGCCGTATCGTCCTGGCGGTAATCGACCCAGGCCTGGCAGTAACCGCATTCATCCACCAGGACCCGGCATATATCTGCCAGTAGAGGGATTTCGCTGGTCGCGTGGATCACCGCATGGTTGACCGCCACGCGAGTGGCCAGGGCTCGATTCAGGGCTTCCACCTGGAGTTCGGCCTGGCGGCGGCGGGCCTTGCTGCGCAGGGCCTGAAGGCCGAAAGCCATGTCATCGGCTGCTTCGCTGAGCAGTTCCAGTTCGCGCTCGCCAAAGGCATCGGGCTCCTTGGCACAGATGGCCAGGGCGCCGAAGATCTGGCCGTCCACCCGCAGGGGCAGGGAGAGAATCGAGGCGATGCCGTGGGTGACGGCGCTTTCCCGCCAGGGGCTGAGCCTGGGGTCGGTGAGGATATCGCGCGTGATGTTCGGTCTGCCGGTGCGAATGGCGGTGCCGGTGGTGCCGTGTCCACGTTCGCTGTCGGACCAGGTGATGTTCAGCGAATCGATATAGGCGCGGTCGAGCCCGACGTGGGCCAGGGGGGTTACCGTTTGCGCTTCATCATGTTCGGCGCGGCCGACCCAGGCCATGCGGTAGCCACCTTCTTCCACCACCACGCGGCAGATTTCCTTGAACAGGAAGCACGGGTCCTCGGCACGCAACAGGGCGCGATTGCAGCCGCTCACCGTACGCAGGGCGCGGTTGAGGTATTCGACTTCCTCGCTGGAGGCGCAGTAGTCGGCCATGGCCAACCTCCATCTGGTGGATGGGTGCGCTTGAAGTATAGAGGCCGGGTCTTGTCCGGTCGGGCGGCTGACGAACAGCCTGGACGGACGGAGGGGGAGGCGGAAACGAAAAAGGCCACTCCGAAGAGTGGCCTTTTCCTTATGTTGGTTGCGGGAGCTGGATTTGAACCAACGACCTTCGGGTTATGAGCCCGACGAGCTACCAGACTGCTCCATCCCGCGCCGGCAATTCTACAGATTGGCGGGGGGCTGTCAAACGATTTCTGCTTTTTAAATCAAATACTTAATTCGAGCCCAAACGAAAAAGGCCACTCCGAAGAGTGGCCTTTTTCTAATGTTGGTTGCGGGAGCTGGATTTGAACCAACGACCTTCGGGTTATGAGCCCGACGAGCTACCAGACTGCTCCATCCCGCGGCAGCAATTCTACAGTTCTGCGAAGGGCTGTCAAACGATTTCTCAGAAAAATTCTTTTTCCCTCAAATATTTAGCAAATCGCGATGTTCGCGAAGGCTGGCTTACTACTGCGCTAGAGCGGCCGGAGGGAGTGCCGGCTGCTGTATCATCGCCGGTTACCTGAACCCTCTGCGCGTCACCAACCCGCCATGCCGCAACGAAAGATCATCCACATTGACTGCGCGCCGCGTCTGCAATGATTTTTTGCGTTCGTTAGGGTAGTGAGGCCTGTGGGCTGTGCGGAAAATGGATTCGCCGGGGTTCGCTGGCGAGCTGCCCCAGAGCAGAGGAACTGTTAGATGCCGTTGAGCACCTGGCTCCATCTTCTGTTCCGGGGGAACCGATTCTTGATCACCGCCCCACGCCGCGTCCGGGATTTCGCAGCGCCTTGCTACGCTGGCCCCCAGCCATGGCGGCAATGCTACCTGCACCGACTTTTCGTACAGGACCTAACTCCCATTCGGGCGGCTGTCGCTCCTATTTAAGGTTCAATCCATTTCCTTTGGCCCAGACACTGAAGTTTTTTCCAACCGCGTCGCTGGCATACTCTGTGAAATGGTAATACTCATCTCTAAACGCTGGCATGCCGTCAATTATCATAGAGCAGCCATTATTCGAGCAAAATGTATCGTTCTGGTCAAAGAATAATACGTTGTCGAATGATTCTCCAATTTCGCGCATTAAGGGGGTGAATTCATTAAATAGTTTTTTGCGCTCTACTGCGGTAATGATGCAGTCTTTTTCAGGTGATTTGAGCGGCCTGGAAAAACATCCCTTGATGTCGTAATTTGTTTTGATGTGTGGGGCGAATATTACAATTTTTATGCCTAGGTCTTGCATGTAGGAAATGCGTTGTTTTAGGTTTTCTGCATATTGCTGGTCTGTGTATTCTTTTGGTTTGAAGGAGATCAGGCCGTCGATAATTACTACTTTGACTGATCTTGAGTTTTTTATTATGGAGTCTATGAATTCCGCTTGATGCTTTGGCCAATCTAGCGCGCAGGGGTCGCCAGTGTTGGCAGGTCCGCCGACATATGCGGGGTCGCAAGCTCCTATTGATAGGACAGATTCGTTGGGATATGCGTGAACGATTCCTGGGTACAGATGATTTGCGTAAGAGTTTCCCAGTAAAACTACGGTAGGATTTTGGTCTTTGTTAGTAATGCAGAACCACCACGGATATTTCTTGGATTCTTCAAATTTATATCGAGTTAGGCAAAGCTCGTTTTTTGTGTACTTCCATCCGGTTGTTGAAACGAACTGTTCGGATATGAGTTGGCTTTCCTTAATGTTTTGTCGCCAAGCCAAGCCGTTTTCTTGGTAGGTCATGAAGCCTACGCAACCGAGAGTTGCCATGATTGCAGTGAGTGCGACTGGTTTAAAACTGGATTTAACTCTTCGCAAAGGAGTTTCAATCAGTCGATAGGTCGCCCAACCCAATGCTATAGCTAGCACGACAGCCGCGAGTCTTACCTCTGGCGCAGGTGTCCCGCTCTCGATGATTCGGGCGAAAGAAATTAAAGGCCAGTGCCATAGATAAAGTGGAAAACTGATCAGTCCAAAGAAGACAAACAATTTGCTCGACAGGACGTGCTTGTTGATCCATGCCTGGGGTCCTGCAAAAATTATGAGGATTGCGCCAGCACAAGGTATTAGTGCCCACCACCCTGGAAAAGCTTCTTTAGAGATCATAATGCCGCCGACGGCAAGCAGGGTAACTCCCAAGACTGACTGCGCGTTGCGCAGCACCGCCTCGCTATCGGTGAATCCTGCCCTTCTCGCAATTGATTTGATGAGCGTACCAAGTTTTTCACTTATGGCATTGTGCTTCTTACCACGGTGCATAGTCGTGTAGGCAAGTGCTGATCCTGCTAGCAATTCCCAAGCCCGTGCTTGCGGTAGATAAAACGTTGCTGTCGGGTCTATCTGCAATCCTTGTACATTCAAAAAAAACGACGTGCTGAGACCAAGCAGCGTAATGGTTAGCAAATTTAGTCTTAGCTTCCAAGTTACCCATAGAATAACTGGCCAGGTGATATAGAACTGCTCTTCTATGCCAAGCGACCAAAGGTGAAGTAAGGGCTTAATATCTGCCGTTGTGTCGAAATATCCGCTTTCGTTCCATAAAACGAAGTTTGATAGAAAGGATGCGCCGCCGGCTATGTGTTTTCCCAGTTCTTTGTATTCACTTGCAAAAAGAGAAAACCATCCGAACGCATAACAGGTTGCTAATATCAGTAGGAGTGCCGGGAATATTCGATTGATGCGGCGTGAGTAAAAAACTGAAAATCTGAATTTTTTCCCCTCTAGATCGCCATATATAATTGTTGAAATTAAGTACCCGGAGATTACAAAGAAAACATCAACACCGATAAATCCGCCAGGTAGGAGCGAAGGAAAAGCGTGGAATATAACGACCGACCACACTGCTATCGCGCGCAAGCCATCAATATCTGGTCTGTATTTTGGGTGGTCAAGGTGCTGTGGTTTTAGTGAAAAAGCCTTTTGGGCAAAGGACGACATTGTGTTTTATGCTCCGTGAGTCTTTAGGCCCTTCGGCAATCGGCGGCGCGTATTGTACTCGCTACTAGTTAGAGGCAGACGCTTGCGTGCGGCCTGCCTTGAGCGGTTTATCATTATCAAAGAAAACCTGCCCATCACAGTAGAAACTGCTCCAGATCTTACCGCACTCCGGCAAGAAATCCGGCGTTCTTGCAGCTGCCGAAGCTCCGCGCTACCGAGCTCGTGGGCTTTTTCGGTATCTGCTCTGTTCATCTCCCTCCATCATGGAAGTCAAGCCTTTGGCGCGCATGTAGACTCGGACGATGAGTTCTGAGATCTCTGGGAAAATTGAGCAAGGCAGGCGGGGGCAGAACCATAGATAAGGAAAGTGTTGGCTCCAACCGGACAAGTGCATATGTATGGATACTCGTCTAGGAGCTCTAAAAGGCCGCCCGCATACACCTTCCAGGCAGTCGAGATCTCCACCAGGATCAGCTGGCTCGTATTGAACAGAGTCTGTTGGTGCGTGCGGTCGGCTTCAGCTACGGCCGGTTTTCTGTGTCTGTCGACCGCTTTTGCATCCAGGTTGTGGGGGCCTGTAGGTTGCCCAAACGGCAAACCCGCCGTCTATTAGGGCGCCAAAGAAGGCGCTGACCCGCTCCGTGGATAGTATTTTATCGAGTGCGTGAAGCAGCCAGTTGATCAGGTGCATACGTCCATGTTTCATGGCACCACGTCTCCTCAGTCGTTTTCTACCAGCCTGGGCGGAGTGAGCGTGCTCGCCGTGGCGGACTGCCCTTGCGGATGATCGTCCGTCGGGGAGACTGGTAAGCGCCTATTCAGTCCGAGCAACTGCGCATACAGCGTTGGAAAAGCGGGTATCAAAGCGGGTAAAGATTCGATCTTTTTCCGCAATGCTTAGGAAAGACAGCTCTTTATGTCGCAAAGAAAAATCATCCACATTGACTGCGACTGCTTTTATGCCGCGATCGAAATGCGCGATGACCCTGCATTGGCGGGTAAACCCCTGGCCGTCGGCGGCTCCCCGGACAAACGCGGGGTCGTGGCCACCTGCAACTACGACGCCCGTGCCTATGGGATACGCTCGGCCATGCCGATGCGTACGGCGGTCAAGCTGTGCCCGGACCTGAACATCGTCCGGCCACGGATGGATGTCTATAAATCGGTGTCGCGACAGATCCATCAGATTTTTCGCGACTACACCGAGATCATTGAGCCGTTGTCCCTGGACGAAGCCTACCTGGATGTCTCCGACAGCCCGCATTTCAATGGCAGCGCCACGCGCATCGCCCAGGAAATTCGCCGGCGAGTGGCAGCGGAACTGCATATCACGGTGTCTGCTGGCGTTGCGCCCAACAAGTTCATCGCCAAGATCGCCAGTGACTGGCGCAAGCCGGATGGCCTCTTCGTGGTCACGCCGGACCAGGTTGACGAGTTCGTCGCTGCGCTGCCGGTCAACAAGTTGCATGGGGTCGGCAAGGTGACGGCAGAGAAGCTCGCGCGCCTGGGGGTACGCACCTGCGCGGACCTGCGTGACTGGAACAAGCTGGCGCTGGCGCGGGAGTTCGGCAGCTTCGGTGAGCGCCTCTACAACCTGGCCCGTGGCCAGGACGACCGCATCGTGCAGGTGGACAGCCGCCGACAGTCCATCAGTGTGGAAAACACCTACGACCAGGACTTGCCGAATCTGGACGCCTGCCTGGAACAGCTACCCGCCTTGCTGGACGAACTGCGGGGTCGCATGGCCCGGCTGGATGCCAGCTACAAGCCGGATAAGCCCTTCGTGAAACTGAAATTCCACGATTTCACCCAGACCACCCTCGAACAGTCCGGTGCCCGTCGAGATCTGGACAGCTATCGGCAACTGCTCAGCACGGCATTTGCCCGTGGTGACAAGCCGGTGCGCCTGATCGGGGTGGGAGTGAGGCTGCAGGATCTGCGTGGCGCGGTCGAGCAGTTGAATCTCTTTTAAGGCACGACCTGCTTTTACTGTAGGGGCGAATTCATTCGCCAAGGGCAGCAAAGCTGCCCCATATGGCTTGGAGGGGCAGACCTTCGGCCTGCTTGGCGAATGAATTCGCCCCTACATCGATAGGATCGAATAGGAGGCGATGATCAGCCTTCCACCGGCCAAAGCCGGATCGGCTTGCCTTCGGCGGGCCACAGGCGCAGCTGGTCGATGGGGGAGATGTCCCAGCGTTGCACCTTGCCGAGGGAGTCGAGGAAGCGCTGCTCCTGCTCCATCAGCGCCGGGGCGCACATCTTGCGGGTGCTGCCGGGGGTGCCGAAGGTGAGTTTGTCGCCTTCCAGGGTGTAGGACGCGAACCAGTGGTTGCAGCCAGCGTTGCCGTAGGCACGGTTGTCGTCACCCAGGGTGATGGTCAGGTGGCTGCGGTCGATCAGCGGGCGTTCTCCGATCCACTCCACCTGATAGGTCGTGCCGGTTTCCAGTTGCGGACGATCGGTGGCGCAGCCGGTGAGGGCAACGGCCACCGCGGTCAGCAGCAGGGCTTTTCGGGTCATTGAGTGTCCTCCTGACGGCAGTTCGGGCAGTAATGCTTGCCAGCCTGGCTGCGCCAGCCCAGCTCCGCGATACGCGCTTCGGCCGCAGGTGCCTGGGCCTGTTTGCCGAGGCCGCCGTCGACAGCGAATTCGAAGTCCAGGTGCGCGCCGCAGGCGTCGCAGTCCACTTGCCAGTTGTGAATCGAGAGTTCCTTGAAGACCGGGCCCTTGGCCACCGCCAGCCATTGGCCGGGCGGATTGATCAGGTGGCGGACCTTGTCCACGGTCAGGCGCATGCTGAGGTCGCGGCTGCCCTTGAGGGTCACCAGCAGGGTGTCGCCGGTCTTGATCGAGCCGCCGGTACCCGTGACCTGGTAGAGGCCCGGGGAGAGGGCGCGGCACTCGTTCAGGGTGTGGGCGGGGTTGAGCAGGTTGTATCGGAAATCGTGTTCGGCCATAGGTCCTCCGGAAGCGCCGCGCATGCTAACACGGCCTAGGCGTCCACCTGATTGCACGGCCGTCCGGCGGCCCAGGCGAGGATGTTGTCCAGGGTGGTGCGGGCGATGGCGGAGAGGGCTTCGCGGGTCAGGAAGGCCTGGTGGGCGGTGATGATCACGTTGGGGAAGGTGAGCAGCCGTGCCAGCACGTCGTCCTGCAGGGGCAGGTCGGAACGGTCCTCGAAGAACAGGTTGGCTTCTTCTTCATAGACATCCAGGCCCAGGTAGCCGAGCTGGCCGGATTTCAGCGCGTCGATCAGCGCGGGCGTATCCACCAGGGCTCCGCGTCCCGTATTGATCAGCATGGCGCCGCGTTTCATCTGCTCCAGGCTATGGGCGTTTACCAGATGCCGGGTGGCGTCGTTGAGCGGGCAATGCAGGCTGATGATGTCGCTGTCGGCCAGCAATTCTGGCAGTTCGACATAGACCGCGCCCATCGCTTCGACGCTGGGATTGCGCTGCGGATCGAAGGCCAGCAGGCCGCAGCCGAAGCCGGCCATGATGCGCGCGAAGGTGGCGCCGATCTGGCCGGTGCCGACCACGCCGACAGTCTTGCCGACCAGGTCGAAACCGGTCAGCCCGTGAAGGGTGAAGTCGCCTTCGCGGGTGCGGTTGTAGGCACGGTGCAGGCGCCGATTGAGCGCCAGGATCAGTGCCACTGCGTGCTCGGCTACCGCATGCGGCGAATAGGCCGGTACCCGCACCACGGTTAGGCCTAGGCGCTTGGCGGCGGCCAGGTCCACATGGTTGTAACCGGCCGAGCGCAGGGCGATCAGCCGCGTGCCGCCACTGGCCAGGCGCTCCAGCACGGGCGCGGACAAGTCGTCGTTGATGAAGGCGCAGACCACGTCGAAACCATTGGCCAGCGCAGTGGTGTCGAGGGTCAGCCGCGTCTGCTGGAAGTGCAGCTCGAAGTTGGGACTGGCGCCGAGGAAGCTCTCGCGGTCATAGGCCTGGCTGCTGAACAGAATGGTGCGCATGGGATCTCCTTGGTTGCCCAGCAGCATAGCTGGCGTCTGGCCACTGCACGTTGCTGTGGGTCAGGCCTCCATTCGCGCCACCTCGGCCAGGCGCGTGATGGCCGCGTCCAGTTCCTCCAGCGCTTGCGGGGCGCTGGGGTCGTTCTGTTTGAGCAGGGTTTCGCTGCGCTGGCAGGCGGCGCGCAGTTGCGGCACGCCACAGTAGCGGGTGGCGCCGTGCAGACGGTGGACGCGTTCCAGCAGGGTGGTGCGGTCGCCGCTGCGGGCGGCAAGCTGAATGGCTTCGCGGTCGGCGTCGAGTGAGGCCAGCAACATGGACAGCATGTCCGCGGCCAGGTCCGCCTTGCCGGCGGCCAGGCGCAGTCCTTCCTCCGGGTCCAGCACTTCCAGGCCATCATGGACCCGGTCTTCGCGGCCCTGGCGCTGCGCAGGCTGGCTACCGAGGCTGAGGCCGGTCCACTTGAGCACGACCTGGGCCAACTGGCGTTCGCCAATGGGCTTGGTCAGGTAGTCGTCCATGCCGCCCTGGAGCAGGGCACGCTTTTCGTTGGCCAGGGCGTGGGCGGTGAGGGCGACGATGGGCACCGGGTCGATGCGCTGGTCGCTTTCCCAGCGGCGGATCGCTTCGGTGGCCTGGGTGCCGTCCATGCCGGGCATTTGCACATCCATCAAGATCAGGTCGAAGCGCTCACGTTGCACGGCTTCGATGGCGTCGAAGCCGCTGTCGACCGCGCGCACCGCGGCGCCCATGTCCGTCAGCAGGGTCTGCACCAGCAGCAGGTTGGCGGGATTGTCGTCGACGCAGAGCAGGCGCGGCGCCCGGCTGTTGTTCGGTTGCGGTGGCTCGACGCGCGTTTGACGGGGGCTGACCAGGCCGCTCAGGGCCTGTTGCAGCTTGAGTGTGCAGGTAGGCTTGGCCTGCAACTGGCTATGGGCTTCGGGCAGGGCGCGGTGGTAGAGCGCCTGTTCGGTGGTGGGGCAGAGCACCAGGCTCTTGCAGCCAAGTTGTTCAAGGTCCCATACCCGCTGGCTGAGTTGCTCCGGCGAAAGCGCCTGGACATCGGCGCCGATCACGGCGAGGCCGATCGGACGTTTGCTCAGGCGGCGCGCGGCGACGTCATCCACCAGGGTGCCGATGCTCGGATAGTCCAGCACTTCCAGGCCGCAATCTTCCAACTGGTGATGCAGCGACTGGCGCGTCAGTTCCTGCGGTTCCAGGACGGCCACGCGACGGCCTTCCAGTTGGGCTTGTACGCCGCTATCCATCTCGTCCAGCGACTTGGGCAGGCTGAGGGTGATCCAGAATTCCGAGCCGACACCCGGCGTACTGCTGACGCCGATTTCGCCGCCCATCTGCTCGATCAGGCGCTTGGAGATCACCAGGCCGAGACCGGTGCCGCCGGCCTGTCGGGAGAGTGAGTTGTCCGCCTGGGTGAAGGCCTGGAACAGGGCGCGCAAGTCGGCGTCGGTGAGGCCGATGCCCGTGTCTTGCACGCTGATGCGCAATTGCGCCAGTTCGTCGTCGCTGTCGTCTTCGAGCATGGCGCGCACGGCAATGCTGCCTTCGCGGGTGAACTTGATGGCATTGCTCACCAGGTTGGTCAGCACCTGCTTGAGGCGCATCGGATCGCCCATCAGGTGCAGCGGGGTATCGCGGTAGACCAGGCTGACCAGTTCCAGGTGCTTCTCGTGGGCGGCCGGGGCGAGGATGGTGAGCGTGTCCTGGATCAGGTCGCGCAGGTTGAAGGGGATGTTTTCGAGGACCAGCTTGCCGGCCTCGATCTTCGAGAAGTCGAGTACCTCGTTGATGATGCCCAGCAGGCTGTCGGCGGATTTCTCGATGGTGGCCAGGTAATCCTGCTGGCGCGACGTGAGGTCGCTTTTTTTCAGCAGGTTGGTGAAGCCAAGGATGCCATTGAGCGGGGTGCGGATCTCGTGGCTCATGTTGGCGAGGAACTCGGACTTGATGCGGCTGGCCTCCAGGGCCTCCTTGCGCGCCAGGTCCAGCTCGATGTTCTGTATCTCGATGGTCTCGAGGTTCTGGCGCACGTCCTCGGTGGCCTGGTCGATGTTGTGCTGCAGCTCTTCCTGGGCGGTCTGCAGGGCTTCGGCCATGCGGTTGATGCCCGAGGCCAGTTCGTCCAGTTCATGGCTGCCCAGTGGGGGCAGGCGGGTTTCCAGGCGACCTTCCTTGAGCAGGGCTACCCCTTGCTTGATGCGCCTCAGGGGGTCGTTGATCGCGCGGCTCATGCGCAGGGCCAGCAGGGCGGTGACGCCGAGGCCCGTGGTGATCAGCAGCAGGCTGGCCAGCAGGCTGCGATAGCCGCGCAGCAAGGTGCCCTGGTGGGACATTTCCAGTTCGACCCAACCCAGCAGGTTGTCATTGGGCAGTGGCGTCTTGTCGCCGGAAAGCACCCGATGGCGTTCGAACACCGGCTGCAGGAAACGCGTGGCCTCGGTGTTGCTGGTCAGCGAAAGGTTGTTGCCTTCGCCGTCGGGGCTCTCGTTGAGCATGCGCGGTCCGGCATGGGCGAGGCGCTTGTGGTCGGCACCGATGAAGCTCACCGCGCGCACGTCGGCCTGGTCCAGCGCGTGGTCGGCGATGCGCTCCAGCAGCACGGCGTCTCCGCGAATCAGGGCGGGAGCGGCGAGGGGAGCCAGGTGTTCGGCGATCATCTGTCCGCGTTGCAGCAACTGGGCCTGCATGTCGGCCTGCTGTACCCAGGTGAAATAGCCGCCCAATACCAGTGCCAGCAGGCTGGTGGGCAGCAGCGTCAGCATGAGCACGCGGCCCTTGATACCCAGATCCTTGTACACGCCCATCCTCTCCCTCAGCGCTTTCCGCGCAGTGTAGCGACCAATTGCATGGGAATCTTGCGGCAGTTTTGTCAGAATTCGCATTAGGCAATAGTTAGCATTTGCAGGTAACTCTATGTTGACCACTCCCCGCACGCCCGCCCGCATTCTTGCCATCGAGGACGATCCGCTGCTGGCAGCCCATCTGCACGACCATCTGCAAGACCGTGGTTTCGAGGTCACCCTCCGCCAGGATGGCGAGGAAGGCCTGGGGCTGGCGCGCGATGAAGACTTCGACCTGATCCTCATGGACATCCTGCTGCCCGGCCGCAATGGTCTGGACGTGCTGGCCAACCTGCGTCGCGAATGCAAGGTGCCGGTGATCCTGATGTCCGCGCTGGGGGCGGAACAGGACCGCATCGCCGGATTCAGCCAGGGCGCGGACGACTACTTGCCCAAGCCGTTCAGCATGGGCGAGATGGAAGTGCGCATCGAGGCCGTGCTGCGGCGGGTGGCCTATGAGCGCGGTGAACCGGAGACCCCGGGCGAGGGCCTGGAGCTGAATTTCGACGAAGGCCGCGCGGATGTTTCCTACGCGGGCCAATGGGCCGAACTCACGCCGACCGAATACCGTCTGCTGGTGACTTTCTCGCGGCACATGGAGGAGGCACTGAGCAAGGCCTTCCTTTATCAGCACGTGCTGCACCGGGCCTACTCGCAGCATGACCGCAGTCTGGACATGCACGTCAGCCACATTCGCCGCAAGCTGCAGCGTCTGAGCTACACCGGTAGTCGCCTGGAAACCATCTGGGGCAAGGGCTACGTGATGACCAGCAGGGAAAAATGATGCCGGGGCGCAACTCGCTGTTCTGGAAGCTGGCGATCCTGCTGGCCGGCTTCTGCCTGGCGATGATCGCCCTGACCCTTTCCTGGGGGCAGCGCATCGGCGAGCAGACTTCCTATCTCTCGGATGAGGCGAAGACCGTCCTGAGCGGTTACGCGGAACGTGCCGAGACGGCTTGGCGCCAGGGCGGAGCGAGCGCGGTCGATGCCGTGCAGGCTGAACTGGAGGCTGCCGAGGGCAGCTGGGTGCTGGTGCTGGACCCGCACTTGTTTCCCCTGGGCACCCGTGTGATGACCGCCGACCAGCGCGAGCACCTGAGCTTCATGCGCCAGCTGCACTGGGGCATGGGCCGGCAAACGCCGCAGCCGCGCATCCTCAGCATTCCCTTCAAGAGCGGTGACGGCCAGCTGGTGATGCAGTTGCCGCAACGTTTCAGTCCCTGGGGACCGCGGCCGCTGCTGTATTTCCTCGCCTACCGGGTGGCGCCGGTCATTCTCGCGCTGGCGCTCTGCGTCCTTCTCTTCCGTCTGCTGATCGCACCGTTGGCGCGGTTGCGCGAGCAGGCCAACGCGCTCAGTGCCGATGACCTCAGCGCCCGCCTCGGGGCACCGCTGGCCAACCGTCGCGACGAATTGGGCGAGCTGGCGCGTGCGTTCGACCACATGGCCGGGCGCCTGCAAGTCACGGTGACGTATCAGCGGCGCCTGCTCAGCGACCTGTCCCACGAGCTGCGTACACCATTGAGCCGACTGCGAGCGGCCAGCGAGCGGGAGGAGAGCCTGGACAGCCTTCGGCAGCGGCTGGAGCGGGAAGTTTGCGTGATGCAGCAGCTGGTGGAGAACACACTGGAGCTGGCCTGGCTGGACTCGGAACGACCGCGATTCGCCCAGGAGGCGGTGCACCTGCGTCCGCTATGGGACGTACTGTCCGAAGATGCCAGCTTCGAGACGGGCTGGCCGAAGGAGCGCCTGCATTTCGAACTGGACGAGGATTGCACCGTCAGGGCCAACCTCAATGACCTGGCAAAGGCGCTGGAGAACATGCTGCGCAATGCCATCCGCCACTCGCCGGAAACGGGCCGGATCACCTTGTCCGGACAGCGCGAAGGCGATTTCTGGTGCCTGAACCTGCGCGACGAAGGCCCTGGC
Source organism: Metapseudomonas resinovorans (assembly GCF_002003485.1). Taxonomy (GTDB): domain Bacteria; phylum Pseudomonadota; class Gammaproteobacteria; order Pseudomonadales; family Pseudomonadaceae; genus Metapseudomonas; species Metapseudomonas resinovorans_D. The sequence goes on from NZ_BDMA01000095.1 coordinate 138,958, forward strand.
GTACCCGAAGAACAGCTGGAACTGATGTTCGAACCCTTCGCCCGGCTCAACCAGGCGCGTCCGGGAGATGGCGGTTTCGGCCTGGGCCTGAGCATCGCCCGCAGCGCGATCGTCCTGCAGGGTGGGGCGGTCTGGGCGCGCAACCTCGATCCCGGCCTGGGCATGTACCTTCGTCTGCCGGCCTGGCAGGGCAGCCCGGGCTGAGCTGCCCTGCCACAGGTCAGAACCTGAAGTTGGCGGTCAATTCGGCCGAACGGCCCGGTGCGACGTTGGCGAACACGCCGACGTGGGAGGCATCGTAGATGGTCTCGTCCGCCAGGTTGAGGATGTTCAACTGCAGGTCCAGGTTGCGGTTGACCTTGTAGCCGAGCATCGCGTCGTAGCGCCAGTAGGACTCCAGCTTGCGGGTGTTGGCATCGTCCAGGTAGCGCTCATCCATGTAGTTGGCACCGCCACCGATGGTCCACTTGTCATCCAGCGCATAGGTCGTCCACAGACTGAAGCTTTCCGGGGCGATGAACTTCATCTGGTTGCCGGAGTAGTCCACATCACCGCTGCGGTACTTGCGCGTGGTCGGGTCCAGATAGGTGTAGCCGGCCCAGACCTGCCAGGCATCGCTGATGCGACCGGTTGCGCCCAGCTCGAATCCGTCCACGCGGCTGTCGCCGGAGAGGGTGACATCGCCGGTGACCGGGTCCTGGGAGCGCCCATCGGTCTTCTCGATGCGGAACAGCGCCGCGGTCAGCGACAGTTGCTCGTTGAGCACGTCCCACTTGGTGCCCAGTTCCAGGCTGCGGTTCTTCTCCGGGTCGAGGTTGTTGACGGCAGCCCCGCCTGCGGCACCATCCGCGCCACCAGCCTGTCCGACCGTTTCTCCGGCCGGGTTGGAGCTGGTCGCGTAGGTCAGATAGATGCTGCCGTTGGGCAAGGGCTTGAACACCAGGCCAACCTGGTAATTCAACATTTCGCTGGAGTTGGAGGCGCTGCCGTTGGTGACGTAGTAGTCGTCATAGCGCAGGCCCAGGTTCAGGTCCCACTGCTCGTGCAGTTTCAGCGTGTCGAACACATAGGCCGCACGCACGTCCTGCTTGGTCTCGCTGACCGAACCCGTGCCGCGGGTCACCGGCGGGAATGGATCGTGGGGATTGGGGCTTTCCAGGTCGGCGTTGGAGCCGGCCCGGACGTTGTAGCGATCCTTCTGGTCGATGGTCTCGCGGCTGAATTCCAGGCCGGCGGAATAGTTGTGCTGCAGACCAGCGGTGAAGAACTCGCCGAAGATGTCGGTCTGGTTGACCAGGGTCTTGGTCACGCTGTTGCGCGCACGGCCATCACGGATCACCTCACCATCGAGCTCGCGGTTGATCGCGGCATTCAGTTGCGCGGGGGTATTGGTGCTGCCGAAGTTCGGCCGGGTCATCACGTAGTCGAGCAGGGTGCGACCGCCGCGAGTGGTGTTGCGCAGGGACAGGGCTTCGCTGAAATCGTGTTCCAGGACGATGCTGGCGATGTCCGCGCTGGTTTTGCTGAAGTCGCGGTCCACCAGCCCATAGAAGTTGTCGCGATCCACTTTCACCGGTTTGCCAGTGATGTTGGACACTGGGTGCCCCAGGTCCGACATGTCTTCGGTTTCCAGGTGGTAGTAGCTGAAGGTGGCGCGCGTCGGGGTGTGCAGGCCGAAGGTCATGGTCGGCGCAATGCCCCAGCGCTTCACGTCCACATCTTCGCGGCCGGGCGTGTCGGCTTCGTGCTTCATGGCATTGAGGCGGAAGGCCATGCCTTGCTCGGCGACGTATCGGTTGACGTCCAGGGTCGTGCGCCACAGCTGGTCAGAGCCCAAGGTCAGGCTGCCGGCGGTGAAGTCCTCGGTCTGGGCGACCTTGCTCACCAGGTTGATGCTGCCGCCAGTGGCGCCCCTGCCGGTGTAGGCGGAGCCCGGCCCCTTGATGATTTCCACGCGCTCCAGGTTGAAGGCTTCGTGGGCATTGCGGCCGACGTCGCGAACGCCGTCGATCATGATGTCGGTGGACGCTTCGTAGCCGCGGATGAAGGGGCGATCGCCCACCGGAGTACCGCCTTCGCCAGCACCGAGGGTGATGCCCGGTGTCGTGCGCAGTACGTCCTTGAGCGAGCTGGCGCCGCGTTCCTTGATCAGGTCTTCGGTAATCACCGTCACGGATTTGGGCGTGTCACGCAGTGGCGCGGTGAACTTGGGTGAGGAGCCCTGATCGACCTTGTAGCCTTCGACATGGGTCGAACGGACGTCCGTGCTGCCCAGTTCGATGGCGGAAGGTGCAGCCGGACGTTGCTCGTCCTGGCGGTTTTCCGCAGCGAGGCTGACGGTTGCGCAGGACGCAAGGGCGAGGCCGACCGCGGAACTGGAAAGGTTTGCCGAAGGCTGAGGCGTGCCCGTGGACGTGTAGGTGCTCATCTGAGTTCTCCCCATGTGAATGAATCGGGGGAAGCTAGATGAGAGTTGTTCTCAAAAGAAACTGTTTTACGTTTGGTTTACGGGTGCGCTGTTAACAGATATTTCTGCAGCGCTTCGCCGTCGCTGTCGTCGCCCAGTTCGGCAGCGCGCTGGTAATAGGACAGGGCCAGCGCCTGGATGCGGGGTTCTGGCGCTTCGGTCAGGCTGGCGCGACTGGCGCGCAGGAAGTTGAGATTGCCTTCTGCCAATGCGCGCTCCAGCCAGAGGAGGGCTTCATCCACCTCGCCCTGCGCAGCCAGCACCGCGGCGAGACTGAACTGGCCCCGGAAGTCGCCCGCCTCGGCGGAGCGGCGATACCAGGCAAAGGCGACCTCGGGGGCGGGCTCCACAGCGATGCCTTCCTCGTAATAGCGCCCCACGAGGTTCATCGACTTGGCGTGGCCCAGTTGCGCCGCGCGCAGGTAGAGCGCCAGTGCCTGGCGCTGGTCGCGCTGGACACCGCGTCCGGTGGCCAGCAGGCCCGCGTAGTTGTACATCCCCCAGTCGAGTCCTGCGGCGGCAGCCGTGCGGAATTGGGAGGCGGCGCCCGGCAGGTCGATCGAGCCACCCCAGCCCTGTTCCAGGCAGCGCCCGAGCATGTTCCGGGCCATGGCGTCTCCACGCTCGGCGGCGATCTGGAACCAGGTGCGCGCCAGCGCGGCGTCCTGCTCGATGCCCTGGCCGTCCAGGAGAATCTGGCCGAGCAGCGTTTGTGCTTCGGTCATCCCATCCCGCGCGGCGCCCAGGATGGTGCGGGCGGCCTGGCGCGGGTCGCTGGCCAGCCGTTCACGAAGCTCTTCACTGCTGAGGGTTTCGGTGCGGGTCAGGGTGAAGCTCATGCCTAGACCTCGACCCAGCGGCGCAGGAGGTTGTGGTAGTTGCCGGTGAGCTGGACCAGCGCGGGATGGTCCGGCACGTCGCGCGCAAGGCTCTGGATGGCCTGGTCCATCTCGAACAGCAGGGTCCGCTGGCTGTCCTCGCGGACCATGCTCTGAATCCAGAAGAACGAGGCGATGCGCTCCCCACGGGTGACCGGCTCCACTTGGTGCAGGCTGCTGGCGGGGTAGATCACCAGGTCGCCGGCGGCCAGTTTCACGCGGTGGGCGCCGTAGGTGTCCTGGATCACCAGGTCACCGCCGTCGTAGGCGTCCGGCTCGCTGAAGAACAGCGTGGCGGAGACATCGGTGCGGACTTGTTCGGGGCTGCCCTTGATCGGGCGCACGGCGTTGTCGATGTGGTAGCCGAAGGTGCCGCCGCCCCGGTAGCGATTGAACAGTGGCGGATAAACCTTGTTCGGCAGGACCGCCGATACGAACAAGGGGTGGTTCCACAGACGTTGCAGCATGGCGCTGCTGATTTCGCGAGCCAGCGGATCGCCTTCGGCCAGCTGCTCATTCTGTTTGGCCTTGGCGGACTGGTACCCCGCCGTGGCCTTGCCGTCCGCCCAGTCTGCCGGCTCCAGGGCCTCGCGGATGCGCGTTGCCTCTTCTGTCGTGAAGATGCCGGGAATGTGCAGGAGCATGGCGGTATACCGGGTGATCTGAGTTGGAGGCGAATAGTATTTATTTTCATTCAGCCTGTAAAACCGAGGCGCTGGCGAGCGATTTCGCGTTCGGCCGCGACTTTGTAAATGTTGTAAAAAAGACGCGAATGAGAATCTATGCCAATTGTTGCTGTTAATTATTTGAAATAGATTTCGCGGCCTCTGAAATCCCTGGGGAGGGAAAACGATGTCGCGTCATGCTGTGGAACCCACCATCTCGACTCAACGCCTGCTGGCGTCTGCCATTGGCGTGGCCATCGGCGCCATGTCCGCCGCGCCCGTACTGCAAGCGGCCGAGACGAAGAAGGAGAGCGACGGCGTCGTCTCCCTGGATGCCACGTCGGTGGTGGGTGAGAAGTCCGAGGACACCAGCTACCAGGTCGAACGGGCCTCTTCCCAGAAGTACACCGCGCCGCTGGTGAACACGCCGCGTTCGGTAACCGTGGTACCGCAGCAGGTACTCAAGGACACCGCCGCCGTTTCCCTGCAGGATGCCCTGCGCACCGTGCCGGGCATCACCATGGGTGCGGGCGAGGGTGGCAACCCCCAGGGCGACCGTCCGTTCATTCGTGGTTTCGACGCCCAGAGCGATACCTACCTCGACGGCGTGCGTGACACAGGCTCCCAGACTCGCGAGATCTTCGACATCGAGTCCATCGAAGTCAGCAAGGGCCCGAACTCCTCCTTCGGCGGCCGTGCTTCGGCCGGCGGCAGCATCAACCTGGTGACCAAGAAGGCGCGTCTCGGCGACTTCACCAACGGTGGCTTCACTTGGGGCTCCGACCAGACCCAGCGCTACACCGCCGACATCAACCGCCAGTTCCTCGACAACGCCGCATTCCGCCTCAACCTGATGAGCCACGAGAGCAATGTCGCTGGCCGTGACGAAGTGAACTACGACCGTTGGGGCGTGGCGCCGTCCCTGGCGTTCGGCCTGGGCACCGACACCCGCCTGAACCTCGACTTCTACCATATGGAAAGCAACGACCTGCCGGACTCGGGCATTCCCTATGGTTACTCGGTGGGCACCACTCACACCGCCGCCAATCCGGACAAGCCGGTCGACGGTGGCGACAGCAGCAACTTCTACGGCCTCACCAATCGCGACTTCCGCAAGACCCGCGCGGACATCGCCACCATCAGCTTCGAGCATGATTTCAACGACGCCCTGACCATCAAGAACACCCTGCGTCACGGCAGCAGCATGCAGGACTACATCCTGACCCAGCCGGACGACAGCCAGGGCAACGTGCGCAATGGCACCGTCTGGCGTCGCGTCAACACCCGTGTGAGCAACACCACCACCACCACCAACCAGACCGATCTATTCGGTGAGTTCCAGCTGGCCGGCCTCAAGCACAGCTTCTCCACCGGCATCGAACTCACCCGCGAGGAAGGCGATCGTTCTTCTTACACGGTGAACACCGACACCACGCCGGCAACCACAGCCGCCACCACCAATTGCTCCCCCGCAACCATTGGCGCGCCCAGCGGCTACAACTGCACCTCGCTGGCCAATCCGAATCCGCATGATCCCTGGTCCGGCAGCATCGCGCGCAACTACGCCAGCACCGAGTCCACCGGCGATACCCGCGCCATCTACGCCTTCGACACCATCGAGCTGGACCCGCAATGGCTGCTGAACCTGGGCCTGCGCTACGACAACTTCCAGACCGACTCCAAGACCAAGTCCGCTGCGGGCGCGACCACCTTCAAGACTTCGGATACCAGCGAGTTCGTCAACGGACAGATCGGCCTGGTCTGGAAGCCCACCGAGAACGGCAGCGTCTACGCGTCCTACGCCACCTCCGCGACGCCGCCCGGCACCATGCTCGGCGAGGGCCAGGAAGGTAACCCGCTGGACACTTCCGTCGGCACCCCGACCAGCATCGTCAGCGACCTGGAGCCGGAAGAGACCACCAACTACGAGTTGGGCACCAAGTGGGACCTGCTGGACCAGCGCCTGTCGCTGACTGCGGCGATCTTCCGCACCGAGAAGGACAACACCCGCGTCCTGGTCAGCAATTACACCTATGAGAACGCCGGCAAGACCCGCGTCGACGGTATCGAGCTGACCGCCAGCGGCAAGCTCACCGACAAGTGGCAGGTCTTCGCCGGTTACAGCTACCTCGACAGCGAAGTGGTCGATCCGGGCGCGGTGGGCAACCGCAGCGGCGTAGTGACCAGTAGCGTCAACCCGGCCAAGGGCAACGAACTGCCCAATACGCCGAAGAACAGCTTCAGCCTGTGGACCACCTATGAAGTGCTGCCGGACCTGACCATCGGGGGCGGTGCCTTCTATGTGGATGACGTCTTCGGCGATACCAACAACACGCTGTACGTGCCGTCCTACTGGCGCTACGACGCCATGGCCAGCTACAAGCTGACGAAGAACGTCGACCTGCAGCTGAACGTGCAGAACCTCACCGACGAGGTCTACTACGACAAGGCCTATTCGGCCCACTTCGCCAACCAGGCGGCGGGCCGTACCGCGCTGCTCACCACCAGCGTGCACTTCTAAGAGAAGCAAGCAGAAGCCCCGGCCGGGAAACCCGCCGGGGCTTTCGCTTTTCGGGGAATGGGAAATGCCTTTCCGCTACATATATATAGCTGCACGCCATAAGCCGAAACGCACGCGCGATATGGCGTTGCGCGGTTTGCCGCTATCATATGCACCCCCTGCGTCTGGATTGCGAAACCCGCCATGACCCTGCAGTACCCCACAATCGCCGATTGCATCGGCCACACCCCGCTGGTGCGTTTGCAGCGCCTGGCTGGCGAAACCAGCAATACCCTCCTGGTCAAGCTCGAAGGCAACAACCCCGCCGGTTCCGTCAAGGACCGTCCGGCCCTGTCGATGATCACGCGCGCGGAACTGCGCGGTGACATCCAGCCCGGCGATACCCTGATCGAGGCCACCTCCGGCAACACCGGTATCGCCCTCGCCATGGCTGCGGCCATCAAGGGCTACAAGATGATGCTGATCATGCCGGACAACATGAGCGCCGAACGCAAGGCCGCCATGACCGCCTACGGCGCCGAGCTGATCCTGGTAAGCCGGGAAGAGGGCATGGAAGGTGCTCGCGACCTCGCCGAAAGCCTGCAGCGCGGTGGCCGAGGCAAGGTGCTGGACCAGTTCGCCAACGGCGACAACCCGGAAGCCCACTATGTCGGCACCGGTCCGGAAATCTGGCAGCAGACCCAGGGCACCATCACCCATTTCGTCAGTTCCATGGGCACCACCGGCACCATCATGGGCGTGTCGCGTTACCTCAAGGAGCAGAACCCGAATATCCAGATCGTCGGCCTGCAGCCGCAGGAAGGTTCGGCTATCCCCGGCATCCGCCGCTGGCCGCAGGAATACCTGCCGAAGATCTACCAGGCCGACCGTGTCGATCGCGTGGTCGACATGGCCCAGATCGAAGCCGAAGAAACCATGCGCCGCCTGGCTCGTGAGGAAGGCATCTTCTGCGGCGTTTCTTCCGGCGGTGCGGTGGCCGCGATGCTGCGCCTGTCCCGCGAAGTCGAGAACGCCGTGATGGTGGCGATCATCTGCGACCGTGGCGATCGTTATCTTTCCACCGGCATATACGAAGACCCGAATGTCCCGGCGTAATAGCGGCCTGCGCTTCCAGCCGAGCGGCGGAGCGCGGAGCCAGCAAGTCCCGGTGGGCAAGAAGCAGCGCCTGGTCATCGAGCGCCTTTCCAACGACGGACGTGGCATAGCCTTCGTCGACGGGCGTACCTGGTTCGTATCTGGCGCGTTGCCGGGTGAAGATGTGGAAGCCCGCGTCCTCGCGGCCCGCAGCCAGGTCGTGGATGCCCGTGCAGAGCGTGTGCTGAGCGCCAGTCCGATGCGCCTGGTGCCGCCCTGTGCCCATGCCGGCCAGTGCGGCGGCTGCACGCTGCAGCACCTGCCCCATACCGAACAGCTCGCCCTGAAACAGCGCACGCTGGCTGAACAGCTGGCGCGTTTCGCTGACGTCGAGCCGCAGGAATGGGTGGCCCCACTTGTGGGGACCGATTTTGGTTATCGGCGTCGCGCGCGCATCGCTGTGCGCTGGGACGTCAAGGCCCGTCATCTGGATGTCGGATTCCGCGCGGCTTCCAGCCAGGCGATAGTCGGAATCAAGGATTGCCTAGTGCTGGTACAGCCCTTGCAGTCGTTGATGCGGGCATTGCCCGACCTGCTCCGGCGCGTGGAGAAACCCCAGGCGATCGGGCATGTGGAGCTTTTCCATGGCACCGCATCGGCATTGCTGCTGCGTCACACGCAACCGCTGGGCGAGGTCGACTTGCAGCGACTGCGCGAGTTCTGCGCGGTGCATCAGGCCCAGCTCTGGCTGCACGGTGACGGTGAACCCCAGCCGGATCAGCCCGGTGCGCATCTGGGCTATCGCCTGGCGCGCTGGAACCTGGAGCTTGAATATCGCCCCGGCGATTTCGTTCAGGTGAATGCAGCGGTCAACGAGGCAATGGTGGAGCAGGCGCTAGACTGGATGAACCCGCAGCCGGGCGACCGGGTGCTGGACCTGTTCTGCGGCCTCGGCAACTTTGCCCTGCCACTGGCGCGCCAGGTGCGCGAGGTGGTGGCGGTGGAAGGCGTCGACGCCATGGTGCAACGGGCACGCGGCAATGCCGCGGCCAACGGGCTGGAGAATGTGCACTTCTTCCAGGCCGACCTGTCGAACCCGCTGGCCGATGCGTCTTGGGCAGGGCAGGGTTTTGATGCCGTGCTGCTCGATCCGCCACGGGACGGCGCTTTCGAAGCCGTTCGGCAGATTGCTGCAACCGGTGCGAAACGAGTGGTCTATGTATCCTGCAACCCAGCGACCCTGGCGCGTGACAGCGCCGAACTGGTCAAGCAGGGATACCAGCTGAAGAAGGCCGGGATTCTCGACATGTTTCCTCAAACGGCGCATGTCGAGGCCATGGCGTTATTCGAGGTGGGCTAGGAAGCCCGCGTAATCCGACCGGCACGACAGAGGCTGGCGACAGTTCGACGTGAGGGGTTCACGTCGTAGGGAAGGTAGGCAAGATGGTACAGGTGAGAGCGCAACAGCCGGTCAACACGGACGGCAGCATCAACCTCGAGGCGTGGCTGGACCATGTCATCAGCCTCGATCCGGTGCTCGACCGCGCGGTACTCAAGGAGGCGTGCGAGTTCGCCCGCGACGCCGAACAACAGGCCAAGGCTGCGCAGAACAGCTGGGCAGAAGGCAGCTCGAGCTTCCAGACCGGTCTGGAGATCGCCGAGATCCTCGCTGACCTGAAGCTGGACCAGGAGTCCCTGGTGGCTGCGGTGATCTACCGTGGCGTGCGTGAAGGCAAGATCCAGCTGCAGGCCGTGCAGCAACGCTTCGGTCCGGTCGTCGCCAAACTGATCGAAGGCGTGCTGCGCATGGCCGCCATCAGCGCCAGCCTCAACCCCCGGCAATCCATGGTCCTCGGCACCCAGGCGCAGGTGGAGAACCTGCGCAAGATGCTGGTGGCCATGGTCGACGACGTACGCGTCGCGCTGATCAAGCTGGCCGAACGTACCTGCGCCATCCGTGAAGTGAAGAATACCGACGAGGAGAAGCGGCACAGCGTCGCCCGCGAGGTGTTCGACATCTACGCGCCACTCGCCCACCGACTTGGCATCGGCCATATCAAGTGGGAGCTGGAGGACCTGTCCTTCCGCTACCTGGAGCCGGAGCAGTACAAGCAGATCGCCAAGCTGCTTCATGAGCGCCGCCTCGATCGCGAGCAGTACATCGCCGATGTGATGAAGCAGCTTCGCGAAGAGCTGGCCGCCACCGGCATCAAGGCCGACATCAGCGGCCGCGCCAAGCACATCTATTCCATCTGGCGGAAGATGCAGCGCAAGGGTCTGCAGTTCAGCCAGATCTACGACGTGCGCGCCGTACGCGTGCTGGTGCCCGAGGTACGCGACTGCTACACCGCGCTCGGCATTGTGCACACCCTCTGGCGGCACATTCCCAAGGAATTCGACGACTACATCGCCAACCCCAAGGAGAACGGCTACCGCTCCCTGCACACCGCAGTGATCGGCCCGGACGGCAAGGTGCTGGAAGTGCAGATCCGCACCCACGCCATGCACGAGGAAGCCGAGCTCGGGGTTTGCGCCCACTGGCGCTACAAGGGCACGGACGTCAAATCGAGTTCGGACCACTACGAAGAAAAGATCGCCTGGCTGCGCCAGGTGCTCGAGTGGCACGAGGAACTGGGCGATATCGGCGGCCTGGCCGAGCAGTTGCGGGTGGATATCGAGCCCGACCGGGTCTACGTCTTCACTCCGGATGGCCACGCCATCGACCTGCCCAAGGGCGCCACGCCGCTGGATTTCGCCTATCGCGTCCACACCGAAATCGGCCACAACTGCCGCGGGGCCAAGGTCAACGGTCGTATCGTGCCGCTGAACTACGGGCTGCAGACCGGCGAGCAGGTGGAGATCATCACCGGCAAGCACGGTGCGCCCAGCCGCGACTGGCTGAACCCGAACCTCGGTTACATCACCACCTCCCGCGCCCGGGCGAAGATTGTTCATTGGTTCAAGCTGCAGGCCCGCGACCAGAACGTCGCAGCGGGCAAGGCGATGCTCGAGCGCGAACTGTCGCGCCTGGCATTGCCGCCGGTGGACTTCGAGAAGCTCGCCGAGAAGTGCAACCTGCGCACCGCCGAAGACATGCACGCGGCGCTGGGCGCGGGCGACCTGCGCCTGGCCCATGTGGTCAACTGCGCCCAGGCGCTGGTGGAGCCGGAGCGTGGACACAGCGAGCAGCTGGAGCTGATCCCGCGCAGGCCTTCCCAGTACAAGCCGGGCAAGCGCGGCGACGTGCAGATCCAGGGTGTGGGCAACCTGCTCACGCAGATGGCCGGCTGCTGCCAGCCGCTGCCGGGCGATCCCATCGTGGGCTACATCACCCTCGGCCGTGGTGTCAGCATTCACCGTCAGGACTGCCCGTCGGCTCTGCAACTGGCCGGCCGCGAGCCCGAGCGGATGATCCAGGTGAGCTGGGGTCCGGTTCCGGTACAGACCTACCCGGTGGACATCATCATCCGCGCCTACGACCGTTCCGGCCTGCTGCGTGACGTCTCCCAGGTGCTGCTCAACGAGCGCATCAACGTGCTGGCGGTGAATACCCGCTCCAACAAGGAAGACAACACCGCCGCCATGATGCTGACCATCGAGATTCCTGGTCTGGATGCACTGGGTCGGTTGCTGGCGCGTATCTCGCAGCTGCCGAACATTATCGAAGCGCGCCGTAACCGGGCCGCCTGACGTAGGTTGGTCCGAGCTAGCGAGGCCCAACATCTTTGTTGGGCTTCGCTCCGCTCTGCACCAACCTACGGAAGATCCCAACAGGATTCCTTCATGTACCAACTCAACGACCTGCTGCACCTCATGGCCCGGCTGCGCGACCCGCAGTACGGCTGTCCCTGGGACCTCAAGCAGGACTACGCCAGCATCGTCCCGCATACCATCGAGGAAGCCTACGAGGTGGCCGACGCCATCGAGCGCGGCGACTTCGATCATCTGCCGGGTGAGCTCGGTGACCTGCTGTTCCAGGTGGTCTATTACAGCCAGTTGGCGAAGGAGGAGGGACGCTTCGAATTCGCCGGTGTGGTGGATGCCATTACCCGCAAACTGGTCCGTCGCCATCCCCACGTCTTCCCCGACGGCGACCTTTACGGCGCGCCGGACATGGCCCGGCCGGAAGAGGCTGCGATCAAGCAGCGCTGGGAAGAGATCAAGGCCGAGGAACGCGCAGAGAAGGCTGCTGAGCCCGAACAGCTTTCACTGCTGGACGACGTACCGACGGCATTGCCGGCCCTGAGCCGCGCCGCCAAGCTGCAGAAACGCGCGGCCCAGGTGGGCTTCGACTGGCCCGAGGCGCTGCCGGTAGTCGACAAGCTCCGCGAAGAGCTGGACGAAGTGCTGGAGGCCATGAGCGAAAACGACCCGCAGGCCATCGCCGATGAGGTGGGTGACCTGTTGTTCGTGGTGGTCAATCTGGCCCGTCACCTGAAGGTCGATCCTGAGACCGCCCTGCGTGGTGCCAATGCAAAATTCGACCGTCGCTTCCGTTTTATCGAACAGGCATTGCGCGAGGCGGGTCGTCCCATCGAAGATTGCACCCTGGAAGAACTGGATGCCCTCTGGGGCGAAGCCAAGAAGCAGGAAAAACTCAGCCTTGGCTGCTAGCTGATAACTCGAGAGACCGAATTCCTTTATGAGCCTTTCCCTCCGCGACCAGCTGCTGAAAGCCGGGCTGGTGAACGAAAAGCAGGTCAAACAGGCCGGCAAGCAGCAACAGAAACAACAGCGCCTGGAGAAGAAGAACCAGGTCGAGAAGGATGACAGCCTGCGCCAGGCCGCCTTGCAGGCCCAGGCCGAGAAGGCCGTCCGCGACCAGGAACTGAATCGCCAGCAGCAGGAAAAGGCCGACCAGAAGGCCAAGGCAGCACAGATCAAGCAACTGATCGAAAGCTCCCGCCTGCCGAAGCTGACCACAGACGATTACTACAACTTCGTCGACGAGAAGAAGGTCAAGCGCATCGCGGTCAACGCCATGCTGCGTGACAAACTGAGCCGCGGCTCGCTTGCAGTCGTCCGTCATGGCGGTGGCTACGAAATCATTCCCCGCGATGCCGCCCTGCGCATCCAGGAGCGTGACCCGCGTCGGGTGGTGCTGCTCAACACCCAGACCGAAGAGCCGGATGCCGATGATCCGTACGCGGCCTACAAGGTGCCGGACGACCTGATGTGGTGATGTGAAAAACCGGGCCTTGGCCCGGTTTTCTTTTGGACGTTCGTCTGGCCCTGGGTGCCGTAGGTTGTGGCGGGCGGCGTTCCGCTAGAGCGAAGCGAAACCCAACGGTCGGGAGTGCCAATCTGGAACTGGGTCCACGACCCTGGGGTTGTACCCTGCCGCAGCAGGACCGCGTCCTGCATGGCGAATGAATTCGCCCCTACAGTTTCAGCGTGTAGCCGAGTGCAATGACGGCATTCAGCAAATCTGGTTCCCCAACAACACGCGCCCGAAACTCGCCCCCTCCGTCAGCGGCGTGATCGCCGTGATCTGGTCCAGCCGCAGGCGCTCCTGACCCCCTTCGTTCTGCACGATGAGGAACTCCTCCTTGTCCGGGGTCGTCAGGGTGGTCATGGCGCGGGCGTCCAGGCGCGCGCCGCCGGCCAGCTCGATGTGCAACTGGTAGCGATGCAGGCAGGCGATCTCGATGTAGTCGTAGAGGTCGCAGGAAAGCGGCAGGTATTCCTCGGTCATGGCAGTTTTCCTCTGCGGCATGTCGGATGAACAGCATAGGCGCTGCGCGCGCCCCATGGCTTTCCTTGCAGTATCGGCCTGTTTCGCCCATCGAGGGCTTGACCAAGGTTCGGCGGGTTTGCTGCGGGCACAAAAAACCGGGCGCTGGGCCCGGTTCTTCGTGAGGGAGGGTGTTACTCCTGTAGGCCTTTTACCGCCTTGCCGTTCACCGTGCCCTCCTTGAGCATGATCTGGTATTCCTTGCCGTCCTTCTCCACCTGGTGCAGGCGGACAAGCAGGTAATCCCAGTCCTTGGCGAACCAGAGCACGGTCTTGCGGCTGCTCTGGGTGGGGTCACGCACACGCTCGACCTTGATCGCCTCCACGATGCCGGCCTTGGTGGGTACACGCTCTTCGCCCAATACGCGGAAGTCGTAGGTTTCGATCTCGTCACCGTCGATCACCTGGTAGCTCATGCTCTTCTTGCCGTCGGCGACGTCATGCTGGAGCACCAGTTGGTAGGTGGATTTGTCCTGCAAGCCACGGTTCAGGGGCAGGCGCACCTGATTGCCGCGGTCGTTGCCGATGATCTGCTTCTGGGCCCAGTCGAAATCGAACTCCACCTGCTTGCTCTTGCCCAGACCGCTGCGGCTGAAGCGGTAGGTCAGGGGCAGGAAGGCATTGTTTTCGAGGCGGAAGGTGCTCACTTCGCTGAGACTGGCGACCAGCATGGAAGCTTCGAAGTCCAGCTCCCAGCGGCCGTTGTCGAGTTGCTTCAGGCTACGGCCAGCAGTGCCGCTGACGGGTAGCTGTTTCCAGTCGGCGGTGTAGCTGGCCTCGAAGGGTTTCAGCTCGACCGCCATGCTGGGCAGGGTCACGAGGGCGAGGAGCAACAGCAAGGCACGACGCATTGGCGAATCTCCTAGTTACGCAATTGCTGCCCCGAGGGGGGCAGCGCTTGTCCATCCATTTCGGCGCCGTTCGGGCCCAGGCGCAGTCTGCCTTCGGCAAACCAACGCATGGCCAGCGGATAAATGCGGTGTTCCTGTACATGAACCCGCTGGGCCAGGCTATCCGGCGTGTCGTCCGACTCTACCGGGATCAGGGCCTGCACTACCAGAGGGCCACCATCAAGTTCTTCGGTGACGAAGTGCACGCTGCAGCCATGCTCGGAATCGCCGGCTTCCAGCGCGCGCTGGTGGGTGTGCAATCCCTTGTACTTGGGCAACAGCGAGGGATGAATGTTCAGCAGGCGCCCGTGGTAGTGACGCACGAAGCCGGGTGTGAGAATCCGCATGAAACCCGCCAGCACCACCAGTTGCGGAGAGTACGCGTCGATGGTTTCGATCAGGGCGGCATCGAAGGCTTCGCGGTCGGCGTAGGCCTTGTGGTCAAGTACCCCGGTATCGATGCCTGCCTTCTTCGCCCGCTCCAGGCCGAAGGCATCGGCGCGGTTGGAAATCACCGCGCGGACGCGGGCCGGATGGTCGTCGCCGGTGATGCTGTCGATCAGCGCCTGCAGGTTACTGCCGGAGCCGGAGATCAGCACCACCACATCACAGCGTGCAACCATCAGTGGCTCTTCAGGTTGTTCAGTACGACGCGTTGGGCGCCTTCGTCGGCCGCGGCGATTTCACCGATGACCCAAGGCTGTTCGCCAGCGGCACGCAGGACCTTGAGCGCGGCGTCGGCCTGCTCCGGCGCAACGCAGATGACCATGCCTACGCCGCAGTTCAGCACGCGGTGCATTTCGGTCTCGTCGACGTTGCCTTGTTCCTGCAGCCAGTCGAATACCACCGGACGCTGCCAGCTGGCCACGTCGATCACGGCTTGGGCGTTGTCTGGCAGGACGCGCGGAATGTTGTCCAGCAGGCCGCCACCAGTGATGTGGGCCATGGCTTTCACCGCGCCGGTTTCCTTGATCAGCTGCAGCAGCGGCTTGACGTAGATGCGGGTCGGGGCCATCAGCAGGTCGGCCAGGGGCTTGCCATCGAGCTGGACCTGCTCGATATCGACGCCGCTGACTTCGATGATCTTGCGGATCAGCGAGTAGCCGTTGGAGTGCGGGCCGGAGGAGGGCAGGGCGATCAGGGTGTCACCGGTGCGGACCTTGGAGCCATCGATGATCTCGGCTTTTTCCACCACGCCGACACAGAAACCGGCCAGGTCGTAGTCTTCGCCTTCGTACATACCGGGCATTTCGGCGGTCTCGCCGCCCACCAGGGAGCAGCCGGCCAGTTCGCAACCGGCGCCAATGCCGGTGACCACGGTAGCGGCCACGTCAACGTTGAGCTTGCCGGTGGCGTAGTAGTCGAGGAAGAACAGCGGCTCGGCGCCGCAGACCACGAGGTCGTTCACGCACATGGCCACCAGGTCCTGGCCGATGCTGTCGTGCTTGTTCAGGTTCAGTGCCAGGCGCAGCTTGGTGCCGACGCCGTCGGTTCCGGACACCAGGACCGGCTGCTTGTAGCCTGCCGGGATTTCGCAGAGGGCGCCGAAGCCACCCAGGCCGCCCATCACTTCCGGGCGCGCGGTGCGCTTGGCCACGCCTTTGATGCGTTCGACCAGGGCTTCACCAGCGTCGATGTCTACACCGGCGTCCTTGTAGCTCAGGGAGGGTTGCTTGCTCATAAATCCAGGCCTATAGGGGGAAATTCGAGGATCGACCGGCAAGTCTGGCTGCCGGTTTGCGAAGGCGCGCGATTTTATCAGGCTTGCCCGGTAGCGGCCATCGGCAGCGGTCGGCCCCAGGGATAAAACAGTGTGAAAACGCCTGCGTTGCCGTGGAGGAAGTGGCTGATTAAGGTATAGCCCTTCGATTGCGGCCTATGCTGCATCTGTTCGCCTACAGAGAATTTCCCATGCGCCTGATCGCTTCCGCTGTCCTGCTCTGCCTCACGCTGCTGGGCTTGCCCGCCCACGCCGAAACGGCCGAAAACCTTTACCAGGTTCGCGAGCCCGTCGCATCACAGCAGCCGGAGGAGCGTACCCAGGCCCTCGTTCGCGCCCTGGAAACCCTGGTAGTGCGCTTGTCGGGCGATCCCAAGGCCGCGCAGAGCCCCGCGCTGGAGGCCTTGCGCAAGGACCCGCAGCAGCTCATCAGCCAATACGGCTATGAAGGCCAGACCCTGGTGGTCGACTTCGATCCGGTCACGACCGAACGGACCCTGCGCCAGGCCGGTATCCCCCTGTGGAGTGCCAATCGTCCGGCCATCCTGGCCTGGTGGTTGAATCGTTCCGGTGAAGGCAGCAATAACCTGGTGGGCGACGGCCAGGACGCCGCGACCCCGCTGCGTCAGGCCGCTCAGAACCGCGGTTTACCGCTGCGCCTGCCGATTGCCGATCTCGACGAGCAGCTGCTGGCGACCCCCGAACAACTGACTTCCGCCAAGCCGGGTGCACTGACCCAGGCGTCCGAGCGCTATGGCGCGGATGCCCTGCTGGCGGTGGATGCCAGCGAGGCCGATGGCAAATGGCAGGCCCAGTGGCGCCTGTGGCTGGGTGACAGCCGCGAACAGGGCACCGCCGAAGCTGCCGACAGTGCCGCGCTGGCCGATGCCGTGATGTCGGCGGTGAGCCAGCGTCTGGCGCCGCGCTTCGTGGTGGCTCCCGGCGCCGGGCAGAACCTGGAACTGGAAGTGCAGGGCGCCAATCTGGCCCGTTATGCCGAGCTGTCTCGTTTGCTGGAACCCTTTGGCGCGCGCCTGCTGAAGGTGGATGGCGACCGCCTGGAGTACCGAGTCAACGCCAGTCCTGAACAACTCCGCGCCCAGCTGTCCCTGGCCGGACTGCAGGAGTCGGCGGCCGAAGCACCGGTCGCACCGGCCCCTTCCGCTGATCCGCAGGCCGCGCCGGCGCCCCAGGTGATACCGCGCAACAACCTGCTGCGCTTCCACTGGTAGCGGGCGTAAACTTCTGGCCTACCCGTGACGGGGATGCCATGCACCAGTTGCCCAATCTGTTGACTCTGCTGCGCCTGGCACTGGTTCTTCCCATTGCCGGGCTTCTGCTGTCCGATCGGCATGTGCAGGCGCTGGTGTTGTTCGCCGTGGCGGGTTGTTCCGACGGCCTCGATGGTTTCCTGGCCCGACGCTATGGGTGGACCAGTCGCTTCGGCTCGCTGTTCGACCCGGTGGCCGACAAGCTGCTGCTGGTGACCAGCTTTATCTGCCTGACCATGACCCAGGTACTGCCGTTCTGGCTGACGCTGGTGGTGTTCCTGCGAGACCTGGTGATCCTGCTCGGTGCCGGACTGTTCCGGGTGCTGGCGGGGCCTGCCGAATTCTCGCCAAGCCGGCTGGGCAAGTTGAGCACATTGCTGCAGATGCTGCTGGTGCTGTGCCTGTTGCTGGAGCTCAGCCTGGTTCCGGCGTTGGCCCCACTGCGCTGGCCCTTGAGCTGGCTGGTCATGGTGGTGACGCTATGCAGCGGGGCCCAGTACATCTGGGATTGGGGACGGAAATATCGCTACGCAAGGACGAGGGCCTGACATGACCGATTCGCGCCGCTGGCTATGGCTGGGTGGCTTTCTGCTTCTGGGGTGGCTGCTGTATCAGCTGCACCCTGTTCTCTCGCCGTTCCTGATCGGCATGCTCCTGGCTTACCTGGGGGACCCACTGGTGGACCGCCTGGAGCGTCTGGGCCTTTCGCGTACCTGGGGTGTCGTGCTGGTGTTCGGCCTGTTTGGGTTGGTCCTGCTGGCATCGCTACTGGTCATATTGCCGATGCTCGGCCGCCAGCTTTTCCGCCTCTACGAGGTGGCGCCACAGATGATCGACTGGTTGCAGGAGACGGCGCTGCCCTGGGTTCAGGTCAAGTTCGGCCTGCCCGGGGAGTTCTGGCGTTTCGACAGGTTCAAGACGGTGATCAGCGGCCATCTTGGCCAGACCACGGATTTCGCCGGGACCCTGCTGGCCAGCGTCACCGCCTCGGGGCTGGCCCTGCTCGCGTGGTTCGGCAACCTGCTGCTGATCCCCGTGGTGGGCTTCTATCTACTGCGCGACTGGGACCTCATGGTGGCAAAGCTGCGTGTCTTGCTGCCGCGCAACCGTGAGACTTTCGTTGTCGGACTCGTGGGTGAATGCCACGAAGTACTCGGGGCCTTCCTGCGCGGCCAATTGCTGGTGATGCTCGCGCTGGGCATCATCTATGCGGCCGGTCTGATGCTGGTAGGGCTGGATCTGGGATTGCTGATCGGTTTACTGGCGGGCCTGGCCAGCATCGTGCCCTACATGGGATTTGTGGTCGGCTTCGGCGCTGCGTTAATCGCTGCGCTCTTCCAGTTCGGCGGTTTCGAACTCTATCCGCTGATCGGCGTCATAGCAGTCTTCACCGTGGGGCAATTGCTCGAAGGAATGCTGCTGACGCCGCTGCTGGTGGGCGATCGCATCGGCCTTCACCCGGTGGCGGTGATCTTTGCGATACTTGCCGGGGGCCAGCTGTTTGGCTTCACAGGCGTGCTCCTGGCCCTGCCGGTTGCGGCGATTATCATGGTTTTGCTGCGCCATGCGCATGATTTCTATAAACTTTCCGACCTTTACGGACAGTCGAGTAGCGGTCCAGACGACCCTTCCAGTACGGCATGACACCGATCCAACTTCCCCTGAGTGTGCGTCTGCGTGACGACGCCACCTTCGCCAACTTCTATCCCGGCGCCAATGCTGCGGCACTCGGCTATGTCGAGCGCCTGTGCGAGCCCGACGCCGGCTGGACCGAAAGCCTGATCTATCTATGGGGGGGCGAAGGTGCCGGGCGCAGCCACCTGCTGCAGGCCGCCTGCCTGCGCTTCGAGCAGCACGACGAACAGGCGATCTACCTGCCCATGGACGAACTGGTGCATTACGGACCGGAAGTCTTCGACAACCTGGAGCAGTGTGAGCTGGTCTGCCTGGACGACCTGCATGCCCTGGCCGGACGGCCGGAGTGGGAAGAGGGTCTGTTCCACCTGTTCAACCGCCTGCGCGATGCCGGTCGCAAGCTGCTGCTATCGGCCAGCAAGTCTCCTCGCGAACTGGGGATCAAGCTGCCTGACCTGAAGTCGCGACTGACCCTTGCGCTGGTGTTCCAACTGCACGCGCTGTCCGACGAGGACAAGCTGCGCGCGCTGCAGTTGCGGGCTTCGCGCCGTGGCCTGCACCTGACCGACGAAGTTGGGCGGTTCATCCTGACCCGCGGCCCGCGCAGCATGAACCTGCTGTTCGACCTGCTGGATATCCTCGATCAGGCTTCGCTCCAGGCCCAGCGCAAACTGACCATTCCCTTCCTCAAGGAAATCTTCGGCTGGTAGCCAGCGCTTCCAGATACTCCCCAAAAAAGCCCGGATCTGAGTCCGGGCTTTTTCATTTTCGTGCGGGAATCACTCCCCGGCCAGCTTGCGGTTGTACTGGAAGCGCCAGCGGGTATAAAGCAGGGCGGCGCAGAACAGGAGCAGGCTGAGACCGGCTTCCAGCCAGCCAAACAGGCTGCGCGCCGGGTCGATGGCGGCGAGTACGCCCTGGATGAAATAGAGGTTCACCACGAAACACGCCCAGGCATGGGCGCGAGCGTTGCCGAGGATCATGCCGGGGGTGAGCAACACCAGCGGAACCAGCAGGATGGCCAGGACCACCCAGGTTCTGGCGCCGTGCAGGTCCGCGAAGAACAGGGTATTGACCGTCAGCAGCACGGCCAGGGCAATGAAGCTCACCAGGCTGACGACGCGGCTGGCGTTCATGCGCGGGGTCAGCCACGCCAGTTCCGGCAGTGTCTTGGGTTTCTTAGCCACGCGGGGTCTCCAGGCGTTGGGCAGTCTGCGCCAGGCGTTGGCCCAGGGCGCGGCAGAGGGCGATTTCGTGCTCGTCCAGCGGGCGCTTGCCATCGGCGCCGGCATGGTGACTGGCGCCGTAGGGGGTGCCACCGCCACGGGTTTCCAGCAGCGCCGGTTCGCTGTAGGGCAGGCCCGTGACCAGCATGCCGTGGTGCATCAGCGGCAGCAGCATGGACAGCAGCGTGGTTTCCTGGCCGCCGTGCAGGCTGGCGGTCGAGGTGAACACCGCCGCCGGCTTGCCAACCAGTTCGCCGGTGAGCCACAGGCTGCTGGTGCCATCGAGGAAGTATTTGAGCGGGGCCGCCATGTTGCCGAAGCGGGTGGGGCTGCCCAGGACCAGGCCGGCGCAATGGCGCAAGTCGTCCAAGGTAGCGTAGAGGGCGCCGTCGGCGGGAATGTCCGGGGCCACCGCTTCGCACTCGGTGGACACCGCCGGCACGGTGCGAATTCGCGCCTCCAGGCCGGTCAGTTCGACGCCTCGTGCGATCTGCCTGGCCATTTCGGCGGTGGCACCGTGGCGGCTGTAGTACAGGACCAGGATGTAGGGCGTGCTCAAGGAAGGATCTCCAGGACCTTCTCCGGCGGACGGCCGACCACGGCCTTGTCGCCAGCGATCAGGATGGGGCGCTCGATCAGCTTGGGATGAGTGGTCATGGCGGCGATCAGTTGCTCTTCGGAGAGGCTGGCATCGTCCAGGCCGAGGGTCTTGTACTCGTCCTCGCCGGTGCGCAGCAGCTGGCGGGCAGAGAGCCCCAGCTTGGCCAGCAGGGCGCGCAGTTCGGCGGCGCTGGGCGGGGTTTCCAGATAGCGCACGATGGTGGGCGCGAGGCCACGGGCTTCCAGGAGCTCCAGGGCACCGCGGGATTTGGAGCAGCGCGGGTTGTGGTAGAGGGTCAAATCGGTCATGTCGGGGGTCGCATGGGCTTGGTCGAGGCGGCTATTCTAACCGCGTCGTGGTGCCGGTCTGAACCGTGCGCTGCGCTTGCGGTCTGCTGAGCCTGGCCGAATCGATCTGAATCAAGGAGATGGAATGCGCCAACGCCTTACCGACGTCGTCGAATTCTGGCGCTTCCTGCTGCAGAGGTTCATTGCTGATCATGGCACGAACAGCGCTGCGGCCCTTACCTACACCAGCCTGTTCGCTGTAGTGCCGATGATGACGGTGACCTTCACCATGCTCTCGGCCATCCCGGCCTTCGAGGGGACGGGCGAGCAGATCCAGAGCTTCATCTTCCGCAATTTCGTTCCGTCCACCGGCGAAACCCTGCAGGAATACCTGCGTGGCTTCACGGTGCAGGCCCGACACCTGACATGGGTCGGGGTAGGCCTGCTGGTGGTTACGGCGTTCATGATGCTGGTAACCATCGAGAAAGCCTTCAACACCATCTGGCGGGTGCGTCAGCCTCGGCGCGGCGTGTCCAGCTTCCTGCTCTATTGGGCGATTCTCAGCCTCGGCCCATTGCTGCTGGGAGCGGGCTTCGCCGTCAGCACCTACATCACATCGCTGTCGCTGATCTCCGGTCCGGATGCACTGATCGGCGCCAAGACGCTGCTGGGCTTCATGCCGCTG
This sequence comes from Metapseudomonas resinovorans, assembly GCF_002003485.1. Lineage (GTDB taxonomy): Bacteria > Pseudomonadota > Gammaproteobacteria > Pseudomonadales > Pseudomonadaceae > Metapseudomonas > Metapseudomonas resinovorans_D. Next base: position 160,612 of record NZ_BDMA01000095.1, read on the forward strand.
CTCTCCAGCATCGCCGCTTTCACGCTGATCTACGCTGCGGTGCCCAACGCCCGCGTGCCCGTGCGCCATGCGCTGGCGGGCGGTGTCTTCACTGCCTTGCTGTTCGAGGCCGCCAAGGCGCTGTTCGGCCTCTATGTCAGCTTCTTCCCCGGATACCAGTTGATTTATGGCGCCTTCGCCACGGTGCCGTTGTTCCTGTTGTGGATCTATCTGTCCTGGGTGATCGTGCTGTTTGGCGCCGAGCTGGTGTGCAACCTTTCGACGCCCTGGCACTGGCGACGCCGCGCATTGCCGCGTCTGCTGGTGCTGCTGGGCATCCTGCGGGTGTTCCATGACCGACAGATGCGTGGCATGCCGGTTCGGCATCTCGACGTGCAGCGGGCCGGTTGGCATCTGCCGGAAGACGAATGGCTGGAGATGCTGGAACTGCTGGAAAGCCAGCACCTTGTCTGTCGCGCCAGCGGAGGAACCTGGGTGCTTTGCCGTGATCTGGGCGGCTACAGTTTCTATCAGTTGCTCGTTCATATGCCCTGGCCGCTTCCACGGCTGGCCCAGTTGCCCGCGCACCTGGACGAGGAATGGTATCCGCCATTGCGCAAGGCCCTTGAGCTGCTTCAGGAAGAGCAGCAGGCCTTGTTTGGCGGCAGCCTGGCGCAGTGGCTCAAGCGGGGGAACGACTGACGAAATTTGTCAGTCACATGCAAGGGAACGCCTGCTGGACGCAACAGCGGCCCGTGCGAATGCGGGCCCGTGCGATTGGCATGCTTATGGCACTGACAGGGAAGAGGCCATCAGCCGATGGCCAGGGGATGAGAGCGATGGGTAGCAAGAACGACAAACTGGTCCGCCTGCACGAGCGCGCACCGCAACGGGCGCTGGAAGGACTCAATCGGGTGACCGGCTTGAAATTCCGTCACTGGCCGGAATCGCTGGCACCCGTAGTCGTGCAGGAGGATTGGGAAAGTGCGGAGCAGCCGCTCCAGGAGAATAACCGGGCGTTACCCGGCTGAGTTGCGGGTCAGGCGCGAACCTGGCTCTTGGCTGGTTCGGCCAATTCCACGGCCTGAACGAAGAGCTCTTCCACCAGCAATCCCTTGATCGGCACCGCGGAGCGCAGGCGAACCTGCATCTGCTCGATTCTCTGTTTGAAAGGCATCCGGGCGATGCCGGCCAGCAGGATCTTGCCCTTGGCATTCAGCCTGCCGTGATCCACGGCGACCTCGCGGCGTTGTTCGCCATCCATGTAGTTCACCAGCAGCGAGACGGGCAGATCGGTCATTCCGGGCAGGTGCAGCCAGGCCGCCACGTTGAATTCCGCCACCTTGCCTTCGAACGGTGTGACGGTGGAGCGGGCGACTTCGATGACGCGGGCAGGGACAGGGCCGATCAGGCTGTCTTGCTGTGGCATGGGGCATCCAGGCTGGAAAGGTACGTTCGTACCGATAGGGCAGGATTATAAGCAGCCATTCCCTTGCGAACTGTGCGCCCTGGCCCCCGCTGGGCGTGACCCGTCTCGCAGTTTGATCACTCAGGCAAGTTGCAGGGGATAGCGCGCCACCATCGACGAGACGAGGTTGGGCTCCGGCAGCGGGACGATGGCCTGGTTGTTCACGCTGGCCAGTTGCAGCCAGAGATTTTCCCCTTCGACGAATTGCTTGCTGGGCAGCCACAGGCCGTGGTGCCAGCCATTGCCGGGCTCAGGCGTGCTCTGCAGGACGCCGGGATGGGTCTGGGCGCTGGGTGCGCGGCGAAGCCAGACCGGGCGTGGCAAGCCCTTGAGGTAACGCAGTCCGAGGTGCAGGCCTTCGCCGTTCTGATAGCGCCAGCGCACCAATCCGAGAACCGTAGTGCTCTGGTTTTGCACCAGGACCAGTTGCCCCACCGGCAATTGGCCACCCAGGTCGCCATGACAGAGCAGGCGGGCACCGCCAGGACTGGCGTCCAGCAGCTGTGCATCGCAGCGGCCGGGATGCTGTGCCAGCAGATCGGCATGGATAGCGGCCAGGCCCACGATCAATTGGCAGCTTCCCGATTGCTCGGTGCGGGGATGCCGGCGCTGCTGGCGTCCCAGCCAGTGCTGGCGAACCCGTTCCAGAAGCTGGCGTTCGGTTTCGCTGCGCAGGGGCGCGGGTTCATGCACGGCGATCAGCAGGGCGCCCAGCTCGAAGCGGCGCAGATAGCTGTTGGCGCCATCCGGGCGCTGGTCCAACGGCAGGCAGGGTTGGGACTCGGTCAGGTCCACGGTCGGGCTGCCGTTGTCGTCCTCTTCATCCCAGGGCAGCAGCCGCCCCAGGCTGGCGAGGGGCGCCAGGGCGCCGAAGAGCAGGGGGCATTCGCCTTCGCTCAGATGGAAGGGGTTGCTCAGCGCCAGCAGCAGCATCTGCTGGTAGAGCCCGCGCAAGGTGTTGGCAGGCGTGGGGCGGAATGCGGCTGCGACCGGTTCGTCCAGGCAGCCCTGGTGCTCTCCTATCCAGTAGAGCAGGTGGCTGTCGCGCCACAGTCGCGGGCTGGGCTCCTGGTAGAGCTGGTAGTGACGCAGTTGGGTCTGGGCGAGGAAATGCTGGGCCATGTACAGGCACCAGGCCAGGTGTGGGCGCGATGGCTGGTGACCCTGGAGGATCTGCAGCAGCAGGCGTTTGAAACCGCAGGCCAGTTCGTCGCATAGCTTAACGAATAGCGTGGGGGGCACAATCCGGTCGTGGTAGGCCTGGGCGTAGTGGCGAAACTCCTCGCTGAAGCTTTGCAGCACGCGTTGCCTTTCGAGTAAGGTCAGTGCGCTGCGGTTGAGCCTGAACAAATGCCCCAGGACCTGCTGCAGGGCACTATCCTGAGGGAGTTGGCGCGCTTCTGCGAGAAGTGTTGGGACACTTGCCAGTGGAGTGCTGTTTTCCTCCAGGATGTCCGGCACTTCCAAGCGCAGGGCATCCAGCGTCATATCAACCCCGCGTAAACGAGGACCGAATGCATGGGATCGCGACTCCAGGCTGTCATAGGGGTATTCGCAATGATGGGCGCCGGCCTGTTCCTGGCCGGCTGCTCGGACGACGTCGGTGTCGATCAGCATGGACAGAAGGTAGCGGTTGAGCGCCTCGAAGGCCAGTGGCTGGTTATTAATTACTGGGCGGAATGGTGTGCGCCGTGCCGCACGGAAATTCCCGAGCTTAACGCCTTCGCTGAACAGCAGCGGGACAAGGGCGTGAAAGTGCTGGGAGTCAACTTCGACGGGCTTCAGGGCGACGAACTCGGCGATGCCGCGCAGAAGATGGGCATCCAGTTCACCGTGCTGGCGGAAGACCCTTCGAAGCGCTACGACTTGCCGCGCAGTGAAGCATTGCCCGTCACGTACATCATCGATGCTCAGGGCAAGATGCGGGAGCGGTTGCTGGGTGAGCAGAGCGCGGCAGGCCTGACCGAGCGTCTGGACGAACTGCGCAAGGGGGGCTAGGGCAATGGCGCGAATCTGTTTGCACGGCTACGTAAGCGGCAAGGTGCAGGGTGTCTATTACCGCCAGTCGACCCAGGAACAGGCTGACCAGTTGGAGCTGGACGGCTGGGTGCGCAACGTGGCGGATGGCCGGGTCGAAGTGCTGCTTGAGGGTGAGGAGGATGCCGTTCGCTCGATGGCTGCCTGGCTGGAACAGGGGCCTGCCGATGCAAAGGTGACCGGCGTCGAGCTTCAGGAGCAGCCAGTGCAGGGCATCACCGGCTTCATTGTGCGGCGCTGACGCCGCGATGCGGGAGCGAGCCAGGCTCGCTCCCCGGGGTAATCAGTCCGAATCGCCGGGATCGGCAGCCAGTCGACCGGCATCTTTCATCAGCGAGTGGAGAAATTCCTGCTGCAGCTCCGGATCGTTGCGGGTCAGCTCGATCAGGCTCTGCTCCAGTTCGCTGGCTTCTTCTTCCATACCCAGTTCCGACAGCCGCTTGACTCGGTGGACCCACTGCGGGACTTCGTCGTCCTCGAGGTCTTCGAAGATCAGCGCATGGGCTTCTACCAGCTTGCCGCGCAGGGTATGGCTGATACCCAGGGTGGCATCGGCGCGCGCGTTGTCCATGGGGTCTTCGACGCTCAACTGGAGTTTGCCGATGCGGCTTACGTCCTGGTCGGCGAAAGGCCCATCCAGCAGGTTCAGGCGCAGGATTCCGTTGCGGTCGGTCGCCAGCTCATGGGTGTGGTTGCCCAGCTTGACCAGCACCGGGCGCTCGGCCCAGGGCAGGCTCGAATACTCCATGCGCTTGTCCAGCTGCTTCTCGTCGATGCTGGCCAGATTCTGCTCGGAGCGACCATTGGATTCGACGTTCATCGCCGGGTTGAGACCGGCGAAGCCGTAGCTGATCCAGTCCTTGGTGGCGGTGTCCGGCAGGCTGCCGAGTAGCACCACGTTCACTACGTTCGCGCCGACGCCTGCGACCACCGCCACCGCACCCAGCGGGACTTCGTAGAGCTCCCGCCAGGGTTGATAGGGTGTGTAGCGGTCGTAGTGACGGCTGACCTCGAACTCGGTGACTTCGAAGGTCTTCTGCTCGTTGATGCGAATGCGTCGCTGCGGTAGTTCCAGTACCTGTGGATCACCGACATCGATCTGCAGGCTGTGATTGAGCAATTTGCGCTCGACGCGCTCCTCGTGCTCGCTGCGCTGTGGCAAGTGATTGGCACAGCCGCTGACGAAGAGGGCGCCGCACAGGGCGGCGCCGACGAGGTAATGGGAACTACGCTTGGACATATCTTGGATCAGCGATTCACGCGGGCGGTAATGAAGGACAGAACTTCGGAGACCGGCACGTTCTGGTTGTCGGTCTCGCGGCGGTTCTTGTATTCCAGGCTGCCTTCGGCCAGGCCGCGTTCGCTCACAACGATGCGGTGCGGAATGCCGATGAGCTCCATGTCGGCGAATTTGACGCCGGGGCTGGTCTTCTTGTCACGGTCATCCAGCAGTACATCGACGCCCGCTGCGCGCAGTTCGGCGTAGAGCTTGTCAGTGGCTTCCTTGACAGCCGGGGTTTCGTATTTGAGCGGAACCAGGGCGACCTGGAACGGTGCCAGGGCTTCGGGCCAGAGGATGCCGCGCTCGTCGTAATTCTGCTCGATGGCGGCAGCCACCACGCGGGATACGCCAATGCCGTAGCAGCCCATGATCAGGGTCACCGGTTTACCTTGTTCGCTCAGCACGTTCAGCTTCATGGCTTCGCTGTATTTGGTACCCAGCTGGAAGATGTGGCCGACTTCGATGCCGCGCTTGATCACCAGCGTGCCCTTGCCGTCCGGGCTGGGATCGCCGACAAGTACGTTGCGCAGGTCAGCGACTTCCGGCAGCGGCAGGTCGCGCTCCCAGTTCACGCCGAAGTAGTGCTTGTCGTCGATGTTGGCGCCGATGGCGAAGTCGCTCATCAGGGCAACGGAACGGTCGATCACGCAGGGCAGGGGCAGGTTCAGCGGGCCAAGCGAGCCTGCGCCGGCACCGATGGCCTGGCGCAGTTCGGCTTCGCTGGCGAACACCAGCGGGCTGGCGACTTGTGCCAGGTTGGCCGCCTTGATTTCGTTCAGCTCGTGGTCGCCGCGGACGATCAGGGCGACCAGTTTGCCTTCTTCGGCACCGTGGACGACCAGGGTCTTGATGGTCTTCTCGATCGGCAGATCGAAGTTTTCCACCAGGTCGGCAATGGTTTTGGTGTTCGGGGTGTCGACCAGCTTCATTTCCTGGCTCGGGGCGTGACGTTCGGTCTCGCGCGGCAGGGCCTCGGCCTTCTCGACGTTGGCTGCGTAGTCGGAGCTGTCGCTGAAGGCGATGTCGTCTTCACCGGATTCGGCCAGCACGTGGAATTCGTGGGAACCGGTGCCGCCAATGGAGCCGGTGTCGGCCAGTACGGGGCGGAAGTCCAGGCCCAGGCGGCTGAACACGTTGCAGTACGCCTGGTGCATGCGATCGTAGGTTTCCTGCAGCGACTCCTGGTTCATGTGGAAGGAGTAGGCGTCCTTCATGATGAACTCGCGGCCGCGCATCAGGCCGAAGCGCGGACGGATCTCGTCACGGAACTTGGTCTGGATCTGATAGAAGTTGAGCGGCAGCTGCTTGTAGCTGTTCAGCTCGTTGCGCGCCATGTCGGTGATGACCTCTTCGTGGGTCGGGCCGACGCAGAAGTCGCGCTCATGGCGGTCCTTCAGGCGCAGCAGTTCCGGGCCGTACTGCTGCCAGCGACCGGATTCCTGCCACAGCTCTGCGGGCTGGACAGCGGGCATCAATACTTCCAGCGCACCGGCAGCGTTCATCTCTTCGCGGACCACCGTCTCGACCTTGCGCAGTACTCGCAGGCCCATTGGCAGCCAGGTATAGAGGCCGGAGGCAAGCTTGCGGATCATGCCGGCGCGCAGCAGCAGCTGATGGCTGATCACCACGGCATCGGCGGGGGTTTCCTTGAGGGTAGACAGCAGGTACTGACTGGTACGCATGTTTGGCCGTTTTGTCGGTTGCGATGGATTTGAATGGCTCGGCATTGTACGGGGCTGATCAAGTGGCGTACAGGATTGTGGTCCGGCAGCGGGAGGAGGGCGACGTAGTGAGTCTGACAGCGGAGCAAGTTGAGGCGCTCATTCGCAATGGTGTGCCGATGGCGGAAGACATCGACCTTCGGATCGAGCGAATGGACGAACAGGGAGCCCTGGCGCGCGTGCCCTTTCAGCCCAGGTTGGTGCGTCCGGGTGGAACCTTATCCGGCCCGACCATCATGGCTCTGGCCGATGCCGCCATGTATGCGGTTGTGTTGGGGCGCCTGGGTAGGGTCGAAATGGCGGTGACGTCCAACTTGAACATCAACTTCCTTAGCCGGCCCAGGCCCGTTGATCTGTTGGCCGATGCACGCATCCTCCGGCTGAGTCGCCGCCAAGCCGTGTGCGAGGTGTCGCTGTACTCGGTGGGCGAAGAGGGCGAGTTGGTGGCCCATGTGACCGGCACCTATTCGCTCCCCTAAAGCGGGACACCCATCCGGACTCGATAGGTGGCCTATACGAAAGGATGTCTGAAATATTTATCTGAAAACTCCTTGAATCCTGTGGGTTGTATTGCCGGGGTGAGGCCCCGTATCATCCTGACCCTATGCTGCGCCTAGTGCTCATCCTCCTTGTTGTTCTCAACCCTTTGCAGTGGTTTTCTGCGGAGGTCGTTGAGTCTTGGGAGCATGAGGGAGGCCTTCATGCTTTCAATCTCGACGTGCAGCAGCTTGGTACTGACCAGGAAGATGGTGCGCGCGATGGCATCGTTAAAAAGGCGGTCCAGGCACATAGTGTGGACTGCCCCTGCTTTTACTCTCACATCTCGTCTGGGGTAGTTTCTGCCTCGTCGGTCCTCGTCCCGATTCCTCGTTTTTATCCACCCTTCCCCTTTTCCATTCAAAAGCCTTCTTCAAGGCTCGAATTGCCGTTTCGTCCCCCCTTGTCTCGCCTAGCCTGACTGTCGGCGAGGGTCTTTTTCGGTTCAGGTTCTTCCTTAGCCTTCTCGCCGTTTATTCCCAATTTTTCAGGAGAATTCGATGCGAAGGTATTTCCTGCCGTTCGGGCTGGCTTTCTTTTCGATCCATTCCACATCAATACACGCGGACTCAACTGCTTTGCCTACCTTGAATGGGGAGGTGAAGGAGAGTCTCTTCTTAACCAATGAGGCCGTTCTAGAATCGGCAGCTCCGCTAAATCTGGAAGATGCATTGGCGCTGGCGTTCAAGGGGAACTCCATGCTCTCGGCTGCGGAGAACGAAGTACAGGCGGTGGACGGCGCCGTACTGCAAGCCGGCGTCCTACCTAACCCCGAACTGGAGGCATTAGTCGAGGATAGCCGCCATGCCACGCAAACCAAGACAGTGCAGCTCAATCAGCCAATTGAGTTGGGTGGCAAGCGGTCCGCACGGGTAGATGCTGCGCAGCGATCGCGAGACAGTGCGGCAATCGACTTGACTGCGAAGCGGGCAGAAGTCCGTGCTGATTTGATTACAGCGTTCTATGACGTACTGGTGGCCCAAGAACGCATGCGTTTGGCCGAACAGTCTTCTCAACTCGGCCGGCGTGCCACTGAGGCGGTCAGCAAGCGAGTTACAGCCGGGCAGATTTCTCCGGTTGAAGAGACGAAGGCTCGCGTGGCTGAGGCGCGCATAAGAGTTGAGGCAACACAAGCGGCCAGTCAACTGCGGACCGCTCGTCATGCACTGAGCAGTCTTTGGGGGAATTCCTCCCCGCGTTTTGAGCGAGCGCTGGGGCAGGTGGAAATCTTGCCGCCAGCTCCCAATCTATCGGAGTTGGAGTCGCTCCTCCAAGACGCTCCTGCCATGCGGAAGTCCAATGTGGAGTTGCAGATTCGTGAGGCCTTGACTCGTCTGGAACGTGCTCGACGTGTTCCCGATGTAACACTGAGTTTAGGGGTCAAGCACGATGAGGAAGTGGGGCGCAATCAGGCCGTCATGGGGGTCTCGGTCCCTTTGCCCTTGTTTGATCGCAATCAGGGCAACCTGCTTGAAGCGCAGAGACGTCAAGACAAAGCGTTGGATGAGTTGTTGGTAGCTCGTGTACAGGCTAAGACTGAGTTGCTTCAAGCTTGTGAGCGCCTGCAATCGGCGCGCACTCAGGCCTTGAGCATTGTCGAGGACGTACTCCCCGGCGCCGAGCAGGCTTTGGAGGCAGCGTCCAGAGGTTTTGAGGTCGGCAAATTCGGATTCATCGAAGTGCTAGATGCCCAGCGCACCTTGTTTCAGGCCAAGTCGCAATACCTCGATGTGTTAGCTGAGGCTCAACGCGCCAATGCTGATATTGGACGTATTTTGGGTGTTGTTGGTGCCGTCAGTGATACGGCCGGCAACCGTTAGGAATTGGAGCCAGATATGACATTTAGTGGACATGGGAAGCAGTGGATCGCCATTGCCGCAGTCGTTTTGCTCGGTTTTATCGGTGGAGGGATCATCCTCAGTACCGAACCAGGTAAGCCGGCCGGTGGCGAGCATGGCGAGCATGGGGCGCATGAGGAAGCAACTGGGCACAACGATGGGGAGCATCATGGAGCGGCGGCCTCAAAGTCACACGAAGAAGAGGCCGAACATGCTGATGAGGAGCACCACGAGGATGATAAAGCGGTAAGGCCTATTGAGGGGCCCCGAGGCGGAAAGCTCTTTGTCGATGGTCAATATGCTCTTGAGTTAGCAATCGTCGAGCAGGGAGTAGAGCCGCAGTTCCGCGCTTATGCGAGTTTTGATGGGAAGCCCCTTCAGCCGGCACAGTTTCAAGTCCAGGTCAGTCTTGAGCGTTTGGGACAACCGGTAGAGGACTTCAAATTCGTTCCCGAGAACGACTACTTGAAGAGTGATGCCGTGGTTGCCGAACCGCATTCCTTCAAGGTCAGGATCGCCTCAATCCACGGGGGCAGGAATTATCAGTTCGAGTACGAGCAGGAAGAGGGGCGCGTCAGGATGACTGATTCGCAACTTGCGGGGGCGGGTGTAGAGCTATCGCGCGCGGGGCCTGCAAGGATAGGTAGTGCGATTCAGCTGTTGGGAGAGGTGCGTTACAACGGTGACCGCACCGTACAGGTAATACCTCGATTGTCTGGGGTGGTGGAAGCAGTGACTGCCAATGCCGGAGACCGGGTACGCAAAGGCCAGGTGTTGGCAGTGATTAGCAGTCAGACATTGGCAGATCAGCGTGGTGAGTTACTGACAGCCCAGAAGCGCTTGGCGTTGGCGCAGTCGACGTTTGAGCGAGAAAAGAAACTCTGGGCGGAGAGAATCTCCGCAGAGCAGGACTACCTGCAGGCTAGTACTACCCTTCAAGAGGCACAGATTGCAGCGCAAAGCGCTCGGCAGAAATTGGCCACTCTCGGCGGTGCTAGTGGCACAGGTGGGGATCTCACGCGTTTCGAAGTGCGTGCCCCGATTGATGGCATGGTCACGGCCAAGCAGATTTCCGTCGGGGAAACACTAAAGGAAGATAGCCCCATCTTCACAATTTCAGATCTCACCACTGTATGGGTCGAAGCTCCAGTTGCGGCTAAGGATCTTGGGGCGATTGGTAGCGGGCAGAAGGTCACAGTCTCTGCCAATGCCTTTGCTGCAGAGGTTGAGGGCAATATCACTTACGTCAGTGCTCTTGTGGGGCAGCAGTCTCGGTCGGCCACTGCGCGGATCGTTGTCGATAATCCCAAGGGCATATGGCGTCCAGGATTGCCGGTCACTGTTGCAGTGTTGGCGTCCGAGTCTGTCGTGCCGGTAGCCGTGCGTGTTGACGCTTTGCAAGAGATGCGCAGCTCGCAGGTAGTGTTCATAAGGTACGGAGAACTTTTCGAAGCGCGGCCGCTGAAGCTGGGGCGCTCCGATGGCGTTTTCGTTGAAGTACTACGTGGTTTGACTGCTGGCGAGCAATATGCGGCGCAGAATAGTTTCGTCATCAAGGCCGAGCTGGGTAAAGCTGGTGCCGGGCATGATCACTAATAGCGGAGAGATGCCATGAAACAGATTACTGCCATTATCCGGCCGCAGCGTCTTGATGCAGTCGAAGAGGCCCTTCATGCCTTGCCGCACCTGCCGGGCTTTACCCTATACCCAGCAAAGGGGCATCCACGCGGGCATGGTAAAGACCATCGCTATACCGCCGATGAGTGGGACCCAAATACTCATCAGCACTGGGTGTTGCTGGTGTTTTGTGCTGACGACCTTGCTGGGGAGTTAGTGCGAGTGATCGAACATGCTGCACGAACAGGTAATCCAGGCGACGGCATGATTGGGGTCGTCGAGATGGCTACTGCAGTGCGTATACGCACTGGCGAGCGCGACGATTCGGCAGTGTAAGGGGGCGACGATGTTCGAGCGGATAATTCGTTTTGCCATCGAGCAGCGATGGCTGGTACTACTCTCTGTGCTCGGTATGGCGGGGGTTGGCATCTACAGCTATCAGCAATTGCCGATTGATGCCGTACCCGATATCACCAATGTGCAGGTACAGATCAATACAGAGGCACCTGGCTATTCGCCATTGGAAGCGGAGCAGCGGGTCACATTTCCCGTGGAAACGGTAATGGCTGGCCTGCCTAATCTAGAGTTGACGCGCTCACTGTCCCGATATGGGCTATCGCAGGTAACGGTGGTGTTCAAGGATGGCACCGATATCTATTTTGCGCGGCAACTGGTGAGTGAACGCCTGCAAGAGGCTCGGGGTAAGCTGCCGGAAGGCTTGGAGCCGTCATTGGGACCGATCTCCACCGGCCTCGGCGAGATCTACATGTGGACGGTCGAGACCAAGGAGGGAGCCAAGAAGGCTGATGGCACTCATTACTCGCAGATGGATTTGCGCGAGATTCAAGACTGGATCATCAAGCCTCAACTACGTACCGTGCCGGGGGTCACCGAGATTAATACAATAGGTGGCTACGCCAAGGAGTTCCAGGTTGCCCCATTACCAGATCGGCTGGTGGCCTATGGCTTGGGAATTGAGGATATTGTCAGCTCCCTGGAAGCTAACAATACCAACGTCGGTGCCGGATATATTGAACGTCGCGGAGAGCAATATCTGATTCGTGCTCCGGGACAGGTTGCCAGCCTGGAGGACATCGGCTCCATTGTCGTCGGAACTGCCGAAGGGGCGCCGATCCGAATCCGTGATGTCGCTGAGGTGGGGCTCGGCAAGGAGTTGCGTACTGGCGCGGCAACCGAGAACGGCCATGAAGTAGTGCTCGGTACGGTGTTCATGCTTATTGGTGAGAACAGCCGCAATGTCGCTCGCGCGGTAGCGCAGCGTCTGGATGAGATCAACCGCACACTGCCTGACGGGGTTGTAGCAAAGACGGTCTATGATCGTACGGTTCTGGTGGACAAAGCCATTGCCACTGTGAAAAAGAACCTCGTCGAGGGCGCATTGCTGGTCGTCACCATTCTCTTCTTGTTTTTAGGAAATATTCGAGCCGCGTTGATCACGGCGATGATCATTCCACTGTCCATGTTGTTCACCTTCACTGGTATGGTGAGCAACAAGGTAAGTGCCAACCTGATGAGTCTTGGGGCACTGGACTTCGGCATTATCATTGACGGCGCGGTGGTAATCGTCGAGAACTGCGTACGTCGCTTAGCCCATGCACAGGCCCACGCGGGTAGACCGCTGACCCGGAATGAGCGCTTCCATGAAGTCTTTGCTGCTTCCAAGGAGGCGCGTCGCCCACTGATGTACGGCCAGTTGATCATCATGGTCGTATACCTGCCAATCTTTGCTCTGGCGGGAGTAGAGGGGAAGATGTTCCACCCAATGGCGTTTACTGTGGTGGCTGCACTGCTGGGGGCGATGATCCTTTCTGTGACCTTTGTTCCGGCTGCTGTCGCGTTGTTACTCTCTGGGAGGGTCAGCGAAAAGGAAAATCGGTTGATGGCCTTAGCCAAGCGGGGCTACGAGCCGATGTTTGATTGGGTCATGCTGAGAAAGCCCCTAGTCATCGCTAGCGCTCTGGTTGCTGTCGTGCTTTCCGGTTTGTTGGCGACACGTATGGGGAGCGAATTTGTACCGAGCCTTGACGAGGGTGACGTAGCCTTGCACGCAATGCGTATTCCGGGGACTAGCTTGACGCAGGCCGTGAGTATGCAAATTCAGTTAGAGCAAACGTTGAAGACATTTCCCCAGGTTGATCTGGTGTTCGCCAAGATTGGGACGGCCGAGGTGGCCAGTGACCCAATGCCACCGAACGTTGCCGACAATTTCGTAATGCTGAAACCACGCGATCAATGGCCTGACCCTCGGCTATCCAAATCTGATCTGGTCGCCCAGTTGCAGGCGGCTGCGCAAAGCGTGCCAGGTAACAATTATGAGTTTACGCAACCGATTCAGATGCGTTTCAACGAACTCATATCTGGAGTGCGCAGCGATGTTGCCGTGAAGGTTTTTGGCGACGATATGGATGTCATGAACGAAACCGCCGAGCGCATCTCCGCAGTCCTTGAGGGTATTCCCGGTGCGGCGGATGTCAAGGTCGAACAGACCACGGGGCTGCCAATGCTGACCGTGAGTATCGATCGTGAAAAAGTCTCTCGCTTCGGCCTGAATATGGTCGACGTGCAGAGTGTACTGGGTGCAGCAGTTGGTGGGCGCGAAGCTGGGGCGTTGTTCGAGGGGGATCGCCGCTTTGATATTCTGGTGCGTCTACCGGAAAGCATTCGTGCCGATGTGGATGCCATAAAGCAATTGCCGATCAAGTTGAATGGTGGCGTTGATCGTGACTTTGTGCGGCTTGGCGATGTCGCGAGTATTGAGGCCGCGCCTGGACCGAACCAGATAAGCCGGGAGAATGGCAAGCGTCGCATTGTCGTGACAGCCAACGTGCGTGGTCGCGACATCGGCTCTTTCGTGGCAGAGGCGGAAGAGAAAATCAACGAGGCGGTTCAGGTGCCGGCCGGTTACTGGACTACATGGGGTGGTACTTTCGAGCAGTTGCAGTCAGCTGCCAAGCGCTTGCAGATAGTGGTTCCGGTGGCATTGTTATTGGTGTTCACTTTGCTGTTTGCCATGTTCGGCAACATCAAGGATGGTTTGCTGGTATTTACGGGCATTCCTTTCGCCCTGACTGGCGGCGTTGTAGCGTTGTGGTTGCGCGATATTCCACTGTCAATCTCTGCCGGAGTTGGTTTTATTGCGTTGTCCGGCGTGGCAGTGCTTAACGGCCTGGTAATGATCGCTTACATTCGCTCTCTGCGGGAAGACGGCCGCCCGTTGGACGAAGCCATTCGAGAGGGTGCGCTGACTCGGTTACGGCCCGTACTGATGACCGCCTTGGTGGCTTCGTTGGGCTTCGTCCCGATGGCGATCGCCGTTGGTACCGGAGCTGAAGTGCAGCGTCCGCTAGCCACTGTAGTAATTGGAGGAATCCTCTCGTCGACGCTGTTGACTTTGCTGGTGCTGCCAATTCTTTACAGGCTGGCATACGCCAAGGAAGCGGCAGCTGATATGAAGCTGGCTCTTTCTCGTTCGTCTTAGTCAGAGCTGCGACGCAGCTGCAAGAGCTGGGCTGATACGCCTCAAAGCCAGTCAGATTGTTTGACTGGCTTTTTTATGTGCGCCAAACAGGGTGATAGTGGTAAGCGTACGCCGAACTCACCTTGCGTGACTTAGGCAGGTACCCA
>NZ_BDMA01000096.1:0-6768 GCF_002003485.1 Metapseudomonas resinovorans
TGTCCAAGGCCAAGTGGGTGAGCTTGCGACCGCTTTCCAGGTACACGCCGCCCTTGATCAGAATGCCTTTGCGGGCAGCTGCCGCCAGGCCGCTGACGATGGTGACTGGGGTCGAGATCACCAGCGCGCAGGGGCAGGCCACCACCAGGAGTACCAAGGCCCGATAGATCCATTCGAACCACTCGCCGCCCATCAGCAAGGGCGGCAGGATTGCTACGGCCAGCGAGAAAACGAACACGGCTGACGTGTAGATGCGGGAGAACTGGTCAACGAATCGCTGGGTCGGCGCGCGAGCGCCTTGGGCCTCTTCAACCGCATGAATGATGCGCGCCAGGGTGGAGTGGCTGGCTTCTGCAGTGACCCGATACTCCAGTTCCCCGGCCTGGTTGATGGTGCCGGCGAACACCGGATCGCCCACGGTCTTCTCCACGGGCAGGCTCTCGCCGGTGATGGGGGCCTGGTTGATCGTCGAGTTCCCTCTGACTACCTCGCCGTCGAGACTGATGCGTTCGCCGGGGCGCGCCCGAACCCGACTACCGATTGCGACAGCGGCCACGTCCGTTTCTACCCAACTTCCATCGACTTGCTGGACGGTCGCTTTCTCGGGCGCGAGGTCCATCAGGCCACGAATGGCGTTGCGTGCGCGATCCAGGGATTTGGCTTCGATTAGCTCGGCGACCGCAAACAGGAACATGACCATGGCCGCTTCGGGCCATTGTCCAATCAGAATTGCGCCCGTAACGGCAATGCTCATCAGGGCATTAATGTTGAGGTTGCGATTTTTGAGGGCGATCCAGCCTTTCTTGTAGATGGCCAGTCCGCAAAGCAGCACAGCGGCAACGGAGATGACCGCCACCACCCATTCGGGCACCAACTGGGTGAAATGGAGAATCTCGGCCGAGACTGCCGCCACCCCCGACAGCCCCAGCCGCCACCAGTGGCCTTTTACAGGCGAGTAAGCTTCAGTCGACGCTTTTGCCTCTGCTTCCAGTTGGGGAGTGAATCCGAGTTCTCGGATGGCACTCAAGGCCGGCGTAAGCGCATCCGGCTCATGGCTAATCGTGAGGGTGCGTTGCAGCAGGTTGAACTGCAGGGCGGCGATGCCCGGCATCCCCGACAGTTTGTCGGTGATCAGCCGTTCCTCGGTAGGGCAGTCCATCTGCGCGATCGCCACCCGTGTAGTTGCGGTGGCCGCCAGGGGTTCCGCCCGCATGCCCACGGACGCGATGGCCTCGACAAGGGTTTGAGGCGACAACGATGCGTGCCGAACGCCAAGAGTACGGTTCAGCAGATTGAACTGCAGCTCCTGCACTTCCGGGATTTTCTCCAACTTGCTGCGGATAAGCGCTTCTTCCGTGGGGCAGTCCATCTGCTCGATGCGGAATGTGCTCAGCTGGCCGCTTTGTTCCGGAGGCGCTGAGCAACCCGCGTCGCAGCAAGTCGGTGTCGGCGCGCTGCCACAGGAACCGGCCTTAGGGGTGTCGTCGCAACAATTAGCCATTGTGGGGTCTCCTCTGCTATTGCGCAGTGAACATCCTATAGCCACTATAGGGTCAAGCCTTTGTTTGGAGACGGCGATGAAAATTGGCGAGTTGGCGAAAATGGCGAACTGCCAGGTTGTGACGATCCGGTATTACGAGCGCGAAGGCCTGCTCCCCGCGCCAGATCGAAGTGACGGGAACTACCGGCTCTACACCCAGGCACATGTGGAGAGGCTGGCGTTCATTCGCAACTGCAGAACGCTCGACATGACGCTGGAAGAAATTCGCCAGCTGTTGGGGTTTCGGGATCATCCGACCAGCAATTGCGCGGGTGTCAATGAACTGGTCGACGAGCATATCGAACACGTCAGGGCGCGCATTGCCAGCCTGCAGGCGTTACAGGTGCAACTGATCGAACTGAGACAAAGCTGCTCTGAAGGCCGAGAAGCCGCCGCTTGCCAGATCCTTCATCAGCTCACCGCTAGTGAAAATCATCGGGTCGAAGAGTCTTCGTCGCAGGTTGGACAGAGCCACAAGCACTAGAACCTCGTTGGAGGAGTTTAGCCCAACCGACTCGGCTTCCCCCATCGCGAGGGCCATTTGTACCTATCACAAGTGGCTAATTAGGCATCCGAACGATGCCGCGCATCCCACCGTCTTCTACCCTTGGCTCAGCCAGGGGAAGCCGCAACACCAAGAGTAAATATTGGGCCATCACATCATCGCATACGGAAAAAAAGCCATCACGACCGCGAGCACACTCGTTGGGGAGGATCGTGATGGCTCTGAAGAGTGTCCGTTCTTTTGGACGCTTTCAGCTTAGCCCGTTTGCGCGAAGGTGCTGTTTGATTCGAGCAGATGCTCGGCACGGCCGGCAGTTGACCGTTGGCTGGTTGCCAGGATCAGTCAGTGATCCTCGTTTCTCGGACCACGCCAATGGAGCCTCAAGGCTCGCCAGGAGGGCGACTTACAGCCCCCAGCGTCCCCGCCAAAAACACCGGCAGCAGGCTGTGCACCAGTTCGGACGCCAATCCCCCTCATCGCGCACGAGGCCATGGAAACCAGCATGGGTGTTTAAGGCCGAATCCATCCCTTGGCGATTAGAAATGCGAACAGGCACCGATACAGACTTTCAAGGCAATCCAGTAATCGCGACCTGAGCTGCCCATTGCTCAACAGTAGCACTACGACGCAACTGCTGACGGCCGCCACCCATAGTGCCCCGACGAGGTCGAGTGGGAAATGCACGCCAAGGTAGACGCGAGCCCATCCGACTACAATGCCAAGCAGCAAGACCAGTGCACTGGCCTTGCGCAGTGAAGCCCACATCAAAACCAGGCCCAAGGTAAAGAATACGGTTGCATGATCGCTCGGGAAGGAGGCCTCTGGTGTATGTGCTAAGAATGCGTGTCCCAACCCGATCATGAATGGCCTCGGGTGTGGCCAGTGCATACTGACCAGTTGGCTGCATCCTAGTGCGAACGCAATACTCAGCACGCCGGCCAATGCCGCCACTCTGTTCCCGCGCCCGCCCCAGAGCCACAGCCCGGCCAGCAACAGAGGTACACCATAGATAACCCACTCGGCCAGGACGGTCGCCATAAAGAGCATCCATGAGGAGGGGTGTGCGCTGGCATTGATCATCAGGAACAGCGAGCGATTCAGTTCTTCCATGGTGCAAGCACTTTCATATCTTTTGCCTTTGGGTGATTAAGTCGGATGGTCGGAACTGGTACGTAGGTACCGAACGAGACGATCAAATGGTTGCGGATCGTGCCGATCAAGATCCATTCGGCCGTCGGAAGATTTCAAGGACGCGGTTGCGCCCGTGTTCCGCCAGGTGATAGCGCCCGCTGCTAAGAGGGATGACGGTTTGCGGCGCACGCAGGTGCTGGAGAATCACCTCAAGGCGGCCGCTGGGGTCCAGTAACAGCAGGCGGGCCCCGTGCGTGGCATCTTCAGTGATCCAAAGACCGTCTTTCGTGCATTGCACGAAACCAGGCGCGTTCAAGTCTTCGACGACAAGCGGGTCTTGTCCTGCCGGCTGCCACTGCTTGACCCGGCCATTGGCTTTGTCCGTATAGAACAACCGCCCATCCGGGCAGATAGTGATGCCTTCGCCCTTGTCCAGGCCCTCGCGCAAGACGGTGAACTGCCGGGTGTCTGGGTCGTAACGCAGCAGCCGCCCTTGTGGCCCGTCTTCGATCGCATATAGCAGATGGCCATCGGTGACGACGGCCTCAACGCTGTCAGCCTCGAACAAGGTTTCGACGCGACCATCTCGAAACAACATCTGACCGTCCGGCTTGGACAAGCCCGTCAACACTTCGGTACCGCGGGCGTCAGCCTGCAGACGCAGAATCTTGCCCGTGCGATCGGGCTGCTCTTGGCTGACGAACTGCGTGCCTTGGCTGTCCAGGGCCAGGGCGCTGATTATCGAAATACCCTGCGAGAACAGCCGGTACTCCCAGCCCTCTGCCGCCGTAACCGGATGCAGATAGCGCCACGCTGGGTACGCAGCGACCGATGTCAGGACCACAGCGGCCAAGATAATCGGTCCACGCCACCGCAGCCTGGGGAAGACGGAGATTTAGCGACCTCTAAGTCGTAGCACGGCAGAAATTGCCACCACTTTGCCCTAGAGGCCGTGAAAAAAACGTTGTCGAATGGACGGCTATGGCGAGCGGACCTCATCTCACAAGCGCGCAACTAGGGTACTGCGTTAACGATTTTTTGACGCCTCGCGGTGCAGGGTGCTGCCCCATGCATCCTGGAGGAGTCCCTATGGCACGCTCAACATATCACTGGCTCGCGGCGGCGGCTCTCGCCTTACTGATCAGCCCTCACGCCCATTCTGCGACCAACAACCCACCCAAGCTGTTTGGTTGGATCGAAGAGGGATTGCTGCTCCCTGAGAAAGTCTCGGTGAAGATCAAACTGGATACCGGGGCACTGACGTCATCCATGGACGCCAAGGATCTCGAACGCTTCGAGAAGAACGGGGAACAGTGGGTGCGCTTCAATGTTGAGGTGAAAGATAGCGACACCGGCAAGCTCGTCAGTGTGCCGTTCGAGCGTCGGATTGAGCGCAATGTGAAAGTCCGTGGGGCCGGCGGCGCCGAGCGTCGGCCCGTGGTGATGATGAAAATGTGCATTGGCAACCAGGTCTATAACGAGCAGTTTTCCTTGAAGAACCGCGGAAAAATGCTCTACCCGGTGCTCATCGGCCGCCGTACGCTGGAGAACTTGGGGGCGGTGGATGTTTCCCGCACCTTCACCATGGAGCCCAACTGCAGCAAGAGTGACGCGGCTCAGTAAGGCGTGACGGCCGCTACCCGTGGCCCATACGCGCGGACGCGTAATCGACATTCACGCAGCAAAAGTGAACCAGGCCTTGCGAATTCTGAACATCGAAGACAACCCGGATATCGTCGCCAACCTGTACGAGTACTTTGAGCCACTCGGGCATCAGCTCGACAATGCGCGGACCGGCTATGCCGGGCTGACTCTAATGGCAGAGCAGCGTTTCGACGTGTTCGTGCTCGATGGCATGCTGCCCGGCCTCGATGGTCTCGAGGTTTGCCGCCGCTTGCGTGAAGAGCAGCAGTGCAACCCCCCAGTGCCCATGCTCACCACCCGCGATACGGTTCACGACAAAGTCGCCGGTTTGCGTGCAGGCGCCGATGACTAATTTGGTGAAGCCGTACTCTCTGATTGAACTGGAGGCGCGTCTGGATGCGCTGGTGAGGCGGGCCAGCGCGTCCGGCCCGGTCCAGGTGTTGCGCTTCGGCGAGCTGGAGTTCGACACCAGGACTTTCGAGGCGCGGCGCGCGGGGCAACGCCTCGAACTCACGCCATTCGGCTACAAACTGCTTGCCGCGCTATTACGCGCGGCACCACATTTGGCGACCCGCGAAGATCTGGAGCGGGAGCTCTGGAAGGACGAGCCCCCGCTCAGTGATGCCTTGCGTAGCCATATCCACGCGCTCCGGCAGGTCATTGATAAACCTTTCCCGAGTTCCTGGCCGATGGTGGTCACGGTGCCGGGCATTGGCTACCGGCTGGTCGACGACGATGCATCCGAGTGACTCGCTGCGTGGCCGAATGATCGCTGCCTACGTGTTGTTGGCGGTGATCATTGTCCGTTTTTTTGCGCCCCTTGGTTGAGCGTGAGCTGGAACGCTGCCAGCCGTTGCTGCGGGGCAAACCGCTGACGCTCCAGTTCGAGGCGCCCGAAGAGGTCTCAGTGCAGGCCATTCCGGAGCTGGTCACCATTATGGTGAGCAATCTGATCCGCAACGCCTGCCAACACACCGAGCAAGGCACCATCAGGGTTCACTTGGCCACCTGCCAAATCGTGGTGGAGGACAGTGGCACCGGTTTGCCGGAGATCGTGCGGGCTCGACTGTTTGATCGTTTCGTTCGAGGCAGTGAGGATTTCACGGACGGTTCTGGGCTGGGACTATCCATCGTCAAGCGCGTGGCCGAACACCTGGGCTGGACGGTACGGCACGACCCCGCAGCGACCGGCGGTAGCCGCTTTACCCTGAAGTTCGTTGCAACTTGATACCTCCGCAACCGTTGATCCTGCCTGGGTAGCGCTGCGTCGCGTGGGCATGCTCATCACACAGCGTTCCCGCCGCCCCAGCCTAAACTGTGTAACACACCCAGAACGGGCCGTTGCGTGGTGGCTGCCGATGAAGAATCGTCATTCGATACGCGGCCGAATGGTCGCTGCCTTTGTGCTGTTAGCGGCGATCATCGGTGGAGTGTTCGCCGGCTCAGCGTTCTTCGTGATGGCGGAGATCGAAAACCAGCTAATCGATAAGCGCCTCGCTCGCGTCGCTGAGTCGTGGACTTCAGGCTCCAACAGTGCAGTACAACTGCAGGTAAGCGACCTCAGTTTCTTCGTCGGCCAACAGATACCACAGCCCTTGCAGCGCTTGAGCCCGGGGACCCACGAATTACGCCTGAACGGTCGGACCCTGCGCGTATTGATTCGTGAGGCGGACGGCCAGCGCTATGCCCTAGTGGATGACGAAAGCGACTTCGAGGCGATAGAAGACCGTACCTATGTTGCCTTGAGCCTGGCGTTTCTGGGCGGCATCGCCTTGGCTTTACTGATTGGGCGGGCCAGCGCAAGCCGGGTCATTCGGCCCCTGACCGAATTGGCTTCTGCAGTACAGGCCGAGCAGCGAGAGGAAACGCTTCCTGGCCTTGATGCAGCCGATGAAATCGGCATATTGGCCCGGGCGATCGAGGATCGCACCAACCAGCTTAGCCATGC
>NZ_BDMA01000097.1:0-87029 GCF_002003485.1 Metapseudomonas resinovorans
AATCGCCGTTCTTTTTTCATGGCTCCCCGGAAATCCGCGAAGAACCTTTTTTTTGGGGCGTTATCTGAGCAGGCTAAATAAGTCCGTATAACACGCTAAAGCCATGTGGATTTTCTGGCGGAGGTCGAGTAGCTGCTCAAATACTTCGCATTGAGTCACATGCTGAAGAACTCAGATCAATTCTTCAGGTATCGATCCGCAGTATAGAGCTCGTTGAAGATGCGACCGATAGTGGCGCCGACACGGGACATATTGCAGGCCCTAAGGTGCCATTGCTGATGGCTGAGCTACTTGTTTAGAACTTTAAATACTCCAATAAGGTAAGTCATTGACGGGGCTTTGGTCGAGATTGCTGAATGGCTAGTTTTTTTAAGTAGCGCGCAATTATTCGGCGCGCGTTTCTTTCCCAGGGTGTCGTATGGCTGAAAAGGTAACAATTACAATAGTGGATGCTGTTGTTGCTTTGCTTCTAAGTGAAAAAATTTACGGGACTCAGCAGTCAATACGGATGACGGCGAAGCGATGTGCTGATCGTTTGCCAAGGCGGCGGCGTTACCTAATGTACTCGATCATAAACAGTCCAGATCCACTGAAAATTGTTCACTACATTTGGAGGGGGCTATAAATAATCTGGGATTGAGTAATGAATTTCCGCATATATGCTGCGCAATTAATTGCATTGTCCGAAATTTCTTTAGGGAGCACTGGCCTCCTCCCAAAATTGGTGCGCTCTGCTTCAGAGCAGGTACGCGCGTAAATACAAGTACAAATACCCAATAGTGCCATGCACACGAGCATGAAGGTGGGAAGGGGGGCGATGGAGGCTACAACCAACGCCTAGGGTGCGCCCAGGATCAGACATCTCACTGCGTCTACGATCAGTGCGACTCATATCTCGTCGTTTGTGAAGGCACTGAATACGGCCGGGTCATGATTGAGGCGCTTCGGCAGGAGGTCGTCAGTGATCGCGTCAAGGCTCGGCGCAGACTCCGCCGATCCACTTGACCTTCTCTTGTTTAGCGCCTAACCCGCTTCTCAGTCAGCGGACGTCTTCTCTCATGGTTGCGCTCTTTTTATTCGTTTTTTCTGTGATTTTGTACGAAATGCTGCGTCGTGCGCCTGTTTATCGCAGGGTTCGGTTTCACCATGTTGTTACTATTTTTCTACGTCGCAGGTTCCACAAAGACGAAGAGTTGTTTTGGAGGTGAACATGAATAAGAAAAGCAAAGGCCGGCTGGCGGTCGACTGGAAGAGGAAGGGGCGCCAATACGCGAGCCTCAACTTCCCTTGGTCGAGGAATGAATCGGCCTGGGGAAGTCTGCAGATCCCGATCATCGTCATTGCCAATGGTGAAGGTCCGTTCGTATTGCTGGTCGGCGGCAACCATGGTGACGAGTACGAGGGGCCCCTTGCCTTGTCAAATCTGGCGCGCGAGCTGGAAGTGGAGCGTGTCAGCGGAACCATCTGCATCGTTCCTGCCCTTAACTACCCCGCGTTGAAAGCCGGAACCCGGCTTTCCCCGATCGACGGTCTGAACATGAACCGTGCGTTCCTGGGGCGTGCCGAAGGATCGATTACCGAGCAGATTGCTCACTTTGTTGAAGTCGAGCTCATCGGTCGTGCTGACGCCGTGCTCGATATTCATGCGGGGGGCCGAACCATGATGTTCCAGCCCTTCGCGGTCTCTCACCAGTTGCCCGACGTTGTGCAGACATCGCGCGCGCGCGAAGCGCTGATCGCTTTTGGCGCGCCCATTGGCCTAATTCTGGAAGAGCTGGATAACGAAGGGATGCTGGACACGGCAGTTGAGCGGGAAGGCAAACTCTTCCTTTCCACGGAGTTGGGGGGAGGGGGGTCGACCACGGCCGCTACTATCAAACTAGCCTACGACGGCGCACATAACTTCTTAGTACATACCGGCGTTTACCGGGCTGCGGTCAAAGCTCCGCCGGTGCCAGTTGCGATTATGAAG
Source organism: Metapseudomonas resinovorans (assembly GCF_002003485.1). GTDB lineage: Bacteria > Pseudomonadota > Gammaproteobacteria > Pseudomonadales > Pseudomonadaceae > Metapseudomonas > Metapseudomonas resinovorans_D. Next base: position 1,973 of record NZ_BDMA01000097.1, read on the forward strand.
AATGAATCCGACGGTTACGTCAGCGCCTCCACCAGCGGCTTCATCGAATTCACCCGTGAACTGGGTGAGGTGATCGAAGCGGGCGAGCTAATTGCGCGCATTCACGACTTCGACAACCTACATAACGAACCGCTCCCGGTCACCGCTCCAGTGACGGGCACGTTACTGGGCCGTCACTTTGGTGGATATGCCTACAAAGGCGACTTCTTGGCGATGTTCGCAAGCCCAGAAGACTGAGCCGGTTACGCTCTTCAAGAGAGTTGCCAGATACCCATTTGTTCAATTGAAGTGAGTTGAATTATGAGTAACCCGTTCTTCACAGACGCCGAATATGAAAGCCGTCTGCAGAAAGTTAAGCAACGCATGGTCGAGTCGTCGGTAGATATCCTGTTGGTCGCGGATGTGAACAACATTTTCTGGCTGACGGGCGCTGCAGATTGGTCCTTCTATACGCCTCAGTTTGTGATTGTCAGCCTGCAAGAGGACAAGCCGCTGTGGATCGGTCGCGCAATGGATGCCCCAGGCGCGGCATTGACCTGCTGGATGGGGGGCGACTATGTCGTGGGTTACCCTGAAGACTACGTCATGCGCAAAGATATCCACCCAAGTCAGTACATTGGCGAGTACATTATCGGGCGTTGGCCAAACGCACGCCGTATTGGCTACGAGTCGGATAGCTACTATTTCTCACCCCGCTCGTTCAGTAGTCTGATTGCACAGTTGCCAAACGCAATTTTTGTCGACTGTGACCTCCTGGTAAATCGGGCTCGGGTGGTCAAGAGCAACGTTGAAATTCAGTATCACCGTGAGGCTGCAGTAATCGTTCAGGGGGCAATGCAAATTGCTCACGATCTGATTCAGCCTGGCGTTCGGCAGTCCGATGTAATCGCTGAGATCTACAAGGCACAAATTTCGCCAAATGCCCATTTCGGCGGTGATATTACGGCGCTGTGCCCGATTATCCTGGCCGGTGAAAAAGCTTCTGCTGCACATCCAGCTTGGACTGATGAACGTTTCACTGATAACCAAACCGTCGCCATTGAACTTGCCGGCGCGCGCCGCCACTACACCACTGGCTTGGCCCGAACTCTGCACTTGGGAAGCAACCCTCCGACGGAACTGGTCAACACTGCTGCCGCGGTCGAAGAGGGTATGCAGGAGGTTCTTTCCATGGTCAAGGCAGGTGTCAGTGGCGCCGAAATTCATGCGACGTGGCAGCAGGTCCTGAATCGTTACGGGTTGCGTAAGGACAGCCGCATTGGCTATTCGATCGGCGTTGGCTTGCCGCCGGACTGGGGTGAGCATGTAATCAGCCTTCGCCCTGGCGAACATGAGCCAATCGAATCCAATACGACACTGCATATCATTTTGGGCATGTGGATGAAGGGTTGGGGGATGGAAACGTCCGAAACCATCGTTGTTCAGCCACAAGGCTATGAATGCCTCACGGAATTTCCACGCGGTGTGAATATCAAGCGTTAAACCACTACGCCACCCTGCGGCTTTGTCATCAAAGCCGCGCTTTTGATTGTTTTCAGCGTGGAGAGTGCCGTGAAATTTATTTCAAGCATGAAAGTTTTGTGCGCGCGCGCGCTGGGTTTGAGCTTTGGTGGTTCATACGCAGTTGGGCCGACCGCATCCACCCCCTCCACTTCCCTTAGTCGGGGAAAGTCGAATGGGATACGCACTGGGCGGACTGCATTGATTTTATTTCCGATCGTTTGATGCGGATCTTTAAGCCCGCTCCAGGAATACTGAGTATGGCTGCCCGGGAAATACTTCTGGAACTGTAATTTGGCGGTGGGTTTCAGAGTCCCTCCTAAAAAATTAATCGAACAAACTTACAAGTACTTTTTAACCCATGGATGTGCTGCGTGCGGCAGGACGTAAGCCGCTTCTATGAGGCAGGCTTATCGATTGCCGCGCAAGGAATGTCTTCGGGTAATTCTCTGAGCTGATTTAGAAAGAATCTGGAGGGTGCTTTTAAAGTGCCCTCGAGAGTGGCTGCTTTCCCAAAAGAAGCCTCTTAAGTTGTTGGTGTAACTGTTCTTGTTGTAATTGGCTACGCATTTCGATGCGTTTCTAGATAGATGTAGAAAAATAAAAGAGGTCACTCATGAGCAAACCTAACCTCAAACAACAAGCTCGTTTTGCAGCACTGTTTACCGCTATGGGTCTTGCCTTCGCGGCTCATGCGGATATCAAGGTCGGCGTCGCCGGCCCCCACACCGGTGCCAACGCCACCTACGGCGACCAACTCTGGCGCGGTGCGGTACAGGCAGCCGAAGACATCAACGCCAAGGGCGGCATCAACGGCGAGAAGATCGTACTGGTGAAAGCCGACGATGCTTGTGAGCCGAAACAGGCTATCGCTGTGGCCAACCGCCTCGTGGATTCTGACCAGGTGGCCGCTGTCATCGGCCACTTCTGCTCCTCGTCCACTATTCCCGCGTCCGAGGTCTACGATGAGGCCGGCATCATCACTATCACCCCCGCCTCCACCAATCCGAATGTCACCGACCGCGGCCTGGCTGGCATGTTCCGTGTGTGCGGTCGTGACGACCAGCAGGGCATCATCGCAGGCGACTACATCATCGATGACCTAAAGGCCACCAAGGTCGCCGTCATCCACGACAAGGACACGTACGGTCAGGGTGTGGCCGATGCCACGCGTGCACAGTTGGCCAAGCGCGGCGTTAAAGAAGTGCTCTACGAGGGTGTCACTCGTGGCGAGAAGGACTTCAACGCCCTGGTCACCAAGATCCGCGGTTCGGGTGCCGAGGTCGTCTACTTTGGCGGCCTGCACCCGGAAGCTGGCCCGCTGGTGCGCCAAATGCGCGAACAGGGGCTGACGGCTGTATTCATGTCCGATGACGGGATTGTCACCGATGAGCTGGTTACCACCGCCGGCGGCGCGAAATACACCGATGGCGTGCTCATGACGTTCGTGGCGGACCCCCGGAACCGGTCTGCGGGTAAGGATATTGTCGAGCGCTTCCGTACGCATGGCTACGAGCCGGAAGGCTTCACGTTGTTCTCCTATGCAGCCCTGCAGGTCATCGCTGCTGCCTTCCAGGCCACTGGTGGCACCGATGGTGCCAAGGCCAGCGAATGGCTTAAGAGTCACCCAGTGGACACCGTGATGGGCACCAAGCAGTGGGACGAGAAGGGCGATCTGACAGATTCGCCCTACGTGATGTACCGCTGGGACGCCCAAGGAAAATACAAGCAGCTTTGACCTGCCGCTGTCGTGGCCCATGCCGAGCGATCGGCATGGGTGCCTGTAATTCTTCGATTTGGGAGAGCCCGCTGTGGACGCTCTACTTCAACAAATGATCAATGGCCTCACCCTGGGGTCGGTCTATGGCTTGATTGCCATTGGCTACACCATGGTTTACGGCATCATCGGCATGATCAACTTCGCCCACGGCGAGGTATACATGATTTCGGCCTACCTCATGGCCATATCCCTCGCTCTGCTGTCGTTCTTCGGCCTGCAGTCCTTTCCCATCATCGTACTGGGTACCTTGCTATTCACTGTGGCGGTGACGGGTGTCTACGGCTTTGTCATTGAACGCATCGCCTACAAGCCGCTTCGCAACTCCACCCGTATGGCGCCTCTGATCTCTGCCATTGGCATGTCGCTGATCCTGCAGAACTATGTGCAGCTCAGCCAGGGTGCACGGCAGCAGGGCATTCCGACATTGCTGGACGGAGCGCTCAAGATCCCAGTGGGTGACGGCTTTGTGCAACTCACCTACACCAAGGTCTTCATCCTGGTGGCAGCCTTCCTCGGCATGGCAGTGCTGACCTACATCATCCAGCGCACCAGGCTCGGTCGTATGTGCCGCGCCACGCAGCAGGACCGCAAGATGGCGTCGATCCTCGGTATCAACACCGACCGGGTCATCTCCTACGTGTTCGTTATCGGCGCTGCCATGGCGGCTCTCGCCGGCGTGCTGATTACCATGAACTACGGCACATTCGACTTCTACGCCGGTTTCATCATCGGAGTGAAGGCCTTTACTGCGGCGGTGCTCGGCGGCATCGGCTCGCTACCCGGCGCCATGCTCGGCGGCATCATCCTCGGCATCGCCGAGGCGCAGTTCTCGGACCTGGTCAACACCGATTACAAGGACGTGTTCAGCTTCTCGCTGCTGGTTCTGATCCTGATTTTCCGTCCCCAAGGCCTGCTGGGCCGTCCGCAAGTCGCGAAGGTGTGACATGTCGACTCAATCGACTTCTCTCGACATCAAGAAGAGTCTGCTGGACGCGGTCGTTGCTGGCCTGCTGGCTCTGATCGTATTCGGCCCCATCGTTGGCGTAGTCCTCGAGGGTTACGGCTTCAATCTCCAATTCAACCGCGTCGCGTGGATGATCGCCGCTGTGATGCTTGGCCGCTTCGCTGTCAGTCTGTTCCTGCAGACTCCCAGAGGCAAAGCCTTTCACAGCCGTTTCGAGCTCAGTGGCAGTGGCGTCCATGTCCTGGCCCCTGGTCACAAGTCCAATACTCGCTGGGTCATGGCCTTGATCATTGTTGCGGCCATAGCGTTGCCCTTTGTGGCCGGCAAGTACCTGCTCACCGTGATCATCCTCGGGCTGATCTATGTGTTGCTGGGCTTGGGTCTGAATATCGTGGTCGGCCTGGCCGGTCTGCTTGACCTCGGTTACGTGGCCTTCTATGCCATCGGTGCCTATGGCCTGGCGCTGGGTTACGACCACCTTGGGCTCGGCTTCTGGTCCGCACTGCCTCTGGCCGCCATCGCTGCGGCGCTCGCGGGAGCGATCCTGGGCTTTCCCGTCTTGCGTATGCACGGCGACTACCTGGCCATCGTCACCCTCGGCTTTGGTGAGATCATTCGGCTGGTGCTGAATAACTGGCTTGAGTTCACCGGCGGCCCCAACGGCATGTCCGTGCCTAGCCCCACCTTCATGGGGCTGGAATTCGGTCGCAGGGCCAAGGACGGCGGGGTTCCCATCCACGAGTTCTTCGGCTTTGCCTACAACCCCAATCTGAAGTTCGTGTTCATTTATGGCGTGTTGTTCCTCACTGTGTTGCTGGTCCTGTACATCAAGCACCGCCTGACCCGCATGCCAGTTGGGCGTGCCTGGGAAGCCTTGCGTGAGGATGAGATCGCCTGCCGTGCCATGGGCCTGAACCATGTGCTGGTGAAGCTCTCTGCCTTCATGATTGGTGCCTCCACTGCCGGTCTGGCTGGGGTGTTCTTCGCCAGCTATCAGGGCTTCGTGAACCCCTCGTCCTTTACCTTCTTCGAGTCGGCGCTGATCCTCGCCATCGTCGTGCTCGGCGGCATGGGCTCTACCGTAGGCGTTGTGATCGCCGCCTTCGTGCTGACCGTTGCACCGGAACTGCTGCGTAATTTCGCAGACTTCCGGGTGCTGCTGTTCGGCGTGCTCATGGTGCTGATGATGATCTGGAAGCCAAGGGGATTGATCCGAGTAAGTCGTGTGGGTGTAGCGGCACCGAAGGGGTATGCGCAATGAGTGACGATATTCTGCGAGTCGAGCATTTGATGATGCACTTTGGTGGCATCAAAGCGCTCAAGGACGTCAACCTGTCGGTCAAGCGTGGTTCAGTCACCGCCCTGATCGGCCCCAATGGTGCCGGCAAGACCACCGTGTTCAACTGCCTCACCGGCTTCTATACCGCTAGTGGTGGTGGCATCGAACTGAATGCCCGGGGCATTTCGACCAACGTCATCCGAGTGCTGGGTGAATCGTTCCAGGCGGCGGATTTCGTTAATCCGGTCAAGTTCGGACGGCGCCTTTGGTACAAGATGTTTGGTGGCACTCATCAGGTGAATCGCGCCGGTCTGGCGCGTACCTTTCAGAACATTCGCCTGTTCAGGGAAATGACGGTCGTCGAGAACCTGCTGGTGGCCCAGCACATGCAGGCGAATCGGAATCTCCTGGCCGGCATCTTCAATACGCCGGGCTATCGACGCGCCGAAGAAAAGCTGCTGGAAAGGGCCTTCTATTGGCTCGGCGTGGTTGATTTATTGAGCTGCGCCAACCGACTGGCTGGTGAGCTCTCCTACGGGCAACAGCGTCGCCTCGAGATCGCTCGTGCCATGTGTACCGGGCCGGAGCTGATTTGCCTCGATGAGCCGGCTGCCGGCCTCAACCCGGCGGAAACCGTTGCCCTGACCTCCATCATTCGCACCCTGCGAGACAAGCATTGCGTGACTGTTCTTCTGATTGAGCACGACATGGGCATGGTCATGAGCATTTCCGACCACGTCATCGTCCTGGAGCACGGCGACGTAATTGCGGAGGGCAAGCCGGAGCACATCCAAAACAACGAGCGGGTCATCGCCGCCTATCTTGGCGCGGAAGAGGAGGAGGCGGCATGAGTTCGCCCATTCTGGCACTCCGGGACGTGGATGTTTTCTACGGGCCCATCCAGGCACTGAAAAAGGTATCGCTGGAGATTCACGCCGGTGAAACAGTGTCCCTGATAGGCGCTAATGGCGCCGGCAAGTCGACCCTGCTGATGTCGATTTTTGGTCAGCCGCGTGCATCGTCCGGATCGATCGTTTATCGGGGAACCGATATCACCCAGAAGTCTCCGCACTTCATCGCTTCCAATGGTATTGCGCAGTCACCAGAGGGGCGTCGTGTTTTTCCTGACATGACGGTTGAAGAGAACCTGTTGATGGGGACCATTCCCGTCGGAATGGACAACGCCGATCACGACAAGGAGCGCATGTTCCAGCTGTTCCCGCGTTTGAAGGAGCGGCGTAACCAGCGTGCCATGACCATGTCCGGCGGTGAGCAGCAAATGCTTGCCATTGCGCGTGCTCTGATGAGTAGACCAAAAATTCTGTTGCTGGATGAGCCAAGCCTCGGCCTTGCGCCAATCGTGGTGAAGCAGATCTTTCAGACCCTGCGCGATCTTGCCGCCGAAGGCATGACCATCTTCCTCGTGGAGCAGAACGCCAACCACGCGTTGAAGCTCAGCGACCGAGCCTACGTGATGGTTACCGGCGAGATCCGCATGACCGGCAGCGGCCAGGAGCTGTTGGAGGATCCCCAGGTACGAGCAGCGTACCTCGGCGGACACTAAATCTCAGACCGTCGGCGGCGCCTCGAACTGTCGGGGCGTTCGCCTCAATCCATAAGTTTGTGGATTGCACCTTATGGCGTCTCATCCTCTGATCCCTGAGCGATTTTCATATCATCGGGAGGATAAAATAATGATTCTATTTCCGACTACGGTTTCCGAAAACGACCCAACCAAGCGCCGCCCTCGTCTGGGTCTGATCGCACCGGCTTCAGATATTCTGATTGAACGGGATTTTTGGCGCATGGGTCTGGCGGCAGGGGTTGATATTTTCACTACACGCATCCCCCTCGACATGCCGCTAACACCAATTACTCTCGCTCGTCTTGCGGATGGTATCGCTGGGGCAACGGAACGCCTTCTACCAGAAGAAACTCTTGATGCAGTTGTCTTCGGCTGCACTTCCGGTTCCGCCGTGATCGGGGCTGAGAACGTCGCGGCTCGAGTCCATTCGATTCGACCTCATTTAGGGGTAACGAACCCTGCAATCGCAGCGGTCGCCGCACTGGAATATCTGCAAGCAAAACGTATAGCTTTCGTCGCGCCCTATACCGCCGATGTGGCTGAGCAAACAGCAAGCGTTTTTACAAATGCCGGCATCACCATCACGGATGCGCGCTGTCTTGGCTTGCTAACCGATGCGCAGATCGCAGTGCCTGGCCCTGACCATTACCACGCAGTGCTATCAGACATGGACACAGCGCAAGCTCAAGCAATATTTTTATCCTGCACCACCTCACGTGCGTTGGACTCGATAGAAAGTCTGGAGCAGGCTACAGGGCTGCCCGTTGTGACTTCAAACCAAGCATCTTTCTGGCACGCGATGCAGATGATGGGAGTTGACTGCTCTATACCCGGCCTTGGTCGCCTTCTCTCATAATAATTGCGTATGCCCGCATACGACCTTGCAGAGTGGCTGTGTGCGATTCGTATGTGGCTGGTGAACACACCTTCCGAGGCCGGCCGATCAGGGTAATTGTGTCCACGCATTTTTAGTCGGACGCAATCACCTTTAACGTCTGGATCGCCAGGCGCCAACGCAAGTCCTACTCGAAATCCTTCAATACCCAAGTCGTCCACGAGTGTGCAGTGGCCGCTATTGCGATGAGGTACGGGTTCAACGCCAATGTCGCTCGCCTGTGGATTGGTTGCTTTTCGCCGTTTTCTGCCTATTGCGACTTAGGGGTGGTGGTCAGGTCGAGTACAAGCGCTGGCCAAGTCAGATGCAATTCCTCAGTGTGTTGAAACTTTGACGTCATGCGTGGGCCACCAGCTCCACCACGTTGACCTCCACCGTATTCACCCGGCTATCGAAATCGGCTCGTTGGGCAGGGGTCATGCCATTCTCAAGGCAATCCAAATAGTCGACATACCACTGCATCATGGCTCGTCGCTGAGGGAGGTACTGGGCCTTGTTGTATATCCCAGATGTACCAGGCTCTATGTGCGCAAGCTGAGCTTCGACATGATCCTTTTTCCAGTCGTGTTCGCGAAGCAACGTGCTTGCCGTGTGACGCGTACCGTGTCCCACCAGCTTCCCTTTGTAACCGACCTTGGTGAGCGTCAGGTTGATGGTGTTCTCGCTGATAACGGGCTTTTTCCACCCAATCCCAGGGAAAAGGTAACGTCCCCGCCCTGTGACTCGGTGGAGTTCACGTAGTGCATTGAGCGCCTGACGGCTGAGGGGCACCACGTGTGGATTGGCTGTCTTCATTTTCGCAGCCTGAATCGTCCATAGTGCGTTTTCAAAGTCGATTTCAGACCATTCTGCCCAGCGAACCATTCCAGGTCGGGAGGCTGTCCATAGACACAGCCAGGTCGCTGTACGCGCGGGCATGCGGCTTGTGCTTCGCCGCAGCGCTTGCAGGAAGCAAGGGAGCTCGTGTTCGAGCAAATGAGGGTACGGAGTTGCTTTGGGCCGCTTGGTTGCAATGGCGCCCAGCTCTGAAGCAGGATTGAACTCGCAAAGCCCTCGGGCAATCGCCTGGCTGAAAATCTGACGCAAGGCTGAACGAATCTTGTCGCGTGTATTCGTTGCTCCTCGGGCGTCAATTTTCTCCTGCAACAGGGCACAGTCTCTCGGCGTGATTTCCTTGATTGGTTTGTCGCCCAAGGCAGGCAGGATGTCATTGTCGAGGTAGCCGCGTATGAGCCTCAGCGTACTGTCCCTCAAACCATCGTCTATTTTGCGTTGGTACCAGTAGGTTACTGACTCGTGGAATGGGTTGAGCACCGCTGAGTCGCGTTTTGCCCGCTGGACAGCTTTGTGTTGTACCGGGTCAACGCCATGGGCAACCAGGTCGCGAAGCTCCGAGGCTCTTTTCCGGGCGACTTTGGCTGGAATCTCCGGGTAGGCCCCCAGCCCATGCCAGCTCCAGCTACCGTCTGGCTTCTTGTGACGTAGCAGCCAGCCCTTTTGGCCATTGGGTTTCACCCGGAAGTACAACCCCTGACCATCTAGCTCGCGATACTCTTTGCCCTCCGGCTCCAAGCTCGCAAGTACAGTGTCTGCCAATGGTCGCTTTTTGATCTCTGATCGTTTCATCCCTGTACACCAAAGTTACGATTTATTTTCAGTGTACAGGTGGGTGTACACCAGGGACAACGCTATATGGGAACAACAGGGAATATGCGGGCACAAAAAAACCGGCTGAAAGTGCCGGTTTGTCTGGGGTTCCGCGTCATGTCGGAGCAATAGGGAGCATACGGGAACAAGAAGCTGGAGCGGGCGAAGGGAATCGAACCCTCGTCATGAGCTTGGGAAGCTCAGGTAATGCCATTATACGACGCCCGCGAAGGGTGCTCTTTTTACCAGAAGGCGCGGGCGAGGTGAAGCCCGGGGCAGCCACAAGTTACTGAAAATACTTGCGCCTGTCCGGGCGGCCACGCGTTCAAACGGCTACAGCCTGGTAGTCGGCAACCTGCGGGCGAGCCATGCCCTTGGTGGCCGGAGTCTTGAGGAAGCCCAGCATGGCTTGCTGGGTTTGCAGCCAGGCGGCCTTGGTTTCGACGTCGACGAAGTGGCCGGCGTTGTCGATGGTGGCGAACTGGCAATCACGCACGTGCTTGGCGAAGTGGCGGGCATCCTCGGCGGAGGTGTACTCATCCCGATCGCCATTGATGAACAGCAGCGGGATGTCGACATTGGCCAGGCAATCCACGTAGCAGCGCGAATCCATGTTCAGAACCTGGCAAACGTGGTGGTGCATTTGCAGGTATTCGTGGTCGTCGAGGCTGCTGCAGTGCTTGTGGTTGAAGCGCTGGTACAGGCTCGGCAGGTATTTGCCGATGGTGTTGTTGACCAGGTGGCCCACGGCGTCGCGATCAATGGCCGACAGGCAATCCAGGCCGCGGGAGAGGTAGTCCATCATCGGTGCGTTGAGGATGGGCGAGAAGGAGGTGACGATGGCCTTCTTGATCCGTGCCGGGCACTGGGCCAGGGCGAGCAGGGCGGAAACGCTGCCCCACGAGAAGGACATCAGGTAGTCCACCCGGAAGTGCTCGATCAGGTGAAGGAGGATGTCGGCCTCGGTCTCCTTGCCGATGAAGCGCGAGTTGTCGTTGTGCGGCTTGGATTGGCCGGCATAGGGCTCGTCGAAGAGCACCACGTTGAAATGCGGTTGCAGGTATTTCACTGTCTGCGCGAACGAGGCGGTCGTCGACAAGGAGCCGTTGACCAGAATGATGGTCTCCCTGGCTTCCGGGTTGCCGTAGAACTCCGTGTAAACCTTGTACTGGCTGTGAATCTCGACGATGGCGGTTTCCGGCCTCATGTCGTTTCCTCCTGGCGCAGATGGGTCATGCGGGCCCTCTAAACGGCTTGGTCCGCTCTAAGTCTTGGCAGTAGGAAAACGCCTTTCGATGACAATCGAATGTCAGGCGGGAATTTTTAGAATTCTTTATTTATCAAGCGGTTAGGTCGAGAAAAGACGAGGGAGTCCGGCGCTTCAGGGGCACCGAACGAGTCTTCTAACCAGGCAGGGAACCTACGAGTGCAGAGCACAAGAGACCGCAGGGAACGCTTAGACGGTCGGCGTGACTCTTTGGTCACGCTCTGACCTTGTGTCCGATTTAAGCAGGCCATGATTTCACTCGCAAGCGTATTGAAAGGAAAAATTCTTGCAGTTCGTCGGGTTATTCGATCCCGATGTGACTCACGAGTGTTCTAGCTAAAAGCAGGCCACTTCCTGAGCCGTGAGCGACCGGTAGTCGCCTGGCTGCATGTGGGGGTCAAGCTTCAGCGGGCCTACGCTCTCGCGGTGCAGGCGTACGACCTTGTTCTGGAAGTGGCCGAACATGCGCTTCACCTGGTGGTAGCGACCCTCGTGCAGGGTCAGGCGGGCGGCACAGGGGGCGAGGATTTCCAGCTGGGCGGGGAGGGTGGTCAGGCCTTCATAGGCGAAGTAGAGCCCTTGCGCGAAGGTGTCGATGTACTCGGTACCGATGGGCTGCTCGGTTTCCACGTAGTAGACCTTGGGCTGCTTGCTGCCGGGCAAAGTGAGCCGGCGCGACCAGAGCCCGTCGTTGGTGATCAGCACCAGGCCGGTGGTGGTGAGGTCCAGACGCCCGCCCAGGTGCAGCTCGTGTTTGTCGGGCTCGTCCAGCAGGTCGAGCACCGTGGGATGCTCCGGGTGCTCGGTGGCGCTGACATGGCCGGAAGGCTTGTAGAGCATGAAGTAACGGGCCGGCTTGCCGGCCTGGAGCAGGCGTTCGTCCAGCTCGACCCGACTGAATTCTCGGACCTCGAAGCGGCTGTCGGTAACGGGTTGGCCATCCACTCGAATTCGACCGGCGGCCAATAGCAGGCGCGCATCGAGGCGGCTGAACTCCGGAAAATTGCTCAAAAATCGATCAAGGCGCATCAGCTTGGTGCATCGGGTGGCAACGCGCGTGCGCAGCGGGGACAGAGGCAGGTGCGGTCGATGTCCTGCGGGGGAATTTTTTCGAGCACCGCCGGGTCGATCTTCGCCTCAAAACACCAGCACGCCTCGCCGGCCCTGGCGGGATCAGCCTGGGTGCACTGGTTGCTCTGGCCGCATAGCGGGCAGCGGGTGGGATCGGATGGGGCGCTCATGGCGGTTGATCTGGGGGGAGAGGGCGCAAGGGTGCCGACTTGAGATTCGGGCTGCAAGTCCGCGCCGATGGGTGCCGTTTTTCGGATGATCGCGCGCCGACCGGTATTGCTGTCTGGCGCGGATGACCTAGGCTCGAATATGCAAGATGCAGATGTCTGAAAACGACATGGCCGGACTCAGAAAACTCTGAAGGCATTTGAGAAGCTAACGCATAATCGCGGTCTATCGATTCTGTCACCCACCATTTAGAGCAGAGCTGCCTCGTGTCCACCAACATAAGTGTCGTCAATAAAGCCAAGGCCTGGTCCGCTCACGGTGTCACTGCCACCGGCGTTGTGCTGGCCCTGATGGCCATTCTCGCCCTGTTCGACAACCAGCCCCGCGATTGCCTCCTCTGGCTTGGCGCCGCCCTGCTGGTAGACGGTCTGGATGGCACCCTCGCCAGGCGTGTACAGACCAGCACCATGCTGCCCAATTTCGACGGCTCGACCCTGGACCTGGTGATCGACTATCTCACCTATGTGTTCATTCCGGCCGTTTTCATCTACCGCTACATCGACCTGCCGGAGCACACGGCGCTGGTGGCGGTGAGCCTGATCCTGGTGTCGTCACTGTTCTGTTTCTGCAACCTGAACATGAAGAGCAGCGATAACTACTTCGTGGGATTCCCCGCTGCGTGGAACGTGGTGGCGCTGTACATCTGGATCATCGATCTGCCGCCGGTAGTAAGCCTGCTGCTGATCTGCGTCCTCGCGGCGCTGACGCTGACCAAGCTGAAGTTCCTCCACCCGTTCCGGGTACGCAAGCTGATGCCGCTGAACATCGTGGTCACCTTCGTATGGATGATCAGCAGCATGCTGCTCATCCTCCAGCACCCGTTCTACAAATCCCTGGTGCTGGGCATCTGGTGGCTGGCCTCGGCCTACTTCGTGGGCATCTGCCTGTGGCGCAGCCTGCTGGATTGGACCCATAAGCTGAAAGCCTGACCGTATTTTGTAGGGGCGATTTCAATCGCCAATGGCTGCGCAGCTGCCACGGCCAAGCCCAAGCGCCGAACCTTCGGTCCGGTTGGCGAATGAATTCGCCCCTACAGGTGATCTGCGACCGCCTGATTTATCAGGATTGGCCTCCCCGTATTCAGGCCAATTGGCCGTAGGTCAAAGACACCGCCAGCAGTAGTTTGGAGGCATCCCTTCCCACCCTGAGGATGCCCCGATGACACCCCGCCTGGATTTCTACGCCGCCTCCCCCGATGCCCTTAAGGCGATGCTTGCCCTGGACGCGGCGGTGAGCAAATTGCCGCTGGAGAAGCCGCTGCTGGAACTGGTGAAGCTGCGTGCATCGCAGCTCAACGGCTGCGCCTTCTGCGTCGACCTGCACAGCTCGGACGCCCGCAAGCGCGGGGAAACCGAGCGCCGTCTCTACTCGGTAGCCGTCTGGCGTGAAAGCCCTTTCTTCACCGCCCGCGAGCGCGCTGCCCTGGCCTGGACCGAATCGCTGACGCGTCTGTCAGAAACCCACGCCCCGGATGAGGACTACGCGCAGCTGGCCGCCGAGTTCAGCGAGCGCGAGCGCGTGGACCTGACCCTGGCCATCAGCACCATCAACTCCTGGAACCGGCTGGCAGTCGGCTTCCGCAAAATCCCGAGCGAGTGAGGCCACCATGCGCAACCTGAAGACTTTGAGTGCCCTGGCCGCCGGCCTGGTGCTGTTGAACCTCCCCCTGGCGTATGCGCACGAAGCGGGCGAGGGCCAGGAGCAAGTCACGATCCTGCAGGATCACGAGCTGCTCAACGCGCCAGGCAAGCAGGCCATCCTGCTGACCGTGGACTATGCGCCGGGGCAGCGCTCCGTGGCTCATAGTCATGCGGGATCGGTGTTCGCCTACGTGGAGGAAGGGGAGGTGATCTCCCAGCTCAAGGGCGAGGAAGCCAAGCACTTCAAGGCGGGCGAAAGTTGGTATGAACCCGCCGGCAGCGTCCACCTGCAATCGCGCAACGCCAGCGAATCCAAACCGGCGAAGCTGGTGGTGTGGATTCTGAAGGGCCCGAAGGAAGCGGTTCTGGATCCTTACAAGCAGTGATGGTGCTTGGCTCGCTGTCGCAGGTTGGTGCTGCAGGGAACGCCCCGTTGTTGTGCTTTGCGAGGGTGGATGCCGTAGGTCGATCTAAATACGCAGCACAGCTTTTGTGTAGGAGCGAGCTTGCTCGCGAAAGGGTCCGGCTCGGAAGGTTCGCGAGCAGAGCTCGCTCCTACAAATGCTGTGGTACTCAGCTTTGGGGGGAACCCGTTGTGTTGGGCTTCGCTGCGCTCTGCGCCAACCTACAGGAGCCGGCTCCTGTAGGGGCGAATTCATTCGCCAAGCAGGACGCAGTCCTGCCGCGGTGACCCCTTACCAGAGCGGCAGGGTGTAGCTGAGGATCAGGCGGTTCTCGTCGAGGTCGTTGCCGAAGTTGGTGGTGCGCACCGTGGCATTGCGCCATTTGAGGCCGAGGTTCTTCAGCGGTCCGCTCTGCACCACGTAGGCGATGTCGGTGTCGCGCTCCCATTCCTTGCCGTCTTCGCGACCGGCGCCCAGTTCCACGCCGTCGCCGGAGAGGTAGCGGGTCATGAAGGTCAGCCCGGGAATCCCCACGGCCGCGAAGTTGTAGTCGTAACGTGCCTGCCAGGAACGCTCCTCGCGGTTGGCGAAGTCGCTGATCTGCACGAAGTTCACCAGGTAGGCGTCGCTGCCGTTGACGTAGGCGAAGCCGGTGTCGCCGCTCATGCGCTGGTAGCCCAGGCCGAGGGCGTGGCCGCCGAAGCCGTAGGTGAACATGGCGCCGAAGGCCTTGTTGTCGACATTGCTGCCGCCCTCGTCGGTGGAGCGGGCGAAGCGCAGGTCGCTCTTCAGGCTCTGGCCGTCGCCGAGGGGCAGCAAGTGGTTCAGGCTCAGGTAGTGCTGGCGGTAGAAGTCGTCCAGGCGGCCGAAGCCATAGCCGGTAGTCAGGGCGTCGTTCCACTTGTAGCTGAGGTTGGCGAAGTCGAAGGCGTCGCTGGTGGTCTGGCGCGCGCGGATGTTCTTCACCCCGACGGTGGTGATGCTCATGTCCTCGTAGTCGGAGGAGTCGCGCTGGTTCACCTGGGTGAGGCGTCCGGCGTCGACGGTCAGGCCGTCGATCTCCAGGGAATTCAGCTGGCCCCCTTCGAAGGTCTGCGGCAGCAGGCGCGAATCGTTGGCCAGCAGCACCGGCAGCTTGGGCATCAGGGTGCCGAGCTTGAGGGTGCTCTTCGAGGCCCGCAGCTTGGCGGTCAGGCCCAGCTCACCGTACTCGTCCTGGGCGCGTTTGGGGGCTTCGCGATCTCGCTTGAGCAGGCCGGAGCCGGCGCGGTCGGGGCTGGAGTCCAGCTTCACGCCCAGCAGGCCGATAGCGTCCAGGCCGACGCCGATGCTGCCTTCGGTGAAGCCCGACTCGTAGCGCAGGAGGAAGCCTTGCGCCCATTCCTCGGCCTTGGCCTGCGGGGCGGCGTGCTGGCGGAAGTCGCGGTTGAAGTAGAAGTTGCGCAGCTCCAGGCTGGCTTTCGAATCCTTGATGAAGTCCGCTGTGGCGGTGCCGGATAGACCGAGGGCGCCGCCAGACAGCAGCAGGACGGTGGTGAGGGGGTTACGGGTCATCGTGATTCCTCTTGTTGTTGTTTTTTCAGGTACAGCGGAATAAAAAAGCGCGGCCCAAAGGAGCCCAGGCCGCGCCACGCTCAATCGTCAGAACTGTTCGCTGGAAAGGCCGAAGAGCGGCTCGGCGCCAGTGCGGATGCTGGCCTCCAGGGCGAGGGTGCGCGGCAGCAGGCGGCGGAAGAAGAACTCGGCGGTGGCCCGCTTGGCACCGTAAAAGGCCTCGTCCTCGGCTTGACGCGCTTCGGCTACGGCAGCCATGCGCGCCCACAGCCAGGCGTAGGCCACATGGCCGAAGAGCTGCAGGTATTCCACCGAGGCAGCGCCCACTTCGTTGGGGCTGCGGCTGGCCTGGGCCAGCAGCCATTCACTGGTGCCCTCCAGGCGTCCGAGTGCTTCCAGCAGCTCGGCGGAGTAGGGCGCGGCAGGTTGGCTGGCGAAGGCGCGCACCTCGGCGCAGAACAGCTTGAGCGCGGCGCCGCCATTGGCCACTACCTTGCGGCCGAGCAGGTCGAGGGCCTGGATGCCGTTAGTGCCTTCGTAGATCTGCGCAATGCGTACATCGCGTACCAGTTGTTCCTGGCCCCATTCGCGGATGTAGCCGTGACCACCGAACACCTGCTGGCCGAGCACGCAGCTGTCCAGTCCGGTGTCGGTGAAGAAGGCCTTGGCCACCGGAGTGAGCAGGGCCACCAGGGCCTCGGCGCGCTTGCGTTCGTCGCTGTCATCGGTGTACTTGGCCAGGTCCAGTTGCTGGCCGACATAGCAGGCGAAGGCGCGGCCGCCCTCGGTCATGGCCTTCATGCTGAGCAGCATGCGGCGCACGTCGGGGTGATGGATGATTGGGTCGGCCACCTTGTCCTGCGCCACCGGGCCGGCGGGTGCGCGGCTCTGGATGCGCTCGCGGGCGTAGGTCACGGCGGCCTGGTAGGAGGCGTCGGCGCAGCCAATGCCCTGGATGCCGATGGACAGACGCTCGTAGTTCATCATGGTGAACATCGCGGCCAGGCCCTTGTTGGCTTCGCCGATCAGCCAGCCGCTGGCGCCGTCGAAGTTCATGACGCAGGTGGCCGAGGCCTTGATGCCCATCTTGTGTTCGATGGAGCCGCAGGACACGGCGTTCTGCTCGCCCAGCGAACCGTCCGCACTGACCATGACCTTGGGCACCAGGAATAGCGAGATGCCTTTTGGTCCGGCGGGCGCATCCGGCAGCTTGGCCAGCACCAGGTGGATGATGTTCTCGGTGAGATCCTGTTCGCCGCCGGTGATGAATATCTTGGTACCGGTGATGCGGTAGCTGCCGTCGGCCTGGGGTTCGGCCCTGGTGCGGATGATGCCGAGGTCGGTACCAGCTTGTGGTTCGGTGAGGCACATGGAGCCGGCCCAGCGCCCTTCGTACATCGGGGGCAGGTAGGCCTGTTTCAGCTCGGCACTGGCGTGGGCGTCGATGGCCAGGCAAGCGCCGGAAGACAGCGCGGAATACAGGGCGAAGCTGGAGTTCGCGGCGTAGAGCATTTCCTCGAACTGCACGGCGAGCATCTTCGGCATGCCCAGACCGCCGAAGTCCGGGTTGCCGGAAAGCCCTACCCAGCCACCCTCGATGTAGGTGCCGTAGGCCTCTTTGAAGCCTGCGGGGGTGCTGACCACGCCCGCGTGCCACTGCGCGCCTTCTTCGTCGCCGCTGCGGTTGAGCGGGGCGATGAGCTGCCCAGTGACCTTGGCCGCTTCTTCCAGGATTGCGTCGGCGGTATCGGCATCGACCCGTTCGGCCAACGCAGGCAGGCGCGCCCAGAGGGACGGGGCGTCGAAGACCTCATGCAGGACGAAGCGCAGGTCGCGCAGCGGGGCGTTGTATTCGGGCATGGCGAGGAACCTCTGTTACGGCGATTGCGGGAAGGCACGGCCCGCAGGCCGTGCCGGATGGATCAATGGCTGCTGGCGGCCGCGGCTCCCAGGCCGGTCTGGGCGCGGACGAATTGGTCGGCGTAGGCGGCCCGCTCGCGGCTTGCGCGGGCGCTGCGGTCCAGGCTGGAAACCAGCACGATCACCGCGAAGGCCAACGGCATGGAGAACAGCGCCGGGTGGTCATAGGGGAAGATCGCCTTGGCATGGCCGAGCACCGTCACCCACACCGCTGGCGAGAGGATCACCAGCACCAGGGCCGACACCAGGCCGACGAGGCCACCGCAGAGGGCGCCACGGGTGGTCAGGCCCTTCCAGTACATGGCCATGATCAGCACCGGGAAGTTGGCCGAAGCGGCGACGCCGAAGGTCAGGCCGACCAGGAAGGCGATGTTCATCTGCTCGAACAACAGACCCAGGCCGATGGCCACCAGGCCCAGGCAGACGGTGGCGATGCGGCTCACGCGCATTTCATCCTTCTCGCTGGCACGGCCTTTCTTCAGCACGGTGGCGTAAAGGTCGTGGGAGATGGCCGAGGCGCCCGCCAGGGCGAGGCCTGCGACCACGGCGAGAATGGTGGCGAAGGCCACAGCGGAGAGGAAACCGAGGAACAGGTTGCCACCCACGGCCTGGGCCAGGTGCATGGCGACCATGTTGCCGCCACCTACCAGGGCGCCGCCCAGCTTGCCGTCGACGAAGTACTGCGGGTCGGTTCCGACGATGACGATGGCGGTGTAGCCGAGCACGCACACCACCAGGAAGAAGAAGCCGATGAAGCCGGTGGCGAACAGCACCGAGCGGCGGGCTTCCTTGGCGTTGGGGACGGTGAAGAAGCGCATGAGGATGTGCGGCAGGCCGGCGATGCCAAACACCAGGCCGAGGGACAGCGAGACGGCATTGATCGGGTCGGCCAGCATCGAGCCGGGGCCCATGATGCCGTTGCCGATGGCATGGGTTTCCACCGCGCGGCCGGCCAGTTCCTCGAAGCTGAAGCCGAACTCGCTCATGGCCATCAGCATCAGGGTGGTGCCACCGGCCAGCAGCAGGACGGCCTTGACGATCTGCACCCAGGTGGTGGCGATCATGCCGCCGAAGATCACGTAGACCAGCATCAGCACACCGACCACCACCACCGCCATCTGATAGTCCAGTCCGAACAGCAGCTTGATCAGTTGGCCCGCGCCGACCATCTGCACAATCAGGTAGCAGCAGACCACCGTCAGCGATCCGAGGGCGGCGAAGCTGCGTACGCGGGTCTGGTCGAGGCGGTAGGAGACGATGTCGGCGAAGGTGTACTTGCCCAGGTTGCGCAGGCGCTCGGCCATCAGGAAGGTGATCACCGGCCAGCCGACGAAGAAACCGATGATGTAGACGAAGCCATCGTAGCCCTTGGTGAATACCAGGCTGGTCAGGCCCAGCAAGGTGGCCGCGGACATGTAGTCACCGGCAATGGCAAGACCATTCTGGAAGCCCGAGATACCGCCGCCAGCGGTGTAGAAGTCGGCGGTGGAGCGGGTGCGGCGTGCGGCCCACCAGGTAATCGCCAGGGTGGCGAGGACGAAAACGAAGAACATGCCGATGGCATGCGGGTTGAGCGGTTGCTTCTGCGCGGTGATGGTGTCTGCGAAGACGCTCAGGGGTGCCAGGGCGAAGAGGGCGAGTAGGGCTTTCATGCCTGGGCCTCCGCGAGGATTTCTGTGCTGAGGCTGTCGAAACGGGTGTTTGCGCTGCGCACGTACCAGGCGGTCAGCAGCCAGGAAAGGACAATGATGGCGGCGCCCAGTGGGATGCCCCGACTGAGGTGGCTGCCCTCGTAGAGTGGCATGTGCAACCAGCCGGGGACGAAGGCCACCAGCATGATGAACAGGTAGTAGACGCCCAGCACCACGGCGCTGAGCGACCAGGCGAGCACCGCGCGTTGGCGTGCCAGACGTTGGAACTTGGGGTTTGACCGGATGCGGTCGCAGCTTTGGACGTGAGGTGTGTCGTGGGTACTCATGACGGGCTCCGCTTGTTGTTGTTGTCGATGCCTGTTGCCGGCCGCCGCAGTTTTTTTGGGCATGCGACGACCCTTGGTGGCAACCGCTGGCTGCCACCCTGTTCTTGAAGCGCTGCTGTGTCCGGCCGCTGCCGGAGGCGGGTTAGAGGTTCTTCGCCATATCCCGCAGGACGTACTTCTGGATCTTGCCGGTGGAGGTCTTCGGCAACTGGGTGAAGATCACCGTCCTCGGCACCTTGAAACCGGCCAGGTGTTCGCGGCAGAAAGCGATGATGTCGGCCTCACGTGTTTCCTGCTGGTCGGCCTTGAGGGTGATGAAGGCGCAGGGGGTTTCACCCCATTTTTCGTCCGGGCGCGCCACCACGGCCGCTTCCAGTACCGCTGGGTGGCGGTAGAGCACGCCTTCCAGTTCGATGGTGGAGATGTTTTCACCACCGGAAATGATGATGTCCTTCAACCGGTCGCGGATTTCCACGTAGCCATCCGGGTGCCAGACCGCCAGGTCGCCGGTGTGGAACCAGCCGCCCTCGAAGGCTTCGCTGGTTGCGCTGGGATTCTTCAGGTAGCCCTTCATGACGGTGTTGCCGCGCATGAAGATCTCGCCGATGGTCTGGCCGTCCATGGGGACGGGTTCGAGGGTCTTCGGATCAGCCACCATCACGCCTTCCAGGGTGGGGTAGCGCACGCCCTGGCGGGACTTGATGCGGGCGCGTTCTTCCAGCGGCAGCTCGTCCCATTCCTCGTGCCAGGCACAGACGGTCACCGGCCCGTAGACCTCGGTGAGGCCGTAGACATGGGTCACGCGGATGCCCATTTCCTCTACGGCACCAATCACCTTGGCCGGCGGTGCGGCACCGGCCACCATGGCGTTCACCGGGTGGTCGATGGCGGCCTTGGCCGATTCGGGCATGTTAACCAGGGCGTTGAGCACGATGGGCGCACCGCACAGGTGGCTGACCTGGTGTTCGCGAATCAGGTTGAGGATTTTCTGCGGGTCGACCCGGCGCAGGAAGACGTGCACGCCTGCCAGCGCGGTTACGGTCCAGGGGTAGCACCAGCCGTTGCAGTGGAACATCGGCAGCGTCCAGAGGTAGACCGGATGGTTGCCCATGTTCCAGGTCATCTGGTTGCCAAGGGCGTTCAGGTAGGCGCCACGGTGGTGGTAGACCACGCCTTTGGGATTTCCGGTGGTGCCAGAGGTGTAGTTCAGGGAGATGGCCTGCCATTCATCCTCGGGCCATTGCCAGGCGTAGTCCGGGTCGCCTTCTGCCAGCAGCGCTTCGTAGTCCAGCTCACTCACGGCCACGCCCTCGCCGTATTCCGGGTCCTCGACGTCTATCACCAGTGGTGGGTGGTCGAGCATGCCGATGGCGGCGTGGATCACCTCATGGAACTCGCGGTCGGTGATCAGCACCTTGGCTTCGCCGTGCTGCAGCATGAAGGCAATGGCTTCGGCGTCCAGGCGCACGTTCAGGGTGTTGAGCACCGCGCCGATCATCGGCACGCCAAAGTGCGCCTCGAGCATCTGCGGGATGTTCGGCAGCATCACCGCCACCGTGTCTCCCTTGCCAATGCCACGGCCGGCCAGGGCCGACGCCAGACGCCGGCAGCGCGCATAGGTCTGCGCCCAGTTGCGGCGGATGGAGCCGTGGATCACGGCCGGGTAATGAGGGTAAACGGCGGCAGTGCGCTCGATGAAGCTGAGGGGGGAGAGGGCGATGTGGTTGACGGCAGCAGGGGCGAGGCCCTGATCGTAGATCGACATGCTGGATACCCGGCGGCTGATTATTAGCTCTTCTGCACCGGCGCATCTGGAAGAGGCCGGTAGCTCTCTGGGGTGATTTATATACCAAGTTCACAATGGTATGGAAGTAATTCTATAGTCATATAGTAGAAGTACTATATTGTTTCTGTTCCTTCTGCAGGCCGGTATATCCTTGCCCACCCCCCCAGCGCTGGACTCGCCATGACCCAGACTCCGGTTCGACTTCACACTTGGCTGCGCCTGCAACGCGAGGGCGTGCCCCTGGCGGCCCGCGCCGATGCCCTATGCAGGGCGCTGCGCGGTTGCGCTGAGGTGCGGCAGGCCTTCTATCTGAGCTGGCAATCCGGTGCTCGCATTTACAGCCATGAGGGCAGTTGCCAGCAGCTACCACCGGGCCAAGGTGATCCGCTGCAGGCCAGCGACGAACGTCTGGTCGAGCGTCTGGCAGAGGATGGGCGGCTGTCACTGCATGAACTCCGTCAGCTCGATTGCTGGCTGGCTGGCCGCCTGCGCCGGGCCGCGATCAGCCATGGTCAAGCGTTCGACCTGACGCTGGAGATCGGCCAGCGGGGGCTGCTGCTGGTGGAAGTACACGAAGGCGTGGGGCTGGATTGGCTGGGTTGCGTGCATGAGTTACTCACCACTCTGCTCGGCAGCGTCAACGGCCTGTTGCGCGCTTCGCCGTTGCTTGGCCATGACCCGCAGCCGAGCCTGCTGGTGGATGCCGGAGCCGCCCCACTGGAACTGAACGCCGCGCTGCTGGCGATGCTCGGGGAAATGCCCATGGCCGAGGTGCTGCGCTTTTTGCCGGTGAACCATGCCTCCCTGGTGCGTGCCTGCCTGGCCCAGGAGCGTGCCATTGAAGGGGTGGAGGCCCAGTGCGGCGAACGCATTCTGGTCTGGACCTATATTCCCGATCTACGGGAGCAGCGGGTGTTGGCGCGCTGCCGCGAAGCGACCACTCAGATCCTCGCCGAGCGCGAGGCGGCACGGGCGCGTCGCCTCTACCGGTTGATCACTGAGAACACCACCGACCTGATTTCCCGGCATACCCCCGAAGGTCGCTTCCTCGACGCCTCACCGGCCTCCTGGACCCTGCTCGGTTACTGGCCGGAAGAGCTGCGCGGACAGCTCGCCCAGTGCCTCTTTCATCCCCAGGAGCTGGCCCAACTGGTGCAGCGCGCCCGGGATGCGCTGGAGCAAGACGGTTACCACACCATGACTTACCGCATCCGCCATCGTGCAGGGCATTACCTCTGGTTCGAGACGGCCAGCCGCGCTATCCGCGAGACCTACACCGGGGCAGTGGTGGAGGTGGTCAGCGTGTCCCGCGACATCACCGCGCGGGTGCAGGCCGAGGAGAACCGGCGGCGTCTGGCCGAGGTGGTGGAGGCCAACACCGACCCTGTGCTGTTCGTCGACCCCGCTGGGCACATCACCTACCTTAACCCGGCCGCCCGCCGGGCTCTGGGCCTGGAGGCCCGACAGCCGATGCCGGCTCTGGCCGAGGTGATGCTGGCGGACGATCTTGCGCGCCTGCAACGGGAGGGCTGGCGCACCGCCGAGCGCAAGGGGGTGTGGAGCATCGATTCGCGGCTGCTGCCACCGGACGGCGGCGCATCGGTGCCGGTGTCCATGGTGCTGCTGGCCCACAGTACGGCGGGAGGCGAACGCTACTACTCGCTGGTGGCCCACGACATGACCGAGCGCGAGCTGCGCGAGGCTCAGCAGCGTCGCCACCAGGATGAGCTGGCGCATACCGCGCGGCTGGTGACCCTGGGGGAGCTGGCCTCCGGCATTGCCCACGAGATCAACCAGCCCCTCGCCGCGGTAGTCAACTACGCCAGTGCCAGCCAGCGCTACCTGCAATCCCTGGGCAGCAACCCCAAGGCGGCAGAGCGAGTGGCCCAGGGGCTGGAGCGCATCACCGAACACGCCAACCATGCCTCGGAAGTGATCAAGCGGCTGCGGGCCTTCCTGCGCAAGGGACAGCGCAAGATGCAGGCGCTGGACGTGGCCGAAGTGGTCCGCGAAGCGGTACGGCTGTGCGCCTGGGAGGCCAGCGCCTGCCAGGTGGCGATCGCCGAGCAATTACCGGACAATCTGCCGCCGGTTTACGCCGATCGGGTGCTGCTCGAACAGGTGCTGCTCAACCTGCTGCGCAACGCCATCGACGCCAACCGCGAGGCTCATCCGGGCCGGGAATCGATCATCCGATTGGCAGCCTCGGCGCAGGACGGCCAACTGCTCATCGAGGTTTGCGATCAGGGGCCAGGGCTGGGCGAAGAGGAACTGGGGCGCATCTTCACCCCCTTCTACACCAGCAAGCCGGATGGCCTGGGCCTGGGGCTGTCGATGAGCCGCAGCATTGTCGAAGGATTCGGCGGCGCACTGGACGGGATGCCGAACGGGGAGGGCGGGCTGCTCATGCGTTGCCGCCTGCCGCTGCAATAACAAGAAGGCAACAGGAGCGATTTGATGTCCAACAGTGGAGAACAGGTGGTCTATGTGGTGGACGACGACCAGGGCATGCTCGATTCCACGGTCTGGCTCCTGGAGTCGGTAGGCCTCAAGGCGCTGCCATTCACCAGCGGCCGTGCCTTCCTCGATGCCTGCGATGCCAGCCTCGACGCCTGTGTATTGCTCGACGTACGCATGCCCGGAATGGGTGGCCTCAATGTTCAGGAGGAAATGCGCAGCCGCGGCCTGGACCTACCGGTGATATTCGTCAGTGGCCACGCCGATGTGCCGATCGTGGTACGCGCCTTCAAGGCGGGCGCCCATGATTTCATCGAGAAGCCCTACAACGAGCAGCTCCTGCTGGATAGCGTGCAGCAGGCATTGTCCCGCGTCGACCACCAGCGCACGGTCTCGGGCGACCAGGGCCAGTTGCAGGAGTGTCTCGACAGCCTGACTCCGCGTGAGCGCGATGTGCTGCTACCGCTGGTACAGGGCTACACCAACCGCGAGATTGCCGAGCAGTTGGACATCAGTGTGAAGACCATTGACCTCTATCGTGCCCGCGTGATGAAACGCATGCAGGCCGAGCGCCTGCCTGACCTGGTGGGCATGGCCATCGCGGCGGGCCTGGTTGACCCTCTGAAGCTGCGTTAGGCCGGGTGGTATGCCTATTTCGGTAGGGTGCGCCGTGCGCACGGGAGCCACAGCTGGAGATGTGGGGGAGAGTTCAGTCGCGAATGAATTCGCTCTCACGGCCGGTTTAATGTTTATCCGTTGCTTAACTAAAGATAGGAAAACCTGGATTTTATTCACCCATCACGCCGTGCGAGCCTCCAACCCATTCCAATAAAGCAGCTTTCCTACATGGGTTGTTCCACTCCGCACACCTCCCCGCTCCGCGCCCTGACCCTTGGTCAGACCCGCGCCGCGCGCCGTGCTCCCGGAGTCGCACCCACGGTCCTGTTCTCCCGCAAGTGGGCCAGCCACCTTCTGATTTCCCTGCCGCTCGAACTCGCTTTCTGGGCGCTCTGGCATTGCCGTCACGCTCGTCCGCCGGATAGCGCTCTCGTCTGATCGGGCCGCCACCGCAGCGGCCACCTCACCCCAGAAAGAGAAATTCGACTCTTGTCCGAAGCGGCGAGGGTCAGATTGCGTGCCCATGGGCACTAAAGAGAGCGACATGACATTTGCCAGCGTGCAGGAAGCCCGGGATTTCCTCGAACAGAATCCGGATATCGACGCATTCGAACTCTTCATCCTCGACGCCAATGGCGTGCCTCGCGGCAAGCTGTTGCATCGCGATGAGCTCCTGGCCGTATACGAAAGCGGCCGTCCGTTACCCAGCACCATCCTCGGCCTGACCATGCACGGCGAGGATGTGGAAAACTCCGGCCTGGTATGGGATGTGGGCGATATCGACTGCCGCGCCTATCCGCTGACCGGCAGCCTGGTGCGCATGCCCTGGCGCAAGATGCCCACCGCCGCCGTACAGGTCAGCATGCACCCGCAAGAGGGGATGCCCGCCGCCATCGCCGACCCGCGTCATGTGCTGGTGGAAGTGATCGATCGTCTCAAGGCCGAAGGTTTCTACCCGGTAATGGCTTGCGAGCTGGAGTTTTACCTGCTGGATCAGAAACGCGACGCCGATGGCCGCCCGCAGCCTGCGCTGGATGCCGATGGCCATCGTCCGCGTGGCACTCAGGTTTACGGGCTGCGTGAACTGGAGCAGATCGAGCCGTTCCTCGCCGATCTCTATGCCGCCTGCAAGGCTCAGGGCATTCCGGCGCGTACCGCGATCTCCGAATACGCTCCTGGCCAGGTGGAAATCACCCTCGAACATGGCGATGCGCTGCAAGCCATGGATCAGGCCGTGCGCTACAAGCGCCTGGTGAAGGGCGTCGCCCACGCCCATGGCATGCAGGCCTGCTTCATGGCCAAACCCTTCGCCGAGATCGCCGGCACCGGCATGCACATGCATGTGAGCCTGGCCGACGCCGAAGGCCGCAACCTCTACGCCAGCGAAGACCCCGCCGGTACCCCGCTGCTGCGGCAGTCCGTGGGGGGCATGCTCAAGAGCCTGCTGGATTCGTTGCTGCTGTTCTGCCCGAACGCCAACTCCTATCGCCGCTTCCAGGCCAACAGCTACGCACCGCTGGCACCGACCTGGGGTGTGGATAACCGCACCGTGAGCCTTCGCGTGCCGGGTGGCCCGGCCAACAGCCGGCACATCGAGCACCGCATCTGCGGCGCCGACGCGAACCCTTACCTGGCGGCGGCGGCCATCCTGGCCGGCATCCATCGTGGTATCCGCGAGGACATCGATCCGGGCAACCCTATCGAAGGCAACGGCTACGCCCAGGCGACGGAGTTGCTGCCCACCGACTGGCTGACTTCGCTGTGCGCCCTGGAGCAATCCAGCTGGGCCCGCGACGCGTTCGGCACTGCCTTCCTGGGCGTCTACCAGGCGGTGAAGCGCGCCGAGTACCGCCAGTTCATGTCCGAAGTCGGCGAGCAGGATTGGCGCTGGTACCTGAACCAGGCTTGAACCCGAATCTCAATGTTGAATCGAGGCTGCTCTTGTAGGGGCGAATTCATTCGCCAAGCAGGCCGAAGGTCTGCCCTGACGGCCTTGTGAATTTTCGAAGGACTCCACCATGACCGCTGCAATCAAACACCCACTGCCCGCCGCCGAGCGCGCGCCCTCCTATTACTCCGCGACCCTCAACGAGGAGACCGCCTATCCCACCCTCGACGGTGAGGTGAACGTCGACGTCGCCATTATTGGTGGCGGCTTCACCGGCGTGGCGACGGCGGTGGAGATGGCGGAGCGCGGCTACAAGGTGGCCCTGGTGGAGACCCACAAGATTGGCTGGGGCGCCACCGGCCGCAACGGCGGCCAGGTAACTGGCAGCCTCTCGGGCGATGCTGCAATGCGCAAGCAGATGAGCCGATTCCTGGGCAAGGACGTGGACGACTTCATCTGGTACCTGCGCTGGCGCGGCCACGAGATCATCAAGAACCGGGTGGCGAAGTACGGTATCCAGTGCGACCTCAAGCACGGCCACCTGCATGCGGCGATGAAGGCTTCGCACATGGACGAGCTGAAGGCGTCCTATGAAGAGGCGGTGCGCCGTGGCCTGGGCGACGACGTGACCCTGCTGGATGCAGCCGGCGTGCGCGAGCACCTGGACTCCGATCTCTACGTCGGCGCCGTCAAGAACACTCGCAACATGCACCTGCACCCGCTGAATCTGTGCATCGGCGAAGCCAAGGCCGCTGCGAGCCTGGGCGCGCTGATCTTCGAACATTCGGAGGTGCAGGACATCATCCACGGCGATCGCCCGGCGGTGGTCACCAGCCGCGGCCGGATCAACGCCCAGCAGATCCTGCTGGCTGGCGACGTCTACCACAAGCTGGAGCGCAAGAAGCTCAAGGGCATGATCTTCCCGGCCATGGGCGGGATCGTCACCACCAAACCCCTGGGTGACCTGGCCAAGGAACTCAACCCGCACGATCTGGCGGTGTACGACTGCCGTTTCGTGCTCGACTACTACCGCATGACCGCCGATGGCCGCCTGCTGTTCGGCGGTGGCGCCAATTACTCCGGCCGCGATTCCCGTGATATCGCCGCAGAGCTGCGGCCCTGCATCGAGCGCACATTCCCGAAACTCAAGGGCGTGGAGATCGACTTCAAGTGGAGCTGCGCCATGGGCATCGTGATGAACCGTATCCCGCAGCTGGGCAAGCTGTCGAAGAACGTCTGGTACTGCCAGGGCTACTCCGGCCACGGCGTGGCGACCACCCACATCATGGGCGAGGTCATGGCCAACGCCATGAGCGGCAGCCTGGAGAAGTTCGACACCTTCGCCCAGTGCCAGCACATCCGCGTGCCGCTGAGCGAGCGCCTCGGCAACCACATGCTGGCGGTGGGCATGTGGTACTACCAGATGATGGAAAAGCTGCGCTGACCGAATTGTTGTGCGTCTTTGAGCCGGCCTTGGGCCGGCTTCTTTTTGCCCGTTGTTTGTGCCGGCGACCTGCACGTGTAGGGGCGATTTCAATCGCCAAGCAGGCCGAAGGCCTGCCTTTCGGAATACGGGTGGGCCGCTGCGCGTCCCTTGGCGAATGAATTCGCCCCTACAAGGGTTCTGCGATCAGCTAACAGCACAAAACAAAAAGCCCCGCATTTGCGGGGCTTTTCAGGCAAGGCGCCAGTCACAGGTCGAAGTCGTAGTCGGAGAGCTGTTTCTGCAGGCGACGTTCTTCGAGGTAGTTGTCGATGATGCGGCGCTTGGTCAGGTTGGTCTTCGCGGTTTCGGCCGGGGCTTCCGAATCGTCGGATTCCTCGGAGACGAATTCCTCTTCGAGTTCGATTTCTTCTTTGGCAGTGGTCATAAGGTTCACTCCACAATGCGGGGCGCTCTTGGCGCACCTTATAACCACAAAGCCAGAGCTGGTAAAAAAGATTTTTTCAATCAGATACCTGAGCGATTCAATAGGACATCAATCGTCAGAAGTCTTCGCCTTGTATTCGCACAGATCCTCGATGCGGCATGCCCCACAGCGCGGTTTGCGGGCCACGCAGACATAGCGGCCATGCAGGATCAGCCAATGGTGGGCATCCAGCAGGAATTCTTTTGGTACGAACTTCAGCAGCTTTTTCTCCACTTCCAATACGTTCTTGCCGGGGGCGATGCCGGTGCGATTGCTGACCCTGAAGATGTGCGTATCCACGGCCATGGCGGGTTGGCGGAAGGCGGTATTGAGCACCACGTTGGCCGTCTTGCGGCCGACGCCGGGCAGGGCCTCGAGGTCCTCGCGGTTGTCCGGCACCTGGCTGCCATGCTTCTCGATGAGGAGGCGGCAGGTCTCGATGACGTTCTTCGCCTTGCTGTTGTACAGGCCGATGGTCTTGATGTACTCCGACAGGCCTTCAACGCCCAGCGCATGGATGGCTTCCGGGGTATTGGCCACGGGGTACAGCTTGGCCGTGGCCTTGTTCACGCCGACGTCGGTCGACTGCGCGGAAAGGATGACCGCGATCAGCAACTCGAATGGCGTGCTGTAGGCCAGCTCGGTGGTGGGGTTGGGGTCATCGTCGTGGAGACGACGGAAGATTTCGTAGCGTTTTGCGGCATTCATCGGGAATCAGCGGTCCGGTTGGTCAAGTGGCGCAGCAATGCCAATAGCGTACCCAGCAGGATAAAGGCTCCGGGCGCGAGGGCGAACAGCGGAATGCCATCGGCACCGAACTGCAGGCGCCAGCCGAGCGCGACAGGCCCCAACAGCCAGTCGAAGTGGGTGAACAGGCTGGCATGTCCAAGGGCTTCCCGCAGGGCACCCAGCAACAGGGCGAGCAACGTGAAGACAAGCCCGGCGTACAGGCCATCGACGGCGTCCGTGGACTCCATTGCGGCCAATTGCAGGCAGGGCACTACCAGCAGGTAGAGGTAAGGGCCGAGGGCACGATGCAACTCGAAGGCGCCCGCCTGCAGCAGCAGGCTGGCCAGGCTCGCCAGCAGGGCGGCCAGCAGAAACGCGCCGAGCCAGTAGCCGGCGTCTTGTAGATGGCGGCGCAGGATCGGCAAGACCAGGGCGAATACCACCAGTACAGGCAAGCCGGCGAGGGCAATCCCCACGCCCTTGATCAGCAGGTCCGTGGCACCCAACAGCAGGACCAGCCCTATCAGGTCGAAATGCCGGACGCTCATGGCGATGGGCTCCTGAGCAGTATTTGGCGATGGCCATCGAAATATTGCAGCGCGTGCTGGATGGCACTGACCACGGCGCGGGAGGTGATGGTGGCGCCGGCGATCTGGTCGAATTCGCCCTTGTCGGCCTTCACTCGCCATTCCGCTTCCGGATGGCCGGCCAGGGAGGCGCCGGTGAAGATTTGCAGCCAGGCGCTGCGGGCGGGTTCGATGCGGTCGCCGATCCCCGCGGTTTCCCGGTGGCCGAGGACTTTGCTGGCCAGCAGGCGGCCGTCCGGGCGTATGGCCAGCAGCAGGTGGATCGGGCCTTCGTAGCCCTTGGCAGTGGCCGGTAGCAGGACGGCAATCGGCGTGCCTTCGCGGGTGGCCAGCCAGGCCTGGGTTGGCGCCGGATCGCCCAGCAGTTCGCTGGCGGGCAGTGCGATGGGGTGGGCCAGGGGATGGTTGTCGTAGCTGCCTGGGGGGAGCAGGTCGAGCAGGGCGCGCTCATCGGCCGCCTGGCGTTCTGCGTCGATGCGGTGGTCGAGCAATTGGCTGGTGGCAATCAACACGGCCAGGCCAAGCCCTGCCAATGCCGCCAGCCATGCCAGGCTGCGCCCGTTCATGGCTGCGTCTCCTGGCCACGCGCGGCAAGGCGATCGAGGGTCGGCACCACCAGGTTCATCAGCAGAATGGCGAAGGCCATGCCGTCCGCATACCCACCCCAGGTGCGAATTACATACACCAGCACGCCTGTACCGACGCCGAACAACAGGCGCGCGCGATCACTCCCGGCGCCGGACACCGGTTCGGTGGCGATGAAGAAGGCGCCGAGCATGGTGGCGCCGCTGAACAGATGGAGCAGGGGAGAGCCATTGGAATCCGAACCGGAGCCGTTCCAGCACACGAGGCTGACCACGAAGAGACCGGCGAGCAGGCCCACCGGCGCGTGCCAGCGGATCACCTTGCGCTGCAGCAGGAACAGGCCGCCCAGCAGGAACGCCAGGTTGACCCATTCCGCACCGCGCCCGCCGAAGCTGCCGAAGGCGGCGTGGCCGGCGAAGAGCTCGTCGATGGTCAGGCGGTTGTTGTGCTTGAGGCTGTCCAGCGCGGTGGCCTGGCTCCAGCCATCCACCAGACCGCCGCCGAAGCCCAGCACCTGCTGCAGGGATTCACCCAGGCCGGGGTGCTGGCCGGGCGTGGGCCACTGGTTGAGCTGAGCCGGGAAGGCCACCAGCACCAGGGCATAGCCGAGCATGGCCGGGTTGAGCGGATTCTGGCCAAAGCCACCGAACAGCGCCTTGCCGAATAACAGGGCGAAGGCGCAGGCGCAGGCGGTCAACCACCAGGGTGAGTAGGGCGGAAGGGCCAGCGCGAGCAGCACTGCACTGACCAGGGCACTGCCTTCACCCAGCAAGGGTTGGTTGAGGAGTGACGACTCCGGTAGGGCGGGCTGCTGGCGCAGGCGGCGCACCAGTGCCTCGCAGGCGAGGGCGACCGGCAAGGCCACCAGCAACTGCAGGACGCTGCCCCAGCCGTATTGCCAGAACAGCGCGAGAAGGCCCGGCAGGCAGGCGACCAACACCAGCTGCATGCTGGGGCGCGGGTCGAAGGCCGGGCGCGTGGTCATGAGCGGACCTGCAAGAAATCGTCGGAACGAGCTTGCTCGCGAAGAATGCGCTGCAGCGTCCGTTCGCGAGCAAGCTCGCTCCTACAGACGAAGCACCGCTCAGGACTGCTCATTGAGGTTTCGCTCAGCCCGGGCCAGGCGCTCGCGAGCCTGGGCCAGCGCTGCCGGGTCGGCGTCAGTCTGGCGCTCCAGCTTGCTGACGTCGGCGCGGGCGTAGGCCAGTTCGGTTTTCAGCGCTCGCACGGCCGGGTCCACGGGACGCTTGTCTATGCGCTGGAGGTCCGGCGGCTGCTTGCCGGAGGCGTCCTCGGCGGCGTGCAGGGCGGCTTCGGCATCGGCCAGCGCCTGGCGCAACGGAGCCAGTTCCGCTTCATCTGCACCGCGCTGTTTGGCGCCCTTGAGCTCCGCGCGACGGCTGACGAGGGCGATCTTGGCCTGTTTGAGGCGCGCTTCACCTTCCGTGGCCACCGGTGAGGCCGGGGCGCCATGAGCAGCGTCCAGGCGTTGCTGTGCCTGGTCCACGGCGGCACGCAGCTCAGCTAATTGGGCCTGCTGATCCTCGGTGGGGGAATCACCGAAGGCTTTCTCGGCCCTCGCCAGTTGGGTGCGGCTCATGGCGGCGGCGATCTTCGCCTGCTTGAGGGTGGCTTCGTCTGCCTGTGGCGCGGCGGCCTCCAGGGCTGCCTTGAGCGCGGTCTGGGCCTTGTCGTTGGCGGCGCGCAATTCGACGACCAGTGCCTGCAGGTCGGACGTGCCGTAAACCTCCAGCTTGTCTTCGGCCTTCTTCAGCGCCACCTGAGCCATGGCGGCCTCGATCTTCAGGCGCTTCTGCTGGTCGCTGAGACTCGGGATGGCGGCCTTCTGCGCCTTTACCCGCTCGATGGCGGCCTGTACAGCGTCCAGCGGCGCCGCAGTCGTGCTCTGCTGGGCCTGCGCGGCACGGGCGGCACGGGCCTCGCGTTCGGCGCGGCGGCGGGCGTCGTCGCGGGCGAGGCGTGCATTGCGGAATTCGAAACGCTGACGGAACTGGTCGGCGTGCTGGCGCTGGGCGCTGGCTGCCGGTTCGGCCAGGGGCAGGATGTCGATGCAGTCCACCGGACAGGGCGCCACGCAAAGCTCGCAGCCAGTGCATTCGTCGGTGATGACGGTGTGCATCTGCTTGGCGGCGCCGACGATGGCGTCCACCGGGCAGGCCTGGATGCACTTGGTGCAGCCGATGCATTCCGCCTCGCGGATGAACGCGATCTGCGGTGGCACCGGGCCGTTGGGCGCATCCAGCGGCAGCGGCTGGACCTTCAACAGATCGGCCAGGGCATGGATGGTGGCGCTTCCGCCGGGCGGGCACTTGTTGATCGCCTCGCCCTGGGCGATGCCTTCGGCATAGGGCTTGCAGCCGGGGTGACCGCACTTGCCGCACTGGGTTTGTGGCAGGAGGGCATCGATGCTCTGGATCAGGTTGGCCTGGCTCATTGTGCCCCCATGCCATTGAAGCCGAGGAAGGCCAGCCCCATCAGGCCGGCACACACCAGCAGCATCGGTGTGCCACGGAACGCAACCGGCACCTTGGTTTCATCCACTTGCTGCAGCAGGTCGTCCAACAGGGTCAGCACCAGCCAGAAACACAGGCCACCGCCGAGGCCCAGGCCAATAGCCGCGGCGAAACCGCTCTCGCTGCCGATCAGCATGGCGCCGAGCGCCGCACCGTTCGCTAGCAGCAGGGGCCAGAGGCCTTCGCGGGGCAGATTAGGTCGCGCACGGCCGACGCCCTCCAGGCAGAGCCAGGCGAGCGGGGCGAGCAAGGGCAAGAGGATGAACAGGCGCAGCGCGCCCAGCTCCAGCGGCGCCAGTACGAACTGGTCGAGCAGCCAGGCGAGCGGGGTGGCCAGGGCGATCAGCGCGCCACCCGCCAGGGCCAGCGCCTGGCTGCGCGGCTGGCGCAGGCTGTCGGCGCCAAGGGGCAGGCCGAGGATGAGGTTATTGGCCAGCGCTGCACCGAGCAGGGCGAAGATGAAGTCGGTCATAGGGACGGAGCGTCGCCAGGCTGGAAAAAGGGCCGCGTATTATCCGGGATGCAGCCGGAGCGGTACAGGGGTGCAGCCGCGATGGCCGGCGCCCTGATACAAGGCTAGCTCAGGTCCATGCGGATTCGGTCGGCGGGCAGAAGTCAGCGATGGGTATCGCTTCGTTCCAGCGGAGCGCCGCCCGCCACATCCTGCGTCTGGGGATAAGGGTCGAAGCTCCGAAGCAAAAACGCCCGCATATGCGGGCGTTCTGCTGAGGCGGGTTTACTTCACGCGCTGACCGGGCTTGGCGCCGCTGTCGGGGCTGAGCAGGTAGATTTCCTCGCCACCGGGGCCGGCGGCCAGGACCATGCCTTCGGAGACGCCGAACTTCATTTTGCGTGCCGCCAGGTTGGCGACGTACAGGGTGAGGCGGCCTTCCAGCTTGCTCGGGTCCGGGTAGGCGCTCTTGATGCCGGAGAAGACGTTGCGCTTGGCGTCGCCGATGTCCAGGGTCAGGCGCAGCAGCTTGTCTGCGCCTTCGACGAACTCGGCTTTCTCGATCAGCGCGATGCGCAGGTCGACGGCGGCGAAGGTGTCGAAGGCGATTTCCGCCGCCAGCGGGTCCTTCTCCAGTTCGCCGTTGCCCTTGGGCGCCGAAGCAGCGGCCAGGTCTTCCTTGGAGGCGGCGACCATGGCTTCGATCTTCGCCGGCTCGATGCGGGTCATCAGCGGGTTGAAGGCGTTCAACTGGTGGTCGGCCAGCAGCACCTTGTGGTCGTCCCAGCTCAGCGGAGCGACATTGAGGAACTGCTCGGCGGCGATGGCCAGTTGCGGCAGCACGGGCTTGAGGAAGATCACCAACTGGCGGAACAGGTTCACACCGGCGGCGCATACGGCCTGGACCTCGGCCTGCTTGCCTTCCTGCTTGGCCAGGGCCCAGGGCGCCTTGTCGGCGATCCAGGCGTTGGCACGGTCGGCGAGCGCCATGATTTCGCGCATGGCGCGGGCGAAGTCACGGTTTTCATAGGCTTCGGTAATGCTCGGCGCGGCGGCGGCGAACTCGGTGAACAGCTCTGGCGCGGCGTTCTCGGCCACCAGCTTGCCGGCATTGCCCTTGTGGATGAAACCGGCGCAACGGCTGGCGATGTTGACCACCTTGCCCACCAGGTCGGAGTTCACCTTCTGCACGAAGTCTTCGAGGTTCAGGTCGAGGTCGTCGACGCTGCGGCTCAGCTTGGAGGCGTAGTAGTAGCGCAGGTATTCCGGCTGCAGGTGATCCAGGTAAGTGCGAGCCTTGATGAAGGTGCCGCGGGACTTGGACATCTTCTGGCCGTTCACGGTCAGGTAGCCGTGCACGTTCAGTGCGGTCGGCTTGCGGTAGCCGGCGCCTTCGAGCATGGCGGGCCAGAACAGGGCGTGGAAGTTGACGATGTCCTTGCCAATGAAGTGGTACAGCTCGGCGTTGGAGTTCTTGTTCCAGAAAGCGTCGAAGTCCAGTTCCGGACGGCGCGCGCAGAGGTTCTGGAAGCTGGCCATGTAGCCGATCGGGGCGTCCAGCCAGACGTAGAAGTACTTGCCGGGGGCGTCCGGGATCTCGAAGCCGAAGTAGGGCGCATCACGGCTGATGTCCCACTCCTGCAGGCCGGCGTCCAGCCATTCGGCGATCTTGTTGGCCACCGAGTCCTGCAGGGCGCCGCTGCGGGTCCACTCCTTCAGCATGGCGTCGAAGTCCGGCAGCTTGAAGAAGTAGTGCAGGGATTCCTTGAGCACCGGAGTGGCGCCGGAAATGGCGGACTTCGGATTCTTCAGCTCGGTGGGCGAGTAGGTCGCGCCGCACACTTCGCAGTTGTCGCCGTACTGGTCGTCGGCCGCGCATTTCGGGCAGGTGCCCTTGATGAAGCGGTCGGCCAGGAACATCTGCTTGTCCGGGTCGAAGTACTGGGTCACCGGGCGGGTGGCGATGTGGCCGGCGTCGCGCAGCTTGGTGTAGATGCTGCTGGACAGCGCGCGGTTCTCTTCCGAATGGGTCGAGTGGTAGTTGTCGAAGTCCACCAGGAAATCGGCGAAGTCGGCGGTGTGCTCGGTGCGCACGTTGTCGATCAGCTGCTCGGAAGTGATGCCTTCCTTTTCGGCGCGCAGCATGATGGCCGAGCCGTGGGCGTCGTCGGCGCAGACGTAGACAGCCTGGTTGCCACGCATCTTCTGGAAGCGCACCCAGATATCGGTCTGGATGTACTCAACCATATGCCCGAGGTGGATGGACCCGTTGGCATAGGGAAGGGCGCTTGTCACAAGGATCTTGCGGGGCTCGCTCATGGTGCTCGGCTACCGGATATGGAACAAAAGGGAAGTCGGCAACTATATAGGCCTGGCGCGATTTTTTCACCCGTGGACGACCCAGCGGTGAGGTGGTCGGGTAGGATAGCCGCCTGATTTGCTCGGTCTTTCCGGAGTCATGCGATGAGTAGCCTTTCCCGCGCCCAGGTCGAAGCCACCCTGCGCCAGTTCACCGATCCCCACCTCGATCAGGACCCGGTCAGCGCCGGCTGTCTGCGCGAAGTCGATATCCAGGGCGGCAACGTCCGCGTGCGCCTGGAGCTCGGCTATGCCGCCGGCCTGTTCAAGGCTGGCTGGGCACAGATGCTGAAAATGGCCCTGGAAAACCTGGACGGCGTGGACCGCGCCGAGGTTCAGGTGGATTGCGTCATTGAGGCGCACAAGGCCCAGGAACAGGTGCCCGCGCTGGCCAACGTGAAGAACATCATCGCCGTGGCCTCCGGCAAGGGCGGTGTGGGCAAGTCCACCACCGCGGCCAACCTGGCCCTGGCGCTGGCCCGTGAAGGTGCGCGGGTGGGCATTCTCGACGCCGATATCTACGGCCCCAGCCAGGGCATCATGTTCGGCATTCCCGAAGGCACCCGGCCGAAGGTGCGCGACCAGAAGTTCTTCATTCCGCTTGAAGCCCATGGCGTGCAGGTGATGTCCATGGCGTTCCTGACCGACGACAACACCCCCGTGGTATGGCGCGGTCCGATGGTGTCTGGCGCGCTGATCCAGCTGATCACCCAGACCGCCTGGGAAGATCTGGACTACCTGGTGGTGGACATGCCGCCGGGCACTGGCGACATCCAGCTGACCCTGGCGCAAAAGGTGCCGGTGGCCGGCGCGGTGATCGTCACCACCCCGCAGGACCTGGCCCTGCTGGACGCCAGGAAGGGCGTGGAGATGTTCCGCAAGGTGAACATCCCCGTGCTAGGCGTGGTGGAGAACATGGCGGTGCACATCTGCTCCAACTGCGGCCACGCCGAGCACCTGTTCGGCGAGGGTGGCGGCGAGAAGCTGGCGGCCCAGTACGGCGTGGAGCTGCTGGCATCGTTGCCGCTTTCCATGGCGATCCGCATGCAGTCCGACGGGGGCAAACCCACCACCATCGCCGACCCGGAAAGCCAGATCGCGATGATTTACCAGCAGGCGGCCCGCTGCGTCGGCGCGCGTATCGCGCTGTCCGACCAGGCCGCCACCGCCATGCCGAACATCACGATCAGCGACGACTGACCCTCCGGCCATCCGGCGGGGCCTTTGCCGAGGCTTCCGCCGGACTGTAAGATTCGCGGTCAAATTTTCAGCCCCCCTCACAGGACGCCCGCCATGACCATCAAATCGGATAAGTGGATTCGCCGCATGGCGCTGGAGCACGGCATGATCGAGCCGTTCGTCGAGCGCCAGGTGCGTGGTGCGGACGATAACCGGGTGATTTCCTACGGCGTTTCCAGCTACGGCTACGACGTGCGCTGCGCCGCCGAATTCAAGGTGTTCACCAACATCCATTCCGCTGTGGTGGACCCGAAGAACTTCGACGAGAAGAGCTTCGTCGACATCAACAGCGACGTCTGCATCATCCCGCCGAACTCCTTCGCGCTGGCCCGCACCGTGGAATACTTCCGCATTCCCCGCGACGTACTGACCATCTGCCTCGGCAAGAGCACCTATGCCCGTTGCGGCATCATCGTCAACGTGACCCCGCTGGAGCCCGAGTGGGAAGGCCACGTGACGCTTGAGTTTTCCAACACCACCAACCTGCCGGCGAAGATCTATGCCCACGAAGGCGTAGCACAGATGCTGTTCCTGCAGTCGGACGAGGCTTGTGAAGTGTCCTACAAGGATCGCGGCGGCAAGTATCAGGGCCAGCGTGGCGTGACCCTGCCCAAGGCCTGAAGCCTTTCTGGCATCCATAAGAAAGCCGGGCGATTGCCCGGCTTTTTTGTGCCTGTCGGAGGGGCCATCGGTGGGCTGAAGCCCCACCCTACGATGTTGCCCCACCGGGGTCAGCCAGTAGGATGGGTTGAGCTACGCGATACCCATCAACCGATCAGGGCACCAGCGGCAGGACGCGCTTGTGCTGGCTGTTGTCGTAGGTGCGGACAATGATGGCGTAGGCCTCGGGGCTGACTTCCTGGCCATGCAGGAAGGCGTCGATCTCGACGTAGGTCACGCCGTGGGCTTCTTCGTCGGGCTTGCCGGGGCGCAGCTCTTCCAGGTCGGCGGTGGGCACTTTGTGGACGGCGCTTTCCGGTGCACCCAGGTAGCGGGCGATGCTGCGTACCTGGTTCTTCACCAGGCCGGAGAGTGGGGCGAGGTCGCAGGCGCCGTCGCCGAACTTGGTGAAGAAGCCCATGACCGCCTCGGCGGCGTGGTCGGTACCGATCACCAGGCCGTTGTTGGCGTTGGCGATGGCGAACTGGGCGACCATGCGGATGCGCGCCTTGATGTTGCCTGCGACGAAGTCGCGGCGGGCATCGGTGAGGTGGTTCAGGTGGGTGACCTGCTCGGACAGGCCGATCACGCTGTCGGCAATGTTCACGGTTTCTTCTTCGTCCGCGCGGATGAAGTTCATCGCCACCTGGGCGTCCGCTTCGTCGTGCTGGACGTTGTAGGGCAGCCGCACGGCGATGAAACGGTAGCCATCATCACCGGTTTCGGCGCGCAGCTCTTCGATGCTGAGCTGGGCCAGGCGGCCGGCGGTGGTGGAGTCGACGCCGCCACTGATGCCCAGCACCAGGACCTTGAGGCCGGACTTGCGCAGGCAATCCTTGATGAAGGCCTTGCGGCGTTCGACTTCGGCCACCAGCGCTGCTTCATCGGCGAAGGGCGGGACAACATCCAGGGCTTTGGCGATTTCTTGCTGGCGGTTGCTCATGTACGGAGTCCTTACTGGGCGTCGGTGACGCGGAAAACGTGTTTCAGGTAGGCGACGAAGTTCTCGTCGCGGCATTGGGTCTTGCCCGGCTCATCGGAAATCTTCGCCACCGGCTGGCCGTTGCAGGCGGTCATCTTGATCACGATGTTCATGGGGTCGACGCCGGGGATATCGCAGGTCAGGTTCGTGCCTATGCCGAAGCTGACCTGGATGCGCCCGCGCAGGGCGCGGTAGAGCGCGAGTGCGCGGGGCATGTCGAGGCCGTCGGAGAATACGAGGGTCTTGGTCTGCGGGTCTATGCCCAGCTTCTCGTAATGCCTGATGGCCCTTTCCGCCCATTGCAGCGGGTCGCCGGAGTCGTGGCGCAGGCCGTCGAAGAGCTTGGCGAAGTACAGGTCGAAGTCGTTGAGGAAAGCCTGCATGTTGATGCAATCGGTCAGGGCGATCCCCAGCAGGCCACGGTATTCGCGGACCCAGCAGTCGAGGGCGGCGATCTGGCTGTCGATCAGACGCGGGCCGAGCTGCTGGTGAGCCATCAGCCATTCGTGCGCCATGGTGCCGATGGGCTTGATGTCGTATTCGCGGGCCAGGTGCACGTTGCTGGTGCCGACGAAACGACCCGGGAAGTCGCGCTTGAGGATGTGCACGACTTCTTCCTGGACACGGTAGGAGAAGCGTCTGCGGGTACCGAAATCAGCCAGTTGGAAGCCGGCCAGTTCGTCGTCGCTGGCATTGGCGCTGAGCCAGTCGAGCTTGCGGTAGAGCCGCTCACGCGCCTGCACCAGCTTGACGTCGCGGTAGCGGTAGCGGTTGCGGACTTCGCTGATGATCGCCAGCAAGGGGATCTCGAAGAGGATCACGTGCAGCCAGGGACCACGCAGGCGCACGCAGAGCTGGCCGTTGTCGATGCCGAGTTGCAGATAGCGTAGGTTGAAGCGGAACAGACTGAGGAAGCGGATGAAGTCGGGCTTGATGAAGGGGATGCGCTCGAGGAAGTTCAGCTGGTCGGGCGTGATCGAGATGTCCGCCAGCTGTTCGATCTGGAAGCGGATTTCCGCGAGGTAGGGCGTCAGGTCTTCATCGTTGCGGCAGCGCAACTCCCACTCGACTTCTGCGTTGGGGTAGTTGTGCAGCACCGCCTGCATCATCGTCAGCTTGTAGAAGTCGGTGTCCAGCAGGTTCTGGATGATGCGGCCGGAAAAGGCGCTGTCGGGCATGGTCGGTTCTCGGAGCTCCGGGCAAACCGTGGAAAGGGCGCAGGATGCGGCACGGGCGGGTGATACGCAAGGTTGCGGGAATGCTTGTTGTGGGGGCGTATTCATTTGAGCTTGGGAAACCACGCCCTGAGGACGTGGTCATGAATCACCGGCTCTTCCTGTGACGATTCGAATGCCTGGGCTAGCAGGATGAAGCCGATTCGGTAGGGTGCGCCGTGCGCACCAGCGGTTTGGTGCCGAAGCTGATCCGGGAGTCGGTGCGCACAGCGCACCCTACGGTCCAGACCGGGTTAAATAGGTCGGCCTTGTGGTCGGTGACGAGCAGGTAC
This sequence comes from Metapseudomonas resinovorans, assembly GCF_002003485.1. Taxonomy (GTDB): domain Bacteria; phylum Pseudomonadota; class Gammaproteobacteria; order Pseudomonadales; family Pseudomonadaceae; genus Metapseudomonas; species Metapseudomonas resinovorans_D. The sequence goes on from NZ_BDMA01000097.1 coordinate 41,976, forward strand.
CGGCGTGCAGACAAAAGAAAAGGCACCCGAGGGTGCCTTGAAATGTGATCTATGGAGTAAGTCCACCAGATCAGAGCGGTGGGGCGGTGGGAAGTTCCACCGCCGGTCCATCATTTTTGCGGGGTCAGCATCAGGCGCTTGGTGCCGTAGACGGCATCGAGGTTCTGCGACTGGAAGGGGAACTTCACGTAGCGCGCTTTCAACCAGGCGTCGATGCCGTCGGCGTAGTGCGGGCTGGCCGGGTTGCCGGACTGACCGGAGCTGTTCACGCCGATCATGGGCTCGGGCTGGCCGAAGTCGACGACGATACGCATGGCCGGGATCAGCCAGGTATCGAAGCCCTGTCCCCAGTGGTAGGCCGAGACATTGAGGGTGCTATGGTCGCCGCCGGCCGGGTAGGGGCCGCGATCCAGGTAGCCCTTCAGGGCGTTGAGGCCGGTGCGCTGGCTGGCGCTCATGTGCGGCGCCAGCTGGGTGCTTTCGGTGACCCACTCGTAGGTGTGCAACTTGCCCCACTGCCAGGACTTGCGGTCCGCGCCCAAACGGCTTTCGGCGTAGCTGACGGCGGCGGCCAGGCTGCGCGCGAGGATGGCCGGCTTGTCTTCCTTCTGCGGGGTGTTCACGTCGTCCCAGAACGGGCTGTCGACCCGGCCCAGCAGATGGTCGGCCTGGGCCGAGTAGGACAGGTCGGCGGTTTGCACCAGGGCGCGCCAGGCCGGATTGGTCTCCGGGCCCAGTTCGTCGAGGAAGATCTGCCGGGCGCTTTCATGAAGGAAGGCGCCGTAGTAGGCAGCGTCGGCGGACGTCGGGCTGAGACGGCCGTCGAAGGCCAGCAGGCGGTCGAAACCTTCTTGTGCCTTGGCCCGGTCGGCGGGCGGCAGGGCATTGATCGCCTGCTTGAGCGGCTGGGTCATGCCGGGGTCTTGCAGCATGGCCTTGAGTTTGACCGGGAAGGGGCTGGTCTGGTCGTACTGCATGGAGATCATGCTCTGCCAGTCGTGCTTGCCACTGCCGCCGGCCAGTTCGGCGATGCGTTCGGCGCGTTCCGGGTAGTACCAGGAATTGGACAGCTGCACGCCATAGCCGCCCTGGACGGTGCGGTGGTTGGCGGTGCCGAGCCAGCCCTGCGCCGGGTCCTGGTCGTACGGATGGAGCATCGGGTCGGCATAGCCGTCCCAGTCATAGCGACCGTCCCAGCCGGGCGACGGCAGCAGGCCGCGGCCTTCGCGGCGATTCGGGTAGCGGCCGGTGACCTGCCAGGCGATGTGCTTGTCGTCGGCGTAGAGGATATTCAGGCCCATGGCGCGGATTTCGCGGGTGGCCTCATGCGCCTGCTCCACCGATTGCGCGCGGGACAGGGCGAAGAAGGCGTCCAGTGACTGGTCGGCCTCGAACTGGCTGGTCTGCAGGGCGATGCCGTAGCCGCTTTTGATTTCCAGGGGCTGCAGCGGGTGTTTACGCTGGCCCAGCACCGAGTTCAGCAGCGGGCCGTGGCGGGTCTCGTAGATCACCTCGCGTACCGGGCGCTCGCCCTTCACGAAGAAGGTTTCCATGCGCTCGCTGGCGGGTACCCACTTGCCATTGGCCTGGTAGTAGAGGCGGTTGCCTTCGCGCTTGATCTTCTCGAGGAACAGGTCCTGATTGTCGCCCATGACCATGGTCATGCCCCAGGCCAGCTTGCCGTTGTAGCCAGCGACTATGGCCGGCACGCCGGCGACGGAGACGCCAGCGGCCTGGAATTTCGGCGAGCGGATCTGTACGAAGTTCCAGACCGAAGGCATCGAAATGGGGAGGTGGGTGTCGTTGGCCAGGATGCTGCGGCCGGTGCGGCTCTTCTGCGGGGCGATGGCCCAGTTGTTGGAGGCTGCGACACCGAGCATGTTGAGCGAGGCGATCTGACTCGCGGCATCCTCCAGTGCGGTCAGGCCCGGAATCTGGCCACCCAGTTGCAGGCCCTTGAGCTTCTCGGCCTCCTCGAAGGGCAAGGGCTCATCGGGATAGATGGGCGTGAGCCAGGCCAGCTTGTCGGCGCCGACCTTCTGCGCCAGGACCAGGGAGGCAATCTCTTCCTGCAGGTTCACCGCCAGGCCGAAGTTCAGCAGGGTGAACACCAGCACCGAGTCCTCTGGCTTCCAGTAGGCGGGCTTGTAGCCGGACTCGGCCAGGTCCATCGGCAGCTTGTCGCGGTAGCGATAGAGGTAGGCGTTGACCCCGCGTGCGTAGACCGCGAAGAACTCCTTCAGGCGCGGCGAGGCGTTCTTGTAGAGGATGTCGGCGCTCTTGCGCAGGTTCACCGCGCGCATGAAACGGTCGATTTCCAGTACGCCGGGGCCGGCCAACTCGGCGAGTCGGCCTTCGGCCATCAGACGCAGGCCGACCATCTGGCTGAGGCGGTCGGACGCGTGGACGTAGCCGAGGGTGAACAGCGCGTCGTGGAAGGTGGTGGTTTCGATCAGCGGCATGCCCAGCGGATTGCGGCGGATCGACACGCTCTGCGCGAGGCCCTTCACCGGCTGGAAGCCGGAGGTGGGCGGCAGGCTGTCCGAGTAGCGGCTGTCCAGCCAGGACTGGCAGCCGCTGAGGGCGATCATGGCGCCAGCGGCGGCGGCTACGCAGAACCGGGGAAGGAAGCGCTTGAAGGCTGGCGAAGCCATGGAACGGGCTCTCCTGAGAGGGGCATCGGATCAAACGCGCTACGTTAGTGAGCCGCCCCGCGCCGTGCAAGCACCGCCCGGACTACTTTTTCACAGCCGCCGGGTCACCTGCCCAAGCAGTGCAGGGGCACGGACGTCGTCCGGAAACGAAAAGGCCCGCACTGGGCGGGCCTTTTGAGTGCCGGGGCCGTCAGGCGCCATGGCACTTCTTGAATTTCTTCTGGCTGCCGCAGGGGCAGGGATCGTTGCGGCCCACTTCCTTCAGCGGGTTGCGCACCGGCTCCTGGGCGCCGTGGTTGCAGTTCGGGCCGTGAACATGGTGGTGATGGTCGTGGTCGTGGTCGTGATTGCAGTTCGGACCGTGGACGTGGGGTTCTTGACTCATGAAAGTACTACTCCGGGATGTAACTGCCGGGGATTATCTCGCCATTGCGGCTCAGGTGCACGCTCTTGCCGAACATCAGCCCGGTCTTGACCTCGCCCTGCAGGCGGTACTTGATCGGCTCGTCGGGTTTTTCCAGCAGCTTCACGATGTACTTCATGTGGCGCCACAGGTTGGTGCGCACTGGGACTTCGAACGTCTGGCTGCCATGGGCGGGCACGGTGAACCAGGTGCTGGATTCGCCGGAGGCCAGTTTCACTTCGTTGAGGTGAACGGTGTAGACCAGCCCGCGCACGGGCAGGCTGACGTCGTTGGGGTTGTCTATGCGAAAACGCAGCACGAACTGTTGTTCCAGCAGCTTGGCGCGGACCACGTCCACCTTGATCAGGCGCACGTCGGGGTCCTGGAAGCTGTTGCTGATCCAGGTAGAGCATCCACTGAGGCCCGAAAATGGGAGGGCGAAGAAAAACAGTAGGCTGAGAATTCTTATCGTTTGCGCCTGGTAAAACATTGCAATACTCCAAGTGACGCTCCAGTGTAACAAGCAACTGCTCGGCCGCAACCAGTTGTGGGGGTAAAAAAAGCTGCGCCATACTGCAAGGTAATTTGGACAGGAGTGTTACCAATGGGGCGTTATGAGATCGCCTTCTCCGGGAAGCTGGTACCGGGGGCACAACTGGAATTGGTGCAGGCCAATCTGGCCAAGCTGTTCCAGGCTGACGCCCAACGCGTTGCCATGCTTTTCTCCGGGCGGCGCGTGATTCTCAAGAACAACCTGGACGAAGCCTCTGCGGAGAAGTATCGCTCGACCCTGGAACGCGCCGGTGCGCTGGTCGAAGTGATATCCATGGAGCCGGAAATAGAAGAGGTGGAGCTGGCGCCGCCGCCAGAGCCCGAACCACAGGTCCAGCCCGCGCCCGCGATGAGTCCCGTGCAGCCTGCATCGCCCGGCCGCTTGAAGGTGGTACCGCGAGATGAGTACATGGCAGCTTTCGTCGGGGTGGACGCGCCGGACTTCGGCATTGCACCGGTTGGCGCCGACCTTCAGGATGCCAAGCCGCAGGCGCCGGCACCGCGCTTCGACTTTTCCAGTTTCAGCGTGGCGCCCGTAGGCAGCGACATGGGGCAGCAGAAGAAGTCCCCATCAGGGCCGCCGCCCGACACCTCCCATCTGCGACTCGAAGAGCACAAATAGATAGAAGAAAGACCCGCTATTGCGGGCCTTTTCTGACATCGAATCAGAAATAACTCGCACAACATTTCTTGAACTTGAGACCGCTTCCACAGGGGCACGGATCGTTGCGGCTCGCTTTCACCGGCACGGTCGGGTCGAGGAAGTACCAGTGGTTGTCCGCCTGGACGAAAGCTGAACGTTCACGATGGCTGTGTTCACCACTCTGGTCGTGCCAGCGCGCCGTAAAGGTAACGAAGGCATGTTCCGGCTGGCCGCCGAGTAACTCATGGTTTTCCACCTCAAGCCCGAGCCAGGTGCTGCCGAGGCTCCAGGCGCGGATGGCTTCTATATCCAGCCCCGAGCGCTGGGCGGGTAGGGTGGTCTCCACGAGGTAATCCACCAGGCCCAGTACATAGGCGCTGTAGCGCGAGCGCATCAGCGCCTCGGCGCTGGCGGCAGGATGGCCGGCGTGATGACGGCCACAGCAGACCTCTAGGAGATTGCCGCTTCCGCAGGGGCAGATTGCAGTGCTCATGGCTACCACCAGTACTTGCCGAAGTTTTGCGGGTTGGCCCAGAACTTCGCATTCAGCCAATCGGGGACCTGCTTGTACTCGCGTAGGTCGTAGGTGAACAGGGTGAGGGTTTGCTGCTCGCGGCGAAAGCGCTCGCTGGCTTGCAAGGCTAGGGAAAAGAAGTCGGTGTCCTGCCAGCCGCAGGCGCTGAGGTCGGCCAGCACCGCCACCCGGCTGGCATTCAGGTTGCGGATGCCGCCGAGCAGTTGCAGCCCGCTTCGCTTGGGCAGGTGCTCCAGGCAGTCCGCCAGAAGGGCAAGGTCGAAGCGGCGCGCGGCCTGTTCGGCTGGAAGCGCTCCGGCGGGCACGTGCACGATCTCGCTATCAGGGTGCGCGGCGGCGAAGGCCTCCAACGCCGGAAGCGGACTGTTGCCCACCAGCAGGAGACTTTGCGGGGCGTAGCGTTCGAGCAGGGCCGCAAGAGCCTGCTGGGGGGTACGGGAAGAGAAGCTGTCAGTCATCGAAAATCCTCGAACAAGTGGAGCAAGACTAGCCCGAAGGCGAGTCATGGCCTAGTGCTGGCGGTTTCCGGGGCTGGCGTCTTTACTCCCTAATTGTCGGTATGGGCCGATTCTAAGAGGAGACTCGCTTATGAGCATTACACGGACAGCTTTACCCCTAATCCTGGTGACCAGCTTGTTGACCGGTTGCGCCGGTCTGCAGAAGACCGACTGGCCCAAGTGTGCAGCAGTAGGGGGTGTGGTAGGTGCGGGATTGGGTGCGATCGAAAGCAGTACATACGCAGGTTGGGGCGCCTTGATCGGTGCCGGTACGGCGGCTGCCTATTGCTGGGTACACGGCGATGGCGACGAAGATGGCGATGGTGTATTCGACAGCCGTGACAAGTGCCCTGGCACTCCGCCCGGCACCCAGGTCGACGCCGACGGTTGCCCGCTCAAGGCTGAAGAGCCTGTGGTGGAAGCAGTGGTCGTCGAGCACGAAACCATCGTTGTCCGTGACCTGCTGTTTGCCTTCGACTCCTCGAAGCTCGATGCGGCGGATGAAGCCACCCTCGACAACGTAGCTACTCGCCTGAAGAACGAAGCACCTGACGCCAAGCTGACCATCACCGGTCATACCGACAGTGTTGGTTCCGACGCATACAACCAGGGACTCTCCGAGCGCCGTGCCCATGCGGTGGCTGACTATCTGGTGCGCAGCGGCATCTCGGCTTCCAATATCGTCGGTGTCGGTGGTGCGGGTGAAAGCCAGCCGGTGGCCGACAACTCCACCAAAGACGGTCGTGCCATGAACCGTCGCGTAGAGATCCAGATCGATCGTTAAACCCCGATAAGCCTGCGGCGCACGCCTTGTGCGCCGCGGGCCTCGGGTCTTTACTCCTGTGTTACCGGCCTGGCCGGTGGCACAGGAGAATCATCATGGGCAACCAACTTCCCCGGGTTGCGATTTCACTTCTTCTGGTCAGCAGTTTCCTCTCTGGTTGCGCGTCCACGTCCAGCGATGGCAGTGCGGCGTTGAACCAGGGGAATTGGCCAATCTGTAGTCTGGTCGGTGGTCTCGTAGGTGGTGGATTGGGCGCCGTGGAGAGTTCTGCCTGGGCAGCCGGTGGTGCTGCGGCGGGCGCCATTGTCGGTGGACTCATCTGCTTCGCGCAGGACGGCGACGCTGACGGCGACGGTGTGTTCGATCGTCGCGATACCTGCCCCAACACACCCTCCGGAGCGACCGTCGATAGCCGCGGTTGCCCGCAACGGACTTATGCCCAGGCACCTGCGGAGCCTGTACCGCCGCCGCAGGACGAAGTCATCGTCCTCAGCGACATGGGCAATGTGCTCTTCGCTTTCGATTCCGCCGAATTGACCTCTGCGGCCAAAGATCAACTGGCAGCCGTTGCCAACCGGCTCACTGGCGCCAACCTGGTCAGCGCCAAGGTGATCGGCCACACCGACAACGTCGGCTCCGACCCTTACAACCAGGGGCTTTCCGAGCGCCGGGCGAGGAGCGTGGCGGACTTCCTGGCCAGCCAGGGCGTGCCTGCTGACAAGTTGACGACTGAAGGCATGGGCGAGAGCCAGCCGGTGGCGGACAACGAGACAGATGCCGGGCGGGCGCAGAATCGCAGGGTCGAAATCCGGGTCGACCGCTGACGGATTTCCTGCGTTGTATCAACGAGTCGATTGCAAGCCGATGCTTTTCCCGGCGACGCTCTGGTGCGTCGCCGGGCTTCGGCGTATGGTCCGCAAAAACTCGAACAATGCCAGGAGGGAGGCATGCGTTTATTCATGGGGCTGGGCAAGGTGGTTGCCCTGTTGTTCTGGTTGGTCGTCATTGCCAACGTCGCTTCACCATTCACCAAACCATTCGACATGCTGCTCAACGGTGCCGGCATCCTGCTGATCGTGGTCCACCTGTTCGAAATCATGCTGTTCAATTCCTTGTTGCGCGGCCGTGCCAATCCCTGGCTGGATCGCTTGCAACTCCTCTTGTTCGGAGTTTTCCATCTGCTGACCATTCCGCGTCACCGCGGCAAGGAGGCACGCCATGCGTAAGCTTGGACTCCTGCTTGCACTGATCGCCCCCGTCGCCCTGGCCGAGGGCCAGGTGAAGGTGGACGCACACAACTTCCTCAAGCTGCCAACCCGAACGGGCAGCCTCAGCCTCGACCAGGTCGAAGTCGCCGACTACGCCACGCTGCTGATTCCGGCCGGCGTGACCGAGCTGCGCATCAGCGAACTGCGTATGGGGCGCGAGGCCCGACTGGGCATCGCACCCTCCGAGAAGGCTTTTCGCCTCGAGGTGCAACGAGGCGAAATAGGCCCTGGCAGCCATATCACCGCATCGGGTGCGGCCGGCAGCATGAGCAAGCCGGCCAGCGCAGGACGCAATCTCGAACTGCGCCTGGTGGATGTCCATGTGAATGAAATGACCCTGGATGTACGCGGCGGCATCGGCGCGCCGGGACGTCCGGGGCTGGATGGCGCCGACGGCGACGCTGCCGGTTGCCTCTGGGGTTCGGCCGGCCGTGGCTGGGATGGTCAACCCGGCTCCAATGGCGAGGTCGGTGGCGCTGGCGGTCAGGTGCGCCTGGAAGTGCCGGAGTCCTTCCCGGTGGATCTGGTTCGCGTGCGTCTTGACGGCGGCGTCGGCGGCGCGGCGGGAGAGGGCGGCGCCGGTGGCCACGGCGGAGCCGGCAAAGGCTGCCTGCTGTACAAGGCCGACGGCGCCAAGAGCGGTCGCGCCGGGCAACCCGGCAAGCCCGGCACTGCCGGCAATACCGGCAGCGTCAAGGTCGTACGTTTCTGATCGAGGGAAGGCGCACAGGGACGTGCGCCTGATTCAGAAGCTGGGGCGAATGGCGACGATGGTCACCAGCGCAAGCCCGATCAGCAGGTTGAACCCCACTACGCGACGAATGCGACCCAGCACCGCGCCACCTTCCGGCCAGTTTTCCGCATTCACGGCTGCACGCAACTGCGGCAGCAGCAGGGCGCTCACCCGCAGGAACAGTGCCAGCATCGCCACATACAGCCCGATCATCATGTGCACATAACGCGGCGCGGCTTCCATGCTGGCGTAGGACATATGCAGCATGCCCACGCCGGAGAAGGGCAGTACCAGCACCGCCGGCCAGACCCAGTAAAAGAAGCGGCGGAACACGTCCAGCCAGAGGCGCAGTCTCGCCGGGGGCTCCAGGGTGGCGACGGCGGCCGGTCGCAGGATCATCCAGGCGAAGAACATGCCACCGACCCATACCAGGGCGGCCAGCAAGTGCAGGGCGTAAAGGGCTGCGTGGGCAGTCATCCGGTCAACTCCATTCGGCGGGTAAAAGAAGGCGCGCTATCATAGCCGTCCTGTTAAAGTACTGAAAATTTATCCAGCTCTTCCCGCCGCAGTCACTCATGCTCAGCACCGAACTCAAGTCCCAGATCCAGGGCGCCTACAGTCGTTTTCTCGAAGCCAAGGGGCTGAAAGCCCGTTATGGCCAGCGCCTGATGATCGCCGAGGTTGCCAAGGCCCTGGGTGCCATTCCCGTGGATGACGAAGGTCACCGCGAGGGCGAGCCTGCCGTGGTGGCGGTGGAGGCAGGTACCGGTACCGGCAAGACCGTTGCCTACAGCCTGGCGACCATTCCCGCTGCGAAGGCCGCCGGCAAGCGTCTGGTGATCGCGACTGCCACCGTGGCGTTGCAGGAGCAGATCGTCCACAAGGATCTGCCCGACCTGATACGCAACAGCGGCCTGAACTTCAGTTTCGCCCTGGCCAAGGGGCGCGGCCGCTATCTCTGCCTGTCCAAGCTTGACATGCTCCTGCAGGAAGGCCAGGCACAGAGTGCCACGGCCCAGCTGTTCGCCGACGAGGGGTTCACCATCGACGTCGACGAGAAGGGACAGAAACTCCTCAACCAGATGATCGAACGCCTCGCCGGCAACCGTTGGGACGGCGATCGCGATTCCTGGCCCGAAGCCATCGAGGACCAGGACTGGGCTCGCGTCACCACGGACCACAGCCAGTGCACCAAGCGCCATTGTCCGAACTTCCAGCAGTGCGCCTTCTATAAGGCACGGGAAGGCATGACCAAGGTGGACGTCATCGTCACCAACCATGACATGGTGCTGGCCGACCTGGCCCTGGGTGGCGGCGCGGTGCTGCCGGACCCGCGCGAGACGCTCTACGTGTTCGACGAAGGCCATCACCTGCCGGACAAGGCCATCGGCCACTTCGCCCATTACACCCGCTTGCGGTCCACCGCCGACTGGCTGGAACAGGTGGCGAAGAACCTCTCCAAATTGCTGGCGCAGAATCCCCTGCCTGGCGAATTCGGTCGTCTGGTGGAGGGCGTGCCCGAGTTGGCCCGGGAGATTCGCACCCACCAGCAGTTCATGTTCAACGCCTGTGAAGAGATCGCTGACTTCCGTGCTGGCGAAGACATGGAAGGCCGCGACCGTCCCCGCCATCGATTCGAGGCCGGCGTGGTGCCCGAGCACCTGCGAGAGCTGGGCATCGAACTGAAGAAGGGCTTCTCCAGGCTGCACGATGTATTCACTCGCCTGACCGAACTCCTCAAGGAAGCCATGGACGGTGAGGCCAGCACCGGCGTCGCCAGCCATCAGGCGGAGGAGTGGTATCCGTTGTTCGGCAGCCTGCTGAGCCGTGCCCAGGGCAACTGGGAGTTGTGGACGGCTTTCACCGTTGAAGACCCGGAAGACAGCCCGCCCATGGCGCGTTGGCTGACCCTCGCCGAAAGCGGGGCGCTGCACGACATCGAGGTCAATGCCAGCCCCATCCTCGCCGCCGAGACCCTGCGCCGTAATCTGTGGAATGTGGCCTACGGTGCGCTGGTAACCTCCGCAACCCTCACCGCGCTGGGCAAGTTCGACCGCTTCCGGATGCGCGCCGGCTTGCCCAAGGTTGCCGTCACCGCCGTTGTGCCGAGCCCGTTCCAGCATGCCGATGCCGGCCTGTTGCGTGTCCCTGACCTGAAAGCCGACCCCCGCGATGCGGCGGCCCACACTGCCGCCATCGTCCGTGAGCTGCCCGCTCTGGTGGAGGGTGCGCGCGGCACGCTGGTGCTGTTCGCCTCCCGTCGGCAGATGCAGGACGTCTTCGAAGGCCTGGATCGTGACTGGCGCAAGCGCGTGCTGATTCAGGGCAACCTGTCCAAGCAGGAAACCTTGAACAAGCACAAGGCGCGGGTCGACGACGGTGAGCCCAGCGTGCTGTTCGGGCTTGCGAGTTTCTCCGAGGGCGTCGACTTGCCGGGTGCCTACTGCGAACACGTGGTGATCGCCAAGATTCCCTTCGCTGTGCCGGACGACCCGGTGGAAGCGGCGTTGTCCGACTGGATCGAGGCCCGTGGCGGCAATCCCTTCATGGAGATCGCCGTGCCCGACGCTTCCCTGCGCCTGGTGCAGGCCTGTGGTCGCCTGCTGCGTACCGAGGCCGACCGCGGCACCATCACTTTGCTGGATCGGCGCGTGGTCACCCAGCGCTACGGCCGCGCGATCCTCGATGCGCTGCCGCCGTTCCGTCGGGAGATTGCCTGAAACAGGACTGCCCTTGACGCTGAGCGCCCCCCATCTGCGATGATGCCGGGGTTTTTGCGGGTGCCCAGCGCGCCTGCCTTGTCCCGCTTCGTTTTGTCGCACCGTTGGCGAGATACGAACTTTTGGCGGTCTATGCTCAGCATTCTCTTGGGAACTCCGGTCCGATGCTTTCGATACCAAAACGCCCCCTCGCCCTGGCCATCCTTTTCGGCATGTCGGGAATCCCCCTGATTGCCCAGGCCGAGACCCTGTTCAACTTCGTCCGCCCGCTGGATGCGGTGCAGGTAACTACCCAGGATGCCAGTCTGCCGAGCGTGACCGCTGAAACCACCGCCAATGGCGAAGTTCTGCGTCGCCTCACCTTCAATGCCGCCGAGAAACCCAGCCTGCGCCTCACCCCGCAAAACGGCAGCTGGGACTGGTCCAAGGCCGAGGCAATGAGCCTGCGCATCCAGAGCGCCCAGGATTGGGCGATTACCCTGGACGTCGCCATCGAGAGCACGGACGGCAAGGTCTTGACCACCCAGGTTGCGCTGCCGGCAGGACCGGCGCAGACCTTGCTGATACCCCTTTCCGCGACCTCGCCCAATGCCCACGGCATGCGTGCGGCGCCGCCGGTGCCCTGGACCCTCGATGGCAAGCGTTGGCTGCCAGCGACGCTGGTCAACGGCGAGATCGACCGCAGCAAGGTCGCTTCCGTGACGCTTTCGCTGAATCAGCCGACTGCTGCTCAGAACGTGCTGCTCGGCCGTTTCGGCACCGAGGAGCAGGATCAGCAGGGCGCCCTCTACGACGGCCTGATGGACGCCTACGGCCAGTACGTCCGCGGCGATTGGCCAGGCAAGGTGAAGAACGACGAGCAGTTGAAGAAGGGCGCCGCGGACGAAGCGAAACAACTGACCGACTGGACCGCCAAGTTGCCGCAACAGGACACCTACGGTGGTTGGTTGGGCGGTGAGACCTTCGAAGCCAGCGGCTTCTTCCGTACCGAGAAGCGCAACGGCCGCTGGTTCCTCGTCACTCCGGAAGGCCATCCATTCTTCTCCCTGGGCGTCAACGCCGTGACCCCCGGCCTGAGCCAGACCTACGTCGAAGGCCGCGAGGCCATGTTCAAGGCACTGCCGAAGGACAACGAACCCCTGGCCAACCATTTCGGCAAAGGCGACGACCGTGCCGATACCGACGCCAACATGGGGCGTGCGTTCAACCAGGGCCGCTGGTACGACTTCTATGGCGCCAACATCGAGCGCACCTACGGCGGCAATGATCCGCAGCGTTGGGTCGGCCACAGCCTTGAGCGTCTCAAGGCCTGGGGCTTCAACACCGTCGGCAACTGGAGCGATCCGGCATTCAACACCAGTCAGCGCATGCCCTACACGCTGCCGCTGTCCATCCATGGTGATTACGCCACCATCAATACCGGCTTCGACTGGTGGGGCGGCATGCCCGACCCGTTCGATCCGCGATTTGCGATGGCGACGGAGCGAGCCATCGCCATTGCCGCCCGTGACCACCGTGACGATCCGTGGCTCCTGGGCTTCTTCGCCGACAACGAACTCGCCTGGGGCGGCCACAGCGAGGATCCGCGAGCTCGCTACGCGCTGGCCTACGGTACCTTGCGCCTGACCACTGACGTGCCGGCCAAGCGCGCCTTCCTCAAGCAGTTGCGCGATAAGTACCGCAACCAGGAGGGGCTGTCGAAAGCCTGGGGTATCGATCTGCAGGCCTGGGAGCTGATGGAAGACCCTGGCTTCGAACCGCCGCTGCCGAATCCGGAGCACCCGGCTATCGAGGAAGACTTCCAGCGCTTCCAGCGTTTCTATGCTGACACGTACTTCAAGACCATCTCCGACTCCATGAAGTGGCACGCGCCGAACCACATGTTGCTCGGGGGCCGTTTCGCCGCCACCGTGCCCGAGGCCATCGAGTCCTGCGCGCAGTACTGCGACGTGATCAGCTTCAATCGCTACACCCGTGAACCGCAGCATGGCCTGGACATGGAACTGCTGCGTCGCCTCGACAAACCTCTGATGCTCACCGAGTTCCACTTCGGTTCTCGTGACCGTGGTCCGTTCTGGGGTGGCGTCTCCGAGGTCTACAAGGAAGAGGAGCGTGGCCCGGCCTACGCCGCCTACCTCAAGAAGGCAGCCGAAGAGCCGCTGATCGTCGGCGCCCACTGGTTCCAGTACCTCGACCAGCCGGCCACGGGCCGCCTGCTCGATGGCGAGAACGGCCACCTCGGCCTGGTCGGCATCACCGACCGTCCGTGGCAGGGCTTCGTCGAGGCCGTGCGCAAGGCAAACCTGGCGCTGGCGGCTGATATCAACAAGCCCCTTGCATCTTCGGCTCCCTCGAAAGAGCAACCCAAGGCAGCGGCAAAGGAACAGCCCAAGGAAGCGGCCCAGCCCGCGGCGGCGGAAAAGCCCGCAGAGCCAGAGAAAGCGGCCGAGCAACCGAGCACTGAGCCGGCGGCTGAGCCCAAGGCCGACGAGCCCTCCCAGCCTGACGCGCCGAAGCAGGAAGACACCGGGAAGCCCTGATGGGCGACCCGTCTTCGGCACGGTTCACAAGGGGCGGCAAGGCTGGAACAATGCCGCCTCAATTTCCTTTCAGGAGCACGCCGGTGCAGACCCAGGGCTATTTCGACTTGCGCTTCGAGGCGGCGAAAGACGCGTTCGCCGAACTCTTCGCTGACCCGCAGGAGCGCGGTGCCGCCCTGTGCGTGCAGGTGGGAGGCGAGACGGTGCTCGACCTCTGGGCTGGCGTGGCCGACAAGGATGGCCAGCAGGCCTGGCACAGCGACACCATCCTCAACCTGTTCTCGTGCACCAAGACCTTTGCCTCTGTAACCCTGTTGCAGTTGGTGGGAGAGGGCAAGCTGGAGCTGGACGCGCCCGTCGCGCGCTACTGGCCTGAATTCGCCGCGGCCGGGAAAGAACGCATCACTGTTCGTCAGCTGCTTTGCCACCGCGCCGGCCTGCCGGCAATTCGCGCGATGCTGCCGGCCGAGGCCCTCTACGATTGGGAGGCCATGACCTCCGCCCTCGCTGCTGAAGAGCCCTGGTGGATGCCGGGTGAAGGCCATGGTTATGCGCCCATCACCTATGGCTGGCTGGTCGGTGAGCTGATTCGCCGTGCGGACGGTCGGGGTCCGGGCGAGTCCATCGTGGCCCGCGTCGCCGCCCCACTGGGGCTGGATTTCCACGTCGGCCTCGCGGATGAGGAATTCGACCGCGTAGCGCATATCGCCAGGGCCAAGGGCAACATGGGCGATGCCGCAGCGCAGCGGTTGCTCAAGTGCATGATGACCGAGCCGAACTCGCTGAGTACGCGCTCCTTCACCAATCCACCGTCGATCATGACCAGCACGAACAAGCCGGAATGGCGACGGATGCAGCAACCCGCAGCCAATGGCCATGGCAACGCGCGCAGCGTAGCGGGCTTCTATGCCGGCTTGCTGGATGGCGAGCTGCTGGATTCCGAGCTGCTCGCGGAGCTGACCCGCGAACATGCCCAGGGCGAGGACCTCACCTTGCTGACGTCCACCCGTTTCGGCCTCGGCTGCATGCTCGACCAACCCGACGTACCCAATGCCACCTATGGCATGGGCCGATACGCCTTCGGCCATCCCGGCGCAGGCGGCTCCACCGGCTTTGCCGACCCGGAACGCGAACTGGCCTTTGGCTTCGTCACCAACACCCTCGGCCCTTACGTTCTGATGGATCCGCGCGCCCAGAAGCTGGCCCGTGTGGTCAAGGACTGCCTGGGCTGAGCCACTCGTCACCTCGACTGTTTTTATCTTTGCTGAATAAAGGCTTGGCGCGAGAATTTAAGCTCGATTGAGAGATTAAAACGCCATCACTTTTTGTGCTGGCGTGCGGCCTTCAGCGACTACGGAATCCTGCCCATGAAGCTGTTAAAGATTTCCACCCTGATACTCTGTGTGTCTGCCTCCGGCTGCACCATGCTTGGCCAGCAGAAGGCCGAGGTGCCTGCCAAGCCCGGGCAGACCGTCTCCGCCAGCCAGTCCTGGTGGCCCTTCGGTGGCGATAAAAAGGCTAAACAAACCAAGGTCGCCAAGGTGGATACCAAGGCGACCCAAGCCTGGCTCGATCAGTACGAGCCGCGCCTGCGCGAGGCGGTGAAAGGCAGCAAACTGGAAGTGGAGCGCCGTGAGAACGTGCTGGTGGTGACCCTGCCGGTCGACCCGTCGTACAACCCGGATCGCCCGAGCATGCTGCTGCCCGCCACCCTGGGCCCCATCACCAAAGTGGCGAAGCTGGTGGAAGGCGATACCAAGACCGCAGTGCTGGTCCTTGGCCACGCCGATAGCTCCGGCAAGGATGAAATCAACCGCAAGATCAGCCAGGAGCGCGCCCAGTCCGTTGCCGCTATCTTCCGCCTGAGCGGCCTGCAGCGTGATCGCCTGTCCCTGAAAGGGCTGGGTTCGGATATGCCGCGCGCCGCCAACGACAGCCAGCAAGGCCGTTCCCTGAACCGCCGTGTCGAGATGATCCTCACGCCGCAGGAAACCCTGGCCGCGCTAATTGCCCAGTACAGCAAGCCAGCCAAGCCGGAGCAGATGGGCAAGACCGAGAAGGTGGTTGCGGCAGATCAAGCCGAGTAGGCCGGGCTTGGGTAAGCTATTGGCTTTCTGAACACAGGACTGCCAATCATGACCCAGACCCTGGCCGATATGCGCCGTGACTATGCTCGCGACGGGCTCAGCGAGGAGCGGGCTCCTGCCGAGCCCTTCAGCCTGTTCCAGAGCTGGTTCGGCGATGCGGTGAAGACCGAGCAACTGCCGGTCGAGCCTAACGCCATGACTGTTGCCACGGTCGACGCCGAAGGCCGTCCCCATTGCCGCGTGTTGCTGCTGAAAGGGCTGGATGAACGCGGCTTCACGTTCTTCAGCAACTACGACAGCGCCAAGGGCGAACAACTCTTGGCCAATCCATTCGCCGCCATGACCTTCTTCTGGCCCGCCCTGGAGCGCCAGGTCCGTATCGAGGGCCGGGTAGAGCGGGTAACCCCGGCCGAATCTGACGCCTACTACCAGGTACGCCCGCTGGGTAGTCGCCTGGGGGCCTGGGCATCGCCGCAGAGCCGGGTAATCAGCGATCGCGCGGAGCTCGAAGCCCTGCTGGCGGAAACCGAGCAGCGGTTCCTTGATAACGCGCCGAGCTGTCCGCCGCATTGGGGCGGTTATCGCTTGCTGCCCGAGCGCATCGAGTTCTGGCAGGGGCGCCCGAGCCGCCTGCATGACCGCTTGAACTACCGACTCGTGGACAACGCCTGGGTTCGCGAGCGGCTGGCTCCCTGACCTTTCCCGCCTGATGGCGCAGCTCATCGTTGGCTGCGCCCTCCATCATCCTGCCCTTCGTCGCCACCTCTGCCCCGCCTGCAGCACCTACCATTAGCCTCGTATTTCCCGGCCCATCCCGAGGTACGTCGATGAAGATCGTCATTGCTCCCGATTCGTTCAAGGAAAGCCTGAGTGCGCCCGAGGTGGCCGCTGCCATCGCTCGGGGCTGGCGCTCGGTATTTCCCGAAGCCGAACTGGTGCAGAAGCCGATGGCCGATGGTGGTGAGGGCACGGTGGACGCGGTGCTGGCCGCCACCGGAGGCGAGCGCCGTGAAGCGCTGGTACAGGGGCCGTTGGGCGACCCAGTGCGCGCGCATTGGGGTTGGCTGGGGCAGGGGCGCGCCATTATCGAAATGGCGGCCGCCAGCGGCTTGCACCTGGTCGCCCACGGCGCACGCGATGCCACGCGCACCAGCAGCTTCGGCACCGGCGAGTTGATTCGCCGGGCCCTCGATGCCGGCGCGACGCGGATCATCCTTGGTCTCGGCGGCAGCGCTACCAATGACGGCGGTGCGGGCTTGCTCATGGCCCTCGGGCTGCGCCTGCTGGACAAGCACGGAGCGCCGCTGCCGGCCGGTGGCGGGGCTCTGGCCCGGCTGGCGAGCGTCGATCCGTCCGGTCTTGATCCGCGTCTCGCCGGCGTTGAGTTCGAGGTGGCAGCAGATGTGGATAACCCGCTCTGCGGACCCCGCGGCGCCTCCCATGTCTTCGGCCCGCAGAAGGGCGCCAATCCCGCGCAGGTCGAATCGCTCGATGCAGCGCTGGGACACTACGCCCAGGCGATCGCCGCTCACCTCGGCGAAGACCATAGCCGGCATCCGGGCGTAGGGGCGGCCGGTGGCCTGGGGTTCGCCGCACGCGCCTTTCTCGGTGCACGCTTCCGCCCCGGTATCGAACTGGTGGCGGAAGTGGCCGGGCTGGCCGATTCGGTAGTGGGCGCCGATCTGGTGGTAACGGGGGAGGGCCGTCTCGACTCCCAGAGCCTGCATAGCAAGACCCCGGTGGGCGTTGCGCGTATTGCGGGTGCCGCCGGCGTGCCGGTGATCGCCATTGCCGGGAGCCTGGGAGAGGGCTACCAACGCCTGCGCGAAGTTGGCATCGAGGCCGCCTTCAGCCTGGTTCCCGGCCCCATGGAACTGGAGCGGGCGATGGCGTGCGCTGCGGTGGAACTGGAAGCGCGTAGCGCGGACATTGCACAGTTGTGGAAACTGGCCGCCCGCGTCTGACCGTGCTCAGGCGGTGTAACGCTGCGCCGCCCGTTCCAGCCAGGGCTGCAAATCCTTGCGCTTGATGCCTTCAGCGCGAGCGACCTTCAGCTGCTCCAGCATGAACGCCTGTTTGTCCTTGTCGCCTTCCGCCAGGGACAACGCGAGGTCGCGATCCATCCAGCGTTTGATGCGCACGTACAGCCACCAATGGAAGTAAAGGCCGGCGATGGTGGTAATCGCGATGATGAAGTAGTCCATGGGCTAACCTTGGGTGACAGGGAGCTTGTAGGAGATTTCTTGTGAGGCTGTCGGAAAGCTGAACGATGGCTGAGTAGTCGGCCTGTTCAGGTGACAGCCTACGCAGCGCGGAGTCTAATGGACGGGTAATTAATTCTGGAGGAATTGCTATGCGTAAACCCTATCTGCTGGTTGCCTCTTTCACGGCAGTGGCACTGGCGCTGGGTGGCTGTCAGTCGAGCCTGACCGGAGACACCTATTCCCGTGACGAAGCTCGGCAAGTGCAGACCGTGCGCATGGGCACCATCGAATCGCTGCGTCCGGTGAAGATCGAAGGTACCAAGACGCCGGTCGGCGCCGGCGCTGGCGCTGTGGTCGGCGGCATTGGCGGTAGCACCATCGGCCACGGTCGTGGCAGCGCAGTCGCAGCCGTGATCGGCGCGGTAGCCGGCGGCCTGCTAGGGGCGGCGGCCGAAGAAGGCTACACCCGTACCCAGGGTGTGGAGATCACCGTGCGTGAAGACGATGGTTCGATGCGCGCCTACGTTCAGGAAGTCCAGCCCAACGAAGTCTTCCGCGTGGGCGAGCGCGTTCGCATCATGACGGTCAACGGCACCAGCCGCGTCGCTCACTGAAGCTAAGCTGTCCCCATCGGGACAGCTTGTCGTTTTCCCCATTCCCGAATGACGGCGATAGCGCCTGGGTGCTATCGCCGTTTGGAGTGGGCGTTCTCTGCAGTTGCTAGCGTTTTGAAATAATTCAATCTATCGCGATGAATCGATAGTAATGGATAATCGCTGGGTTTTTTTCTTGCCATTTCCGTTACTTGGAGGAGGTGGCGCTGACCTAGGGGAGATATGGATGATTCTGGCGCTCATTGTCGCGCTGCCCTTTCTCGGGGCACTTCTTCCGCCGCTGGCCGAGCGCCTTGGCCGTTCCGTCTGCGCGGCCGTCACCGCACTGGTACCGCTGGCTGGCCTCGTTCTCCTGCTGACCCAGACCGATAGCATCTTCGCCGGTCACACCCTCAATTTCGCCCAGTCCTGGTTGCCGGGCTTCGGGCTCAGCTTCAGCCTGCGGCTGGATGGTCTGGGCTACCTGTTCGCCCTGTTGATTCTCGGCATCGGGCTGCTGGTGATCCTCTACGCCCGCTACTACCTGTCCACGGAAGAGCCCATGGGGCGCTTCTTCGCCTTCCTGCTGTTGTTCATGGGCGCGATGCTCGGCGTCGTGCTGTCCGAGAACCTGCTGCTGATGCTGGTGTTCTGGGAGCTGACCAGTCTGTCCTCATTCCTGCTCATCGGCTTCTGGGGTCACCGCTCCGATGCGCGCAAGGGCGCGCGAATGGCGCTGGCGGTTACCGCTGGCGGTGGCCTGGCGCTGTTGGCCGGGATACTGCTGGTGGGGCATATAGCCGGCAGCTTCGAACTGACCCAGGTGCTCGCCGCAGGCGAGCAGATCCGCGCCCACAGCCTTTATCCGGTGGCGCTGGTGCTGGTTCTGCTGGGTGCGTTCACCAAGTCCGCGCAGTTCCCATTCCATTTCTGGCTGCCCCACGCCATGGCCGCGCCGACCCCGGTGTCCGCCTACCTGCACTCGGCCACCATGGTGAAGGCCGGCGTATTCCTGCTGGCGCGCTTGTATCCGGCCTTGTCCGGTTCCGACCTGTGGTTCTACCTGGTCAGTCTGAGCGGCCTGGCGACGCTGCTGCTCGGTGCTGGCATGGCGCTGTTCCAGCACGACCTCAAGGGCCTGCTGGCCTACTCGACCATCAGCCACCTCGGCCTGATCACCTTGCTGTTCGGCCTCGATTCGCAGCTCTCAAACGTCGCGGCGGTGTTCCACATCATCAACCACGCCACCTTCAAGGCCTCGTTGTTCATGGCCGCGGGGATCATCGACCACGAAACCGGCAGTCGCGACATGCGCCTGATCAACGGCCTGTGGCGGTACATGCCGCATACGGCGGTGCTGGCAATGGTGGCGTCCCTGGCCATGGCCGGCGTGCCCTTGCTGAACGGCTTCCTCAGCAAGGAGATGTTCTTCGGTGAAACGCTGCAGCAGGACTTGCTGGGCAGCTTCAGTTGGGTGGTGCCGGCGGCGGCGACCCTGGCCGGGGTTTTCTCGGTGGCCTATTCGCTGCGCTTCGTCCACGACGTCTTCTTCAACGGCGAGCCCGCCGTCCTGCCCAAATTCCCTCCCCACGAACCTCCGCGCTACATGAAGGTGCCGGTGGAAATCCTCGTCTCCCTCTGCCTGCTGGTGGGCATGCTGCCGGGCATCACGGTGGCGCCGCTGCTGGCCACTGCGGCCTCGGCGAGCCTGGGCGGTACGTTGCCGGAATACGACCTGGCGATCTGGCATGGTTTCAATCTGCCGTTGGCCATGAGCCTGGTCGCGCTGGTCGGCGGCGTCCTGGTCTATGTGCTGCGCAAGCCACTGTTCCGCTGGTACGCCGACCTGCCTGACACCGACGCCAAGGAAGTGTTCGAGCAGCAGGTGCAGCGCGCCGTCCTGGCCGCCCGCTGGATCACCGGGCACCTGGAGAACGGCTCCCTGCAGCGCTACCTGTCCTTGTTGCTGGGCGCTGCCATGGTAATGGTGGCGCTCTCGCTGGCGCCCCTGCCGCAGATCGCGGGCGCACGTCCTTTGACGCCGCTGGACGGCATCACCACCCTGGGATTGGCGGTGCTGGCGCTATCGGGCGTGCTGACCGCGATATTTCATCGCCAGCGGCTGATCGCGCTGATGATCCTCGGCGTGGCCGGCTTGCTGGTGGCGCTGGCATTTGCCCGATTCTCGGCACCTGACCTGGCGCTCACCCAACTGGTGGTGGAAGTGGTGACCCTGGTCCTGCTGATGCTGGCGCTCTACTACCTGCCGTCGCGTACGCCGGGGGAAAGCTCCAGTCTGCGTGGACTGCGCGATTTCATCCTGGCCTGCGCAGTGGGGGTGATGGTGGCGTTGCTGGCCTATGCCGTGCTGACCCGCCCCTACGAAGGCATCGCGGATTTCTTCCTCGCCAACAGCGTATCCGGGGGCGGCGGCACCAACGTGGTCAACGTGATCCTGGTGGACTTCCGCGGCTTCGACACCCTCGGCGAAATCACCGTGCTGACGATCGCCGCCGTCGGCATCTTCGCCATGCTCTCGGGGCTGCGCCTGGAGAATCCGACCTGCGACCCCCAGGGGCGCAACTGGGCCGGTGCCAAGCACCCGCTGATTCTCGAAACCCTGTCGCGCCTGATGCTTCCCCTGGCCTTGCTGATTTCGGTGTTCATTTTCCTGCGTGGGCACAACCTGCCGGGTGGCGGCTTCATCGCCGGCCTGATCACCGCCGTGGCCCTGGTGCTGCAGTACATCGCCAGTGGCATTGCCTGGGTGGAGCAACGCCTGCCGTTGAATTACCAGCGCATGGCGGGTGCCGGCGTGCTGATCGCCGGCCTCACCGGCCTCGGCAGCTGGGCGTTCGGCCGCAACTTCCTGACCTCCGCGTTCGGCCATTTCGATCTGCCGCTGGTGGGTGAATTCGAACTGGCCACCGCCATGCTGTTCGACCTCGGCGTCTACCTGGCCGTGGTCGGCTCGACGTTGCTGGTACTGGTCAACCTGGGACGTCTGAGCCTGTCCCCGGCTGCGAGCAAGGAGATTCATTGATGGAGGCGCTGTTCGCCGTAACCCTCGGCCTGCTGACCGCCAGTGGCATCTACCTGCTGCTGCGCGGCCGGACGTTCCCCGTGGTACTGGGACTGACCCTGCTGTCGTACGCCGTCAACCTGTTCCTCTTCGCCATGGGCCGGCTGACCGGTGAAGCCGTGGTGCTCGGGCGCGACGTGCAGTATGCCGATCCCGTGCCGCAAGCCCTGGTGCTGACCGCCATCGTCATCGGCTTCGCCATGACGGCCTTCGTGGTGGTGCTGGCCTTGCGCGGGGTAGGTGATCTGAACAGCGATCACGTCGATGGCCTCACCGACGAGGAGTCGGCGCCATGATCCACCTGACGATCCTGCCGGTGCTGATTCCCCTGTTCACCGGTGCGCTGCTGCTGGTGCTGCCATCCAACGAGCGCCTGAAGCGCAGCCTTTCCGTCCTCGCCACCCTGGCCTTGGTGCCGCTGGCGCTGTACCTGATTCAGCAGGCTGGTGATGGCCAGTTGCGTGTCTATGCCCTGGGCAGTTGGCAGCCTCCCTTCGGCATCGTCCTGATGCTGGACCGGCTTGCAGGGCTGATGCTGCTGGCGACTGCCGTGCTGGCCTCTGCTGCCGTGATCTATGCCGTACGGGGCGACGATCGTATCGGTCTGCGCTTCCATGCGCTTTTCCAGTTCCAGCTGCTGGGAATCAATGGCGCATTCCTCACCGGCGACCTGTTCAACCTCTTCGTGTTTTTCGAAATCCTGCTGATCGCCTCCTATGCATTGCTGCTCCACGGCGGTGGTGGCGAACGGGTCAAGGCGGGCATGCACTACGTGATCCTCAACCTCGCCGGTTCGGCGCTGTTCCTGATCGCGATAGGCGCCCTCTACGGCATCACCGGCACCTTGAACATGGCCGACATGGCCCGCCAGGTGGCTGCGGCTGGGCCGGAAAATGCACCGGTGCTGGCCGCCGCCGGACTGGTGCTGCTGTTGGTGTTCGCCCTCAAGGCGGCGATGTTGCCGCTGTACTTCTGGCTACCGCGTGCCTATGCCGCCGCGAGTGCGCCGGTGGCCGCACTCTTCGCGATCATGACCAAGGTGGGCATTTACTCGATCCTGCGGGTCTACAGCCTGGTCTTCGGCCCGGAAGCCGGCGAGCTGGCCAACCTGGCGCAGCCCTGGCTCTGGCCGCTGGCGTTGGCCACGGTGTTGCTCGGTGCTGTGGGCGCCCTGGCTGCCGCCACCTTGCAGGGCCTGCTGGCTTACCTCGTGGTGGTCTCCGCCGGCACCCTGCTGGCAGCCATTGCCCTGGGGACTCCCGAGGCCCAGGGCGCGGCACTGTTCTACCTGCTGCACAGCACCTGGGTGGCCGGAGCCCTGTTCCTCCTGGCTGACCTGGTCAGCCGGCAGCGGGGCGAGAAGGCGGGCCACCTAGTGCAAGGGCCGGCCCTGCAGAACCCGAGCATCCTCGGCGCGGCGTTCTTCTTCGGTGCCATCGCCGTGGCTGGCTTGCCGCCGTTGTCCGGTTTCTTCGCCAAGCTCCTGCTGCTCCAGGCCGCGCCACCGGCCGCTGGCGCATTGCCGCTGTGGAGCGTGCTGCTGATCGGTGGCTTCGTCAGCCTGGTGGCCCTGAGTCGCGCGGGCAGCACGCTGTTCTGGCGTACTGGCCATCAGGTGTTGGGCAGTGCGGAACTGGATGGCGGTCGGCTGTTCGCCACCCTTCTGCTGCTGGCCGGCAGCCTGGTGCTGGTGGCATTCGCCCAGCCGCTCCTGGACTACGCCCAGGCCACCGCCGTGCAGTTGCATGACGTGAACCTCTATCGCGCAATTCTCGAGGGGACCGGAGCATGATTCGACGAATCTTTCCTCACCCCGCCGAAAGCCTCTTGTTGCTGTTCGTCTGGCTGCTGCTGGTGGACTCCTTCGCCTTCAGCCACTGGCTGCTGGGGGGCTTTCTCGGTTGGGCGATTCCGTTCTTCTTCCAGCCGCTGTTGATCGAGCGCCCGAAACGCTGGCATCCGCTCAAGCTGATGCGCTTCCTGCTGATGGTGGTGGGGGACGTGCTGGTGGCCAATTTCCAGGTAGCACGCCTGACCCTCGGCCGCGTCGAAGCGCTGCGTCCTGCCTTCGTCGAAGTCCCCATCGAGCTGGACAACGAACTGGCCATCAGCGTGCTGGTGAGTGTGGTGTCGCTGACACCGGGTTCGCTGGCCGCCGACCTCAGTGCCGACCGCCGAACCCTGCTGGTGCATGGCCTCGACGTGCCGGACAAGGTAGCCATGGTGGCTGAGATCAAGTCGCGCTACGAGGCACCACTGAAGGAGATCTTCCCATGCTCGGCCTAGTGATCCCGCTCTGCCTGGGCATGCTCGGGCTAGCGCTGCTGCTGACGCTCGCGCGACTCATCAAGGGACCGTGCTTGCCGGACCGAGTGCTGGCGCTGGATACCCTCTACATCAACGCCATCGCCATGCTCGTGCTCTACGGCATCTGGAAGGGCAGCAATCTGTTCTTCGAAGTGGCGCTGCTGATCGCCGTGCTCGGCTTCGTCAGCACCGTGGCGGTGGCCAAGTACATGTTGCGCGGAGACATCATCGAATGACCGGCGAACCCCTGTCCCTCTGGGTGGAAATACTCGTGTGCGCGCTGCTGCTCCTCGGCAGCGCCTTCATGCTGATCGGCGCCCTCGGCCTTTATCGCCTGCCGGACTTCTTCATGCGCCTGCATGGTCCGACCAAGGCCACCACCCTGGGCGTGGGCGGTGTGGTGATGGCTTCGCTGGTGTTCTTTTCGGCCGATGCCGGCGGGATCAGCCTGCACGAGTTGCTGATCAGCCTGTTCCTGTTCATCAGCGCCCCGGTCAGCGCCTACATGCTGGCCAAGGCCGCGGTGCTGCAGCAGTTGCCGCTCGATCAGAAAACCCGCGGCAAACCCTGGAACCAGTAAGCACTACAGTTTTTCCCGCCTGCTGTGCCTGTCTGGCCCCATGGACGGCCTCGTAGACTGGCGACTTTCTCCCGGAGGTGAATATGGCGCAGCAAGGTCGACTGGTGGCGGTGGCCTGCCTGGTGCTGGCCATGGCGCTCTGGGGCAGCTCCTTCATCGCCCTCAAGCTGGCCTTCCAGGAAGTCGCCCCACATTGGGTGATCTTCGCGCGTATGGCCCTGGGCAGTCTGGTATTCCTCGCCGCGTGGCGTTGGCGGGGCGGCCTCGACTACCAGCCTGGAGACTGGAAATTCCTGCTGGGTCTGGCCGCCTGCGAACCCTGCCTCTACTTCATCTTCGAAGCCCTGGCGCTGCAGCACACCAGCGCCTCCCAGGCCGGCATGATCACCGCGCTCCTGCCGTTGCTGGTGGCGGTGGGTGCCTACGCCCTGCTACATGAACGGATCACTCGCGGCACCCTGGCCGGCTTCTTCCTCGCCGTGGTCGGCGCCGTCTGGCTGAGCCTGGCCAGCGACTCGGACAGCCATGCGCCGCAGCCGCTGCTGGGCAATTTCTACGAATTCCTCGCCATGCTCTGCGCCACCGGCTACACGCTGTTGCTCAAGCATCTGTCATCGCGCTACTCGGCCTTTTTCCTGACCGCCATGCAGGCCTTCATCGGCAGCCTGTTCTTCCTGCCCCTGGCCTGGGTCACTTCGCCCTTGCCGGAGTCCGTCAGCCCGCTGGGCATCGGCGCCATGATCTACCTCGGCACCGTGGTTACGGTGGGCGCCTACGGCCTCTACAACTTCGGCGTCTCGCGGATGCCGGCGAGCCAGGCCACCGGCTTCATCAACCTGATTCCCGTGTTCACCCTGGTATTCGCCTGGGGCTTCCTGGGTGAGCGGCTGACAGGGGTGCAACTGCTCGCCGCCGGCCTGGTGTTCGTCGGGGTGGCGCTGAGCCAATGGAAAAGCGCATCGCCGGCGCCGGCAGGGGTCCTGGATTGATCGCGATGGCCATCCGGCCGGCCACGGCCGATGACATCCCCGCCTTGTGCGAGCTCATCCTCGAACATGGCCCCAATCCGTGGAATCACCTGCCGCCCGATGAGGTCCGCGCCCACTTGCGGGGTATCAACGATGCGTCCGTGGGGGCGGTGCTGGCGGAAGGCGAGGGGAGGCTGGCGGGCTTCGTCAGCTTCTACCTGAGCCGGGACTTCCAGGCCCACCAGCAAGTTGGAAGGCAGGATCAGCCCCAGGGCTATGTCTGCGAGGCTGTGGTGCACCGCGAGCTGGCTGGGCGCGGGCTGGGCACACAGCTACTTGTGGCGGCGATGGCGAGACTGGCAGCGCTCGGGGCTGTGGATATCTATATCGAGCGGCACGAGGAAAACCTCGCCTCGGCGGGCATGATGCGCAAGGCCGGATTCCGCGAAGTGTCGACCTTCGATGATCCTGCCCGCCGGCCCAACGGTTCTCGTCGGACCACGCTCTGTCACTGGCGCCCGGAAGAGGTTGCTTCCTAAGGGTTCAGCCAGGCCAGGACCACATCCAGCATCCGGTTGGCGAAGGCCCATTCGTTGTCATACCAGGCCAGCACTTTCACCAGCTCCCCTTGCACGCGGGTGTGATTGAGATCGACCACGCAGGAAACCGGATAGCCATTGAAGTCGCTGGACACCAGCGGCAACGCGTTGCACTCCATGACGCCCGGCGGCAAGGCTGTCACCCCGGCTTCGAGGGCCGCGTTGAGCGCCTCGCGGCTGGTCGGGCGTTCGGCGATGAACGAGAAATCCAGCAACGACACGTTCGGCGTTGGCACCCGTATCGCCATGCCATCCAGACGGCCGGCCAGTTCCGGCAGTACCAGCCCGATGGCCTTAGCCGCGCCGGTGCTGGTAGGAATCATCGAGACGGCAGCGGCGCGGGCCCGATAGGGATCACTGTGGCTCTTGTCCAGCAGGTGCTGGTCGTTGGTGTACGCGTGCACCGTGGTCACCAGGCCGCTGCGGATACCGACTTCGCGGTGCAGCAACATGGCCAGCGGCGCCAGACAGTTGGTGGTGCAGGACGCGTTGGACACGATCTGCTGGCTGCCCAGCTGCTCATGATTGACCCCGTACACCACGGTGAGGTCGGCGGTGTCGAGGGGATGCGACAGCAGCACGCGTGGTGCCCCGGCGGTCAGGTGCTGCTCCACCTGCGCACGCTTCTTCATCTTGCCGGTGCATTCCAGCACCAGGTCCACGCCCAGCTGCGCCCAGGGCAGGTTGACCGGGTCGCGCTCGCGCAGCAGGTGGATGGTCTGGTTGTTCACCTGCAGGCGATCGTCGCTCAAGTGAACATGGCCAGGGAAGCGGCCGAAGGTCGAGTCGAAACGGGTGAGGTGGGCCAGCGATTCGAAATCGCCGAGGTCATTGATGGCTTCGATACGCAGGCGCTGGTCGAGACCCCGCTCGAACAGCGCACGAACCAGAGCGCGACCGATGCGCCCATATCCATTCAGGGCGATACGCAGCATGGTGTTCTCCCTCCTTTGATCCTTCCCCAAGCTTAGTGGGGAAGGGCGAGGATGGAGACTGCTGCAGTTGTCAGTTGTCGCGGGCACCGCCGAAGGAGGCACAGCCACGTTGCACGTTGCCGTTCAGGCGCAGCTCGGCAGTCAGGTGCTGGACCGCGCCGCTCATGCTGTCGACGCAGCGTTGGGGCGCGACCCACAGCTCCAGGCGCTGGCCATTGGCCTCACTGGACAGGTTGAAGCGGCCATCCGGCAGTTGTTCTTCCATGTAGGGCAGGGCCAGGGAAGGCTGGCCGGGACGGTCGAGGATCAGGCCCTTGCCACTGACGCTGACGCTCCAGTCGGGCTCATGGCCGCTGGCGCGAAGCAGCAGGCGCTTGAAGTTGAGGTCATCGCAGCCATGCCCTTCGCGCTGCAGGCGGTAGAGGGTCTTCAGGTCCAGCTGGCCATCGGCGTCGGGCAGTTTCGTTGCACCCATGCGGGCGCGAATGTCGGCGAACAGCTTGCCGGGACCCTCCGCGGAGAGGTTGGCGGCTTCCGGCAACAGCCCGGTGGCGCCACTGTCGACCAGGGCGAAGCGACGCTTCTCGCCGCACGGGCTGAACATCACCTGCCCAGAGACTACGCTCAGCTCACCCTGCAGACGCACCAGGTTGGCGTCGGGAGCGGGGGCTTTTTCGGCGAACATCTGGCAGGCGCCGAAGAGGGGCAAGAGGCTGAACAGCAAGGGGCGGGCGAAGCGCATCGTGGGTCTCCTTCAGGGAGCGGCCACGTTACCGGTGCGCAGCGCCCGGCTCAAGGGCGGAGGAGATGGATGATCCAGTTCAAGCGAGTCTACGAGGCGGCGCAGTCTGATGATGGCCAACGGGTGCTGGTGGATCGCCTGTGGCCGCGCGGTTGCCGAAAGGAATCACTGGCCCTGACCTCCTGGCTGAAGGAGGTGGCGCCGTCTGACGGCCTGCGCAAGCAGTTCTGCCATGACCCGGCGCTGTTCGACGAATTCCGCCTGCTGTACCGCGCGGAACTCGCGGCCCATCCCGAGCACTGGCAGGGATTGCTGGAAATGGCGCGCAAGGGAAGTCTGACCCTCCTGTACGCGGCCAAGGACGAAGCACACAACAATGCCCGGGTGCTGGCGGAGTTTCTCGAAGAAGAGCTTGAACGCAGCGGTCCGCCCAGTTCGCCGGTGTGTTACGCCGGCGAACTGTAGGGGCCCTCAGCCCACGTGATAGGTCTGGCCGGTCTGCGCACCTTCTGCGCTTTTGGCGTAGGCCAATGCCGCATCGGCCGCCGGTACCGCCTTGTAGCCACGGAAATAGGGACCGTAGCTCGGCAGCGCTTCCTCGATCACGGTCGGGCTGACGCTGTTGATGCGCATGCCGCGCGGCATTTCCAGGGCGGCGCTGCGCACGAAGGCATCGATGGCGCCGTTGACCATGCTGGCCGATGCGCCGTAGCGGATCGGATCGTGGCCCAGCACCCCGGAGGTGAGGGTGAACGAGGCGCCGTCGTTGGCGAATTCGCGGCCGATCAGCACCAGGTTGACCTGACCCATCAGCTTGTCCTGCAGGCCCACGGCGAACTCGGCTTCACCCATTTCTGCCAGGGCCCCGAAATGCACCTTGCCGGCGGCGCTGATCAGGGCATCGAAAGAACCGACCTTCTCGAACAGGCTGCGAATCGACGCGACGTCGGTGATGTCCGCTTGCAGGTCGCCACTGTTGCGGCCGACGCGGATCACTTCGTGGCGCTCCTTGAGTTCCTGTTCGATGGCCTTGCCGATGGTGCCGCTGGCACCGACGAGGATGATTTTCATGGCTGGAGTCCTGTGTGGGAATGAATGACAGGTCCAGTGTAGAGTGCGGTCTATTGTCGATAATCCATGCAATTGGAAAACTTTGGTTTTCAATTGGAAACAATAGGGCCGCAAATCAATGAGCGAAATGGACGACCTGGCCGCCTTCGCGGTACTGATGGAAGCCGGCAGCTTCACCGCTGCAGCCGAGCGGCTGGGCTGCAGCAAGGGGCAGTTGTCCAAGCGCATCCGCATGCTGGAACAAGAACTGGGCGCTTCGTTGCTGCATCGCACCACGCGGCGGCTGGGCCTGACCGCCGCCGGGGCGGCCTTGCTACCGGAAGCAAAGGCCCTGGCAGCGCAGGCGGAGCGGGCCAGGCAAACGGTGCGGCGCTTGCAGGAGGAGCTGGCCGGCTGCGTGCGCTTGACGGTACCGGTATCCCTCGGCGAGACCTTCTTCGATGCGCTGTTGCTGGACTTCATCCGGCAGTACCCGCAGATCCGCATCGAGCTGGACCTGCATAACGGCTATCGCGACCTGGTGGCGGAAGGCTTCGACCTGGCCATTCGTTCGGGCATGGACATGGACGATCGCCTGGTGGCGCGGCCGCTGTTCTCCCTGCAGGAAATCACCTGCGCCACCCCGGCCTATCTCGCCACCCACGGCGAACCCGAGCAACCGGCGGACCTGTCACGCCACCAGTGCCTGCTGAATACCCACTACAGCGGTTTCGAGGAATGGCTCTATCACCGGCAGCACCGGCTGGAGCGGGTCAAGGTGGCGGGTGCGCTGGCGAGCAATCACTACAGCTTGCTGAAGAAGGCGGCCCTCTCTGGTGCCGGCGTCGCGCGCCTGCCTTCCTACATGATCTACGACGAACTGGCCGATGGCCGTCTGGTGTGGCTGCTGCGTGAGTACCAGACCCGCCAGACACCGGTTTTCCTGGTGCACCCCTGGCAGGGCGGGTTGCCGAGACGGACCCAGGTGCTGGCGGACTACCTGCTGGCCTGGTTCGAACGCAGCCGGCTGAAACTGGACAAGGCGGGGGAGTAGGGCAGGGCGACGACGAAGGGTGGAACGGCGATGTTCATCCCGCGGCGCGCCCCGGAGGAACCGTCAGGCCAGGTGCTTCAGCAGGCGAGTCTGCAGCGCCTCCAGCTCGTTCGGGTCAGCCTTCTTGCTGGCGTGGATAGCCAGCGATTCGCCGTCGAAGCGCGGCACGATGTGCATGTGAATGTGGAACACGGTCTGGCCCGCCGGCGCGCCATTGAACTGTGCCACCTGCACGCCAGCCGGTTGCAGCTCCTGCACCAGTACGTGGGTCAGCCGTTGCACCACGGCCATGACCTTGGCCAGGGCGTCGGTTTCGATCTCCAGGATGTTGCGCGCGGCGGATCGCTTCGGGATCACCAGGGTGTGGCCAAACGACTGCGGGAAAATATCGAGGAAGGCGAGCACGTCGTCGTCTTCGTAGAGTTTGTAGCAGGGGGCCTCGCCGCGAATGATCTGGGCGAAAACGTTCTGCGGATCGTAGGTGCCGTGCAGGCTCATCGAAGGCTCTCCATTTGCCGATTTGCGAGCCGTGCACATTAACGCCCGACGCGGCGCTGGAAAACCCCGGAAGCGCCTCATCGGCCACATCGGACGTTGCACCGGACCTTAATCACCGTCCCCACCTTCACCATTCGTCGGCTTCTTCCTGTAATCAGCCGGTAGAAAAGGGATTGAGACGCGTATTCGTCTGCGAGACAGATGCTGAATCATTGGAAATTACAAATACCAACTATTCTCATTCCGTCTTGAGGAGCTTCGCCGGCAGGCTGGCTGCTTTGCGGCCAGTGCCAGATCCCCTTCGCCTTGCATGTAGGAACGATCATGGCCAACTCGTCGCTTCCCCCATTTCCCCTTCGTGTCTCCACGTTACTGCTCTGCTGCTCTCTGAATGGACTCGCCCTGGCCGCCGATGAACCCGAAGGTTCGACTGACGGCCAGGAAGGCGGCGCCGTGGTACTTGGCGCTACCAGCGTCAGCGCCAAGCGCGAGGCGCCCAGTGCGCTGCCGCCTGCCTATCCCGGTGGGCAAGTGGCGCGCGGTGGCCAGCTCGGCGTGCTGGGCAATCAGGACTACATGGACGTGCCCTTCTCGGCCAGCAGTTACACGGCCCAGAGCATCCAGGACCAGCAGGCCAAGGACATCGGCGACGTGCTGCTCAATGACGCCTCGGTGCGCCAGTCATTCGGTTTCGGCAACCAGTCGCAGATATTCGTCATCCGTGGCTACCCATTGAATTCCGACGACATTTCC
This sequence comes from Metapseudomonas resinovorans, assembly GCF_002003485.1. Lineage (GTDB taxonomy): Bacteria > Pseudomonadota > Gammaproteobacteria > Pseudomonadales > Pseudomonadaceae > Metapseudomonas > Metapseudomonas resinovorans_D. The sequence goes on from NZ_BDMA01000097.1 coordinate 72,757, forward strand.
TTCAATGGGCTCTACGGCATCCTGCCCCGGCAGATGCTTGCTACCGAGGCGGTGGAACGGGTCGAAGTGTTCAAAGGGGCCAACGCGTTCATCAACGGGGTGACAGCCTCGGGCACGGGCATCGGTGGCGGGGTCAACATCCAGCCCAAGCGTGCGGAGCAGGACCCCACCCGCAGCCTGACCCTCGACTACACCAGCGACCAGCAACTCGGCCAGCACCTGGACCTGGGCCAGCGCTTCGGCGAAGACAACCGCATCGGCGCGCGCATCAACCTGCTCAATCGTGAGGGTGACACCGCCATCGACGACGAATACCAGCGCACCCACCTGGTGGCGTTGGCGCTGGACTACCAGGGCGACTACTTCCGCCTCTTCGGCGACCTGGGCTACCAGAAGCAGCGGGTCAACCAGGGGCGCAACATGATCAGCCTGGCCGGTGGTCTCACCCACATCCCGCACGCCCCCGATGCCGATAGCAGCTGGGCCCAGCCCTGGACCTTCACCGAACTCGAAGACACCTTCGGCACGGTGCGCGGCGAGTTCGACCTCAATGACGACTGGATGCTCTACGCCGCCGCTGGCGTGAAGCACACCGATGAAACAGGCACCTTTTCCTCGCCCACACTGCTGGACGAAGCCGGCAACAGCAGTGGCGCCATCTCCTTCATTCCCCACGAGGAAAACAACGAAAGCGTGATGGCCGGTATCAATGGCCAGCTGCAGACCGGCCCCGTGAGCCACAAGATCAACCTCGGCGTGGCCGCCCTCTGGCAGGAGTCGCGCAACGCCTTCGACTTCGGCGCCGGCTACACCGACAACATCTATGACCCGACGCCGGTTCCGGCTCCGGCCCTCGGCGGTTTCACCGGTGGCGATATTCACGATCCCGGCGTCACCAGCAAGACCAACAACCGCAGTGCCGCACTGTCCGACACCCTGGGTTTGCTCGATGACCGGCTGTTGCTGACGCTCGGCGTGCGTCGCCAGTCGATTCGGCTGGAAACCTACAGCTATGACGGCGGCAATTTCGGAGGCGACGGCAATCGCACCAGCAAGTCTGACAAGTCCATCACCACGCCGGTCTATGGCGTCGTGTTCAAGGCCACGGAGCACATCTCCCTCTATGCCAACCGCATCGAAGGCCTGGCACCGGGCCCGGTGGCGCCCAACGACCCGACACTGGTCAACCCGGGTGAAGTCTTCTCGCCGGACCGCTCCAAGCAGATCGAGGCCGGGGTCAAGCTGGACATGGACAGTTTCGGCGCCAGCTTCGGCGTCTACCGCATCGAGCAGCCGGCCGACGGCGTGCGGGTGGGCAACGTCTTCACCCGTGACGGCGACCAGGTCAACAAGGGCGTAGAGCTGAACATCTATGGCGAGCCGCTGGATGGCCTGCGCCTGATCGCCGGCGCTACCTATATGGACACCGAGCTGAAGAGCACCGAGACCGGCGCGAATGACGGCAACCGGGCGGTGGGCGTGCCCGAGTTCCAGTTCAATGCCTCGATGGACTGGGATATCCCCGGCGTACCCGGCGCGGCGATCAACGCCCGCATGCTGCGCACCGGCGGCCAATATGCGGACCCGGCCAATGAACTCAGCATCCCGTCCTGGAACCGCTTCGACGCAGGCGCCCGCTACAGCTTCCGCGCCTACGAGAAGCAGCTCACCCTCCGGGCCAACGTCGAGAACATCACCGACAAGAACTACTGGGCCTCGGCCAACGGCGGCTACCTGACCCAGGGGGAACCGCGCACCTTCAAACTGTCGGGGACGGTGGATTTCTGAAGCTGCGAACCCGCCGTGGCCATTCGTGGCCACGGCTTCCCGATACCGCTTGTCCTGTCTTCGAAAAGCCTTACTACGCTTTGTCACCTGAAGGTCGCAAACTGACTATCCGTTCGCGTCACTTCCCCGATATTTTGGCGAAAGTCCCCGTCGCCAGCCGTCGTTTCTGGCGTTACCCTTCGCATCTGGATAAGAAGTGGACCACCCGCAAAGCAATCGTCGGCGATTTCGCCGACTGGCGCCGAACTCGCCAGCGGGGCGCGGCGAAGGATGTACGCGCGAAGGCTTCCACCCCTGTTTGCTGTTTCATTCCGCCTGGCGGGACGACTATTTTCCGCTGCCGGCCTGTCGTGGCCGGCGGCTGACTGCCTGAACCGGCCGTTCGAGCGAGCGGCCCAGCATCGAGAGGATCGACCGTGCACAACGTCGTAATCAGTGGCACCGGCCTGTATACCCCGTCCAACAGCATTTCCAACGAAGAGCTGGTGGAGTCCTTCAACGCCTATGTGCAGGCCTTCAATGCCGAGAACGCCGGCGCCATCGAGCGGGGCGAAATCGAGGCCCTGGCTGAATCCAGCGTGGCCTTCATCGAGAAGGCGTCCGGTATCAAGAGCCGCTTCGTGGTGGACAAAGACGGCATCCTTGATCCCAAGCGCATGACGCCACGCATCCCCGAACGCACCAATGACGAGTGGGGCATTCTCTGCGAGATGGCCGTTGCCGCCGCGAAGCAGGCGCTGGAGCGCGCCGGCAAGACCCCGGCGGACATCGACGGTGTGATCGTCGCCTGCTCCAACCTGCAGCGTGCCTACCCGGCGGTGGCGATCGAAGTCCAGGCCGCGCTGGGCATCGACGGCTTCGGCTACGACATGAACGTCGCTTGCTCCTCGGCCACCTTCGGTATCCAGGCTGCCACCAACGCGGTACAGACCGGCCAGGCCCGCGCCATCTTGATGGTCAACCCGGAAATCTGCACCGGCCACCTGAACTTCCGTGACCGCGACAGCCATTTCATCTTCGGTGATGCCGCGACTGCAGTGATCATCGAACGTGCCGACCAGGCCACCTCCAAGCACCAGTTCGACGTGGTCGGTACCAAGCTGCTGACCCAGTTTTCCAACAACATCCGCAACAACTTCGGCTTCCTCAACCGCGCTGCGGAAGAGGGCGTGGGTGCCCGCGACAAGCTGTTCGTCCAGGAAGGCCGCAAGGTGTTCAAGGATGTCTGCCCGATGGTGGCCGAACTGATCGCCGCCCACCTGGACGAGAACAAGCTCAACGTCACCGACGTGAAGCGCTTCTGGCTGCACCAGGCCAACCTCAACATGAACCTGCTGATCGCCCGCAAGCTGCTGGGTCGTGAAGCCGAACCGCAAGAGGCGCCGGTGATCCTCGACACCTACGCCAACACCAGCTCCGCCGGTTCCGTGATCGCCTTCCACAAGCATCAGGACGACCTGCCCAGCGGTGCGCTGGGTGTGCTCAGCTCCTTCGGTGCCGGTTACTCCATCGGCAGCGTGATCCTGCGCAAGCGCTGATGAGTCAACCGGCCGACGTTGACCTGCTGCCCCGGCTCCTGGCCGGGGAACAGGGGGCGTTCCGCGAGTTGATCGGCGCCTACCAAGGCGCCATGCGCGCGGTGGCCTACGCGATCGTCGGCCATCGGCATGCCGACGAGGTTGTGCAGGACGCCTGGTTCGCCGTAGTGCGCAACCTCGACGGTTTTCAGCAGCGTTCCAGCCTGAAGACCTGGCTCCTGACCATCGTCGCCAACACCGCCCGCAGCCGGCTCAAGCAGAACCGCCGCGAGGTGCTGCTCGACGACCTGCCTGCCCCCCATGGGACTATCGGTGATGCCCGCTTCGCCGAGGACGGTCACTGGGCGGCGATCGTGCCGGCCTGGCATGAGGATTCGCCCGAGGCCCTGCTCACCGGGGAAGAGCTGCGCGAATGCCTGGAGAAGACCCTGCTCAGCCTGTCGGAGATGCAGCGCAGCGTGGTGTTGCTGCGTGAGCGCCAAGGCCTGGAACTGGAGGAAATCTGTAATTTACTGGAGATATCGCTCTCCAATGTCCGGGTGCTGCTGCATCGTGGACGCCTGAAGCTGTTCGCCACCCTGGAACATTTCGAGGAGACAGGCCAATGCTGACGTGCAAGGAACTGGTTGCCCGCTCCAGCGAATTGCTCGATGGCGAACTCAGTTTTCGTGAGCGTATGGCTGTGCGTCGTCACCTCATGCTGTGCCGCAATTGCCGGCGCTTCATCAAGCAGATGAGGCTGACCCAGGCTGTCGTTCGCCTGCTGCCGGAGATCCCGGCTGCCGATGTGGACGATCTGGCCGCACACCTGGCGCAGAAACGCCGTGATTCCCTCTAGCCTTCCTTTCCCCGCCTCGTAGTAGTCGCGAAACGGCAGTTTCGCAAGTCGCCCCCTTCAATTCTTTTTTACGCGCCGAGCACGGAGAAATCGGCTGAAATCTGCGTGCTAGAGCACCTACTTGCTTATTGTCTTTCGAAGTAAAAAGTTCCGTTGTCACAAAATATTTATATATAAGCAACTGAGCTGAAATAACCCGCCGCCAAGATTCCCCACCAGCACCGACGAGCCCGAGACGCTCTCGTGTTTTCTAACGCTAAAGACCAATAGGGGAACCCTTCGATGATCCGTAAGCACTTCGCCGGTTTTGCCGCCAGCGCCATGGCTCTGGCCATTTCCGCCCAGGCTTTCGCCGGTACCGTTACCACCGACGGTGCCGATATCGTCATCAAGACCAAAGGCGGCCTGGAAGTCGGCACCACCGACAAGGCTTTCAGCTTCAAGCTCGGCGGCCGTCTGCAGGCTGACTACAGCCGCTTCGACGGTTTCTACACCGTGAACGGCAACACCGCTGACGCTGGCTACTTCCGCCGCGCGTTCCTCGAGCTGGGTGGTATTGCCTTCACCGACTGGGCTTACCAGATCAACTACGACTTCTCCCACAACGCCGGCGGCGACAACCGTGGCGGCAGCGGCAGCGACTCCAACGGTGACGGCTACTTCGACGAAGCCTCCATCTCCTACCTCGGCTTCGCGCCCATCGCCATCAAGATGGGTCGCTTCGACCCCGACTTCGGCCTGGAAAAAGCCACCAGCTCCAAGTGGGTGACCGCCCAGGAGCGTACCGCTGCCTATGACCTGGCCGACTACGTCAACCTCCACAATGGCGGCATGGGCGTACAGGTATCCGGCAGCTACGGCGCATCCCTGTACGGCTCCGCTGGCATCATGGCCAACGATGCCACCAACTCCGACAAGGACGGCGACAGCGTCAAGCAGTTCAACGCACGTGGCGTCTTCGCCCCGCTGCACGAGGCCGGCAACGTCCTGCACTTCGGCGTGAACTACGCCCAGCGCGACCTGTCCGACACCTCCTTCGACGGCCGTATCCGCAGCCGCCTGGGCATCCGCGGTGTGAGCACCGACGGTGGCCAGGACGCTGGCAACAACGGCAACCGCCTGGTACTGGCTGGCGCCAACAACACCCCGGTCGGCGCGTACGAAGACGACAGCACCTGGGGCCTGGAAGCTGCCTTCGCCACCGGTCCGTTCTCCATCCAGAGCGAATACCTGAGCCGCGAAGTGGAAGCCAAGGCTGCCAACCGTAAGGACATCGACGCTGACGGCTACTACGTTCAGGTTGCCTACACCCTGACCGGCGAAGCCCGTGACTACAAACTGGGCAAGTTCGACAAGATCAAACCGTCGAACAACCGCATCGGCGCCTGGGAAGTGTTCTATCGCTACGACAACATCAGTGCTGAAGACGACAACGGCGCCTTCGCCAACATCGACGACGTCGAAGCCAAAGTGCACAACGTCGGTCTGAACTGGTACGCCAACGAAGCCGTCAAGATCAGCGGCTACTACGTCAAGTCCAAAGTGGACAACGCCACCAACGCGGTTGGCGACGACGACGGCGACGGCATGGTCGTCCGTGCCCAATACGTGTTCTAAGCAGACACGGGTTTCCGCTCCTTTGCTTGAGCCCCGCCATCTGGCGGGGCTTTTTTATTGCTGCGGCCGGGATGGTGCAGACAAGCGTTTCTGGCAGGCGCCGCGCAGCCTACGTATGCTTTGCATCCTTGCCCCTGGTTTGCATGCCCATGCTGCTGATCTCCAACAGCGTCCACCTGCCTGACGACGAAATCGAGCTGACCGCCATCCGTGCCCAGGGTGCGGGAGGGCAGAACGTCAACAAAGTCTCCAGCGCTGTGCACCTGCGCTTCGACATCAATGCCTCATCGCTGCCGGACTTCTATAAGGAGCGCCTGCTGCAACTTCGCGACGGCCGCATCACCGGCGACGGCGTGATCATCATCAAGGCCCAGCAATACCGCACCCAGGAACAGAACCGCGCCGACGCCCTTGAACGCCTGGCGGAACTGATCCGCAGCGTGACCAAGGTGCAGAAGGCACGACGGCCGACCAAGCCCACACTGGGCTCGAAGAAGCGCCGGCTGGAAGGCAAGGCCAAGCGCGGGGTGATCAAGGCCGGCAGGGGAAAAGTGGACTTCTGAGACACGCCTGCGCTCCGGTTGGCAGGTTGTAGGAGCGAGCTTGCTCGCGAAAAGATCCCGCCCGGGCTGTTCGCGAGCAAGAACTCGGCGTCCCCCTCGCTCCTACACGTTCGGCGATGAGCCAGGCGCAGAAATCACGTTCTACGAACGTGGACGTCTATTAATGCGCATGCCCTTCTGCATCCCCATGCCCTTCTTCCTGGGTAACTTCGGCCTCATGCCCGTGGCCCTGGCTTCCCCCACCGCCATGCTGATGCCCGTCGCTGGCGGCAATCAACTGGCGATAACCGTCTGCATCCAGTTTGGGTAAGTGCTGAAGGAAGGCCACCATGCCCCAGATGTGCTCGTCGCCCATGCTCTTGCCCCAGGCCGGCATGCCGGTGGCCTTGATGCCGTGCTTGATCACCCAGAAGGCGGCTGCGGGGTCGCCGGCCACACCTTGTTGGCTCAGGTTCGGCGGAGCGGGGTAGAGGGCCTGGCTGAGCTCGGTGGCGGCGAGGCCGGGGGCAAGGTGGCAACCTGCGCACATGGCCGCGTAGTTGCCGGCGCCGGCGCGTATCAGCTTTGCGTCATCCAGGGGTGGAACCGGGATGTCGCGCGAACGAACCTCGATGGAGCGCTCACGCGCGGCGGTGAGGAAGGCGTGCACGAGGGAGTAGTGCGGGTCGTCGGCGGCGACGTTCACCACGCCGCTGTAAACCACGCCGCCCGCGCTGGCGGCGACCACCAGGCCGACGAGGGCCAGGGTTTTTATTGTTCTTTTCATGGTTGGGTGCTCAGAACCAGAAGCGGATACCGGCGACGAACCGGGCTTCGTCATTGTCGTCACCTTCTTCGCGGGCGAAGTCGGCGGTGTTGCCGTAGTTCCGATTCCAGTTCACGCCAATGTAGGGCGCGAACTGGGGCGTGAACTCGTAACGCAGGCGCAGGCCCAGTTCGGTGTTGCCCAGCCCGGAACCGACACCACGCTCGTGGTCATTGCGGCCGTAGACGTTGACCTCGGCCGCGGGCTGCAGGATGAGCCGGTTGGTCAGCAGGATGTCGTATTCGGCCTCCAGGCGCAGAGCGCTCTGGCTGCCCTCGCCGAGGTAGGCGGTGGCCTTGGTTTCCAGGCCGTACAAGGGCATGCCCTGGACGCCGAAGGCCGCCCACGTTTGCGGCGAGCCGGGCTTGAAGTCCTGGCGCACGCCGGCCACCACTTCCCACCAGGGGCTGATGGCGCGGCCATAAAGCGCCTGGAGTTCGGCTTCCTCGGTCGTGCCGTTGCCACGCTCCCCCTCCGAGCGGAACCACAACCGGTTGATGTCGCCGCCGATCCAGCCGGAAGCGTCCCAGCTCAGCACGCTGGCATCGTCGGCGTCCTGGTACTCCAGCTGGTCCATCAGGAAGAAGCTGTTGATGCCGCCGGTGTGCATGGTATGGGCCGGCAGCGCAGGAAAGGCCGCTGCGCGGGCGGCATCGGTCGGTGCGGGAATGGGCGTGCGGCTGCCGTATCCGTCCGTTTGGGCCGGTTGCTCGCCATGGTTCATCTGGCTGTGATCCATCGCGCCATGGTCCATCTGGCCGTGCTGCATCTGGCCATGGTCCATGGTGCCGTGATCCATCTGTTCATGGTTCATCTGCCAATGACCCATGGCGCCGTGATCCATGGTTTCGGCGGCCTGCGCACCGCCAGCGACGGCAATGGCCATCGCCAGGGTGAGCAGGGTAGGGCGCTTGAGGCTATCGATCATCGCTGTTTTCCGCTTTGGGCTTGGCGTCCTTGTGCATGGCGCCGTGGTCCATCTTGCTGTGATCCATATTCTTCATCTGGCTATGGTCCATGCCCGGCATCTGGCTGTGATCCATCTGGCCGTGGTTCATCTGGTCATGGGGCACGCCCTGTTTCTCGGCTGCGCCGGCCTTCTGGTGTGTCGCGTGGTCGTTCTCTCCGGCCCAGGCAGTGGGCACCAGCAGTGCAAGGGTCAGGGCGGCGGCGAGGGTTTGCAGCGATCGGTTCATGGTTCTCTACTTCATTCGTCCACGCGGACTTCGCGGAACATGCCCATGTCCATGTGGAACAGCAGGTGGCAGTGATAGGCCCAGCGGCCCAGGGCGTCAGCGGTGACGCGGTAACTGCGCCGGGTGCCGGGAGGCATGTCGACGGTGTGTTTGCGCACCATGAAGTTGCCCGCCTCGTCCTCCAGGTCGCTCCACAGGCCGTGGAGGTGGATGGGGTGGGTCATCATGGTGTCGTTGACCAGGGTGATGCGCAGGCGCTCGCCGTACTTCAGCAGCAGCGGCTCGGCATCGGCGAAGGGGATGCCGTCGAAGGACCAGGAGAAGCGTTCCATGTGCCCGGTCAGGTGCAGTTCGAGGGTGCGGCCGGGCGTGCGGCCATCGGGATCGGGGAAGGTGCTGCGCAGGTCGGCGTAGGTCAGCACGCGGCGGCCGTTGTTGCGCAGGCCGATGCCGGGGTCCGCGAGTTTCGGTGCTGGCATCATGGTCTGCATGTCCACCAGCGGGTTGTTGGCTTCGGACGCGGGGTGGGCCTGCATCTGGCCGCCCATCTGCGTGTGATCCATGCCCTGCATGGCAGAGTGATCCATGCCAGCCATCTGCGAATGATCCATGCCCGGCATCTGGCTGTGATCCATCCCTGCCATCTCGCCCTGGCTCTCGGCGCCATGCCCCATCGCGCCATGGTCCATGCCCATGTCGGCCATGCTGATCAGGGGGCGCGGGTCCGGTTGCGGCACCGGCGCGCTCAGCCCTTCGCGAACGGCGAGGGTGCCGCGGGCATAGCCGGAACGGTCCATGGATTGGGCGAAGATCGTATAGGCCTCGTCGCCTGTGGGCTCCACCAGCACGTCGTAGGTTTCGGCGACCGCGATGCGGAATTCATCCACGCTCACCGGTTCCACCGGCTGGCCGTCAGCGGCGATCACGGTCATTTTCAGGCCGGGAATGCGCACGTCGAAGTAGGTCATCGCCGAGCCGTTGATGAAACGCAGGCGAATCTTCTCGCCCGGCTGGAACAGCCCGGTCCAGTTGCCGTCGGGCGCCTGGCCGTTGAGCAGGTAGGTATAGGTGGCACCACTGACGTCCGCGAGATCGGTCGGGCTCATCTTCATCTCCGCCCACATCTTGCGGTTGGCCATGGCGGCGGCCCAACCGTCCTTGCTGACGTCATCGATGAAGTCGCCGACGGTGCGCTTGTGCTGGTTGTAGACGTCCGATTGCTTTTTCAGCTTGGCAATCACGCGCGCCGGGTCTTCGTCGGTCCAGTCGCTCAGCATCACCACGTAGTCGCGCTGGTACTGGTACGGCTCGGGTTCCTTCGGCTCGATGACGATGGGGCCGTACACGCCCACCTGCTCCTGGGCGCCCGAATGGCTGTGGTACCAGTAGGTGCCGTGCTGCTTCACCTGGAAGCGGTATTCGTACATACCGTCCGGCGCGATGCCGGCGAAGCTGAAGCCCGGCACACCGTCCATGTTGGCTGGCAGGATCATGCCGTGCCAGTGAATGGACGTGTCTTCGTCCAGGCGATTGCGCACCCGCAGGGTCACGGTGTCGCCCTCGCGCCAGCGCAGCAGTGGACCGGGGAGTGTGCCGTTGATGGTCTTGGCGATGCGCGCCTTGCCGGTGAGGTTCACCGGCGTCTCGCCAATGAACAGGTCGAACTCGGTGCCACTGAGCACCGTCGGCTGGCCCGGGCTGGTCACCGCCCAGACGGGGGTTTTCCACAGCCCAAGGCCACCGAGTATGCCGCCGGCGGCCAGGCCTTTGACGAAGGTCCGCCGCGAGGTTTTGCCATGCATGCCGATTCAATCCAGTCAGTCGAAAGAGGCGCCGCGCAACCCGTCGTTGCGCGGTTCAAGTGCAAAACTGCCACATCGGAAAACGGCAGGTGATTACATTTCTGTCAGCTTCCCCGGCCTGTCTTGCGTGGCTGGTCTATCGTTTCCGAACGGCAGCGGTAGGGCGCAGGCCTTTGCCGGGGTCAAGGACAACCAACCCGTTTGCGGGAGACGCAACATGGCCAACCGCACCCGTTTCAATGCCGTTCTGCTGGCCTTGCTGGCCTGCAATCCGGCCTTCGCCGCGACGGACGCCGGCATCTCCGCCGGCGAAAGTGGCGATACCCCCAGCGCGGGCGTTTCCGCCGTGCCCGAATCCACGCCCGAAGCCGCGCCGGCGCAAGCGGCCGCTCCCGCCGCCCAGCCGGCCGCGCCTCAGACCGTGTTCAAGACTGAAGAGCTCGACCAGATGATGGCGCCCATCGCTCTCTACCCGGACTCGTTGCTGGCCCAGGTGCTGATGGCTGCCACCTATCCGGGCAACGTGGCGGACGCGGTCGCCTGGTCCAAGGCGCATCCGGACGTTAAGGGCGATGACGCCGTGAAGCAGGTGGCCAACCAGCCCTGGGACCCCAGCGTCCAGTCGCTCGTGGCTTTCCCGCAGGTGCTTGCCACCCTCGGTCAGGACCCAGCCTGGGTGCAACGCGTGGGGGATGCCTTCCTCGCCCAACCCAACGATGTGATGGATTCCGTCCAGCGCTTGCGCCGCCAGGCTCAGGCCGCCGGCAATCTGCAATCCAACGAGCAGCAGACGGTAACTGTGCAGTCGGCTCCTCCACCCAGCTCCACTACCACCGTGGTGCAGCCAGCAGCCACCCAGACCATCGTCATCGAGCCTGCGAACCCGCAAGTGGTCTACGTCCCCAGCTACAACCCGACCGTGGTCTACGGCTCCTGGTCCTACCCGTCTTATCCCCCTCCCTACTATCCACCACCGCCCAGCTACGGCTATCCCATCGCTACGGGCCTGGCGACGGGCCTGGCCTTCGGTGTCGGCGTGGGCATCGTCAACTCACTCTGGGGCGACTTTGACTGGGGCGGCGGTGATGTCGACATCGACGTCAACAAGTACAACAACATCAACAGCAACCGGCAGATCAACCGCAACCAGAACAAGTTCGTCCACAACCCGGTCAACCGCCAGGGCGTGCCCTACCGCGACAATGTCAATCGTCAGCAGAATGGCCTGCGCCTGAATGGCAGCCAGCAGCGCGAGGCTGCGCGTGGGTATGACGCCAACCGCACCGCGGAACGCCAGAAAGCCCGCCAGAGCCTGCAGCAACGCGGCATCGAGGCTCCAGCCCGTACCAACCAGCAGGCTCGCGAACGCGCCCAGGCCGCCACTCGCGACATGCGCAATGACCCGCAGGCTCGCCAACGTGCCGAAAGCGCCCGGCAGCAGCGCCAGGCGGGTGATGCCAACCGCCAGCAACGCCCGCGAGCGCAGAACAACCAGCAGGTCCGCCAGCAGGCCCGTCAGCAGCACACTGCCGCCCGCAAGCAGGCACCGCGCAACAACGCCTTTGCCGGCGCGCGGCAGCCATCCCAGTCGCGCGCGGCGACCAGTCGGGGTGAGTTCAGTCGGGCCTCAGCCTCGCGTCCTCAAACTCAAAGGGCTTCTGCCGGCCGGCAGGTGCAACGTCCAGCCCACGCACCGTCTCGTGGCGGTGGTGGCCGTCGGCGCTGAAAGGAGACAGCACATGAATCGCGCAATCCGCATCTTCGCCCTGCTGTCGCTCGCCGCCTGCGCCATGGGCGCCGGCGCAATCGAGCGTTTCAAGACTCCGGACGCCGCAGCCGATGCCTTCGTCGCCGCCCTCGGAACCGAAAAGGCCGATGCCAATCGCCTCGCTGCTTTGCTGGGGGCCAACTGGCAGGAGTACATCCCCACCAAGGGCATCGAACGAAAGGACGTCGATGCCTTCATCGCCTACTACCGGGAAAAGCACAGCATCGACACCGCCACCAAGGGCCGCGCCCATGTCGTCGTCGGTAATGACCCCTGGACCCTGCCGATCCCCATCGTCCAGGGCAAGGAAGGCTGGAGCTTCGACGCCAAGGCCGGCGGCGAGGAGATTCGCCTGCGCCGCATCGGTCGCAATGAGCTGTCGGCCATCGAGGCGGCAGAGGCGTATCACGACGCGCAAATGGACTACGCCGAGGTCGATCGCAATGGTGACGGCATCCTCGAGTACGCCCAGAAGTTCATCAGCAGCGATGGCCAGCACGACGGTCTTTACTGGGCCGATGAAGACGGTACCGAGGAGAGTCCGCTCGGCCCGCTCTTTGGTGGCCAGACCAAGGGTGACGACTGGCACGGCTATCACTTCCGCATCCTCACCGCGCAAGGGCCGTCGGCCCCCGGTGGCGCTTACGGCTACATGCTCGGCAAGGCCATGAGCCGCGGCTTCGCCCTGGTCGCCTGGCCAGCCCAGTACGGCGACAGCGGAGTGATGAGCTTCATGATCAGCCACGAGGGCCAGGTATTTCAGAAGGACCTGGGACGCGACAGCGAGAAGATCGCCAAGGCCATGAAGATCTTCGATCCGGACAGCAGTTGGGATGAGGTCAAAACCGACGACACGCCGGACTCGTAATCGCGTAAACGGTTAAGTGATGCCTGTTGATGGGTATCGCTGCGCTCCACACCATCCTACGGTCAGCGTCAGCAGGTTGATCACTCGCTAGATCCGTAGGATGCGGTAGAGCGAAGCGAAACCCATCAAATCGTTTCAACGAAAAAGCCGCAGGGGCCTGATTGGCCCCTGCGGCTTTTTTCAATAAGGTCGGGCGTCCTTGCCCGCCCACGCTCAGCAGGTAGCGAGCGCGGGGGTCATTCCAGCAGGGACCTTGGCCTGGGCCGGGGTCCGGTTGGCGGCCCACTTCACCAGCAGGGTCATCGCGACGAAGCCGAGGCAGATGAGTACCGGGTAGGCGACCATGATTTCGCCCAGGGAGTATTTCCAGCTCAGCGGACGGGCAATTCCCAGCATCGCGCCGTAGAACCAGGACACCCCGGAAACGACACCCGAGAACAGCGCGAGGCTACGGGCGTTGATGTCCATCTTCAGCAGGCTGCCGGCCTTGTCCATCGCAGGCATTACCACGCTGTGCAGTACCCAGCCATTGAGGGTCAGCAGGGCGACCACAAGGATCTTGGACTGGAGTTTCGGGTTGAGGAAGTACATCGCACCCTTCTGCGAGTAATCCAGCGCGAGGATGCCGATGCCGGTCACCCAGAGTGCTGCCAGGGCGAGCAATACGGTCTTCTTCAGCGTATGCAGGTGTTCTTTATCGGCCTCGGTGGAGTCGCGGCCCTGGAACAGTTGCTTGACCATGGCGATATCGCTGGTCAGGACCAGGCCGATGGCCACGCAGCAAGCAATGAGGTGGGCGTAGACGACGCCCATGCGAGTCAGCTCCATGGTTGCCGGCTGCTGGAACAGGGAAGCAACAAGATGAAAAAGCTCCATGGTTTACCTCTTTCTAACAAATGGGCGCTGTACTGATGCAACAGCGGCATTGGAATTGTGTTAACCGCAAACTTTTTTGGGGACAAAAAATCCCCGGTACATGAACTCATGCACTGTGGAGTTGTTCACGATTTAGATGCCAAAGTCAGGCGCGCTAATCAGTGGTGTTGATATCAGGGCGCGTCCTGATCGCCGGGGCATAATAATCGCAACTTGCGGATTTTGATCAAAAAACGATCAAAAGTCCGACCAGCGGCAGTGCTGGAGATGGTTATAACGGCCCGCAAATAGTGAGAGATCGCCTCTAAACCGGTGGTTTCCGATAGCCATGAAGTCCATGTGGACAATGCGGAATTTTGATGACCGGTAGGTGGCAATTAAGCCATAAGATGGCTTATTTGCCATTCAGTGCCGGGTGGCGAGACCTTTTGTAGGAGCAAGCTCGCTCCTACAAGTGCCTTGTTTCACCATCTATGGCGTCCTCGGGCTAGCAGGATGAAGCCAGTCCGGTAGGGTGCGCCGTGCGCACCGGCGGTTTCACGCGGTGTCGAAGCTGATCCTGAAGTCGGTGCGCACAGTGTTCAGCCGGGGGACATAGGTAACGGGTGTCGGGA
>NZ_BDMA01000098.1:0-5825 GCF_002003485.1 Metapseudomonas resinovorans
CGCCCTTAATGCTGGAGTTCGGAAGGTGACTTGGCTGGACGCTTACCTTCATCCGCAACTGCCGAACCCTCGGCATGACTCTGGACGAGGTAAGGCAGTTACTCAGCTTCCGGGATAATCCTGCGGGTGATTGCTCAGGAGTGAATAAGCTGGTCGATGAGCACATGGAGCATGTGGCGACCAGGATCACGAGTCTTCAGGCACTTCAGAAGCAACTAATGGACCTGAGGAGAAGCTGTACCGAGGGCCGCGAAGTCTCTGACTGTCAGATACTTCATCAACTGAACGTTGGCGGCAATCATCTCGGTGAAGAGGTTTTGTCACACGTAGGGCGAAGCCACAACCACTGAAGCCTGGACGGGCAAGGTGAAGCGTGGGGGTAACCATTAGCCGTCAAGCCGCCAAAGGAAATGGCGGGGTCGATGTAGCTGATGTCTTTCCACATCAGTGCTTTGATATCCCAGCCATTGGCCGTTGCCGCGAAGCCACGGCCAATGGCTGGTGTACAGCTCGGCAGGAATACCGGCACGCTGGCAGGCTTATCAAACTGCCGGGATGCAAAGCTTAATCGCTCAGGTGCCCCAGTGATCCAGGCCGCGGAACACAGCGCCGCGAGCGATACCGGTGACACTGATCCAGTCGAGATAGTCCTGTACCGGACAGAGACGTTTTAAGGCCGGTGCGTAATGGGTCGTGCCGAGGTTCTTCCGATCTCCCTTGCTCTGCGGCAGGAACAGGCGCATCCCAGCACCGGCTGATGCATTTACGTTGAGATCCACCCGTTCGAGCTACTGCTGCGTTATTCATCCTTCAATGAATAGTCGTGACCGGCTGGGCGTGCAGATGTTTGACGAAGAGGATCAATAAGTTGCTCGAAGTAGTTTTTGGGGTAGTCCTTTTCGTGCAGGCCCACCTCGGCTTCGCCCAGCTTCCCGCTGCTGTCGTAAAAGGTCCCGAACAGCCGATCCCACACTGTTAGAAACTCACCGAAGTTGACCTGGGCGTCTTCGAAGTCGCGCTTATGGTGCCAACGATGGATCTCGGCAACCCCGAGCAGATGCCGCAGCCAGCCCAAGCTGTAGTCCAGGTTCGAATGCTGAAAGGCCAGGTGGACGGTCAGGATGCCGAACCAAGTTGCGACTACGGCAGACGGTGCCCCTGATGCGAGCAGAACCACCAGCCCTGGCCCGGCCATCAGCGCGGCATGCAGAGGATGCCGGCGTTCCCCGTTCATCCAATAGAGCCGCTCTGCGCTGTGATGAATCATGTGAAAACGCCACAACCAATGCACCCGGTGGCTGATGCGGTGCATGGCATACAGGCTCAGATCGAGCACGGCGGCGACCAGAACCAGTTGCAACCACAGAGGACTCTCGATCGGGAAGAGGCGAACCGAAGCCGGCACCGCATCGCCAAGCTTGGCCAGGATTTCAGCAGTGAATTGAATGACGGAAAGGTTGACCAGCATGTGCAACAGATCTGTCGTGGTGTCCTGATGATCTTCGAGCCAGGCTTCGCGAAAAGGTTGGAGTCGCTCCAAACCAGCGATGACTAACAAGCCCACCGCGGCGACCAGGGGCGTGGTGGGCCAAGATGGTACGCCGGTATACAGTGCCCAGATCATGAAGGCGGCACTGCCGCCAAATACGAGTGGATAGCTCATCCAGCGTATGGCACATCGAAGAAAAGTAGGCATCGCTCAGCTCCTGTATCGAGAGCCATGACAGTACGTAGAGAGGCTAGCGTTCGACTTGAACGAAAGAGCTACGATCCTGAAGATTTACCCCTCGCGGAAGCCAACATCGTACTTGACCCTATACCTGCTACATGGTTTGTAATGGAGAAGACTAGGCCCAATTGGAGAAGCGGCTCATGAGCTCTTGTGATAAATCCTGTGGCTGTGGCCCCGCTTCGGCGGGCCCAGAAGCAGCAACTACGCCTTTGAATGAGGGGGCCTGGGTCAGCAACTTTTCGGTGCCTAAAATGGACTGCCCTTCCGAAGAGCGGATGATTCGGCTCGCGCTGAATGGCTTGTCCGAGATCGATTCATTGTCCTTTGATCTAACCAGCAGGCAGGTAAGCGTATTTCACGAAGGGGCGGTTGATCAGATTGCTATCAAGCTGGAGTCACTTGGCCTTGGAGCAACGCTGCTTGAGACTCAACCGGCCAGCCGGGAGTCGGCCTCGGCCAACAGTGCCAGTGAAGAACTGAATGCTTCGAAAGAAGCCGGCACGCTGAAAGTCTTGCTCGGCATCAATGCCGTAATGTTTGTCACCGAAATGGGCGCTGGCTTAATCGCTCAGTCGGCTGGTCTGGTTGCTGACTCGCTGGACATGTTTGCTGATGCTGCCGTCTACGGGCTGGCTCTCTATGCGGTCGGCCGTAGCGCGCAGCTGCAAGTACGTGCAGCCCATCTGGCGGGTTTCTTTCAGGTTGTATTGGCTTTGGGTGTGCTTGTGGAAGTGGTTAGACGCTTCCTCTACGGCAGCGAGCCTGAGTCGACGCTGATGATGGGGATTGGCTTAGTCGCACTGGTGGCAAACGTCAGTTGCCTCTTGCTGATCTATCGTCACCGCGATGGTGGCGCCCACATGAAAGCGAGTTGGATTTTTTCAGCCAACGATGTGCTTGCGAACCTTGGTGTAATCGCTGCGGGGGCCTTGGTTGCGTGGACAGGTTCTCCCTACCCAGACTTGGTGATTGGCACTGTCGTAGGCCTCGTCGTGCTAGACGGTGCACGCCGCATACTGGCGTTGAAAGCCTGACCAATTGGATCGGCAGATGGCTTAGCCATTGTCACTGTATGAATAAGGATTCCGCTGTGAAACATCGAACTACCAGATGGCTGTCTGCCGTGCTTATTGCCCTGACGGTGACCCCCAGCTTTGCTGCAACAAACTCCACCAAGGTGTTCGGCTGGGTGGAGGAAGGGTTGATTCAGCCGGAAAACATCTCCGTAAAAATAAAGTTGGACACCGGGGCCTTGACCTCGTCCATGGACGCGAAGGACTTGGAGCGTTTTGACAAGGGCGGCGAGCAATGGGTCCGCTTCAACGTAGAAGTCAAAGACAGCCAAACCGGCAAGATGGCCAATGCATCATTTGAGCGCAAGGTCGTTCGCAACGTGAAAGTTCGTGGTGCTGGCGGAGCTGAAAGAAGGCCCGTGGTGTTGATGCAAATGTGTATCGGGACCCGTCTCTACAAGGAGGAGTTTTCGCTGAAGGACCGCGGCAAAATGAATTATCCGGTACTGATTGGCCGCCGCACACTGCAGCACGTAGGTGCGGTAGATGCCTCCCGGACCTTCACCATGGAGCCCCGTTGCGGCAAGTCCGGAACCAAAGAAACAAACTGACGGATTGAGTTCGCTACCAGTGACATTCGATAGATTCCCTTTGCCCTTGGTATAGGCAGTCCTCCCTTTGGTGATGTCGCTCCAGGCCTTGGCGGCTGACCACACCATCCCCTGGCCAATTGGCTGGGAAAGCTCAATCCTGCCAAATCCGGTAGACGCATAGGGGCAGCCTGTCGGCTCGCGCCAGAGAGCTATATTGCAGGACAAGGACGGCAAGCAAATCGCGGTAATGGAGCTCACTCGTGTAACGGCGCTGAACGAGCACCCGGTGAGCATCGAGAACGTCATCGTCGCTATGCGCAAAGCGCTACAGTGGCACTATTCCCGACTCGGCCTCTTGGCGAGTTGCGGCGAGCCAACAGAAACTCCAGTGGGTGAATTAATGGGATTGCAGACTACGTGCACCATGACGGCTCAAGGGAGCAAGGATCTTACACACACTGGTCACTGCCGTAGGGGGCCAGGCGACCTATTCACTGGAGTATGCGGCTGAACCCGCAACCTTCACGGAACATCAGCCTGAGTTTCTCCAGCTGCGCAATAGGCTGCGGTTTGACTGAATTGATTTTGTAGGCCCTAGCGTATTTCGAGGAGCAACTCGAAGGTACGGTTGGCTAGGCAGGCGCCAAATAAACACTGGCATTGATGGCAGAGCTGGCCTCCTGAGTAGGGTGTCAATCCCGCAGGCATACCTCGGCGAGCGCGGACGACGGGTCAATGCCCAGCAGCGCTCGGAAGGTCCGCGAGAAATGGGCCGAGTCGGAGAAGCCCGACGCGTGGGCGGCATCGGTCATAGATGACCCGCTGGCCAAGAGTTGAACCGCCTGGCTGAGGCGCAACCATTTAGCATAGCTGCGCAACGGCAGGCCAGTTTGCTCCACGAACCAGTGCGAGAACCGAGTCGGCGATAGATGCACCAACGCAGCCAGTGCATTGCGTTGTACCTGACCCGCGTGGATTGCAGTGCCGACACGTGCCAAGCGCGGATCGGGAGCGGGCAGGACGTCGACCATCTGAAGGACTTTGCGCACGGCGTCCCGAACGTCTTCTGCGGAGTCGCTGAGGGCATCCGCAATCCTCTGCGCTTCAGGCGCGGCGATGGCAATTGGCATCGGGATTCCGCTTGGCGACAAACCCCGCGCTTCATCCGCCAGCACATCCAAGTAAATCGACACGATAAGGCCCCCGTTGAGTCGATGGCGAACGCCAGCGGGTATGAACATCGCGACGTCGGTGTGAAGGCTTTGCGGGCACGCCACCGTCACGGGCCCATCAAGGCCGATGGCAATCTGGTGCGCTTGATGGTGATGCCAGTCCTGGTGGCCGGCACGGCCAGCAAAAACAGCGAGTCCCGGCCCTAGCCAAGCACGGCCGGACCACTTGAACGGGTCCGCGGCACGGCCGCTTTTCATCACGGGCGACCCACTTCCACGGCGGGCCTTGCCAAACTGCCGAGCATCATCAGCAACGCGCCACCAACGATGGCGACATCCGCCAAGTTGAACGCCGGCCAGTGCCACCCCTGGTAGTGGAAGTCCAGGTAGTCCACGACATAGCTACGGACAGATCGGTCGATGAGATTGCCCACCGCCCCACCCAGGATGAGGCTGTAAGCCAGGGCTTCGTGCCATGGACGCGCTCGACGAAGCATCAGGATGAGCGTCACGGCAACGGCCAGGGCAATGACAACGAAGAAGTAACGCTGCCAACCGCCGGCGTCAGCCAGGAAGCTGAACGCTGCACCGGTGTTGCGGACATGTACCAGGTTGAAGAAGGGGCCTAGGGCGAGCGAAGAACCCAGTTCGTACAGCTGCTCAATGGCGAACTTGGTGCCCTGATCGAGTACTGCCAGGGCGGCAGCAATTCCCCACCACAACCCCGGTGTTGGAGCGGGCGAAACCTGTTGGCAAGTGTTCATTGACTGTCCCTTAGTAGTTGCTTCAGTTCCTCTGAAATCGGCATCGGCTGAAAGGCGCTGACTCTTGCTCGTCCAGTATTGCCCTCTGGAACCCAGACCTTGGAGAACAGCAAGGCCGCGAGAATGCGCGGTACCTGGCCAAGCACCTCCCGGTAGTCGCGCTCAATCCAACCCACCTGAAGCATCAGCCAGTGGCTGTAGGCATGGAGCAGGGGCATACGCTGGGTAAGGATGTGGGCCCGCTCCAACCACGGATAGGCCCGCTGAGGTGATCTTGCCCCCAGCGCCTGCCTGGCGCTCAGGAAGGCTTCGCCGATAGCGGCGCGCAGATCTCGGTTCATTTCATCCTCACTTGCGCAGCAAACGCAGGCCGTTCAGGACGACCAACAGGCTCACGCCCATGTCGGCAAACACCGCCATCCACATCGTGGCATGGCCGGTCAGGGTGACCACCAGGAAGATGGCCTTGATCCCCAGGGCGAGCCCGATGTTTTGCGTGACCACGGCGGCGGTATGCCGGGATAGGCGAATGAACGCCGGAATCTTGCGCA
>NZ_BDMA01000099.1:0-6094 GCF_002003485.1 Metapseudomonas resinovorans
CAAGCGCATGGCCTACGGCTATCGGGACAGCGACTTCTTTTTCATGAAAATCAAAGCCGCCTTCCCCGGTAATCCGTGAAGAACCTTTTTTTGTCCCTCTTGCTTATGTGGGGCTTCAGGACGGACTGTGCCTCGCCGGCGCGAGTCACCCCTCGCCCGCGTGCGGGAGAGGGGCCGGGGGAGAGGGCCGCATCAGGTTGGCGCGAAAACTGGGAAGTGCCATGCCAAACATATTCCTTCAGCGTCACAACCGAATGAATTCGCGCCTCCAGGGCTGAAATTCGAGGAAACGAAAGCGTAAGGATGGCATCGCCGCAGGACGGTCTAACCTTGGTCATTCCCCGGCACAGGAGAGCGCTCCATGAACCGTTTGCTGCTGCCTTCGCTGCTGTTTGCATGCACCGGCCCCGCCTGGGCGGCCATGGTCACCCAAGCCGTTCCCTACGAGATCGACGGCAAGCCCTTCGAGGGCACGCTGGTGTACGACGATGCGGTGAAGACGCCGCGGCCCGGCCTGATGATGGTGCCCAACTGGCTCGGCGTGACCCCGGCCGCAGCTGAACAGGCCAAGGAGATCGCTGGGGAGCGCTACGTGATCTTCATCGCCGACATGTACGGCAAGGACATCCGCCCGAGCAATCCGGAAGAGGCGAAGGCTGCGGCCACCGCCGTGCGGGGCGACCGTCCGCTGATGCGCAAGCGCGCTCAGGCCGGTGTGGAGGTGCTCCGCAAGCAGGGCGAAAAAGTGCCGCTGGACCTGGCCAGCCTCGGAGCCATCGGCTTCTGCTTCGGGGGCGGCAGCGTGCTGGAGCTGGCGCGTTCAGGGGTTCCGCTGAAGGGCTTCGTATCCTTCCATGGCAACCTCGACACCCCGAATCCGGCCGATGCCCGCAATATCCGCGCGCCGGTGCTGGTGCTGCATGGCGCCGACGATCCGTCGGTACCCAAGGATCAGGTGGACGCCTTCAGCGCCGAAATGAAGGCCGCGAAGGCCGACTGGCAACTGGTCAGCTACGGCGGGGCGGTGCATTCCTTTACCGATCGCGGGGCCAATGTGCCGGGGCGCAATGAATACAATCCCAAGGTCGCCGCGCGGGCCTACCAGGCCATGAACGACCTGTTCGATGAAGTCTTCACCGGAGCGAGGTAATCCATGACGCAACTCCAGTCCCAGACCGTTGGCTATACCGTCGATGGCCTGGCATTCGAAGGTCGCCTGCTGTTCGATGCTGCCGACACGGCACCGCGTCCCGGGTTGTTGATGGCGCCCAACTGGTTCGGCATCAGCGACGGTGCGCTCGAACTGGCTGGCCAGGTGGCCGGCCGGGGTTATCGCGTACTGCTGGTCGACCTGTATGGCACGACAGTGCGACCGGCAAATGCGGCCGAGGCGAGCGCCGCCATGCTGCCGCTCAAGCAGGATCGCGCGTCGCTGCGCCGACGCCTGCTGGCGGCCCTCGACGCCTTGCGCGATCAGGACGTTGCGCCGATGGAGAGCACGCGACTGGCGGCTTTCGGCTTCTGCTTCGGCGGCACCTGTGCGCTGGAGCTTGTGAGGGCTGGAGCACCGCTCAAGGCTGCCGTTTCATTCCATGGATCACTCGATACGCCCAACCCCGCAGATGCCCGCAATATCCAGGGAGCCGTGCTGGTGCTGGATGGCGCGCTGGACCCGCTGGTGCCCCGTGAGCAATTGCCGGCGTTTGCCAGGGAGATGAGTGAGGCAGGCGTGGATTGGCAGTTGCTGAGCTATGGCGGGGCGGTGCATTCATTTACTGACCCGGCGGCGAACAATCCGGGCACCGCGCAATACAACGCCAAGGTGTCGCAACGCGCCTTCGCGGCGATGTATGCGCTGTTGGACGAGGTATTCGCCTGAGCTTCACGCCGTTTGTGGGAGCGAAATCATTCGCGGATTTGGCCCGGGCTCGGTGCCATACCCTTTCGCGATTAAAATCGCCCCCCAGACCGTAGGGTGCGCTGTGCGCACCGATTCCGGCACTAGTTTAGGCAACCCGTCAAACTGCCGGTGCGCACGGCGCACCCTACTGGATCGGTCTCATCCTGCTAGCCCGGGTATTCGGATCGCCAAGTGCAGGGTGAGAACGACTCAGCGGGGCAGCTCGATCCGGCTGGTCTCGCCCGGTACGGTCGGCCAGTCACCTGCCGCCCAACGGCTGCGCGCGTTTTCGATCAGCTCGGGGCTGCTGGACACGAAGTTCCAGTTCATCCGCCTCGGGCCGTCCAGCGGAGCACCACCGATCATCACCAGCTGGCAGCTGCTGCATGCAGACAGCACGAACTCCTCGCCTTCGGGCAAAACCACCAGGCTGCGCGGTTCCAGCGGCTCGTCGTCCAGCGAGGCTTCGCCATCCAGCAGGTACAGGGCCCGCTGGGGATGCTCGCAGGGGATGGTCAGCGTGGCGCCGGCTTCCAGTTGCAGGTCGGCGTAGAGGGTAGGGGAGAGCACCGGTACGGGGGATTCCAGGCAGAAACCGGTTCCGGCGATCAGGCGGATGCGTACGCCGAGTGCGTCCTGCTCGGGCAGGCTGGATGCCGGGTGATGGCTGTAGCTGGGCTCGCAGTTCTCGAACGCCGTGGGCAGGGCCAGCCAGACTTGCAGGCCGTGGGCGCGGGAGCCGCTGGCCAGCAGGTTCGCCGGCGTGCGCTCGACATGGGCGACACCGCTCCCGGCAGTCATCCAGCTGACATCACCCGGCTTCACCAGCTGGTCTGAGCCCAGGCTGTCCTTGTGTTGCAGCTCGCCTTCGAACAGATAGGTGAGCGTGGACAGGCCGATATGCGGATGCTGACGCACGTCCATGCCGTTTCCTGGCGCGTAGTCCGCCTCCAGCATGTGATCGAAGAACACGAAGGGTCCGACGCTACGGCATTGGGCCGAGGGCAGCGGGCGGAGAATCGGCTGCCCGGCGACTTCTTCGGCGCGCGGCCGGATGGTGAGGATGCTCATGCTCTGGATTCCTGCATGGGTCACTGACTGAAGTCGCCTTCGGCAAGGCGGGTTTCGATGCTCACTTCCACCTGGGTCATCAACTTGTGTAACGGGCACTTGTCGGCGATGCGCAGCAGGGTGGCGCGCTGCTCATCGGTGAGGGCGCCGCGCAGGGTCAGCTTCACGTCCAGGCGGTAATGCCCCTTGCGTTCCTCGCTGTCGTCGCGGGTTACGTCGACGTCCACCCCCGTCAGCGGGATGCCATTCTTCTGCGCGTAGTAGGTGACGGTCAGCGCCTTGCAGCTGCCCAGGGCCGCATCGAAGTAATCATGGGGCTCGGGGTCTGCACCAGCGCCACCCAGCTCTGTCGGCAGGTCGGTGAACAGCGGTGCCTTGCCGTCCAGTTCGATGCGCTGGCGGGTACCGTTGGCGGAATCACGGGTGAGACGGATTGTCATGGAGGGCCTCCTGGCCAATGAGCGGATCGAGTCCTGGCTAGGCTAACGCAAAGGGCGACGGCCAGCAGCAGGCCGCGTGCGTTGAACGCACGCCGGCGGATGCCGGTCTACAGTCGCTCAGCTTTTCCGGAGGAAGTGTCTTGTATCGACTGAGGCCCCGTCTTGCCGCACTGCTGCTGGCGGCCACCCTGACGGCTGAAGCGCATGAGTACCGCTACAGCGACGCCCATCTGCATTACGTGGACTTCTTCCAGGAAAGCGATGGAATGAAGGCCCTGCTGAAGGCGATGGACCAGGGAAACATCGACCATGTGATGATTTCCGGCATTCCGGTGGCCAAGAAATGGCACGAGGACGAGCCCAAGCGGCCGCGCTACTACGCCGGGGACGACGCCGCCGCCTACTGGTACAGCGCCACCGACGTGCAGGTGGCCGCGGCGGTGAAGCAACTGCCGGCCGGGCAACGCAAGCGCTTCCATCCGTTCCTGAGCGGCTTCAACCCCAATGACAAGAATTCCGATGCGCACATTCGCCGCATGCTGGAGCTGGACCCCGGGCTCTGGCAGGGTATCGGTGAAGTATTCACCCGTCACGACAACCTCACTGCCCTGATCGATGGCGACACGCCACGGGCCAACAACGAGGCGATGAGCCGCGTCTATCACCTGGCGGCCGAGTACGACCTGCCGGTGCTGCTGCACTCGAACATCACCTCCCAGCGCGAGCGCAACCCTCTCTACTTGCAGGAAGTGGAGGAGCCCCTGCGCAACCATCCCCATGTGCGCTTCATCTGGGCCCACGCCGGCGCCAGCCTGGAAATCCACCGTCACCAGACGAAGATGGACTTCCTTCTGCCGACGCTGACGCGAATGCTCAAGGCCTATCCCAACCTCTATATCGACCTGTCATGGAGCGTGCTCGAACCCTATCTGCTGGACGCCGACGGCAAGCCGGACCGCCGTTGGCTGAAGCTGGTGGAACGGTATCCGGACCGCTTCATGCTGGGCTCGGATGTGGTGGGGCGCTTTGACGGGCTGGGTGACTATCTGACGGCCTACGATCCCTTCCTCGACGCCTTGCCGGCGTCGGTGGCGCGCAAGGTGGCGCGGGACAACTTCCTTGCCGTGCTGCCCCGCAAGCACCAGCGTGATGGCGCGCAGTAACTCTGTCACAAGGATGTCATGGGCACGTCATAACCTCGCGCCACCGCAAACAAGGAGCGCGACATGATCCCCTTTCGAATGACAGCACTCGTGGCCCTCGGCCTGGCTTCCAGCGTTGCCCAGGCTGATGTGCGAGTGGATGGGCCGGTGGAATACGGCATCTTCGAATCCCAGTACCAGGACTACCAGCCGGGCGAGCGTGTTCTGACCCGCAGCAACCAGACCATCGAACAGACTGACGAAATTCCAGCCAAGCTCGGTACCAAGTTCGGCATGCGCTACACCTTGCTCGGCAAGCAGGAAAAGGACGCGCCGCTGACCTTGCTCTACCTCACCCCAGGCGTGGTTACCCCGGATGGCAAGCGCCACGACAAGTTCGTGGTGGAGCAGAAGATGGCGCCGGGCGCTCCCACCGACGTGATGGCCTTCGAGTTCACCGAGCACTACGAAGTGGTGCCGGGTGAGTGGCGTTTCATGGTCTTCCAGGGCGACCGCCTGTTGGCTGAACAGAACTTCACCGTCCGCTGATTCCGCGCGCGTCGCCATGGCGCGCTATAGTCGCTGGGTCTGAAGCAGGCGCGAGGCGCGGGCCCATGGCCGAACAGATCAGCATCCTGGTGGTGGACGACGACGAGGCGATCCGCGAGTTATTGCTGGATTACCTCGGCGGCCAGGGCTACCAGGTCCACGCGGTGGCCGACAGCCGCCAGATGCGGGCACGGCTGGCCGAAGCGTTGCCCGACCTGGTGCTGCTGGATGTCGGGCTACCCGGCGAGGACGGCCTCAGCCTGGCGCGCTACCTGCGCGAGCATCACGACCTGCCGGTGATCATGGTGTCTGGCGCCGGCACGCCACTGGATCGCATCATCGGCCTGGAGGTGGGGGCTGACGATTACATTGCCAAGCCCTTCGATCCCAGGGAGCTACTGGCGCGACTGAAGACCGTGCTGCGGCGATATCGCCGTGCCCCATCGCCAACGGCCGTGGCCGCCACGGAAAGCGACAATCCCTGCCTGCAGCTCGGCCTTTGCCGTCTCGACCTGCAGAGTCGCCAACTGTTCGATGCGGCGGGCGAGGAAATCCCGCTGACGGCCATGGAGTTCGACCTGCTCCAGGCCTTCGCCCAGCGCCCCAACCGGCCGCTGTCCCGCGACCAGTTGCTGAACCTGACGCAGCATCGTGACTGGAATCCCTTCGACCGCTCCATCGACATCCGCATAGCGCGCCTGCGGCGCAAGCTGGAAGCGGACCCGGACAAGCCACAGATCATTCGCACCGTGCGTGGCGTGGGATACATGTTCGTCCCGGGCTGAACCGCAAGAAGCTGCCGGGGCATTCATTTGAACGCGGTCATGAGTCACCGGCACTGCCTGTGACGGTTCGAATCCCCGGGCTAGCAGGATGAAGCGGATCCGGTAGGGTGCGCCGTGCGCACCGGCGGTTTGACGGGATGTCGAAGCTGAACCTGAAGTCGGTGCGCACAGTGTTCAGCCGGGGGACATAGGTAACGGGTGTCGGGA
>NZ_BDMA01000100.1:0-13033 GCF_002003485.1 Metapseudomonas resinovorans
AAGCGCATGGCCTACGGCTATCGGGACAGCGACTTCTTTTTCATGAAAATCAAAGCCGCCTTCCCCGGTAATCCGTGAAGAACCATAAAAAGGGCCGCTGATGCGGCCCTTTCTGTGCTGGTGGTCAGCCCCGACGCGGCGGGACCGGGCGGGTGCGGCCGCTGCCGTCGATGGCGACGAAGACGAACACCGCTTCGGTGACCTTGCGCCATTCGCTGGAAAGCGGGTCATCGCTCCAGACTTCCACCAGCATCTGAATCGAGCTGCGGCCGATTTCCAAGGTCTGGGTATAGAAGGAGAGCTGGGCGCCCACGGCTACCGGAACCAGGAAGGCCATGCGGTCGATGGCTACGGTGGCCACGCGGCCTGCTGCTACCTTGCTCGCCATGGCGGTGCCGGCCAGGTCCATCTGGGAAACCAGCCAGCCGCCGAAGATATCGCCGAAGCCGTTGGTTTCACGCGGGAGCGCGGTGAGCTGCAGGGCGAGGTCGCCTTGCGGGGTCAGATTCTCTTCTTCTTCGATATCGATCATGCCGAATAGCCTGTTTCGTGTGTGTGGCGCCAATGCCTGGAACGGGGAGTTAGCCCTTCCTTCCCTGTGCGCCGCCGACCCACTGCATGCCGACATGCGCTGAACTGCGCGCAGTATATAGCCACGGCATGTCGTCCGACGACCGCTCTGGCGCGCCAGAGGCGGTTTTGTGGCTGAGACTGTGTACATTTGACGCTTTTTGATATGTTGCCAGGCGATTTTTCCGCCCAAGTAGCGGAGAACGCCCCGCACCCCCAGACGAGAATCCTCCCATGTCTTCCGTGCTCGACGCCGAGGCGCCCGCCTCGCGCCCGCTGACCCGCAGCGATTACAAGACCCTGTCGCTCTCCGCCCTGGGCGGCGCCCTGGAGTTCTACGACTTCATCATCTTCGTGTTCTTCGCCGCCGTGGTGGGCAAGCTGTTCTTCCCCGCCGAAATGCCGGAATGGCTGCGCCAGTTCCAGACCTTCGGCATTTTCGCCGCCGGCTACCTGGCGCGCCCCCTGGGCGGCATCGTCATGGCGCACTTCGGCGACCTGCTGGGCCGCAAGCGCATGTTCACCCTGAGCATCTTCCTGATGGCGATCCCGACGCTGGTGATGGGCCTGTTGCCCACCTATGAGCAGATCGGCATCTGGGCACCCCTGTTGTTGTTGCTGATGCGCGTGGTGCAAGGCGCGGCCATTGGCGGCGAAGTGCCGGGCGCCTGGGTATTCGTCTCCGAACACGTGCCCGCGCGCCATGTGGGTTACGCCTGCGGCACCCTGACGTCGGGCCTGACCGCCGGCATCCTGCTGGGTTCGCTGATGGCCACCCTGATCAACAGCATCTACACCCCGGCCGAGGTACTGGACTGGGCCTGGCGCCTGCCGTTCCTGGTGGGCGGCGTGTTCGGGCTGTTCGCGATGTATTTGCGCCGCTGGCTGCACGAGACCCCGGTCTTCGCCGAGATGCAGCAGCGCAAGGCTCTGGCGGCGGAGGTACCGCTGAAGACCGTGCTGCGCGAGCACCGCGGTGCCGTGGTGCTGTCGATGCTGCTGACCTGGGTGCTGTCCGCCGGCATCGTCGTCGTGATCCTGATGACCCCGACCCTGCTGCAGACCGTGTATGGCTTCGAAGCCGCCACGGCGCTGAAGGCCAACAGCCTGGCCATCGTGCTGCTGTCCATCGGCTGTGTGCTGTCGGGGGCGATCGCCGACCGTATCGGCGCCGGGCGCACCTTCCTGGTGGGCGGCGCGCTGCTGGCCATCAGTTCCTGGACCTTCTACACCAGCCTCCAGGCCCATCCGGACTGGCTGTTCCCGCTCTACGCCATCACCGGCCTGTTCGTTGGCACCATCGGCGCTGTGCCCTATGTGATGGTCAAGGCGTTCCCGGCGGTGGTGCGCTTCTCCGGCCTGTCGTTCTCCTACAACCTGGCCTACGCCATCTTCGGCGGCCTGACGCCGATGGTGGTGTCGCTGTTGATGAAGTGGGACCGCCTGGGCCCTGCGTATTACGTTGCGGCCCTGTGTGGCGTGGCGATGTTGATCGGCCTGTTCCTGATCGCGAAGAAGCGCTGAGTTTCCCGCTCAGTCTGTGATTCGTAGGATGGGTAGAGCCCGCGAAACCCATCGTTCCGCGGTGATGGGTTTCGCTCCGCTCTACGCCATCCTACGAGAGCTTCACTTCTTCGCCGCACTCACCCGCCAGACCTTATTGCCCACATCGTCGGTCACCAGCAGGGCGCCCTTGCTGTCGAGTTTGACGTCCACCGGGCGGCCCTGGGCGTTGCCTTGCTCGTCGAGGAAGCCGGTCAGCACGTCCACCGGCTGGCCGTTGGGCTTGCCGCCCTTGAAGGGCACGTAGATCACTTTGTAGCCGCTGTGGGGCTTGCGGTTCCAGGAGCCGTGCTGGCCGACAAACAGGCCGTTCTGGAAGGTCGGCAGCTTGCTGCCCTTGGCGAAGGCGATACCGAGGGAAGCGGTGTGCGGGCCCAGGGCGTAGTCAGGCACCAGGGCCTTGGACACCAGGTCGGGGCGCTGGGGCTGGACCCGATCGTCCACGTGCTGGCCGTAGTAGCTGTAGGGCCAGCCGTAGAAGCCGCCGTCCTTCACCGAAGTGATGTAGTCGGGCACCAGGTCGCTGCCCAGCTCATCGCGTTCGTTCACGGCGGTCCACAGCTTGCCGGTCTGCGGCTCCCAGGCCATGCCGTTGGGGTTGCGCAGGCCGGTGGCGAAGAGGCGCTTGTTACCGCTGGCGCGGTCCAGTTCCCAAATGGCGGCTCGACCTTCCTCGGCCTCCATGCCGTTCTCGCCGACGTTGCTGTTGGAGCCCACCGTTATATAGAGCTTGCGGCCATCGCGGCTGGCGATGACGTTCTTGGTCCAGTGGTGGTTGAGGCCGGCGGGCAGGTCAGTGACCTTGGTGCCCGGCTCGCTGATCTCCGTGGCGCCCTTTTCGTAGGGGAAGCGCATCAGGGCATCGGCGTTGGCGACGTAGAGGTCCTTGCCCACCAGCACCATGCCGAAGGGCGAGTTGAGGCCGCTGAGGAAGGTGCTGCGCAGGTCGGCGACGCCATCGCCGTTGATGTCCCGCAGCAGGGAGATACGGTTGGCGCTGGCCACCTGCGAGCCCGCGCGCTTCATCAGGAAACCGGCGGCCCAGCCCTTGATACCTGCCGGCTTGTCGGTGCCGGGCGCGGCGCTTTCGGCCACCAGCACGTCGCCATTGGGTAGCACGTAGAGCCAGCGCGGATGCTGCAGGTCCTCGGCGAAGGCCTGGACGCGGGTGCCCTTGGCCGCCACGGGAGTGGCGCCCTGTGCCCAGCCGACGGCCGGGGCGACATTGACCGTGGGGATGATGCTGCGGCTCGGTGGTGGCAGCAGCGGGTCGGGACCGGTGCCGTCCTCGACCGTCAACGTGGCCATTTCGCTGCACGCGGTGCAGAGTGCCAGGAGGGCGAAGGGCAGCAGGGGAAGGGGCTTCATGGGGACTATCTCCGTATGAATCGCGGGTCTTGATCCACCCTTGGACAGCGGGTGATGGCCTTTCATCCAATTGTCACAATCAATTCATAGAGTGGTCATACGGCCTCTCGATACTGGCCCCCGTTGAATTCACCCCCTCGTCCTGCTTAGGAGCAAGGCATGAAACTGAAGCGTTTGATGGCGGCCCTCACCTTCGTCGCCGCCGGCGTTGCTACCGCCAGCGCGGTTGCTGCCGTTGACCCGTCCATTCCGGCCTACCAGAAGACCACTGGTGTTTCCGGCAACCTTTCCAGCGTTGGCTCCGACACCCTGGCCAACCTGATGACCCTGTGGGCCGAGGCTTACAAGCGCGAATACCCGAACGTGAACATCCAGATTCAGGCCGCCGGTTCCTCCACTGCGCCGCCGGCTCTGACCGAAGGCACCGCCAACCTGGGCCCGATGAGCCGCAAGATGAAAGACGTCGAGCTGCAGGCCTTCGAGCAGAAGTACGGCTACAAGCCGACCGCTGTGCCGGTTGCCGTCGATGCCCTGGCGATCTTCGTGCACAAGGACAACCCGATCAAAGGCCTGACCATGCAGCAGGTCGACGCGATCTTCTCCGCCAACCGCCTGTGCGGTGGCACCGCCAGCATCAAAACCTGGGGTGACCTGGGCGTGACTGGCGACCTGGCTTCCAAGCCGATCCAGCTGTTCGGTCGTAACTCGGTATCCGGCACCTACGGCTACTTCAAGGAAGAAGCCCTGTGCAAAGGCGACTTCAAGCCGAACGTGAACGAGCAACCGGGCTCCGCTTCCGTCGTCCAGTCCATCAGCCAGTCCGTCAACGGCATCGGCTACTCGGGCATCGGTTACAAGACTTCCAGCGTGAAGACTGTTGCCCTGGCCAAGAAAGAAGGTGGCGAGTTCGTTGAAGACAACGAGCAGAACGCCCTGAACGGCAGCTACCCGCTGTCCCGCTTCCTGTACGTCTACGTGAACAAGGCGCCGAACAAGCCGCTGGCTCCCCTGGAAGCCGAGTTCGTGAAGATGGTCCTGTCCAAGCAGGGTCAGGAAGTCGTGGTCAAGGACGGTTACATCCCGGTCCCGGCCAAGGTTGCCGAGAAAGCACTGAAAGATCTGGGCCTGTAATCCAGGCCAGATAAGGGAGCGGCCGCCTCATGCGTGCCGCTCCGCAAGGAAGCAAGGACGACGGGAGACCCCCGTCGCAGAAGCCCGCCCGAGGATTCCTCCGGGTGGGCTTCGCCACGTCAACTCGCTGTAATCTTTCTGTCACACGAAGCCCGTAGTCTGTGCCCCCATCGTAAAAGCCTGCGCGCGCTGACTGTGGCAAGAGCCCGAATCCATGACTGACCTGGCCAACTCCCTGAATACTCCGAAGAACCCGCCCGCCCGCATCGACTTCAATACGCCTGCGCTGGTGCGCAAGCGCAAGATGCGTGCGCTGAAGGATCGCCTGACCCGCTGGTACGTGCTGGTAGGCGGTCTCGCCGTTCTGGGTGCCATTACCCTGATCTTCTTCTATCTGGCCTATGTGGTGCTGCCGCTGTTCAAGGGCGCGGAACTGACCGCGCGCAAGGAGCAGAGCCCCGCCTGGCTGCAGCAGGATGCCGGCAAGCCCCTTTTGCTGGCCCTGGAAGAGCAGAACATGGTCGGCATGCGCGTTGCCGACAAGGGTGAGGTGCAGTTCTTCTCGAGCAAGGACGGCAGCGCCCTCAAGCGCCAGCAACTGCCGCTGCCGGCGGGCGCCAGCGTGGTCTCCATCGGTCAGGACCAGCCCGGCAGCCCGCTGGTGGTACTGGGCCTGTCCAACGGCCAGGCGCTGATCTTCAAGCACAGCTACAAGATCACCTACCCGGACAACCACAAGACCATCGAGCCCCTTGTCAGCTTCCCTTACGGTGAAGCCCCCATGGCGCTGGATGCCCAGGGCCGCGCGATCGAGCACGTAGCCCTCAGCATCAATGACGAGACGCTGATCCTCGCCGGTTCCACCGGCAACCAGTTGCACGTGCAGCAGGTAGTCAGCGAAGAGAACATGCTGACCGGCGAAACCACCCAGGAGCAGAGCCGCGTCGAGCTGCCGCAGATGGTCGAGCCGATCAAGGCGATCTACATCGACCCGCGCCACCAGTGGCTCTATGTGCTCAACGGCCGAGCCCAGGCCGACGTCTTCAGCCTGCGCGAGCATGCCCTGAATGGCCGCTACAAGCTGCTGGAAGACGGCGAGCGCGAGGTCACCGCCAGCAACATGCTGCTGGGCGGCATTTCCCTGATGGTGGGGGATTCCAAGGGCGGCATCGCCCAGTGGTTCATGGCCCGCGACCCGGACGGCTCCTCGCGCCTGAAGCACATCCGTGACTTCCAGCTGGGCACCAGCCCGGTGGTGCAAATCAGTGCCGAAGAGCGTCGCAAGGGCTTCGTCGCCCTGGACGCCACCGGTCACCTCGGCGTGTTCCACAGCACCGCCCACCGTACCCTGCTGGTCGAGCCTGTTGCCGAGAGCACTGGCATGCTCGCCCTGTCGCCGCGCGCCAACCGCATCGTGGTCGAAGAGGGTGGCAAGCTGCTGCCGTTCCGCCTCAGCAACCCGCACCCGGAAGTGTCGTTTAGCGCGCTGTGGGGCAAGGTCTGGTACGAGAGCTATGACGAGCCCAAGTACGTCTGGCAGTCGACCGCCGCCAACACCGACTTCGAACCCAAGCTGAGCCTGGCGCCACTGACCTGGGGCACCCTGAAGGCAGCCTTCTACGCCATGCTGCTGGCTGCTCCGCTGGCCATCGCCGCCGCGATCTACACCGCTTACTTCATGGCTCCGTCGATGCGCCGCAAGGTGAAGCCGGTGATCGAGCTGATGGAAGCGCTGCCCACCGTGATCCTGGGCTTCTTCGCCGGCCTGTTCCTGGCGCCCTACGTGGAAGGCCACCTGCCGGGCATTTTCAGCCTGCTGTTGCTGACCCCCGTCGGCATCCTGCTGGCCGGCTTCATCTGGAGTCGTCTGCCGGAGTCCATCCGCCTGCGCGTACCGGACGGCTGGGAAGCAGCCATCCTGATCCCGGTTGTAGGCCTCACTGCCTGGTTCGCCCTGGGCATGAGCCCGCTGCTGGAGAACTGGTTCTTCGGCGGTGACATGCGCCTGTGGATCAGCAATGACCTGGGCATCACCTACGACCAGCGCAACGCCCTGATCGTCGGCCTGGCCATGGGCTTCGCGGTGATCCCGAACATCTTCTCCATCGCCGAAGACGCCGTGTTCAGCGTGCCGCGCAGCCTGACCTACGGTTCCCTGGCCCTGGGCGCCACGCCTTGGCAGACCATGACCCGTGTGGTTCTGCTGACCGCCAGCCCCGGCATCTTCTCCGCCCTGATGATCGGCCTCGGCCGCGCAGTGGGCGAGACCATGATCGTGCTGATGGCCACCGGCAACACCCCGGTGATGGAAGTGAACATCTTCGAAGGCATGCGCACCCTGGCCGCCAACGTGGCCGTGGAAATGCCGGAGTCGGAAGTCGGCGGCAGCCACTACCGGATTCTGTTCCTCTCGGCGCTGGTGCTGCTGACGTTCACCTTCGTCATGAACACCCTGGCCGAGCTGATCCGTCAGCGCCTGCGCAAGAAATACGCCTCTCTTTAAAAGCGCACCTCGGAACGAGGGGCATTTGATGACCCTCTCCCTTCAGGGAGAGGGTGCCCGAAGGGCGGGAGAGGGTGGTGCCTCGTGCAACCCCCTCTCCCCAGCCCTCTCCCCGTAGGGGAGAGGGAGTAAATA
This sequence comes from Metapseudomonas resinovorans, assembly GCF_002003485.1. Taxonomy (GTDB): domain Bacteria; phylum Pseudomonadota; class Gammaproteobacteria; order Pseudomonadales; family Pseudomonadaceae; genus Metapseudomonas; species Metapseudomonas resinovorans_D. The sequence goes on from NZ_BDMA01000100.1 coordinate 7,271, forward strand.
CACGAAACCTCCGGCCCCTGGCGGGAGGAACTGAAAGACTCAAGCGGTGGAGAAATCCGTGAAAAAGGTTTCCCTTAGAGACTGGTTCAAGAGTGGCGCACCGGGCGTCTGGATTAGCGGTGGTGCGGTTTCCATCGCGGTCATCATGACCATCGGCCTGCTCTCGGTGATTGCCGTGCGCGGCCTGGCCCACTTCTGGCCGGCTGATCTGGTGGAGGCGCAGTACTCCATTCCTGGCGAGCCTGCCAAGCCGGTGATCGGTGAAGCGGTGCAGATCGAGGAAGTATCCCGTGCACGCCTGAAAGGTGCCGGTCTGCCCGTGCCGGAAACCGGCCCGGAGTTCATGACCCGCGAGCTGCTCAAGGTCGGCAACCGTGACGTTTACGGCAGCGACTTCACCTGGGTGGTGGGCGATTGGCTGCAGGACCAGAAGTATCCGACCGACCTGGTGGCGCTGGAGCGCCGCGAGTGGGGCAACTTCTACGGCCGCCTCGTATCGGTGAAGGAAAACGGCCAGGTGGTGGCCGAAGGCGAGGCCGCCATGGCCGAGCTGCTGAAGCGCCTGGAGCGCGTGAATGCCCTTTACGACAAGCTCTACCAGCTGGAGAAGAAGGACATCGGCGCCATCAACCACGGTCTTGAGCGCCTGCGCCTGCAGACCCGCAAGCTGGAGTTGAGTGACGCCCTGACCGCCGAAGCCCAGGCCGACATCGCCGCCCAGCGCGCCGAGCTGGAGCAGCGTTACAAAGGCCTGGAAGAGCAGCTGATGGGCCTGCACCAGGAGTTCAACCGCGACAGCGTCGTGGTCCGTGAAGCCGGTGGCAAGGAACAGGAAATCAGCCTTGGCAAGGTGGTTCATGCCTACCAGCCGAACGCCATGGGCGTGGGCGCCAAGGTCGGTTTCTACTTCGCCAAACTGTGGGAATTCCTCTCCGACGACCCGCGTGAAGCGAACACCGAAGGCGGTATCTTCCCGGCCATCTTCGGCACCGTGATGATGACCCTGATCATGGCCGTGATCGTCACCCCCTTCGGTGTAATCGCCGCCATCTACCTGCGCGAGTACGCCAAGCAGGGCCCGCTGACCCGTGTGATCCGCATCGCGGTGAACAACCTGGCGGGCGTTCCGGCCATCGTCTACGGCGTCTTCGGCCTGGGCTTCTTCGTCTACGTACTGGGTGGTTCCCTGGATCGCCTGTTCTTCCCCGAATCCGCTCCGGCGCCGACCTTCGGTACCCCGGGTCTGCTCTGGGCGTCCCTGACCCTGGCGATCCTGGCCGTGCCGGTGGTGATCGTTGCCACCGAAGAAGGCCTGGCGCGTATCCCGCGTGCTGTGCGTGAGGGCTCCCTGGCCCTGGGTGCGACCAAGGCCGAAACCCTGTGGAAGGTGGTCCTGCCCATGGCGAGTCCGGCCATGATGACCGGCCTGATCCTTGCCGTGGCCCGTGCCGCCGGTGAAGTGGCGCCGCTGATGCTGGTGGGCGTGGTGAAACTGGCTCCGAGCCTGCCGGTGGACGGAAACTACCCGTACCTGCACCTGGACCAGAAGATCATGCACCTGGGCTTCCATATCTATGACGTCGGCTTCCAGAGCCCGAACGTCGAGGCCGCGCGGCCGCTGGTTTACGCCACTGCGCTGCTGCTGGTACTGGTGATCGCCCTGCTGAACTTCTCGGCCGTCGCCATCCGCAACCACCTGCGCGAGAAATACAAGGCGCTGGACAGCTGATCGTCCGCCGCGAACCGCATTGCCTGAGGCTTACAGCTTGTAGCTCGAAGCTACGAACGGAGTGAACACATGCAACACGAATCCCACAGCCACGGCGTCAACATTTCCGCCCTTGGCCGCGACAAGCAGAACCTGCGCCTGGACAAGGAAACCGTCGCCCTCGAAGTGCCCGGCCTCTCCCTGTTCTATGGCGAGAAGCAGGCGCTGCACGACGTCAGCATGAACATCCCGAAACAGCGCGTGACCGCCTTCATCGGCCCGTCCGGTTGCGGCAAGTCGACCCTGCTGCGCTGCTTCAACCGCATGAACGACCTGGTGGACGGTTGCCGCGTCGCGGGTGAGATCCGCCTCGACGGCACCAACATCTACCGCAAGGGCGAAGATGTCGCCGAGCTGCGTCGCCGCGTGGGCATGGTGTTCCAGAAGCCGAACCCGTTCCCCAAGAGCATCTACGAGAACGTGGTCTACGGCCTGCGCATCCAGGGCATCAACAAGAAGCGCGTGCTGGACGAAGCCGTGGAGTGGGCGCTGAAGGGCGCCGCGCTGTGGGATGAGGTGAAAGACCGCCTGCACGAATCCGCACTCGGCCTGTCCGGCGGTCAGCAGCAGCGCCTGGTGATCGCCCGCACCATCGCCGTGGAGCCCGAGGTACTGCTGCTCGACGAACCCTGCTCGGCCCTGGACCCGATCTCCACCCTGAAGGTGGAAGAGCTGATCTATGAGCTCAAGAGCAAGTACACCATCGTCATCGTGACCCACAACATGCAGCAGGCGGCGCGCGTTTCCGACTACACCGCGTTCATGTACATGGGCAAGCTGATCGAGTTCGGCGATACCGATACCCTGTTCACCAACCCGGAAAAGAAGCAGACCGAGGACTACATCACCGGTCGCTACGGCTAGTGGCCACCCCCAATCGCGCTGGACTGCGTCGGCGAAGCTTGCCGTACTACTCGTACTGTCTTCACTTCGCCTCCTTGCCCAGCACAATTGGTCGAAGGCCACTACTACCAGGAAAAGAATTCTGCTCAACAAGGGTTAGAAAATGATCGACAAAGACAGCCTTACCCATCACATCTCCCAGCAGTTCAACGCCGAACTGGAGGAAGTGCGTAGCCACCTCCTGGCGATGGGCGGCCTGGTCGAGAAGCAGGTCAACGACGCGGTCACCGCGCTGATCGACGCCGACTCCGGCCTCGCCCAGCAAGTGCGCGAGATCGATGACCAGATCAACCAGATGGAACGCAACATCGACGAGGAGTGCGTGCGCATCCTCGCCCGTCGCCAGCCGGCGGCCTCCGACCTGCGCCTGATCATCAGCATCTCCAAGTCGGTGATCGACCTCGAGCGCATCGGTGACGAAGCCTCGAAGATTGCCCGTCGTGCCATCCAGCTGTGCGAAGAGGGCGTGGCCCCGCGCGGCTACGTCGAGGTGCGCCACATCGGTGACCAGGTGCGCAAGATGGTCCAGGAAGCCCTGGATGCCTTCGCCCGCTTCGACGCCGATCTGGCTCTGTCGGTGGCCCAGTACGACAAGAACATCGACCGCGAGTACAAGACCGCCCTGCGTGAGCTGGTCACCTACATGATGGAAGACCCGCGCGCCATCAGCCGCGTGCTCAACGTCATCTGGGCCCTGCGTTCCCTGGAGCGCATCGGTGACCACGCGCGCAACATTTCCGAACTGGTGATCTACCTGGTTCGCGGCACCGACGTTCGTCACCTGGGCCTGGCGCGCATGGCCGAGGAAGTGAAGGGCAATGGTGCGGGTGCGGGCGACGGCGCTTCCAAGAGCTGATCCTGCCGTCTGTGCCAGAAACGCCCGGCTTCGTGCCGGGCGTTTTGCTTTCCGGCCGCGTGAGTGACCCGTCGGTTACTGGCCGGCTGCGGGTCGCAAACAGGCTTGGCAATTGGCTATCAGCCAAGGCTATTCTTAGCCCCGATTTCCAAGGAGTAGTCGATGGCCAAGGTCAATGTGCTGGTGGTGGATGATGCGTCCTTTATTCGCGACCTGGTGAAGAAGGGACTGCGCGACAACTTTCCCGGCATCCAGATCGAAGAAGCGATCAATGGGCGCAAGGCCCAGCAGATGCTCGCCCGCACAACAATCGACCTGATCCTCTGCGACTGGGAAATGCCCGAGATGTCGGGCCTTGAACTGCTCACCTGGTGCCGCGAGCAGGACCACCTGAAGGCTACGCCTTTCATCATGGTCACCAGCCGCGGCGACAAGGAAAACGTCATCCAGGCCATCCAGGCTGGCGTTACCGACTACATCGGCAAGCCCTTCTCCAACGATCAGCTGGTCACCAAGGTGAAGAGGGCCCTGAGCCGCAGCGGCAAGCTCGAGGCGCTGATGTCCAGCGCGCCGGTCAAGCTACCCAGCGCCGGCGGTTTCGCCAACGAATCCCTGGCCGCCCTCACCGGCGGCAAGGCCGAGGTGGTCCGCCCGGCTGCTGCGCCGGTAGCGGCTGCGCCCGTGGCCAAGCCCGCCGTGCCGGCACCGTCGGCCAAATCCGCGGCCCAGGCCCCTGGCGGGCGCGGACAGGCCCAGCTGCGCCTGCCGGCTGGCGTGCTGGCCTGCGTGATCAAGGCCCTGAGCCTGAAGGACGCGCAACTTGTCGTGCGCGCCGGCGATCCGCTGCCTCAGGTTCTCGAAAGTGCGGTGCTCGACCTGGAGCAGGGCGAGGGCGGCGAAGTGGCACGACTCAATGGCTACCTGCACTCGGTCGCAGCGCTGGAGTCCAAGCCCGACAGCGAATGGCTACTGCTGACCTTCCGCTTTGTCGACCGTGATCCGCAGAAGCTCGACTACCTGTCCCGCCTGATCGCGCGCGGCACCGCCCAGAAGCATTTCGTCCCCGGCGCCTGATCGTCCAGCCAACCCCGTCACAGCCCGACGGGCAGCGTCTCGCCCGGCGAGATTCGCGCTGCTAGTCTTCGGCAACACGGAGCACAGAAGAACAAACGGGCCGACATGCTGGGGCGATTCCTTTCTCTAGTGCTGCTGCTGGGCGCAAGCCTGCCTGCGGCGGCATTGACCATCTACAAGTACACCGACGCCAACGGTGTGGTGACCTACACCGACAAGGCCGTGTCCGGTGCCCAGGTGTTCGTGTTCCGCGACCGCATGGTGGAGCGCCTCGACCTGTCGGTGAAGCTGGAAACCAAAAAGCACGCAGCAGGCGAAACACTGGTGCTGCGCAATGAGCTGTTCGCGCCGGTGGAAGTGGAGTTGCGCATCGACCAGGCCGACAACGTCTCCGGTGCCCCGGACCAGCCGATACGCTGGGTGCTGGCGCCGCGCAGCAGCATGCGGATGGCTACCCTGGCACCGGCTGATCCGAGCCGACCCATGCGCTACAAGCCCAAATTGCGCTACGCGATGGGCGATCCGCGCGTGCAGCCGGTGGTGTATCGCTACCCGCTGCCCTGGCAGGGCGGCCCCTTCCGTCTGACCCAGGGTGCCAACGGCCGCTATAGCCATTTCACCCCCAAGGGGCGCTATGCCCTCGACATCGCCATGCCCGAAGGCACGCCTATCGTCGCGGCGCGGCCGGGAATGGTGGTGAAGATCGAGAACGACCAGAGCGGCCGGGGTAACAACCCGTCCGGCAACTTCGTGCGCATCCTGCATGACGACGGCACCATGGGCGTCTACCTGCACCTGATGCGGGGCTCGGTGCAGGTACGCGAAGGTCAGGCGGTGTCCATTGGCGAGCGCATCGCGCGCTCCGGCAACACCGGCAACAGCACCGGCCCGCACCTGCACTTCGTCATCCAGCGCAACCTGGGCCTGGCGTTGGAGTCCATTCCATTCGATTTCGCCCAGCCGGTGGATACGCTGCCGAACTTTGCGGTGGGCGGGGAGTAGGGGTTGGGATTGGCGTAGGTTGTGGCTGAGCTACGCGAAGCCCAACCTACGGATGTGGTGCTGGTTGAACCTGCGATACCCATCAGGCGCCGCTCAGCAGTCGGAGCGTAGGGTGCGCTGTGTGTTCAGCCGGGGGACATAGGTAACGGGTGTCGGGAGA
>NZ_BDMA01000101.1:0-428 GCF_002003485.1 Metapseudomonas resinovorans
GATCCCCGCCATTCCGGAGTTGGTTGCCATTGCGCTTAACCACCTCTTGCGCAATGCCTGCTTGCACACTGAAAGGGGCGTGATCACGGTCCAGTTGAACGCCAGCGGGATCGCGATTGAGGACAACGGGACCGGGGGGCTCGATGCCGTAGCCCAGCGTCCACTTGACCGACTGACAGGTGCACATGACGACACCAGCAGCGGACCTGGCTTGAGTTTGTCTATCGTCAAGCGCGTGGCCGACCACTTGGGGTGGGTGATACGCCATACGTCCTTGGCGGCGGGAGGTAGCCGATACATCCTCGAGTTTGAGCCACGCCAAGCGGTGCCGGTGGCGCGCGCTGGCTGAACTGGTCAGAGAGTAGTTGGCAACTGCGCCAAGGTGGCGATATTCAGTTCAAGGGCAGGTTTGGCCGCCAGGCCGCCAA
>NZ_BDMA01000102.1:0-362 GCF_002003485.1 Metapseudomonas resinovorans
GATCGTCATCCATGATCGCAACATCAGCGGTCTCGATCGCGGTATCGGTACCGGCGGCGCCCATGGCGAAGCCCACGTTGGCCCGCGCGAGCGCTGGAGCGTCATTGATGCCGTCGCCGACCATCCCCACAGTGCCTTGGTGTTTGATCAGTACTTCTATCGCGTTGAGCTTGTCGGTCGGCAGTAGGCTGCCCTTGGCCTCATCGATGCCGACCTGAGCGGCAATGGCCTCGGCGGTGTGCGGGTTATCGCCCGTCAACATCAAGGTCTTCACACCCAACGCGTGGAGTTCGCCGATTGCGGCCCGGCTGGTGTCCTTTACCGTATCGGCTACCGCGAACAAGGCCAGCGCCTGGGTTTCA
>NZ_BDMA01000103.1:0-390 GCF_002003485.1 Metapseudomonas resinovorans
TCGGCGCCTCTTCGTCCTTGTTGATCGCGACGATCACCTTGGAGTCCTTCATGCCGGCCAGGTGCTGGATGGCACCGGAGATGCCCACGGCGATGTACAGCTGCGGGGCAACGATCTTGCCGGTCTGACCGACCTGCATGTCGTTCGGCACGAAACCGGCGTCGACGGCGGCACGGGAAGCACCCACGGCAGCACCCAGCTTGTCGGCCAGGGCGTAGAGGTGCTTGAAGTTGTCGCCGTTCTGCATGCCGCGGCCGCCGGAGACGACGATCTTGGCAGCGGTCAGTTCCGGACGATCGGACTTGGCCAGCTCTTCACCGACGAAGGCGGACTTGCCGGCGTCGGACACGGTGCCGACCGCTTCAACAGCAGCGGAACCGCCTTCGGCGG
>NZ_BDMA01000104.1:0-419 GCF_002003485.1 Metapseudomonas resinovorans
CCCGGTCGAGCGTCTTGGTGAGGAAATGAGTGGCGCCCATCCAGGCCTTCAATGTGCCGAACGGGTGCTCCACCGTCTGGCGGCGGATGCGCATCATCTCCGGTGCCTGATCCAGGCGGGACTGCATCGCGTCGAGCACCGCCTCATGTTCCCAGCGGCTCACCCGCCGCTGTGCGCTCGGTGTGCACTGCTCTTTCAACGCACAACCTTGGCAATGCGAACTCCAGTAACGGTGCAGCTTCAGGCCTTTCTCAACCGTCGCATAACGCCAGATCAGGCGTTCTCCGGCTGGGCAGCGGTACTCGTTGTGGGCCGCGTCGTAGATGAAATCATCGCGACCAAAGCGACCCGCTGCGGCGGCGGCCGAGGTCTTGGCCTTGGGTACAAAGGCGGTGATGCCAGCCTCGTGGCAGGCGAGG
>NZ_BDMA01000105.1:0-343 GCF_002003485.1 Metapseudomonas resinovorans
GACAGAATGACCACCGTCTTTCCTTGTCGCTCCAGGTGGTCGAGTGCGGTTTCGATTTCCGGCGAACAGAATCCCAGCTCTTCCAGTAGCCGATGGTTGCCTAGGTGGTAACGATGCCCATCAATCATTCCGCGCACGCCCCGACCGAGTAGCGCTTCGAAATCCTCCACGTCCAGCACGGACACCGACTGCTCGACCGCCTGTGTAGCGATGGCCTGCGATACCGGATGGTCCGAGCGATGCGCAAGACTGGCGGCGGCAGCGCGATAGTCCCGAGGCACGCCTTTGGCTAGGGGCAGGAAATCGGTTTGCACCGGCTTGCCATGGGTAATGGTCCCCGTTT
>NZ_BDMA01000106.1:0-843 GCF_002003485.1 Metapseudomonas resinovorans
AGCACCATTGAGGCCATCCTCCGCCGCCAGGGCTGCCAGGTGCGCTACCACGCCGACGCGGCGCCAGCGCCGGCCATCCAGCGGTTCGAGCACAGCCAGCCCAACGCCCTCTGGCAGATGGACTTCAAAGGGCACTTCCACCTTGCGGATCGCCGCTCACCGCGTTGCCATCCCCTGACGGTACTGGACGATCACTCCCGCTTCGCGCTGTGCCTGGCGGCCTGCGACGGCGAACGCCTGGAGTGCGTACGCCCGCGCTTGATCCAGGTGTTCCGCCGCTATGGCCTGCCGCAGCGAGTGACCGCCGATAACGGTCCGCCTTGGGGCTCGAACATCGCCGGTGGTCTGTCGGCGCTGGAGGTCTGGCTGCTGCGCCTGGGGATCGAGGTCAGCCACAGCCGTCCCCATCACCCGCAGACCCAGGGCAAGCTGGAACGCTTCCACCAGACGCTCAAGCGCGAGCTGTTGCAGCGCACGTTCAGCGACCTGCAGCACTGCCAGCAGGTAATGGATCGCTGGCGGGAGCAATACAACCAGCAGCGTCCGCATGAGGCGCTGGACCAACGTCCACCGATCACGCGCTACCAACCCAGCCTGCGCGGCTACCCGGAGCAACTGCCGGAGATCGAGTACGAGCCGGGCGATCAGGTGCTCAAAGTCGGGCGTATCGGCCAGGTCTCGTTTCGCGGGAAGAGCCTGTTCGTCGGCGGCGGGTTGCATGGGGAACGGGTCGCCATCCGTCCCACCGCGGTGGATGGCGTCTACGAGGTGGTATTCATTCACCGGACCATCCGCCAGGTCGACCTGAGGCAGCGGACATCATGACCATCAACCCGTTACCCA
>NZ_BDMA01000107.1:0-362 GCF_002003485.1 Metapseudomonas resinovorans
TAGGTAACGCATCTAGGCTTGCGGGATCCTTCGAAGCGGGAGTTCGGGCGATGCCGTGGCAGGAGTGCACTACCATGTCGATTCGACGCGAGTTCGTGCTGTTGGCCGAGCAACCGCAGAGCAATGTGCGCGAGCTCTGCCGACGCTACGGCATCAGTCCGAAGACCGCCTACAAATGGCTGAACCGTCATCGCGAGCACGGCGAGGCGGGCCTTCAGGAGCGCTCACGCCGGCCGCTGCACAGCCCCGGGCGCAGCGACCCGCAGTTGGAGCAGGCGGTGGTGCAGTTGCACCAGCGCTTCCCGTATTGGGGCGCCCGCAAGCTGCGCAGCCTGCTGCCGGCCGAGTTCGCGCGGCCGCAC
>NZ_BDMA01000108.1:0-946 GCF_002003485.1 Metapseudomonas resinovorans
GCGAGGATTTCCTCGCTCTTGAAGTAGCCCCGATCGGCGACCACCGAGAGTGACTCCACGCCCATCGCGTCCCGCGCTTGCTGGGCCATGGCACTCAATTGATCCCGGTCGACGCCGTCGTTCGTGACTTCGTGCGTCACGATCAGATGGTGTTTGGTGTCGACAGCGGCCTGGACGTTGTAACCAACCAGGCCGGTGCCGCGCGTCATCATCGAGCGTGCGTCGGGATCGGTCAGGGAGATCTGTTTGTCCGGCGCGGCCTCAAGCCGGCCCTCGATATCCCGAAGTTCCTGCATCTTGGTTTTCAGGGCGGCGATCTTGCTGTGCAGGCGTTCGGCCTTGGCCTGTGCCGCCGCCGGCTCCTGGCGGTCAGCAGTGTCGAGCGCAGTCAGGTAGCGGCTGATGCTGGACTCGATCTCCTCCATCCGCCGTTGCAGCTTGGCACTGGTGAAGTTGCGGTCGCGATTGTTGACCGCCTTGAACTTGCTGCCGTCGATGGCCACCAGCGCCTCGGCGAACAGACCGAGTTGCTGGCACAGCACCACGAACTGCCGGCAGACACCGCGAATGGCTTTGCCGTTGTCCTTGCGGAAGTTGGCGATAGTCTTGAAGTCCGGCATCAGGCGTCCGGTCAGCCACATCAGCTCGACATTGCGTTGGGCCTCGCGCTCGAGGCGACGGCTGGACTGGATGCGGTTGAGGTAGCCGTAGATGTAGATCTTCAGCAGGACGGCAGGATGGTAGGCAGGCCGACCGGTTGCTGCGGGGACGACCCTGTCAAAACCGAGTCGGCCGAGGTCGAGTTCATCGACAAATACATCGACCACCCGCACCGGATTGGTGTCTGCGATGTAGTCATCCAGGCTCTCGGGCAACAGCGTGCTTTGGCCTCGACACTCGCCCTGGATGAAACGCTTCATGGATTGCCCCCGCCGTGAAACCCGCC
>NZ_BDMA01000109.1:0-552 GCF_002003485.1 Metapseudomonas resinovorans
TCGCCCGCGTTCTTCATCGCTCATGTCCCGTGCTTGCCGTTCGATTTCGTACAAGCCGCCAATCGCGTGCAGTGCTTGTTCGGCCAACTGGCTTTTGTTCGCCGCGTGAAGATCGAAGAACTTGCGGCGGGCGTGGGCCATGCAGCCAATTTCGGTGATGCCCTGCTCGAAGCTGGCCTTGTAGCCGGCAAAGTCATCGCAGACCAGCTTGCCGTTCCATTGGCCGAGGAAGTTGCGTGCATGCTCGCCGGCACGGCTGGGGCTGAAGTCGTACACCACGGCCTTCAGATCGGCGAAGGGCGTGGTGCTGTAGGCCCAGACGTAAGCCCGATGGGTTTTCTTCTCGCCCGGCGCGAGCATTTGCACCGGGGTTTCGTCGGCGTGGATCACGCGTTGGGCCAACACGGCTTCGCGCAGGGCATCGACCAGCGGCTGGAGCTGCACGCCGGTTTGCCCGACCCACTGCGCCAGCGTCGAGCGAGCGATAGCGAGACCGGCACGAGCAAAAATCTTCTCTTGCCGGTACAGCGGCAGGTGGTCGGCGAATTTGGC
>NZ_BDMA01000110.1:0-2985 GCF_002003485.1 Metapseudomonas resinovorans
CCCTATGATCACGAGCAGATTGCTTGGGGTTATATGGTCAAGTGAAGAAGCGCATACGGTGGATGCCTTGGCAGTCAGAGGCGATGAAAGACGTGGTAGCCTGCGATAAGCTTCGGGGAGTCGGCAAACAGACTTTGATCCGGAGATCTCTGAATGGGGGAACCCACCTAGGATAACCTAGGTATCTTGTACTGAATCCATAGGTGCAAGAGGCGAACCAGGGGAACTGAAACATCTAAGTACCCTGAGGAACAGAAATCAACCGAGATTCCCTTAGTAGTGGCGAGCGAACGGGGATTAGCCCTTAAGCTTCTTGGATTTTAGCGGAACGCTCTGGAAAGTGCGGCCATAGTGGGTGATAGCCCCGTACGCGAAAGGGTCCAGGAAGTGAAATCGAGTAGGACGGAGCACGTGAAACTTTGTCTGAATATGGGGGGACCATCCTCCAAGGCTAAATACTACTGACTGACCGATAGTGAACCAGTACCGTGAGGGAAAGGCGAAAAGAACCCCGGAGAGGGGAGTGAAATAGAACCTGAAACCGTATGCGTACAAGCAGTGGGAGCCTACTTTGTTAGGTGACTGCGTACCTTTTGTATAATGGGTCAGCGACTTATATTCAGTGGCGAGCTTAACCGAATAGGGGAGGCGTAGCGAAAGCGAGTCTTAATAGGGCGTTTAGTCGCTGGGTATAGACCCGAAACCGGGCGATCTATCCATGGGCAGGTTGAAGGTTAGGTAACACTGACTGGAGGACCGAACCGACTACCGTTGAAAAGTTAGCGGATGACCTGTGGATCGGAGTGAAAGGCTAATCAAGCTCGGAGATAGCTGGTTCTCCTCGAAAGCTATTTAGGTAGCGCCTCACGTATCACTCCAGGGGGTAGAGCACTGTTTCGGCTAGGGGGTCATCCCGACTTACCAAACCGATGCAAACTCCGAATACCTGGAAGTGTCAGCGTGGGAGACACACGGCGGGTGCTAACGTCCGTCGTGAAAAGGGAAACAACCCAGACCGTCAGCTAAGGTCCCAAAGTTCTAGTTAAGTGGGAAACGATGTGGGAAGGCTTAGACAGCTAGGAGGTTGGCTTAGAAGCAGCCACCCTTTAAAGAAAGCGTAATAGCTCACTAGTCGAGTCGGCCTGCGCGGAAGATGTAACGGGGCTCAAACTAGACACCGAAGCTACGGGTTCGTCGTAAGACGAGCGGTAGAGGAGCGTTCTGTAAGCCTGTGAAGGTGAGTTGAGAAGCTTGCTGGAGGTATCAGAAGTGCGAATGCTGACATGAGTAACGACAATGCGAGTGAAAAACTCGCACGCCGAAAGACCAAGGGTTCCTGCGCAACGTTAATCGACGCAGGGTGAGTCGGCCCCTAAGGCGAGGCAGAAATGCGTAGTCGATGGGAAACGGGTTAATATTCCCGTACTTCTAGTTATTGCGATGGGGGGACGGAGAAGGCTAGGCCAGCTTGGCGTTGGTTGTCCAAGTTTAAGGTGGTAGGCCGAACACTTAGGCAAATCCGGGTGTTCAAGGCCGAGAGCTGATGACGAGCGTTCTTTTAGAACGCGAAGTGGTTGATGCCATGCTTCCAGGAAAAGCCTCTAAGCTTCAGATAACTAGGAACCGTACCCCAAACCGACACAGGTGGTTGGGTAGAGAATACCAAGGCGCTTGAGAGAACTCGGGTGAAGGAACTAGGCAAAATGGCACCGTAACTTCGGGAGAAGGTGCGCCGGTGAGGGTGAACGATTTACTCGGTAAGCCCATGCCGGTCGAAGATACCAGGCCGCTGCGACTGTTTATTAAAAACACAGCACTCTGCAAACACGAAAGTGGACGTATAGGGTGTGACGCCTGCCCGGTGCCGGAAGGTTAATTGATGGGGTTAGCGCAAGCGAAGCTCTTGATCGAAGCCCCGGTAAACGGCGGCCGTAACTATAACGGTCCTAAGGTAGCGAAATTCCTTGTCGGGTAAGTTCCGACCTGCACGAATGGCGTAACGATGGCGGCGCTGTCTCCACCCGAGACTCAGTGAAATTGAAATCGCTGTGAAGATGCAGTGTATCCGCGGCTAGACGGAAAGACCCCGTGAACCTTTACTGTAGCTTTGCACTGGACTTTGAGCCTGCTTGTGTAGGATAGGTGGGAGGCTTTGAAGCGAGGACGCCAGTTCTCGTGGAGCCATCCTTGAAATACCACCCTGGCATGCTTGAGGTTCTAACTCTGGTCCGTCATCCGGATCGAGGACAGTGTATGGTGGGCAGTTTGACTGGGGCGGTCTCCTCCTAAAGAGTAACGGAGGAGTACGAAGGTGCGCTCAGACCGGTCGGAAATCGGTCGTAGAGTATAAAGGCAAAAGCGCGCTTGACTGCGAGACAGACACGTCGAGCAGGTACGAAAGTAGGTCTTAGTGATCCGGTGGTTCTGTATGGAAGGGCCATCGCTCAACGGATAAAAGGTACTCCGGGGATAACAGGCTGATACCGCCCAAGAGTTCATATCGACGGCGGTGTTTGGCACCTCGATGTCGGCTCATCACATCCTGGGGCTGAAGCCGGTCCCAAGGGTATGGCTGTTCGCCATTTAAAGTGGTACGCGAGCTGGGTTTAGAACGTCGTGAGACAGTTCGGTCCCTATCTGCCGTGGACGTTTGAGATTTGAGAGGGGCTGCTCCTAGTACGAGAGGACCGGAGTGGACGAACCTCTGGTGTTCCGGTTGTCACGCCAGTGGCATCGCCGGGTAGCTATGTTCGGAAGAGATAACCGCTGAAAGCATCTAAGCGGGAAACTCGCCTCAAGATGAGATCTCACTGGGATCTTGAATCCCCTAAAGGGCCGTCGAAGACTACGACGTTGATAGGTTGGGTGTGTAAGCGCTGTGAGGCGTTGAGCTAACCAATACTAATTGCCCGTGAGGCTTGACCATATAACACCCAAACAATCTGGTGATTGTGGGTGCGACTGGTTGAAGTCGACAGACCGAAA
>NZ_BDMA01000111.1:0-1576 GCF_002003485.1 Metapseudomonas resinovorans
CTCGGTGTTTGGCTTCCAGTGGCAGTCTTCGCTCAATGGCACCACCTGGGCCAACATTCCCGGCGCGGCTTCAGCTGACTTCACGCCGGGCGCTGCTCAGCTCGGGCGGTTCCTGCGGGTGGTGACCACCTATACGGATGACAGTGGCTTCAGCAATACGGTGAACTCGGCGGCGACCGGGCAGGTGGGTGTTCTGCTGAACGGTACGCCGGGTGCTGACACCCTTGTGGGTACGGTGGGCGCCGACAGTCTTATTGGCGGCGACGGCAATGACGTGCTCATGGGAGGGCAGGGCGATGATCTGCTCAATGGCGGGCTCGGCAACGATATTCTGGTCGGCGGTGGCGGTGCCGACACTCTGATCGGTGGCGCTGGAGACGACACCTACGAGGTGACCGATGCCGGCGACCAGGTGATCGAGCAAGCCGGGGAAGGCGGCGATACCGTCTGGACCTCGCTGGCGAGCCTGACGCTGGCCGCCAATGTTGAGAACCTGTTCTACGGCGGCAGCGGCAACTTCAGCGGCTCCGGCAACGCCTTGAACAACATCATGGCCGGTGGCGTGGGTAATGACGTGTTGATCGGCGGCGGCGGGATCGACTTCATGATCGGCGGTGCCGGGGATGACACCTATGAAGTAACCGATGTCGGCGACCAGGTAATCGAGCAGGCCGGGGAAGGCGGCGATACCGTGTGGACCTCGCTGACGAGCCTGGCGCTGGCCGGCAACGTCGAGAGCCTATTCTTCGGCGGCAGCGGCAACTTCAGCGGATTCGGCAACGCCTTGAACAACATCATGGCTGGTGGCGCCGGCAATGATGTGCTGATCGGCGGTGCCGGCATCGACTTCATGATGGGCGGCGTCGGCAACGACATCTACGAAGTCACCGATGCGGGGGATCAGGCGGTCGAGCTGCCGGGCGAAGGCGTCGATGACGTGTGGACCTCGCTGTCGGCCCAGGCGCTCGGTGCCGAAGTGGAGAACCTGTTCTTCGGCGGCAGCGGCAACTTCCTCGGCATCGGCAATGGGGGGGGCAACAATATCGTCGGCGGCGCCGGTAACGATGTGCTGATCGGCGGCGGTGGGAGCGATACGTTGGTCGGTGGTTTGGGCAACGATGTGTACGAGGTCACCGACGCCGGCGATGCCGTGCTCGAACTGGCCGGCCAAGGTCAGGACGACGTATGGACTTCGTTGTCCAGCTACACCCTGACGGCCAATGTCGAAAATCTGTACTTCGGCGGTACGGGCGGCTTTGTCGGGACTGGCAACGCTCTGAACAACTCCATGCTGGGTGGCAGCGGCAATGACATCCTGGTGGGTGCGGCCGGCAACGACTTCCTGAATGGCGGTCTGGGCAATGACACCTTCCAATTCGGTGTGGGCTTCGGTCAGGACACGATCATCGGCTTCGATGCCAATCCGGCCGGTGGGCAGGACTTGCTGGATGTCACCGGATTGGGTATCACCGCGGCGAACTTTGCACTGAGTCTCGCCATCACGGATCTGGGGGCGGACACCCGAATCACCATTGGCGCCAACAGCATCACCTTGGTGGGAGTGTCTGATGCAGCC
>NZ_BDMA01000112.1:0-1153 GCF_002003485.1 Metapseudomonas resinovorans
ATCGAAGGGCTGGCCCGATTTCAGGACCCCATAGGCGATGTGCAGCAGTTTGCGCATCGCCGCGCAGACGATCTGCTTACCTGACTTGCCCTTCGCGCGTAGACGTTCGCTCAGCGCCCGGATGGCCGCGTTATGCGTCAGCGCACTCAGCGCTGGCATGTACAGCCCCGCCCGCAGGCGCGCCGAGCCCATCTTGGAAATCCGGGTCTGGCCCTTGTAGGTGCCGGACTCCTGCAGCTTCGGATTCAGCCCGGCAAAGGCCGTGATCGCGCGGGCGTTCCTGAAGCGCAGGGGATCGCCCAGTTCGGCCAGCAACAGGGCCGCCGTCTTGTCGGCAATGCCATCGATGCTGGTCAGCAGCTCGCGCTTGCCGCGCAGGTCCGGATCATTGTCGATGTGGTCCTGGATCGCCTTCAGGGTTGCGCTGATCTGCTGGTCGATGTGCGTCAGCACCGCCTCGATCGAGTGCTGGACCTGGGCATCGGTGGTGACCGCCAGACGGTTCTGTTCCATCTGCTTGATCTCATGGAGATCCGTGAGACGTCGGACCAGCGCCTTCAGGCGGCGAATCGTCGGCGGTTCGGGTTGCCAGGACGGCAACTCATCCTGATGCCGCTCACCGTACTCGGCAATCAATTTGGCATCGACCTGATCGGTCTTCACCCGCTGCAGGCGACTGCGGGCGTAGTGGGCGACCTGGGCCGGATTCAGCACGCAGACCCGAAAACCCTCGCCATGCAGCCATTCGGCCAGCGCTTCGTGGTAAATGCCGGTCGCTTCCATCACGATCCAGGCGTGGGCCTCGCTGTGCTTGAGCAACCACTGCTGGAGCACCTGGAAACCGGCCGGGTCATTGGCCAGCTTGGCTTTGGTGCGGTACTTGCCGTTGGCTTGCAGGGTGGCAATGTCGAACGAGTGCTTGGCGATGTCGATACCGACGACACTGGGCATGAGAGCTCCTCCTATCCATCCAGAACGATCATCACTGCACCCGACTCAACCTTGCTGATGCGAGCTCTCACCTGCGGTGGGCTCTGGATACCGTTCGAGTGGCTTCGAGTGAGTGTGGCGGGCAGGAGCACTATCTACGTTGCAGGCTCGCGGCCTCAGGGTGGATTCGGCTTCCTGACCCGCCCCCGATGATCCGTCGGGA
>NZ_BDMA01000113.1:0-334 GCF_002003485.1 Metapseudomonas resinovorans
CATCACGTGAGCCAGCAGGCCGGCGGTGGGGATGCCCTTGTCGATCACCTGGGCCGGCACGGGTGCCTGGATCAGTGTTTCGCACTGGCGACAGGCCCATTTCCCACGCACGTGCTGTTCGACGGTGAACACGCCCGGCGTGTAGTCGAGCTTTTCGCTGACGTCTTCACCGATGCGTTGCAGCTGGCAGCCGCAGGCGCACTGGGTGTTCTCCGGCTCGTGACAGATCACGGTGCGCGGAAATTGCGGTGGCAGCGGTGTGCGCCTGGGCTGTTGGCGGGGTTCGGCTGGGGCAACCGGGGGATTGACGGCTTTCAACTCCGCCTCGATGGCG
>NZ_BDMA01000114.1:0-479 GCF_002003485.1 Metapseudomonas resinovorans
ACCATGGCAAGACCACTCTGACTGCTGCTCTGACCAAGGTCTGCTCCGAGACCTGGGGTGGTTCCGCTCGTGCGTTCGACCAGATCGACAACGCGCCGGAAGAGAAGGCTCGCGGTATCACCATCAACACCTCCCACGTTGAGTACGATTCCGCTGTTCGTCACTACGCTCACGTTGACTGCCCCGGTCACGCTGACTACGTGAAGAACATGATCACCGGTGCTGCGCAGATGGACGGCGCTATCCTGGTTTGCTCGGCTGCTGACGGCCCCATGCCGCAGACCCGCGAGCACATCCTGCTGTCCCGTCAGGTAGGCGTTCCTTACATCGTCGTGTTCCTGAACAAGGCCGACATGGTTGACGACGCCGAGCTGCTGGAACTGGTCGAAATGGAAGTTCGCGACCTGCTGAACACCTACGACTTCCCGGGCGACGACACTCCGATCATCATCGGTTCCGCTCTGATGGCCCTGGAAGGC
>NZ_BDMA01000115.1:0-1217 GCF_002003485.1 Metapseudomonas resinovorans
GTGGGTAAATTGGCAGTCGCCAAACACACCAACCCCCACTCCCTGCTGCCGCCGTGCATCCTATTGATCTTACTGCTTTCTGGCCAGGCTACGCGGTCGTCGCCTGTCGCCAAGCCACTCACGACACCCTGCTAATCAGTCTTGAGCCCCTGGCCGAGCACTTACCGATTTGCAGCCGGTGTGCCAAGCCCAGTCCGTTGATCCACGAGCGGCGAATTCGTCAGGTGCGTGACCGTGACCTGCTGGATCAGCGTGTGCTGCTCCAACTGCCGGTGCGCCGCGTCGACTGCCTGGATTGTGGACGGGTGACCGAACGGATTGACTGGCTGGCGCCGGCGTCGCGCCTGACCCAGCGCTTGCGCGTCTGGCTCGAGGGCTTGCTGCAACTGTTGCCGATCAGCCACGTCAGCCGCCTCACCGGCCTGCACTGGCACACCCTCAAGACCCTCGATAAGCGCCGCCTGGAAGCCTCGGTTGGCGCGTTTGAGCCAGGCGAGGTGCGTCGGCTGGTGATGGACGAGTTCGCCCTGCACAAAGGCCATCGCTACGCCACGGTGATCATGGATGCCGAGCGCACGCAGGTGCTGTGGGTGGGGCACGGCAACAGCCGTGAGGCGATCCGCCCGTTCTTCGAATTACTCGGCGAGCACTGCCAGCAGATTGAGGCGGTGGCCATGGACATGAACACCGCTTTCGACCTGGAAGTGCGGCAGCACTGCCCGCAGGCCGAAGTGGTATACGACCTGTTTCATGTGGTGGCGCGCTACGGTCGTGACGTGATCGACCGTATCCGGGTCGACCAGGCCAACCTCCTGCGCGAAGACAAACCGGCGCGCAAGGTGGTCAAGCAAAGTCGCTGGCTGCTGCTGCGCAATCGCGAAAACCTCAAGGACGGGCAAGCCGTGCAGTTACAGGAACTGCTCGCGGCCAACCAGCCGCTGGCCACGGTCTATGTGCTCAAGGATGCTCTGAAGGAAGTCTGGTACGCCCCCTGCGTGCGGGAAGGCTGGCGGCGCTGGCGGGCCTGGCTGCGGCATGCCCGGGACAGCGGCCTCGCACCGCTACAGCGCTTTGCCCGCAACCTGCGCAAATACGCTCGGGGCATCCTCGCCAGTGCTCGTTTTCCCCTGCACACCAGTGTGTTGGAGGGCGTGAACAACCGCATCAAGGTGATCAAACGGATGGCCTATGGCTTCCGGGACTCGGCCTACTTCTTC
>NZ_BDMA01000116.1:0-1025 GCF_002003485.1 Metapseudomonas resinovorans
TATCCATTCGGATTTGAGGCTCCTGAAGAAACGCTCCATCGGGGCGTTGTCCCAACAATTGCCGCGGCGACTCATGCTCTGGCGGATTCGATGACGCCAGAGCAGTTGCCGAAACTCCTGACTGCTGTAGTGGCTGCCCTGGTCGGAGTGAAACAGCACGCCGCCGGGGCAGCCGCGAGCCTCATAGGCCACGCGCAAAGCCCGTCCGGTGAGCTGCGAGTCCGGACGATCGGACATTGCCCAACCCACAATCCGCCGTGCATACAGGTCCATGACCGCGGCCAAGTAGATCCAGCGCCCGCCGGCCCAGATGTACGTCACGTCACCGCACCACACCTGATTGGGGCCATTAGTGCGGAACTGTCGGTCCAGCTCGTTCGCGGCTTTGGCACTCTCGCCCTCAGCTGGGCGGTAACGGTGTCGACGGCGTTGCGAGCTGAACAACTGAGCCTCCTTCATCAGGCGGCCGGCCAAGAATCGACCAACCGCCCAGCCTTCCTGGCGCAAAGCCGCCGCGAGCGTCCGGGCTCCTGCCGAACGCCGACTCTGGGCATGCAGCTCCACCAAGCGCTGTCGCAGCCTGGCGTGCGGCGGATTACCTTGAGCCGCTGATTTAGCGGCGGCATAGACACTGCTGCGATTGATGCCAAACAGCCGGCAAAGCTCTGCCCGTGGATAGTGCTCACCCAATGACTCGACTAAACGTGCTAATCGAGGGCGTCTGACATCAAGAGAGCGGTAGCCTTTTTTAGGATCTCTTTCTCCCGTTCCAGCCGCCGCACCTGGGCCTCCAGCTCCTGGATTCGCCGTTGTTCCGGCGTCATGGCCTTGCTGTGCTCAGGCGTCTTGCCATGGCGCTCCAGGGTCAGTTGCTCGACCCAGCGCCGCATGGCCGTTGGGCCTACCCCCATTGCCTTGCAGGCAGCCGGTATGGAATAGCCTTGATCCAGCACCAGGCTGGCGGCCTCGAGTTTGAACTCCGGACTGAATGATCTTCTGCTCATGAACACCTCTTGCTTGGGCGC
>NZ_BDMA01000117.1:0-350 GCF_002003485.1 Metapseudomonas resinovorans
CTGATGCGGCAACAGTTGGTCGATCTCACTCGCCCGCTGCGTCGGCAGCCGCGTCAGCACATCCTTCAAATAGGCATACGGATCATGCCCATTCATGCGCGCCGACTGGATCAGGCTCATGATCGCTGCCGCCCGCTTGCCACTGCGCAGTGACCCGGCAAACAGCCAGTTCGAGCGTCCAAGGGCCCACGGCCGGATCTGGTTCTCGACCTGGTTGTTGTCGATGGGCACAGCACCATCCTCGACATAGCGAGTCAGTGCCAGCCAGCGTTTGAGGCTGTAATCCAAGGCTTTCGCCGTTGCTGATCCGTTGGGCACCAGATCACGCTGGACCCGCATCCAGTCATGCA
>NZ_BDMA01000118.1:0-367 GCF_002003485.1 Metapseudomonas resinovorans
CCCAGTACCAAAGCCTGAAGTTGCTCGGTGTCGAGTTCGACTTCCGAGCCGTGCCGGATGCCTGGCCAGTGAAACTTGCCCTGGTTCAATCGCCGCGCGGCCAGCCAGATACCCACGCCGTCATGCACCAGGACTTTCATGCGGTTGGCGCGGCGATTGGCGAACAGATAGGCGCAGTGCGGCTTCGCCGCACCGAATACCGCCACCACACGGGCCAACGCGGTTTCAGTGCCAGCACGCATGTCCATCGGCTCGGTGGCGAGCCAGATGGTATCGATGCGGATCACTGGGCGAGCCCACGGACAAAGCGGGCGCAGCCTTCAGGATCGGAGGCTGGCCATTTCACCGTAACCGATTGCTCGCCAAG
>NZ_BDMA01000119.1:0-307 GCF_002003485.1 Metapseudomonas resinovorans
CCCTACGGTGAAGTTCGAGCGGTCAGCCCAGCAAGAACCGCATCGCATCCGCCGCGCTCTGCTGCGGAATTTCTTCCATCGGGACGTGCCCCACACCGAAATAGGTCTTCATCTGGATTCCCGGTAGATCGCGTTCCACAGCGGTACATGCTTCGGCGAAATCCAGCGGTCCTTCGCCCCATCCGGATGAGAAAAACGGCCCTTTAGGGCCGTTTTCGTTTGAACAGGTGGTGATCGGTAGGGTGCGCCGTGCGCACCAGGAAGTCCGCACGGGCAACTCGGTGCGCGCGGCGCACCCTACGGTGAA
>NZ_BDMA01000121.1:0-343 GCF_002003485.1 Metapseudomonas resinovorans
GCGATGTCGGTGTCGAGCAGGTCATCAAGCAGGCTGCCCTGGTCAGGGCTCAGTTGCTCGCTGCGCTTGGCGAACTTGTGCCGTTTGAACCATGCGATTTCGTGGGTGAGCTGCTCGATGACGGTTTGATCGCGGTGGATCTTTTTGCCCATCGCGTCGACCTGCGTGAGCAACTGTGCGGCCAGTGCGCGCAGTTGCTCAGGGGTCAGTTGGTCGAGGTTAGGCGAGGCAGTCATGCCGCTGATTGTGCCAGAGCAGGCGGTCAGCGGAGATAAACCGATGGGCTAATGGCCGGCGCTACAGCACTGTGATCGCGCCGGCTGCACCGACCCGCTGCCAGGGT
>NZ_BDMA01000122.1:0-598 GCF_002003485.1 Metapseudomonas resinovorans
GACGACAACGAAATCGGCGTTTCCGCCGTTCGTAAGCTGGTTGAGACCCTGGACTCCTACATTCCGGAGCCGGTGCGTGCCATCGATCAGCCGTTCCTGCTGCCGATCGAAGACGTGTTCTCCATTTCCGGTCGCGGTACCGTGGTAACCGGTCGTGTGGAGCGTGGCATCGTCAAGGTTCAGGAAGAAGTCGAGATCGTCGGTATTCGTCCGACCACCAAGACCACCTGCACCGGCGTTGAAATGTTCCGCAAGCTGCTCGACGAAGGTCGTGCTGGTGAGAACGTTGGCGTCCTGCTGCGCGGCACCAAGCGTGACGACGTAGAGCGTGGTCAGGTTCTGGCCAAGCCGGGCACCATCAAGCCGCACACCAAGTTCGAGTGCGAAGTGTACGTGCTGTCCAAAGAAGAAGGTGGTCGTCACACCCCGTTCTTCAAGGGCTACCGTCCGCAGTTCTACTTCCGTACCACTGACGTGACCGGTAACTGCGAACTGCCGGAAGGCGTTGAGATGGTAATGCCGGGCGACAACATCAAGATGGTTGTCACCCTGATCGCTCCGATCGCCATGGAAGATGGCCTGCGCTTCGCGATCCGCG